>NZ_JAVEYL010000001.1:0-260585 GCF_034003485.1 Thauera sp.
CAGGGCGCAGTCGACATCTACCTGTGCGGACCCCCGCCCATGGTCGAGGCCGTCGCCCACGACCTGCGCGAACGCAAGGTCCAGCCCAACAGCTTCCACTACGAGAAGTTCGCCGCCAGCGTCTGAGGCCGCCTCACTCATCTTGAGTATGCAATGCAGGGGCCGCTTGCGGCCCTTGTGTTGCCCCAACATTCAGGACCAAAGGCCGGAATGCTCGCAATGGCGCTAACAAGTCGCCCGCGGCGGACCGAGGGCATGGTTCGCCCAGAGCAAAAAATCTCGAGTTTTAAGTAATTTATCCAGATTCAAAAACCTGACAACATTCAATGCAAGGAGTCACGATCTTGAAATCGACTGGCCCAATGGAAAGCCCGGAAATGGAGCGCAAGCGGCGCAGCACCATTATCTGGGTGATCGCCCTCGCCTTCGTCGGCCTGGTTTTCGATGGTTATGACCTCGTCGTCTACGGCGCCGTCCTGCCCGGCTTCATGGGCCCGGACGCCGCCAAATGGATCGGCGATCATGCGCTGACGCCGAAAGACGCCGGCATGCTGGGCTCGTACGCGATGATCGGCATGATGCTCGGCGCCCTCGTCGCCGGCACCCTGGGCGACCTGATCGGCCGCCGCAAGGTCATGCTTGCATCCATCGCCTGGTTCTCGATCGGCATGGCGGTGTCGGCGATGGCCGAGACGCTCACCGCTTTCGGTGTCTGGCGTTTCATCACGGGCCTGGGCGTCGGCGCGCTGGCCGGCACCACGGGCGCGATGGCGGCCGAGTTCGCCCCGCCGGGGAAGAAGAACCTGGCCACCGCCTTCGTCTATGCGGGCATTCCGCTGGGTTCGCTGCTGTCGGCCTTGCTCGCGATCTTCCTGTTGCCGGTGATCGGTTGGCGCGGGATGTTCCTGATCGGTGCGTTGCCGCTGGTCACCCTCCTGCCGCTGGCGATCTGGAAGCTCCCCGAGTCGGTGGCCTGGCTGGCCTCCCGCGGCCGGCTGGATGAAGCACGCAAGGTCTCCGAGCGCACCGGCGTTCCCATTCCGGAGACGGAGATCAAGCCGCAACAGAGCGCGGCCGCCAGCGCGGCCGATGCGCGTGCGGGCTGGGCGGGGCTGTTCACCGTCTATCTCGTCCCGGCCATCGTCATCGGCTTCGTCTCGGCGTTCTGCCTGCTGCTGGTCTATTCGCTGAACACCTGGCTGCCGAAGATCATGCTCCCGATCATGGGCCAGAACGGATCGCTGGCATTGCTGCTGGTCCTCAACGCCGGCGCCATGGTGGGTACGCTGTATGGCTCCACGCTGGCTGACAGGCACGGCCCGCAGCGGATCGTGGCGCTGGGCTTCCTGGCCGGTGCGCTCGCCATGGGTGCCATCGGTCTGATCGCTGCCACGATCGACGTCCCGATGGCCGCAAAGGCCGGCGAGATCCAGCAACTTGCTGATGTCAGCGGAATCGTCGTGGCCCTGCTGCTGCTCACGATCGCGATCACCGGTCTGGGGACCTCGGGTACGCAAACCCTGATCTACGGTCTGGCTGCCAACTACTACCGCACCAACGTCCGTGGCGCCGGTGTGGCCTGGACGGCTGCGTTCGGCCGTATCGGCGGCATATTCGGGCCGATCTTCGGCGCCTTCCTGGCGGTCAAGTTCGCCGGCGAGCTGCACAGCATCTTCTATGTGCTCGGTGGCATCGCGCTTGTCGGCCTGGCCCTCACCTTGATCATTCCGAAGAGCAAGGCCGCGACGGTGGCGCAGTCGATGGCGCCGACCACTGCGCCTGCCGCTGCGGTGCCCGCAAGCAAGTCGCGTCTCTACGGCACCATCATGGCCGTGGTCGATCACACCGGGAACAAGCTGACCCGAGCGCGGATCTCCGAGTTCGTCTCCCTGACCGGCTCGAAGGTGCACCTGGTGTATCTCGCGCCGGAGCACGTGCTGTCCGCCGAGGTCAGCCAGACCGACCGGGACGTCGATCCGAAGCACGTGGCGAACCTGCAGGCGTATGTGAACGAGGTCAACGCCCAGGGTGTCCCGGCCGAAGGCCAGATTCTGACGGCCACGCTGTACGGTCGCGGTAAAGCGGTGGTCGACCTGGCCGAGCAGCTGCGCAGCGACCTGATCATTCTCAACACCGAGGAGGGCGGCCAGCGTGCCAAGGCCGAGCTCGCCCAAGAGGTGGCCAGGCAGAACCCGAAGATGGCGGTGTTGATCGCGCGCTCGACGCAGTAAAGGCGCTGGCGGATCACGACAACAGCCCCGATCGTCTGCGGTCGGGGCTGTCTTGTTTGGCGGACGCGGCGCGGGCCGCAGCGCCTCGCCACACGCGGTGACAAATGCCGCATTTGTTACGGGAGTGTTGCAGTACCATTGCGCACCCTTTGCGTGCGTCCACTTTGCGGATCGCCCCGGGGCTTGCTAGTGCGGGGACTGCATGCGCGTCGGAAAACTGCTCAGATTCCTGGCCATCCTGGCCGGTTGTCTGCTGTACGCGATTCCGCGCTGGCTCAATGAGGAGTTCGGCCGGGTCAGCATCGACCAGGTGCTCTATCACCTGCGTTTCGGCTCCGAAGGCGTGCTCGCCAGCGACCCCGAGATCATCCATCGCTTCCTGTGGCGCGGGCTTGCGCTGCCGATCGCCCTCGCCCTTCTGTTGTGGGGTTTCGATGGCTGGGTGCGGTACCTGCGTGGCCACCCCGAGGCGTGGCCGCGACCCTGGTTGCGCATGGCCTGGCTGCGCGTGACCGCGGTGCTGCACCACGCCGCCCGTCACACGCTGCCGCGGATCGTGCCGCTGGTCGTGTTGGGTGCCGGCGTCGCCTTCTTCGTCGATAACTTCTCGGTGGCGCGCTACGTGCGCGGCTATTTCGGCGAGGACTACTTCGCCGACGCCTACGTCGATCCGGCCCGGATCACGCTCGAACGCGGGCGCAAGCCGCCCAAGAGCCTGGTGGTGATCTACGTCGAGAGCCTGGAGAACACCTATTCCGACCCCGCGCTCTTCGGTCGCGACCTGCTCAAGCGCCTGAACGCACTCAAGGCCCTCCCCGGCGCCGTGTCCTTCGACAGCTATCGCGAGCTGATGGGCGCGCACTTCACCATCGCCAGCCTGGTGTCCACCCAGTGTGGCGTCCCCTTGAAGTCGGTCGCGATGTTCGGCGGCAACGTGCAGGGGGAGAAAGTCGAGCGCTACCTGCCGCGCGCACACTGTCTCGGCGACATCCTCGCCCGCCAGGGCTACCGCAACGTGTTCCTCAACGGCTCCAGCCTGGTCTTCGCCGGCGTCGGCAAGTTCTTCAACGACCACCGCTACAGTCGTGTGATGGGGCGCGAAGAATGGATCGCCGCCGGCGAGCCGCCGGGCGCGATGAGCGGCTGGGGCCTGCGCGACGACGCCTTGTTCCGCCGCGCGCGCGCCGAGCTCGACCAGCTCATGAAGTCGCGCAGGCCCTTCAACCTAAACGTGCTCACCGTCGACACCCACCATCCCTACGGCCACGTGTCGCCCGAATGCGCGCGCCGCGGCCATCAGGACTTCGAGGGCATCGTCGAATGCACGGCGGATCTGGTGGCGGAGTTCGTCGAGTACATCATCGCCCGCGGCTGGCTCGACCGGGTCGCGATCGTGGTGCAGGGCGACCACCTGGCCATGGGCAACACTTCCTACGGCAAGCTGGTGACGAACCCGGAGCGCCGGGTCTTCAACCTGCTGATCAACGACAACCCGAAGCTCACCGCCAACACCCGCGAGGTCACGCACTTCGACATGTTGCCGACGATGCTCGACCTCATCGGCCTGCAGGTGAAGGGTGGGCGGGCCGGGCTGGGCTACTCGGCGATCGGTCCGGTGCGCGCGCCGCGTGCGCCGGACCATGTCGATCGCATGACGGAGAAGCTGCTCGACTACAGTGCCACCTACCGTGAGCTGTGGGAGCCGCTGCCCGAGACGCCGCCCGAGGTCGCCGGCAACGCGGCGGCGGGCGCGGCGTCCGCCGCGCGCTGAACCGCCAGGCGCCACGCACCGCAATGGTGCGTTCGCCAGCGCACGCCTGTTTCTGGTGCGCACCGATCCCCGCCGAGCTGGATGCGGCCCTGCCGCACTTGCGCCCCAGCGCCTCCGCAGTTTCGATAAGCGTTGCCGGATCAATCGGATAGCGTCCCGTCGCGCGGGCTGGCCCGACGTTTGCTAGAGGCTCCGCATGAACGCGGTTGCCGAAGCCCCTCTTGCCGATCCCCCGTCCGACAGCGCCGACGCTGGTTGGCGCGCCGAGCTGCGTCTGGCCTATCAGCGCCGTGGTGCCCGCACCGTGCTCGTCGAGCGCGCGCATCGCGGTCCGCTCGTCGTGCAGCGCGCGCTGTATCCGGAAGGCGAGGCGGTGTGCCACACGATCCTGGTGCATCCCCCCGCGGGCATCGCCGGCGGCGACCGGCTGGCGCTGACGCTGGAACTCGGCGCGCAGGCGCATGTGCTGCTGACCACGCCCGGGGCCGGCAAGTGGTATCGCAGCGCCGGCGCGCCGGGCAGCCTGGTGCAGCGGATTCGCGTGGCCGAGGGCGGCGTGTGCGAGTTCCTGCCGCAGGAAAGCATCGTCTACGACGGCGCGCTCGGCACGCTCGGTACCGAGGTCGAGCTTGCCGGCTCGGGGGCCTTCATCGGGGCGGAGGTGCTCTGTCTCGGTCGCATCGGCGCGGGCGAGCGCTTCACCTGCGGCGAGCTTGCGCTGCGCACGCGGATCAGCCGCGACGGCAGGCCGCTGTGGCTCGAGCGCGGTGTGCTCGAGGGCGGGGCTGGTTTGCTGGACGCTGCGGTGGGCCTGGATGGCGCGCCGGTGAGCGCGACGCTGCTGGTCGCGGCGCCGGCATGTGATGCGGGTCTGCTCGAGGCCTGGCGGGCGATCGAGCCGATGGCCGGGCGCGGTGCGGTGACCCTGCTGCCCGGGCTGCTGGTGGCGCGCTGGCTCGGGCCGGCCTGCGAGCCGGGGCGGGCGTGGCTGGCGCAGCTGTGGGGCGCGGCGCGGCCGGCGGTGGCGGGGCGGGCGATGCAGGTGCCGCGGATATGGAATACCTGAGGTGCGAGTGCATCCCGCGCTGCCGGTTGGCCGGTGCGTGCGGGGTGCGGGACGGCGGCGGCGTCCAGGCCGGCCGCGGCGCAAGGAGACGAGATGGAACTGACACCACGCGAGAAGGACAAGCTGCTGATCTTCACCGCCGGCCTGCTGGCCGAGCGCCGGCGCGCGCGCGGGCTGAAGCTGAACTATCCGGAGGCGGTGGCGCTGATCACCTGCGCGATCCTGGAAGGCGCACGCGACGGGCGGACGGTGGCGGAGTTGATGAGCTTCGGCGCCACCCTGCTGGCCCGTGACGACGTGATGGAAGGGGTGGCGGAGATGATTCCGGACATCCAGGTGGAGGCGACGTTTCCGGATGGGACGAAGCTGGTGACCGTGCATCAGCCGATCGTTTGAGTTCGCGGTGGGCTGCGTTTTTCGGTACTGCCCGCGACCGCCACGCCGGATAGTTGCTCTGCAGGCTGAGGAACTCGCCCTTCGGGCTCAGACAGTCCTCGCCTGCGCCACAAGCATCCGACATGACGATCGCTACTTGGTCGCGTCTGCAACACGCGGCATGAAACTGGGGGAGAAAATATGATTCCCGGAGAATATTTCGTCGCCGATGGCGACATCGAGCTCAACGCCGGCCGCGCCACGCTGACGGTGGTGGTGACCAACACCGGCGACCGTCCGATCCAGGTCGGCTCGCACTACCACTTCGCCGAGACCAACGCCGCGCTCGACTTCGACCGCAGCGCGGCACGGGGCTTCCGTCTCAACATCGCCGCGGGCACCGCGGTGCGCTTCGAGCCCGGGCAGTCGCGCACGGTGGAACTGGTGGCGCTGGACGGGGAGCGCGAGGTCTATGGGTTCAACGGCCTCGTGATGGGAGCACTGTGATGAGCGCGATCTCGCGCCGTGCCTATGCGGAGATGTTCGGCCCCACGGTAGGCGATCGGCTGCGCCTTGCCGATACCGAGCTCGTCATCGAGGTCGAGCACGACCACACGATCTACGGCGAAGAGGTGAAGTTCGGCGGCGGCAAGGTGATCCGCGACGGCATGGGCCAGGGGCAGGGCGTATCTGCCGACGTGGCGGACACGATCATCACCAACGCGCTGATCGTCGACGCGGTGACGGGCATCGTGAAGGCCGACGTCGGCCTCAAGGACGGGCGCATCTGGAAGATCGGCAAGGGCGGCAACCCTGACATCCAGCCCGGCGTGACGATCCCGATCGGCGCCGGCACCGAGGTGATCGCCGGCGAGGGCATGATCCTCACTGCCGGCGGCATCGACAGCCACATCCACTGGATCTGCCCGCAGCAGATCGAGGAGGCGCTGATGTCGGGCGTCACCACCATGCTCGGCGGCGGCACCGGGCCGGCGACCGGCACCTTCGCCACCACCTGCACGCCGGGGCCGTGGCACATCCACCGCATGCTGGAGGCGGCCGAGGCCTTCCCGATGAACCTCGGCTTCTTCGGCAAGGGCAACGCCAGCCTGCCGGCGCCGCTGAAGGAGCAGGTGCAGGCGGGCGTGATCGGCTTGAAACTGCACGAGGACTGGGGCACGACGCCGGCGGCGATCGACAACTGCCTGACGGTGGCCGACGAGATGGACGTGCAGGTGGCGATCCACACCGACACGCTCAACGAATCGGGCTTCGTCGAGACCACGCTGGCCGCGTTCAAGGGCCGCACCATCCACACCTTCCACACCGAGGGCGCGGGCGGCGGCCATGCGCCGGACATCATCCGCGCGATCAGCCGGCCCAACGTGCTGCCGTCCTCGACCAACCCGACGCGGCCCTACACCGTGAACACCATCGACGAGCACCTCGACATGCTGATGGTGTGCCACCACCTCGACCCTGCGATCGCCGAGGACGTGGCGTTTGCGGAATCGCGCATCCGCCGCGAGACCATCGCCGCCGAGGACATCCTGCATGACTCCGGCGCGTTCTCGATGATGTCGTCGGACTCGCAGGCCATGGGCCGGGTGGGCGAGGTGGTGATCCGCACCTGGCAGACCGCGCACAAGATGAAGGTCCAGCGCGGCTGGCTGGCGCCCCGGCGCAGCGCAGCCGCGGCTGTGCCGGATGCGGTCGCGGTGGTCGAAGGCAGCACCACCAACGACAACTTCCGGGTCAAGCGCTACATCGCCAAATACACCATCAACCCGGCGATCACCCATGGCATCAGCCACGTGGTGGGCTCGATCGAGCCGGGCAAGCTCGCCGACCTGGTGCTGTGGCGGCCGGCCTTCTTCGGCGTCAAGCCGAGCCTGATCGTGAAGGGCGGCATGATCGCCGCGGCCGCTATGGGCGACCCCAATGCGTCCATTCCGACCCCGCAGCCGGTGCATTACCGCCCGATGTTCGGCAGCTTCGGGCGTGCGCTGAAGACCGCGGTGACCTTCGTGTCGCAGGCCGCGCTGCATAACGCCGAGGTCGCCGCGCTCGGGCTGCAGAAACCGCTGGTGGCGGTGAAGGACTGCCGCCGGGTGCAGAAGTCCGACATGGTGTTGAACGACGCCACGCCCGAGATCGAGGTCGACCCCGAGACCTACGTCGTGCGCGCGGATGGCGAGCACCTCACCTGCGAGCCGGCCGAGGTGCTGCCGCTGGCGCAGCGCTATTTCCTTTTTTGAGACAAGACCATGCATGCTGATTCCGCAACTGCTCAGCGCGCCGGCAGCGCGTCGGCGCAATCGTCCGGATCGCCTTGCTCCGCTGGCGCACGTGCTGCCACGCCTGCTGCCCCCGCCGAGCCGGTCGCCGTGCCCGCCTTCTGCCTGATCGAGGCGCGCTACACCGGCGACGCGCCAGCGGCCGACAGTCTGGAACTCGACTTCAGCACGCGGAGCAAGAGCCGCCTGCGCGCGCGTCTGGCGTCCGGCGCCGAAGTGGGCCTGTTCCTGCCGCGCGGCACCATCCTGCGCGGCGGCGACCGCCTGCTCGCCAGCAACGGGCGCGTGGTCGCAGTGGTGTCCGCGCCCGAGGATCTGCTCGAGGTGCGCTGCGCCACCGCGATCGAGCTCGCACGGGCAGCATTCCACCTGGGCAACCGCCACGTCGCCGTGCAGGTGGGGCGGGACGCCGGCGGCGACTGGCTGCGCATTCAGGCCGACCATGTGCTCGAGGGCATGCTGGTCGGCCTGGGCGCGCTGGTGAGTTCGCTGTGTGTGCCGTTCGAGCCGGAGGCGGGCGCCTACGCCCCGGGACACCAGCACCCTGGCGACGGCAGCGGCGCGCGCATCCACCTGATGGCTGGGCAATGAGCGCAGCCATCATCTCCCCGTTGCCGCCAGCACCGGGCATCGCCCCTGCGACCGAGGCCCTTGTCATGGAGCGCAGCGCTGTGGGAGCGGGCTTGCCCGCGAGCGGTGCATGGTCAAGCCCTGCATTCGCGTGCAAGCCCGCTCCCACGATGCCCGCTCCCACGCGGCCCAACCTGCTGCCCCTTGTGCGCCTGCTGCAGTTGGCCAGCCCGGCGCTGCCGGTGGGGGCTTACACCTACTCGCAGGGCCTGGAGTGGGCGGTGGAAAGCGGGGCGGTGCGTAACGAATCCGATGCCGCGGCGTGGATCGGCGAGCTGCTCGAATGGAGCCTGGCGCGCTTCGAGGCGCCGCTGCTGGCGCGCCAGCTTGTGGCCTGGGCCGAGGGCGAAGATGCGGAGGTCGCCCGCCTCAACGCGGATTTTCTCGCCAGCCGCGAGACGTCGGAGCTGCGCGCCGAGACGCTGCAGATGGCCTGGTCGCTGGTGAAACTGCTCGCGGATCTCGATGCCTTCGCGTCGATTCCCGGCTGGCGTGCGCGCCTGCTTGCGCTCGACACGCCGTGCTTCCCGACTGTCTGGTGTGCAGCCGCGGCGGCCTGGCAGATACCGCCCGATCAGGCGCTTGCCGCCTACCTGTGGGCGTGGGCGGAGAACCAGGTGATGGCGGCGGTAAAGGCGGTGCCGCTCGGTCAGAGCGCCGGCCAGCGCCTGCTGGCGACGCTCGGCCAGCGCATCCCGGCCCTGGTCGAAACTGCGCTGCGCCTGCCCGAGGCGCGCTGGAGCAACTACACCCCCGGCCTGGCGATTGCCAGCAGTCGGCACGAAACCCAATACACAAGGTTGTTCAGATCATGACCCAGCATTCGTTCCCGTCCTCCGTCCCGGGTGGCGCCACGCATGACCTTGCCCCCGGTCCTGCCCGCGGCCCCTTGCGCGTGGGAATCGGCGGTCCGGTCGGCTCCGGCAAGACCGCGCTGACCCTGGCGCTGTGCATGGCGCTGCGCGAGCGTTACAACCTCGCCGTCGTCACCAACGACATCTACACCGCCGAGGACGCCCAGTTCCTGGTGCGCAACGAGGCGCTCGCGCCCGAGCGCATCATCGGCGTCGAGACCGGCGGCTGCCCGCACACCGCGATCCGCGAGGACGCGTCGATCAACCTCGAGGCGGTCGACCGCCTCAATGCGCGCTTTCCCGGGCTGGACATCATCTTCGTCGAGTCCGGCGGCGACAATCTGGCGGCCACTTTCTCGCCCGAGCTGTCCGACCTGACGCTCTACGTCATCGATGTGTCGGCCGGCGACAAGATTCCGCGCAAGGGCGGGCCGGGAATCACCCGCAGCGACCTGCTGGTGATCAACAAGATCGACCTTGCGCCGCTGGTGGGCGCCTCGCTCGAGGTCATGGACCGCGATGCGCGCAAGATGCGCGGCGCGCGCCCCTTCGTGTTCTCCAATCAGAAGACGGGGCAGGGGCTTGCCGATATCATCGACTTCATCGAACGCCAGGGCCTGCTCGCTGCCGCGGCGGCTTGAGCGCACGACATCCTTCAGGTGGCGAGCCGCCCGCTGCCGCCCCGGAACTCACCGCATCATCGAAAGCACAGGAGTATCGACCATGACAACATTCCGCACGCTGAGCGCCTCCGCGCTCGCCCTGGCGCTTGCCGGCGCATCCGGCGCCGCCTTCGCCCATCCCGGCCACACTCACGGCACCGACGGTTTCTTCAACGCCCTCATCCATGCCTTCACCGAGCCCGGCGTGCTGCTGCCGCTGATCGCGGTCGGTGCGTACCTGGCGTGGCGAGCGGTGCGTCGTTCCGACTGATCGGCTTATGCGTTGTGTTCCCTCGCGTGGCACTCAACCGGCGGCGCGCAAGGCGAGGCGGGCGGCGGCCAGGTCCCAGCCCGCCCAGCCACAGCTCTTGAACAGCACCGGGCCCGCCGGTCGCGGCCAGTCCTCGCGGATCACCTGCGCCAGCGCCGCAATGACGCCGACATCTATGCCGGCCTGGATCAGGTCGCCGGCTTCGTGATCGGCGTCGCGGGTGTCCACCACCACCGTGCCGCGCGCGGCCACGTCATGGCACAGCGCCGGCGACAGCTCCACCATCTGCGGCGTGAACGCGCCGACCGCGGCAATGAAGGCGTCTGCGCGCGGCGTGCCGTCGAGCACCACGCCATTAGCCGGGGTGACGGTGACGACGAGCGGGCATTCGTCGAGCGCGCGGCGCAGGTCGAAGGCGGGCAGCGCTTCCAGCCCGCGGCTGCGCGCATGGTCGATCAGCCCGCGGGCGCTCGCCGGGCTGCGCGAGGCGATGCGCACCTGCTCGACGCCGAGCCCTTCGACGAAGGCATCGAGGTGCGCGCGGCCCTGCACGCCGGCACCAACGATCAGCAGCGGGCCGTCCGTGTTCGGCGCCAGCCGGCGGGCCGCGAGCAGCGACACCGCCGCAGTGCGGCGCGCGGTGACCGTGGGGCCGTCGATGATCAGCCGGCGCTCGCCGCTGGCGACGTCGAACACCACCACGTCGCCCTGGATGGTCGGGCGCGTGCTGCCGACGTTGGCCGGGGTGAAGGTGATGAGCTTGGTGACGGCGAGCCTGCCGTCCGTCGATGGCATCACGAACAGCGTGCCCTGGCCGGCGAGCGGCATCACCATGCGTGGCGGCACCTCGACCCAGGGCTCGGCGAGCAGGGCGGCGATCTCGTCGGCGAGCTCGGAATAGGGCAGGGCGCGGGCGGTGAGTTCGGCCGAGAGCGGCTGCAGCGGCTGGCGTGGCTGGGTCATGAGTCGGCTCCGGGGAGGGGCGTCGGGTCGGCGATGAGCCGCAGACCGCGCTCAGCGATAGACGAGGTCGCGCAGCACCAGGCTGATCTGCGGCACGTAGGTGATGATCAGCAGGCAGGCCACCACGGTCGCGACGAAGGGTAGCAGCGGCCGCACCATGCGCTCGAGCGGCACGCCCGAGATCGAGCTGGCGGCGAACAGGTTCACGCCGAAGGGCGGGGTGATCATCCCGAGCGCGAGGTTGATCACCATGATGATGCCGAAATGCACCGGATCGACGCCAAAGGCCACCGCCACCGGCAGCAGCAGCGGCGCGAGCACGACGATCGAGGCCGAGGTCTCGATGATCATGCCGATCAGGAACAGCGCCGCATTCACGCCGAGCAGGAAGGTGATCTTGTCGCTGAAGAGCTGGCCGAGCCACTGCCCGAGCGCATCCGGCACGCCGGCGCGGTTGAGCAGGAAACCGAACACGCCGGCGTTGGCGATGATGAACATGATGCTGGCGGTGCCCACCACCGAGCGGTGCAGGGTCGCCGACAGGTCGGGCAGGCGGATGCGGCGATAGACCAGCATGCCGACCACCAGCGCATACACCACCGCCACCACCGAGGCCTCGGTCGGGGTGAACACACCGCCGTAGATGCCACCCAGGATGATCACCGGCATCAGCAGCGCCAGCCAGGCGCGGCGCAGCGCCGGCCACAGCGGCAGGCGGCCCTCGCCGTCCTGCAGGCCAAGCCGGTTGCGCCGCGCGTACAGCCACACATAGGCCATCAGCGCCGCCGCGATCAGCACCCCGGGGAGCACGCCGGCGATGAAGAGCTCGCCGGTCGAGGTGTCGGTGGACACCGCGAACAGGATCATCGGCACCGAGGGCGGGATGATCACGCCGAGCTCGGCCGCGGTGGCCTGCAGCGAGGCGGCGAAGGGCGCGGGGTAGCCGTGGCGCACCATGGCCGGGATCAGGATCGCGCCCACGGCGAAGGTGGTGGCGACGCTCGAGCCCGCCACCGCGGCGAAGATCATGCAGGTGATCACGCAGGCCATCGCCAGGCCGCCCTGCACGCCGCCGACCAGGCTCTTGGCGAACTCGACCAGGCGCTCGGAGATGCCGCCGGCTTCCATCAGGTTGCCGGCGAGGATGAAGAAGGGGATCGCCACCAGCGGATACTTGTCGAGCGCGGCGTAGATCTGCTGCGCCACCACCAGCCAGGGCAGGTTCGCTGCCGCCACCCCGCTCATCGCCGCCAGGCCGATCGACACCGCCACCGGCACGGTGAGGCCGAAGAAGATCAGCATGGTGAGGATCATCAACTGGGACATGGTGGTGGCAGGCAGTAGAGGCGGTTGGAATGTGTTTAGCGAAGGGGGCGGGGCGCCGCGTTCAGCCCTGGCCGTCGAGCGGGACCGGTTCGGCCGCCGAGGCGGCGGCCACGCGCAGCAGCACGGCAAGCGCCGCCAGTGTGGCGCCGACGGGAATCGCGAGGTAGATCCAGGAGATCGAGATGTCCAGGCTGGGCACGGTCTGGAAGCGCACGCGCCAGGTCATCTGCCCGCCGATCCAGGCCAGGAAGCCGAGGAAGCCGCTGCACACCAGCGCCACCACCCATTCGAGCACCCGGCGCTGGCGCGCGCGCAGCACCGTGCGCAGGATCTCGACCCCGAGCATTGCGCCGTGGCGGAAGGCGAGCGCGACGCCGAGCAGCACCGCCCAGATCAGCAGCGCGCGGGTCAGCACCTCGCTCCAGTCGAGCGGCGAGGACAGCACGAAGCGCGCGACGACCTGCCAGAAGCCGGCCGCCACCGCGCCGATCAGGAAAAGCTGGGCGAGCACGGACACGCTCTTGAACAGCCAGTGGTCGATGCGGCGAAGAAGCGTCATGAGCGGAGCCAGGAAAGGCGAACCCCCGCGCGTGGCGGGGGCGATGGGGAAGCGGGGCCTGCGGCGGAGAGGGACAGACCGTGCCGTCGTGCCGGACGCGGTGTGCGGCCGGCGCGGCCCGTGCAGCCGGCGCTCAGCGTGTATTGCGGATGGCGTCGATCAGGTTCTTGTCGAAGCGCTTGTAGTAGTCCTCGTAGGCCGGCGCCACCGCGTCCTCGAAGGACTTGCGGTCGACCGTGGTGACGACCTCCATGCCCTCGGACTTGAGTTGCTCGACCCCGGTCTTCTCGACGTTGTCGACGAAGTCGCGCATCGCCTGCGCACCCTTCTTCGCGGCCTCGACGAAGGCCTGCTTGTCGGCGTCGGACAGACCGGCATACACCGTCGGCGACACCATCACCACCGCGGGCGCATAGACGTGGCCGGTCAGCGACAGGTGCTTCTGCAGTTGCGACAGCTTGGCAGAGGTGATAACCGACAGCGGGTTCTCCTGACCGTCGATGGTGCCCTGCTGCAGCGCGGTAGCGACTTCCGGCCACGCCATCGGCGTGGGCAGGATGCCGATCTGGCGGAAGGCGGTGATGTGCACCGGGTTCTCGGTGGTGCGGATCTTGAGGCCCTTGGCGTCGGCAGCGGTGGTGACCGCGCGCTTGCTGTTGGTGAGGTGGCGGAAGCCCTGCTCGCCCCAGGCCAGCGCCTCGAGGCCGCGTGCGGAGAAGGCCTTCAGCATGTCCTGGCCGACCGGGCCGTCGAGCACCTGGCGGGCGTGGCTGAGGTCGCGCATCAGGAAGGGGATGTCGAACACGCCGGTCTGCGGCACGAAGTTCAGCGTGGCGCCGGTCGACAGGATGGCGAGGTCGATGGTGCCGAGCTGCAGGCCCTCGATGACCTCGCGCTCGCCGCCGAGCGCGCTGCTCGGGAACTGCTGCACCTTGAAGCGGCCGCCGGTGCCGGCTTCGAGCGACTTCGAGAAAGCTTCGCCGCCGGCGCCGTAGTGCGAGCTGGCCGACAGGGCATAGGCCATCTTCAGGGTCGTCTGCGCTGCGGCGGGGGTCGCGACGGCGATGCCTGCGGCAGCGGTGAAGGCGGCGAACAGCGGGGCGAGCCAGGTTTTTCGCATCGGTACGATCTCCGGAACATGGGGTGAATTCGGTGGGTGCGCGCGCAGGAAATTGGCGCGGAAACGAGGCCGGGCAGGCTTCGTTGCATGGCAGCAGACGGCCATGCTACCGCCGCTCAGCGGTCGCCACAAGAAAGCACCGCCCCGATCGGGGCTCAGCCGGGCGCGCCGAATGCGGTCTTTGGCGCTAGGATTCGCCCATCTGCAAGGAGATCGCCATGGACCTCGAGACCTATGTCCGCAGCCTGCCCAAGGCCGAGCTGCACCTGCACATCGAAGGCACCCTCGAGCCGGAGATGATGTTCGCGCTCGCGCGCCGCAACGGCGTGGCGCTGCCCTGGGACAGCGTGGAGGCTACGCGCGCAGCCTATGCCTTCACCGACCTGCAGAGCTTTCTTGATCTGTATTACGCGGGCGCGGCGGTGCTGATCCGGGAGCAGGACTTCTTCGAGCTGGCCATCGCCTACTTCGAGCGCGCACACGCCGACGGCGTGGTCCATGCCGAGCTGTTCTTCGACCCTCAGACCCACACCGCGCGCGGCATCGCCTTCGAGACCGTGCTCGACGGTCTCGAGCGTGCGTGCGCCGAGGCCCAGGCGCGCTGGGGCATCAGCTCGCGGCTGATCCTGTGCTTCCTGCGCCACCTGAGCGAGGACGAGGGATTCGCCACGCTGCAGCAGGCGCTGCCGTATCTGGCGCGCATTCACGGTGTCGGTCTGGATTCGTCCGAGAACGGGCACCCGCCGGGCAAGTTCGCGCGCCTGTTCGCGCGCTGCCGCGAGCTGGGCCTGCATATCGTCGCCCACGCCGGCGAGGAGGGGCCGCCCGCGTATATCGTCGAGGCCCTCGATGTGCTGCAGGTGGAGCGCATCGACCACGGCGTGCGCTGCGATGAAGATCCGGCGCTGCTCGAGCGCCTCGCGAACGAGCAGGTGGCGCTGACGGTGTGTCCGCTGTCGAACGTGAAGCTGTGCATGGTGCCGACGCTCGCTCAGCACAACTTCAAGCGCCTGCTCGATGCCGGGCTCAAGCTCACGATCAACTCCGACGATCCCGCGTATTTCGGCGGCTACGTGGCGCAGAACTATGTGGACACGGCGCAGGCGCTCGGGCTCACGCGTGCCGAGCTCAAGCGCGTGGCGCGCAACAGCCTGGAAGCGAGCTTCGTGCCCGAATCGCTGCGTGCGCCCTGGCTGGCGCGACTGGACGCCATGCCCGACTGATCCGCGCCGGGCTACAGGAAGAGCTGCGCGACATCCACCGTTTCCTTGCGGCCGACGTGGCGGTATTGCGTGCCGAGCCAGTCCCCGGCGCGCGCGCGGCCAAGTGTCTTGAGTTCGGTCAGGAAACTGCTGGCCGCATTGAGTTTGCTGCCGCGGCCGGCCTCGGCCAGTTCGTGGGCTTCGATGAGATGGAAGCGCTGGCTGACGAGCTTGCGCTCCAGGCGGCCGAGCGGCATCCAGCCCGCGGTGTCGGCGATGTGCTGGCGTGCGTGGGCGATCATCCGCATCTCGCGCAGGAAGGTGGTGGAAAAGCCGAGTTCCATGCTGCGCGCTGAGATGTCTTCGGCGCTGCGCGGCGCCTCGTCAAGCTGCAGCGGGTTCAGCAGCACCATCAGGATGTCGGGCGTGGTGCACTCGTAGAGCAGCGGGTAGATCGCCGGGTTGGCGGTGAAGCCGCCGTCCCAGTAGTGCTCGCCGTCGATCTCCACCGCATGGTGCAGGGTCGGCAGGCAGGCCGAGGCGAGCAGCGCCGATTCGCTCAGCTCGGCGGTGTGGAACAGCTTGACCTTGCCGGTGCGCACCGTGGTGGCAGCGATGAACAGCTTGAGCGGACACTCGCGGCGCAGGCGCTCGAAGTCGAACTGGGCACGCACCACGTCACGCAAGGGGTTGAGGTCGAAAGGGTTGAGCTGGTAGGGCGAGAACAGCCGCATGAAGCCCATCATCACGTTCATCGGGGTCGGCAGCGCGCTGTCGGCGGTCGAGTTGATGCTGTTGAGCATTTCGACGTGGAAGGGCACGCTGTCGCCCACCGCTTGCCAGAAGTCGTCGAGCGCGGCACGTGCGCCATCGGCACCGCCTGCGGTCCAGCCGTGGGCGAGCGCCACCGCATTCATCGCGCCGGCACTGGTGCCGCTGATGCCTTCGATGCGGATGCCGGCTTCGAGCAGGCGGTCGAGCACGCCCCAGGTATAGGCGCCGTGCGCGCCGCCGCCCTGCAGCGCAAGGCTGACTAGGGGGGTCTCTGCCGGCGGTCGTCGTGCCGGCCAGGGTAGTCGGAACATGGATGATCCTCCGCGTCGTGCCGGTTGCCCTGGCCAGGGTTGGACAAGGAATCGCCGGCAAAAATGCTGCAATGCACAATGCAGAGTATCACGCAGGCTTTGTTGCGGCCTTGCGCGTGTGTTTCATGATTCTTCGGGAGATTCGCGGTGCGGTCGCCGCCAGACTGGGTCGGAAGGGGCTGCCGAGGCTGCAATGGCGGCTGCGTCGCCTGCCACAACGGGCGGGCGCAGGTTTTTTCCTGTGTGTGGGTCGGCAACACCCGCTCGGTCTTTGTTGGCATTATCCCGGGACAGCCTGAGCACGGCCAAAACACCAGGAGAGCCCGATGTCCGACCGTCCGACCCACACCACAGAACTGCCTCCGGATGCGCACCTCGCCCTGCGCGTCATGCCGATGCCCGCCGATCTCAACCCGGCGGGGGATGTATTCGGTGGCTGGATCATGTCGATGGTCGACATCGCCGGCGCACTGCCGGCGATCCGCCGTGCGCGCGCGCGCGTGGCCACGGTGGCGGTCAACTCCTTCGTGTTCAAGCAGCCGGTGTCGGTGGGCGATATCGTCAGCTTCTACGCGGATGTGGTGACTGTAGGCCGGTCCTCGATCACCGTGGATGTGCACGTCTTCGCCGAACGCAATCCGGCCGCGCCGCAGGTGGTCAAGGTGACCGAGGCGCGGCTGACCTACGTCGCGGTGGATGCGCAAGGCGGCAAACTGCTCGTCGGCCCCGCGGATGGCGAAGGCGAGGCGGGTGCCTGCCTCGCAATACCGTCGGACAAGGAACTCGTGCTGCGCACCATGCCGATGCCGGCCGACCTGAATCCGGCCGGCGACGTTTTTGGCGGCTGGATCATGTCGATGGTCGACATCGCCGGCGCGGTCCCGGCCATCCGTCACGCGCGCTCGAGGGTCGCAACGGTGGCGGTGGATTCCTTCGTGTTCAAGCAGCCCGTGTCGGTCGGCGATGTGGTCAGCTTTCATGCGGAGATCGTGCGTGTCGGCACTTCCTCGGTCACGGTGGACGTGGAGGTCTTCGCCGAGCGTCATCCCGAGAACCCGGTCGTCGTGAAGGTGACCGAGGCAAAGCTGACCTTCGTTGCAGTGGAGCGCTTCCAGGCCACGCGCGAATCCGCCGGCGGGTGAGCGCCAACCCGTGCGTGCTCAGCCGGTGTGACTGTTCACCCAGCGCACGATGTCGGCCGCGCCCATTGCGCCCGCCTGGCGGGCAACTTCTCGACCGCCGCGAAACAGCGCCAGGGTCGGTATGCTGCGGATGCCGAAGCGCGCGGCCAGTGCCTGCTGCGCCTCGGTGTCGACCTTGGCCAGGCGTACCTTGGGCTCGAGCATCCCGGCGGCGTGGACGAAGGCGGGCGCCATCTGCCGGCAGGGGCCGCACCATGGCGCCCAGAAGTCGACCAGCACCGGGATGTCGCTGCGGCCGATGTGGCGGTCGAAGCTCGTGGCGTCGAGATCGACCGGGTGGGCCGTGAACAGCGGCTTTGCGCACTTGCCGCAGCTTGGGGCATCGACAAGACGGTCAGCGGGTACGCGGTTGACCGCATCGCAATGTGGGCAGACCAGGTGCAGGGGGGCGGACATCGGGAGACTCCGGAGCATTTCAGGCATTGCTCACATGGGTATGGCACGGGCAGGATTCAAGTCCGCCGGTACGACTCGCCGCGGATCGTCCGGGTGGATCGTCATGGCGGACCGTGAGCGTTCCGCCCGACCAGGGCGTCGTGCCGATGAACGAACGCCGGATCGTGATGATGGCAGGCATTCGCCGGCGCGAGGCGCCCCGGATCTCGTGGTGAATTGACCATCATCAATCACGTCGTGAGTTTTTGGCGATAGTGTTCAGCGTATTCGCGGATCGACTCTGCGACGGACAATGACATAACGGAGAATGTGCATGAACAAGTTTCCCTTCCTGATCGCCGCTGCAGCATCCGTCCTGTTGGCTGCCTGTGGTGGCTCGGACAGCGGTACCCCGGCGCAGCCGGCCGCCGCGCCGGCTTCTGCGCCGGTCGCCGCCGCTCCGGCTGCTGCACCCGCACCCGCACCCGCTCCTGCAGCAGCGCCGGCAAATGCCGCTGGTGAAAGCGTTTACAAGAAGACCTGTGCGTTGTGCCATTCGTCCGGTGTGGCGGGCGCCCCGATCCCGGGCAACAAGGACGAGTGGGCTGCGCGCATCGCGCAGGGCAACGACATTCTGTACAAGCACGCCATCGAAGGCTTCACGGGTGAGAAGGGCATGATGCCCCCGCGTGGCGGCGGCGCTTCGTTGAAGGACGAAGAGGTTAAGGCTGCAGTCGACTTCATGGTCGAGAAGTCGAAGTAAGGAGGCGCAGCCCCGCTCCAGGCGGGCGGCGGTGTTCGCGATGCGGGGCCTTCGGGCCCCGCTTGCTTTTCGGTTCTGGGTTATAGCCCTTTGGGCATGGCCCCCTGGCCGCGGGGGTACGCCACCGGCGTGCTCAGTGCATGTGCTGGGCGTGGTTGGCGTCGCGCAGGCCGGCAACGACGCTGGCGTCGACCTGGTCGAAGTGCAGGACGCGGCCACCTTGCTCCGAGATGAAGGCTCGCGCCGCGCTCTCGTCGGCGAAGGCCGGCAGATCGGGGCCGCGCATCGGCCCCCGTGCCCGGGAGTCACGCACGAAAACCGCCTCGCGGGCAGCCAGCCACGCACCGCTGCGAAAGTCCGCGACGTAGATTGCCGCCGCGTCAGCGGTACTGCGTTCGGTGCCGAAGCTTGCAGGCTTGTCCAGGAACATGAATAGATCGACCGGCGAGTCGAAGAAGTGCGCTGCGCCGTCCGTGAAGATGATCTGCGCCGCCCAGCGCGGGAAGCGAGCCGGGTACATGCCGCACACCGGGCAGCGCGCGTCGGTCGGGATCGGGCGCGCGTCGTACATTGCCAGGCCGCTGGCCGGATCATAGGCGTGAGGGGGCGTCACCCGCGTGGGGGCGACGATGCAGACGTCCTCGGCTGGCGGCTCGAAACCAGCGCTTGCGTTGCGGCCGTAGTCCCACAGCAGCGCAGTGCCCGCAGCGAGTGCGCCCGCGGCACCGGCAAGCAGCAGCCGCCGGCGCACGACCACGTGAATCATGGCGCGAGATCCGCCAGTTGCGGATCGCGGCTCAGGGCCTCGATCACGCGCGCCAGGTTGTCTTCCGGGGTGTGGTCGATGCGCGTGAGCGGGTCGGCGACCACCGAGCCATCGGCCCGGTGCAGGTGGTTGGGCGTGGTTGCAAGCTGTGGGTGGGTGGGCGCCGTGTCGATGCCGATCTCCACACCGTCGGCGTGCAGGCTGGTGCGCCAGCGCAGCGAGTAGGCGTCGGCGGCCGCGTAGCGCACGGTGAGGACGGCGCCGTTCTTCAGCACCAGGGTCAGCGCGTCCTGCGACAACTGCGGCGGCGTGAGCAGGGCGTCTTCGTGTTCGCGCTCGATGTAGTCGAGCAGTTCGGTATGCAGGCTCATCCGCGGTTGATCTCCTGCAGTCGGCTGCCGACCACCTGGCGTGCGGCCGCGTGGGTGTCGGCAAGGATGCGGGCGGCGAGGTAGTGCTCGTAGGCCGGGTGCTCGTCGATCTCGCCGCTGGCGATGCGCGCGAGCAGCTCTGCTTCGTCGCTGGCACCGACGGCGTTGAGGACCTTGCGGCGGTTCTCGCGCGATTCGTAGATCAGGCGTGCGACCTGCTCGAGCTCGAGGGCATCCTGCGGGGGTACGGTATCGTAGATTGGGTTCATCGTTGGCCTCCTGGCGCTTACATGGCCTGGTCGTGGAGGGCGCCGCCGTCGAGGACGGCCATGTCGGGCTTGACCTCGTCGAAGCGCAGGACCTGGCCACCGTGTTCGGCGGCGAAGGCCTTGGCGTCCGCCTCGCTGGCGAAGGAGGCCGCGGTCGGACCCATCGCGCCCAGGCGCTTCGAGCCGAACACGTAAAAGGCCGTCTTCGCGTCGATCCAGTGGCCTTGCGGCGCGTTCCACTCGGCCTTGGCCATGTCCTGGACGTAGAGCGCAGTCACCAGGCGGGCCTGCTCCGGGTTCAGGTACACGTTGAACATCTCGATGGTGTCGCAGAACCAGTCGGGGCGCGATACGCCGGCGTAGTGCATCTGCACCTTGGGGCCGGGGTAGTCGGCGAGCAGCATGCCGTCGAGGGCGCAACTGCTGCTGCGGTCGATCTCGAGCGGGGTGATGGTGCCACCGCCGCCCTGGTTGCCGCTGCCGCAGGCGGCGAGCAGGCCGGCTGCGGCGCTGGCGATCAGGAAGCGCCGGCGGCTCTGGCAGGCGTGATGTGTGCACATGGAAGACTTACTCCATCCGGTTCAGGTTGAAGGGGCGATCAGCGCCGGAAGCGCCAGGCGGCGATCGCCAGCGGGCCGACGATCCACGCCGCCATCACCAGGCCGAGCAGCCAGGGCTGCGCCAGCGCGGGCGGGAACACGGTCGACAGGCCGTACAGGGTGCGGACATCTTCCATCGAGAAGATGTTGAGGATGCGGAAGACGTCGGCGGGGTTGAAGAGCAGCGCGTAGGGCAGGGCCTCGCCGCCCCACTGGCCGGCGGTGACGACGAGCACGCCGAGCACCAGCAGGTCGAAGATCAGCACGAAGAAGAACCACATCGCGATCGCCAGCCCCGAGGCGCGAGTGCGGTCGGACGCGAACACCGACAGCATCACCGCCAGGCTGAGAAAGGCGCAGCCGAGCAGCACCGAGCTGATCATGAAGCCGAAGTAGTGGAACAGCGCGTTGAGGTCGAGTTGTGGCGACAGCACCAGGCCCACCAGGCCGAAGCCGGCGACGGTGGAGAAGGTGAGCGCGCCGGCCAGGCCGAGGTACTTGCCGAGCAGCAGCTCGAGGCGGGTGATCGGCATCGACAGCAGTAGGTCGAGCGAGCCGCGCTCGCGCTCGCCGACGATGGCGTCGAACCCCAGCAACAGTGCGATCAGCGGGATCAGGTAGATGACCAGGCTGACCAGGCTTGCGATGGTGACCTCGATCGAGCGGAAACCCACCGCGCCTTGCTGCGCCGAGCCGAAGTACGCGATCGACAGCGCGAATACGGTGAATACCAGCGCCACGGCCAGCACCCAGCGGTTGCGGATGCGGTCCCAGAATTCCTTGCCGGCGATGGTGGCGACTTGCGAAAACTCCATGATCCGTCTCTCAGTCCGAAAACCCGAAGAACACGTCTTCGAGCGAAGGCTCGCGTACCGTGAGGTCGCGCACCTTGCCATTGAGGGTGGCCAGGGCGGCGATGACCGCCATCTTGGCGTCGCGCGCGCATTGCACCGCGATACGGCCGTCGTGTGCTTCGATGGCGCCGACCGGCAGGCCGCCGAGCGCGTTGCGCACCGCTTCGAAATCCTCCGGTGCGACGCGCACGTCGAACCACAGCGGCAGGTCCATCTGCTCGCGCAGGGCCTGCACCGTGCCGGTGGCCTGCACCTTGCCTGCGGCCATGATCGAGAGCCGGTCCACCCGCTCCTGGATCTCGGCCAGGATGTGCGAGGTGATGACCATGGTCACGCCTTCGCTCTTCAACTGGCGCAGGATGGCGTAGAAGCCGCGGATCGCCTCCGGGTCGAGGCCGGTGGTGGGCTCGTCGAGGAACAGGATGCGCGGCTTGCCGAGCAGGGCCTGGGCGAAGCCGAGGCGCTGGCGCATACCCTTGGAGTATTCGCGCACGCGGCGCTTGGCGGCGTGCATCAAGCCGACGCGCTCGAGCAGGGCTGCGTTCTGTGCCGGCGACACGCCCTTGAGGCGGGCGAAGAAGTCGAGCGTCTCGGCGCCGGTGAGGTTGTCGTAGAGCACGACGTTCTCGGGCAGGTAGCCGACCTTGCGCCGCACTGCGCGGAAGTTGCTGCCGGGTACCGGCGCGCCGTCGATGCGGATCTCGCCGGCGGTGAGCGGGATCAGCCCCAGCATCATCTTGAACATGGTGCTCTTGCCCGCGCCGTTGTGGCCGATGAGGCCGAACAGCTCGCCGCTGCGGACCTCGAGGTCCACGCCGTCGACGGCGTGGATGAGGCCGTAGTGCTTGTGAACGCCGCGGGCGACGATCACCGCCGCGCCGGCGTCATTCTGAGCGGGGGAAATATCTGCCACGCCATTGGCTCCATTCTGGGTTGTTCGGTTCCATGCGCGGGTTCGGGTCCACGATGCTGGGCGCGCGCAGCAGCGGGAACTGCTGGGCGACCATGCGCAGGGTCTGGATGGCCGGGCTGCCGAGCAGCAGCTTCATCATCGGGTGCCGCCAGGTCAGGCGATCAACGATGTCATTGGCTTCGTATTGCACATCGCCGATGCCGTCGCCGTTGCGGTCCCAGCCCAGGTAGTTGCTCCAGTGGTTGCCCTCGTTCGCGCCCCAGATCATGTCGCGCGCGGCGACGAAGCGGATCTGCTCGCGGTTGGCGATGAAGTCGTTACGTTCGACCTGATTGTCCTTGGAGCCTGCCCACAGGTGGATGCCGACGACGTTGTCGATGATGGCGTTGCCGCGCAGCTCGTTGAAGTAGGCGTCGTAGATGAAGAAGCCGCGCTGGTTGCCGGCGACGATGTTGCCTTCGATCACCGAGTCCTGGATGGTGCGCAGCATGATGCCGTGGTCGGAGTTGCCCCACGCGCGGTTGTTGCGCACGATCTGGTCGCGTACTTCCATCAGGGCCAGCCCGCCGCGGTTGTACCAGGTCTCGTTGTCCTCCCAGATGTTGCGGTAGGAGGTCATGTAGTGCGTGCCGTAGCGGCTGTGGTGCAGCTTGTTGCCGCGGAAGATGGCGTCGTGCGAGACGTCCACGTAGATGGCGTCGCGCACGAAGCTGACGTTGTTGCCGATGATGCGCGCGCGCTGGGTGTTGTAGAGCTGGATGCCGTTGCCGCGCCGGGGCGAGTCGAAGTCGCGCTTTCCAGTGATGAGATTGTTCTCGATCAGCACGTCATCGACCTTCTCGATCCACAACCCGAACAGGGTGTAGGAGAAGTCGCAGTTGCGCACCACTGCGCGGTGCGAGCCGGGGTAGATGTAAATGCCGGCGTGCTGGTACAGGGTGTCGCCGCCCGAGTTCGCCACGATCAGGCCTTCGATGATGACGTCCTCGGCCTTGACGCTGATGACGTTTTCCTTGAGCTCGCCGTCGATCGTGGGGCGGTCGATGCCGCGCAGGGTGAGCGCCTTTTCGACCAGCAGCTGACCGGCATAGCGTGCGCGTTCGATCTCGATAACGTCGCCTGGTGCGGCGCGGTCGATGGCCGCCTGGATGGAGTCTCCCGGCTGCACACGCCATGTGGCCGCGCTGGCGGGCGCCGCCAGCATCGCGGCCAGCGCGAGTATGGCGGTCAGTCGGCAGAGCGTGTGTGTGAATGACATCGATTCGATCGGTGTGAATGGCAGGCCGCAGTATGCGGCTGAATGTCGCAGCACGACTTGATTTAGGTGAAGCAGGGGGGCGGGGCTGGGTTGCCCGGAAGCATTGCGCCGCCCGCAGGCGGCGCAATGCTCAGAGGGTGTTTCGTTCCGACAGTTCAGATCACCAGCAGCCCCATGCTCTTGAGCGTCAGGAACAGCACGGCGCCGATGAGCAGGTTCTTGAAACCCACGTAGCACACCATGTCCATCAGGCTGGCCTTGCGGTAGCTGCGGCCCCACCACGGGCCGTCCTTGACGTAGGGCTTGGCGCCCATGCGCACGACGACTTCGAACACGCTCCAGCCGAACCACCAGCCGATGACGGCGCCCGGCGTCAGGTCGCCCATGGCGGCGAGTACCCAGGCCACGCTGGCGGCGACCGCCAGCGCCAGGCCGGCGGCCTGGATGATGCGCTGACGCTCGAAGCCGCTGCGGCTCCACGGCCAGATGTGATCCCAGGCTTCGGCCACCAGGCGGGCGGCGCCCTTGTCCTCGTAAGGCGGGTGGACGGCTTCGGTGAGGATGCGCGGATCGACCATGATCATGTCCTCCTGCTTCAGGCTTTGGGGGTGGCGCTGGCCACCGGCTTGATCGGGATGTAGTAACCGTCGGCACCGATCGGCGTGAGTGCCACGCCGGCCTTGGTGCGACGCTTGCGTTCCTGCGCCAGCGGCGGGCAGGCGTGCTCATCCGTGTACATGACCATGCAGTCCAGACACAGCATGCATTCGCGATGATCGATGCGACCCTTGTCGTCGATCGCCAGCGAGCCGCAGCCCACCGCGCAGGCCTTGCAGCTGTCGCATTCCTGCTTGCGCTTGAGTCCGAACCAGCGGAAGGTCGATGGCATCGCCAGGGCAGCGCCCAGCGGGCACAGGTACTTGCAGAACGGACGTTCGGTGAAGATGGACAGGCCGAGCAGACCGGCCGCGAACAGAGTGTAGGGCCAGCTGCGGTTGAAGATGCCGACCAGGAACGTGGTCTTGAACGGCTCCACCTCGGCGAGCTTTTCGGCCAGCCCCATCGACAGCACCGACACCGCGAGCAGGCCGAAGAACACGAAGTACTTCACCCACTTGAGGCGGTTGTGCCACTTCATCGGCAGCATGAACTGGAAGCGCTTGAGGCCGAGCTTGCTGCCGATCTTGTACAGCAGCTCGGACAGCGAGCCGAAGGGGCACAGCCAGCCGCAGAACAGTCCGCGTCCCCACAGGAACACCGTGATGATGATGAAGATCCAGAACAGGAAGATGAAGGGGTCGGTCAGGAACAGTTCCCACTTCCACTGGAACAGCAGAGCGTGGAACCAGGTCAGCACCTGCGTGATGGACGGTTGCGCCATCAGGTAGAAGCCGATGAAGAAGATGCTGACGATCCAGGCGGCGTACTTGAAGGCGTCCACCGGCCACTTGTTCTTGCGCGTCGACATCCGGGTCAGGCGGTCACGCATCGCGTACACCGCACCCACGCCCACGAGCAGGATCGAGAACAGCACGATCTCGACCGCGCGCATCTTCCACACCCGGACCCAGGGCGCATCGGGCTTGACGACCTTCGGCCGGCCGCCTTCCATGTACTTCGCCTGCACCCAGTATTCGTTGTCGAAGCTGACGAAGTCGCGGTGGCCGGTCTCGCGGTCGAGCTTGTTGCCGAGGAAGACGAGGTTCCACGGATACGCTGCGGCAAAGCCGGGATCGCGGATGATGAAGATCGCCGATTCCTTGAAGCTCGGCGCACCCGGCGCCTCTACTCCCCACAGCGGCAGGTAGTCGAGGTCACGGAAGGTAAAGGCGTCCATCTCCTGGCCGACCTGCAGGCGGTCGTAGATGCCGCCGCGCACGAAACCGGAGCCCTTGAACGAGTCGCTGCCGTTGGAAATGATGAAGATCGCGTGCTCGTTTTCCTTTAGCCGTGACATCAGGCTGTTGTAGCCGCCTTCGCCAAGGACGCTCTTGCCGACCGATGGCGTGTTCAGGTAGCCAAAGAACATGTCGACGTAGGGCTCGGGGGTGCGTGGCATTCCGAGCTGCTCGGGTTTGACGGTGAGGCGGCGGACACTGCCTTCCTTGACCATCTGATCCCAGCCCAGACGCTCGTCCATCGCCGAGAAGCGGATGGGCGGCTTGGGTTCGATCTTGAGAATGCCCACCTGGCGGGCGATGGCCACGCCCGAGCGCATGATTACCTGGTTCTGCGCGATCACGGTCACGGTGGCGCCGGTGATGGCGTCCAGGCCGATGTAGCCTTCCTCGTTACGGCCCTTGCCGATCTCGATGCGATCGCCAACGAACTTGCCGAGGTACTGGTTGACGAATTTGGTCAGCACCGTCTCGGGGATGCCGAGCAGCAGGATCGGCTCGCTGTGACGCAGGATCTTGGTGCCGGTGATGATGCCTTCGGTGTTCATGCCGATCAGGGTGATCACCGGCTTGCCGGAGTAGGCCGGGATGTCGACGATGTCGGTCGACAGGAAGACATAGCCGATGAGCTTGTTGGTGCCGCTCTCGTTGCGGTAGGCCTCGACGTAGGCGGGCTTGCCCTTGCGATCCGAGAAACTGTCCGCGCCGGGCAGAACTTCGGCGCACGGGACGTGGGTGCAGAGGTCAGGAGCCGTGTTGAGCTCGGCGGGCAGCGGAGCCTCATAAGCTGTCTGCGCAGTGGCTGACAGGGGGAAAAGCAGGCCTGCGACAGCGATGCACGCCCCAATGGCGGCGCTGCGCAGAGCGGAGAACGGTTTCATGATGCGCTCCGATGTGGATCCATCGGCGAGACTACGCGGATGCCTTTTCGGGGGCCTTGCTCATCATCAAGTTCTGATAGAAGTGCAGGGGCATCGTGTCGGCCGAACTGGAAAAGAAAGAGGGGCTTGCGCCCCTCGTTCCGAACTGCTGAATTGCCTGGGCTTATGCGGCTTCCACCAGCATGCGGGTGCGCATTTCCAGGTGCAGGGCGTGGCAGAAGTGCGTGCAGTAGCACCAGTACACACCCGGCTTGTCAGCCGTGAAGGTCACCGACTTGGTTTCCTGCGGGTTGACCGTGAAGTTGATGTCGTACTTCGGAATCGCCCAGCCGTGGGTCAAGTCTTCGATCTTGTCCAGGTTGGTCAGGATCAGCGTGACTTCGTCACCCTGACGGATGGTGAATTCGCGCATCGAGTAGGCCGGGGCCTGCGAGGCGATCTTGACCGTGACCTTGTTGCCTTCGCGGAACACGCCGGATTCCTTCGCGTCCTTGATCGACAGCGGGTGGTCGGCAAGGTTGCCGACCTGCTTGGTCTTGATGATGTCGCGCTTGACGATGACGAAGTCGTGCGGCTCCGGATGCACAGGGTGGTCGGCCAGCAGCACCATCTTCTCGCCACGGATGTCGATCAGCTGCTCGTTTTCCGGGTGCATCGGACCGACCGGCAGGAAGCGGTCCTTGGAGAACTTGCAACCCACCGCCAGGAACTGGCCGCTGGCTTCCTTGGTTTCACCCATGTCGGCGCTGATGTGGCCGGGCTGGTAATGCACGTCGATACGGTCGACCACGTACTGCACGGCCTTGTCGCCGTTGTAGAACTTGATCGCGGCGTCGATGTTCCACTTGACGATCTGGCTGTCCAGGAACAGCGTGGTGAAGGCGTTGCCGCGGCCGTCGTAGGTGGTGTGCAGGGGGCCGAGGCCGACTTCGACTTCGGAAACCACCGCCTTGCGGATGTCGTCGAGCTTGCCGTCGAAGAAGTCGGCAACCTTGGTGACTTCGATGACGGTGCAGGTGGGCGACAGCTTGCCCGAGCAGATCATGTACTTGCCGTCCGGGCTGGCATTGACGCCGTGCGGGTTCTTCGGCACCGGTACATAGGCGGTGAGCGCGGTCTTCGGATCCGGGTTGGCAGCCTTGGTGCCGTCGACCACGGGAACCTTGGAGTCGCCGACGGTGAAGGACTTGCCGTCCTTGATCGCCTGCTCGATGCGGGCGACGTCGAAGAACACGCAGGCGTCCATCTCGGCCGACATCATGTCTTCGTAGCGCGCGCCGCCTTCGATGTTGTACTGGTTGGAGCAGGCGAAGCGGCCGTCATAGGAGGTGGCGACCAGGTCCATGTTGCCGTCGACCTTGCACTGCCAGCGCACTTCCATGGTCTCTGCGTCGACGCAGGTGAAGAGGCAGAAGTATTTGGTCGGGTCGTCCAGGTCGCGGCCGTCGTTCGGCTGCGGAATGTGGAACTCGTTACCGCAGAACACGCGGGTGGTGTGGTTGATCGCCTGATCGACCGGGTCGCGCTTGTCCGAGAAGATGCCGTGGAAGCCCTGGATGTTGGGGATCTCGGTGATCGCATCGCATTCGAAGACGTCGCCGCGGATGCGGGCGATGCGGCCGTGGATCTTGTCGTTGACCCAGAAGTACTTGCCGTCGTAGGTGCCGTCGGTGTACGAACCGTGGACGTGGTGGGTGTCGCCGGTCTTGTACTTGAGCTCGCCGTCGGGACGGGTGCCGATGATCTTCTTCGACTCGTTGGTGATGCCCCAGCCGCTCATGCAGTCGACGTTGAAGGTCGGGATGCGCTTGATCTCACGCCCCGAAGGCAGGCCGAGGATGCGGCACTCGCCCGAGTGGCCACCGGACCACACGCCGTAGTAGGTGTCGAGTTCGCCCGGTGCCATGTGCAGGTGCAGGCCGTTGCCGGCGGCCTTGGGGGCGGCCGGCGCAGCAGCCGGCGCAGCGCCCGAAGCAGCCGGTGCGGGGGCGGATTCCTTGTTGCACGCCGTCAGGCCGACCGACAGGCCAGCGCCGGCGAGGCCGGCAAGTGCCGCGGTGTTCAGGAACTTGCGGCGGCTCGGGTCGGGCATGTTCTCGACCTGGTTCATTTTTGCATCATTCATGATTCGTTGCTCCCGTGGGCAGGTGTGATCGATTGCAACAGGTTCGGCTCCGCGCCCTTGCGCCCCTCGCGCTGGTTCAACCTGCGTTCCGGAGACCTGTGACAATATGTCCTGTGACGTTTTGTCGCACCTGCATTCTAGGAAGAGGGATTTCAGCAAACCTTGATATAAGGCAAAGGCAGGGCTTTCTCTTCGTATTTCTCTGGAATGGATTAAGTGCACGCGAACCGGATCGACTCACCCTCCGCGGACGGCGGCCCGGGGGGCCTGCCCCCTGTGCTGGCGCCGGGCGGCCTCCTGAATGCAGTGCGCACCGATCGCGGGCGTCTGTTGCAGTTGCGCTGGGTTTCGCTGCTGGCGATGGCGTTGATGAGCCTGGTGGTCTTCCCCTGGCTTGCACCGGCGCAACCGGTGGCGCCACTGGCCGGTGTCACGCTGTGTCTGCTCGCGGTCAATCTTGCCCTGCTGGGTGGCCTGGCCGAATGGCTGGTCGGGCGCTGGGGCGCCTTCCTGCAGTTGACGGTGGACATGGTGGCCTGGGGGGCCTTCCTCTACTTCACCGGCGGCGTCACCAACCCGGCGATCTCTTTGCTGCTGCCGGTGGTGGCGGTCGGCGCTTCGATCCTGCCGGCGTTGCAGGCCTGGTTGCTTGCAGCGCTGGCGGTCGCGCTGTACTCCCTGCTGTGGCAGTACCACCAGCCGGTGTACCTGGCCGATGCCGACCAGGCGATGTACTGGCATCTTGCCGGCATGTGGATCAGCTTCGCCTTTTCGGCGGCGACGGTGGTGTGGTTCATCGTGCGCCTGAACAGCGAGCTGGCCCGGCGCGAGGATGAACTCGCCGCGGTCAATGCTGCGCGTGCGCGCGACGCCTATGTGGTCGGACTCGGCAAGCTTGCCGCCGGCGCGGCGCACCGGCTCGGCACGCCGCTCGGCACCCTGCGCATCCTCACCGACGATCTCGCGGGCCGAGCCGAGCTGGCGGTCGAGGTGCGCGAGGACGTGGAATTGATGCGCGAGCAGGTCGATCATTGTCGCGACATCCTCAATGGCCTGACGCGCGAGGCGGGGCAACAGCGCGCCGAGGGCGGCGGCCCGGTGGACGCGTTCGCGTGGGCGAGCGATGTCGCCGAGCGCTGGCGGCGGCTGCGGCCGGGGGCGGCGCTGGCGATCGGAGCGGGCGCGGCGGAAGCCGGCGCGGTCATCGTTGCCGACGCGTCGCTCGGCGAGGCGCTGCACAATCTGATCGACAACGCAGCCAACGCGAACATCCGTGCCGGGAACGCGGACACGGCGGTGGAACTCCACACCCAGCGCGAGGGCGGCATGGTTGTCATCGCAGTGCTCGACCGCGGGCCAGGGCTCGAACCCGGCCGCGTCGAAGCGGCGCGCCATGCGCCACTCGGCGCTCACGCTGAAGGCATGGGCGTGGGCCTGATGCTGGCGCATGCCGCAATCGAGCACCATGGTGGTCGCCTTGAATTCCGTTCCCGGCCCGGTGGTGGCACGATTGCGCGCATGCTGATTCCTGAACAGGTTGCCTGATGACTCCGGAGAACGTTCCCTGCCTGCTCGTCGTCGATGACGATCCGGCCTTCAACAAGGTGCTGGTACGTGCGCTTGGCCAGCGCGGGTTCGACACATACGGCGCAACCGACAGCGAGGGGGCACTGGAGCTTGCTCGTGACCATGAGCCCGAGTTCATCGTGCTCGACCTCAACATCGGCGGCGAGTCGGGCCTGAAACTGATCCGCCCGCTGCTCGATGCGAGTCCCGGCGCGCGTATTCTGGTGCTCACCGGCTACGCCAGCATCACGACCGCGGTGGATGCGGTGAAGCTCGGCGCGATCCAGTACCTCGCCAAGCCGGCAGATGTAGACAGCATCGTCCGTGCATTGCATGCCGAGGAGGTCGTGCTCGAGGATCGCGTTCCGGATGCGCCGATGTCGGTCGACCGCCTGGAGTGGGAGCACATCCAGCGCGTGCTCGCCGAGCACGAGGGCAACATTTCCGCGACCGCGCGTGCCTTGCAGATGCACCGGCGCACGCTGCAGCGCAAACTTGCGCGCCCGCCGTCGGGTGCCTGAGCCGGGTGGCAGGTCGGCCCATTCCGTCCCGGCGGCGTCGGCCCCTGTTCAAAGAGGCCCGTTCGGCTCTAACCTTCGCTTCGCTCGACCGAATTCCGTCCCCCACCGCCCGAAAGGACCCGACCATGCGCCGCCTGCTTCTGCTTCTGACGACCGCCATCGCTGCCACCGCGCACGCCTCGCCCACGCCGATGGACAGCCCGACCCGCATGTCCGGGCTGTGGTTGATGAACACGACATCCGTGGGCGCCGCGCCGCAGGGATCGAGCTTCCATGTCTGCATCGGCTCGCCTGCCCGCGACGATGTCCTGGCGCATCCGGGCAGCGTGCTCGCCAACTGCCGCGAAGAGCGCTGGAGCAAGGACGAGCACTACAGCTACTACCAGGCGGTTTGCGACGCCAAGGGCGGTAGCGCGGCGGTCGACGGAAAGTTCTTCGGCGATTTCAAGTACAACTTCCAGGGCGAGCTGACGACGACCTTTTCGTCTCCGGATGACGGCGTGAAGGTGAGCAAGCTGGAGATCGACGGGCGTCGCCTCGCCCCCTGCAAAGGCGATCTGCCCGAAGGCAAGTTCCTGATCAAGGGTCAGGACGGCGTGGGCAACCTGAACCTGGGCGAACCGATTCGCCAGCCGGCGCGCTGAATCGGCATGAGGCCCCACGTGGACGATCGACAATGAACAAGCCCCGTATCGTGGTGATGGCCGGCAGCCGCCGGCGTGAGGCGCTGTCGCGCCGGGTGGCCGCGGCATGCGCGCAGGCGCTCGAAGCGGCAGGTGCCGAGGTCGAGCGGGTGGATCTCGACGACTATCCGGCGCCGCTCTACGACGGCGATCTCGAGGCTGCTTCCGGCCTGCCCGAGGGCGTCGTGCGCCTGCAGCGCGTGCTGCACGCGAGCGATGGCGTGCTGGTGGTCAATCCCGAGTACAACGGTTCGCTCACGCCGCTGCTCAAGAACACCCTCGACTGGTGCTCGCGGCCCAATCCGGCCGACCCGGAGCGCTCGGGCGGCAAGGTGTATGCCGGTCGCGCCGCGGCGGTGGTCGGCAGCTCGCCGGGGGCGCTCGGCGGCATGCGGGTGCTGTTCCACATCCGCGACGTGCTCGGCTACCTCGGCATGCAGGTGATTCCGCAGCAACTCGCGGTGGGCAAGGCGGGCGAGGCAGTCGGCGACGATGACCGCCTGCGCGACGCAGCGCAGCAGGAGATGCTCGACAAACTGGCGGCGGCGCTGGTCGATACGGCGCGCAGGCTGAGGGCCTGAGCGCCTCGCAGTGATGGATTCGCGCAGGTCCGGGACGGTGCGTGCTGTATTGCTGGCCCGGCTTCTTGTCCGGCGTGCGCTGTGATCAATGTGCCGCGTCGGGTGTCGGAGCGCGCTTCATCGTCTGCTGGAGCGCACGTGCCTGCGATCGCGCTTGCCGGAAGACCTGCTCGGCCTCGGCAGCATCGAAGTCGCTCGCGTAGCGCTTCTTGACGCCCTGTTCGTTGAGCAGCAGATGAACCGTGGGCTGCACGCCGCGTTCGGCCAGGCTGGCGCGCGTGCACTCGAGGGCACAGCCGTCGAGGGCGAGGATGGGGCGGCCCGAGCGGGCGATCTTCACCAGGTTGGGCACGTTGCCGCCGACGCCGGCGATGCACGACATCTCGGCCTCGCCCTCGTGGTCCAGGCGCAGCGCCACATGGTTGGCCATCTGCGCGGCGCTCGAGCAGCCGGAGCAGGAATAGACGAGCGGCAGGTTCTTCTTGCGGCCGGCCATGGCGGAGTCCTCGACGGGGCGATGTGCGTGGGCAAACAGACTGGTACGGTACCGGCTGCGGCCGGCAGCCTGGGGGTGGTGCGGGGCTCAGATTCCCCAGACGACCGGGGTTTCCTCGCGCAGCGACTCTTCCATCATGTTGAGCAAGGGCCAGGCGCGCTGGGCAAGCCCGACAGGAGCAGCCATCCCGGTGCGGCCGGCGTCCTTGTCGGCGGCCTCGTCGGCGTCCGTGCGCTGACGCTCGAGTTCGGCCTGGCGGGCGCGGTCTTCCTCGATTGCGGCCTTGAGGCGGGCGATCGCGTCGGGCAGTTGCTGCGCGGTGATGATGCCCTGGGCGCCGTGCGGATCCTTTCCCAGGATGGCGATCAGCTTCTTGGCGGCGTCGCCGAGCATGATGACGTCGGCGCTGGCGTGGGATTTGAAAGTGACGAGCATGGCGTTGCCTCCTTTGATTACAGCCCCTTGACCGCGTAGATGCCTGGCGCATTGCGCCAGTAGCCCTTGTAGTCCATGCCGCAGCCGAACAGGAAACGGTCGGCGATGTCCAGGCCCGAAAAGTCGGCACGCATGTCGGGACATGCCTTGCGGTCGTGCAGTTTGTGGACCAGCACCGCCGACAGCACCTCGGCAGCGCCTTCTTCCTTCAGGTGCTCGATGATGGCCTTGAGCGTGTGGCCTTCGTCGAGGATGTCGTCCAGCACGAGCACGGTGCGCCCGCGCAGGTCCTGGGTCGGGCGCACCCGCCAGTCGAGCAGCGTGCCCTGCAGCGCGTGGCCGTAGCGACTGGCGTGCAGGTAGGCGACTTCGAGCGGGAAGGGCAGGCGCGGCAGGATGCGGCCGGCGAAGATGAGGCCGCCGTTCATCACCGCGTACACCAGCGGGTTGGCGTCGGCGAGGCGGGCGGTGATCTCGGCCGCCATGCGCTCGAGCGCGGCTTCCACGGTGGCGTCATTGGCGAGGCAGTCTGCTTCGTCGCGGGCGCGCTTGATTTCTTCCAGATCGATGGACATGTCGAGGTGCTGCGGGCCCAAGCCCGGTGCGTTGTCGGACGCGTCATTCTAGCGCCGATCCCGTGGTGGCGACGACGTCGACGGCGGGCGAGGGCGGGGCGGGATGCGCGATGCGGCAGGCTGTGGTTTGTGCGCTTGTGCGCGGACCGGCGGCGCGGTAAAAGGGGCGGGTCTTCGTCCTGCTGCCCGGAACTGCCATGCCCATCCACGAAATCCGCCACCCGCTCGTGCGCCACAAGATCGGCCTTATGCGCGAAGGCGACATCAGCACCAAGAAATTCCGCGAACTCACCGCCGAGATCGCCCGCCTGCTGGCCTACGAGGCGTGCAAGGACTTCCCGCTCGAGACGGTCGAGATCGAGGGCTGGGCAGGGCCGGTCGAGATCGAGCAGATCAAGGGCAAGAAGGTCACCGTGGTGCCGATCCTGCGCGCCGGGCTGGGCATGCTCGACGGCGTGCTCGACATGATGCCGAGCGCGAAGGTCAGCGTGGTCGGCATCGCGCGTGACGAGGCAACCCTGCAGCCGGTGCCCTATTTCGAAAAGTTCGTTGGCCAGCTCGATGCGCGCATGGCGCTGATCATCGACCCCATGTTGGCCACCGGCGGCTCGATGGTCGCCACGGTCGATATGTTGAAGCGCAAGGGCTGTACGCACGTGCGTGCGCTGGTGCTGGTGGCGGCACCCGAGGGCATCGCGCTGATGAACGAGAAACACCCTGAGGTCGACATTTACACCGCGAGCATCGACAGCCACCTCAACGAGCACGGCTACATCATCCCCGGCCTGGGCGACGCGGGCGACAAGATCTTCGGCACCCGGCATAACTGATTCCACGGCGACGGCGTGCGATGGTCCGCCGCGGTCGCCGCCTCATCACGGCTTCATCGACAACGACAACCATGCCGGCTGCGCGGCATCCGGCCGCGTGCTCCCGGCGGAGAACCCTCATGCGTGAAATTCCCATCCAGTCTGCCGAGCCCCTATGGCGGCAGGCGATCTCCGGTGCCCAGATCCTCTTCGTCGCCTTTGGCGCGCTGGTGCTGGTGCCGCTGCTCACCGGCCTCAATCCGGCGCTGGCGCTGCTCGGCGCTGGCGTCGGCACGCTGCTGTTCCAGCTCATCACGGGGCGCCAGGTGCCGATCTTCCTCGGCTCCAGCTTCGCGTTCATCGCGCCGATCATCTTCAGCATCCAGACCTGGGGCATCCCGGCGACCATGGGCGCGCTCGCCTGCGTGTCGCTGATGTACTTCCTGTTCGCCGGCCTGGTGTGGAAGCACGGCGCCGAGATCGTGCATCGCTACATGCCGCCGGTGGTGGTGGGGCCGATCATCATGATCATCGGCCTGTCGCTCGCCGCGGTGGGCGTCAATATGGCGATGGGTCGCAGCGGCGATGGCAAGATCGAGCTCGTGCCCTACGCCACCGCGCTCACCGTGGCCGGCATCGCCTTTGGTACCACCGTGCTGGTGGCCGTGTTCGCACGCGGCTTCCTGAAGCTGGTGCCCATCCTGTGCGGGGTCGCGGCAGGCTGGCTGGCAGCGGCGCTGTTCGGCCTGGTGGATTTCGCCGCGGTGGGGGCGGCGCCATGGTTCGTGCTGCCGCAGTTCGTCACCCCTAGCTTCGAGCTGGCGGCGGTGCTGTTCATGCTGCCGGTGGCGCTGGCGCCTGCGATCGAGCACGTCGGCGACGTGCTCGCCATCGGCGGGGTGACCGGCAAGGACTACACCGAGAAGCCCGGCCTGCACCGCACGCTCGCCGGCGACGGTGCCGGCGTGCTGTTCGCTGGTCTCATCGGCGGGCCGCCGATCACCACCTATTCCGAGGTCACCGGCGCGGTGACGCTGACCAAGAACTACAACCCGGCGATCATGACCTGGGCGGCGGTGCTGGCGGTGATCCTGGCCTTTTTCGGCAAGTTCAACGCGCTGCTGGCGTCGATTCCGGTGCCGGTGATGGGCGGCATCATGATGCTGATGTTCGGCTCGGTGGCGAGCGTGGGCCTGAACACGCTGATCAAGGCGCGCGTTGACCTGGAGGAGCCGCGTAACCTGGTGATCGTGTCCTCGGTGCTGGTGATGGGGATCGGCGGGCTGGCGCTGAACTTCGACGGCCTGACCCTGCAGGGCGTCAGCCTGTGCGGCGTCGTCGCGGTGCTGCTGAACGTGGTTCTGCCGAAGGTTCGATCCGGCGCTTGACCAGCGCGAGTAGCCCGCGCAGCAGCGGGATGGCGGTGGGCAGCAGCGCCGAGAGCCGCCCGCCGCGCATCTGGCGAACCAGCAGCCAGCCCACCCAGGCGCGTTTGGCAAGCCTGAGCGCAAACCTCGGCTTTGCCGCCAGCACCACGAGCAGCGCGACCGACAGCAGCGGGATCTTGTCCTTCGCCCACGCGAGGTGGTCGCGCAGCGAATCGACGCGGTCGAGCGCGCCGTCGATGCCGGCGAGGCGCTGGGACAGGTCGGCGCGCTGTGCGGCGGCGTGCATCTGGAGCTTCTGCTTGCGCAGCGCGAGATCGATCTGGCGGGAGTCCATGCGTTACCCGCCCTCAGTCCGGCTTGCGCAAGGCTGCGCGATCGCGCGCGAATTCGGCGAGGCTGGCGGTAAAGAGCTTGGTGCCGCTGCGGAAAGCGCGGGCGGCGTTGCTTGCTGCCAGCAGCCCGCCACCGATACAGACGGCAGTGGAAATGCCGAGCGCGAGCAGCCGATGTTCTTCCCAGAACAGCACGGTCAGGAAGATCATCAGGAAAACCAGCCCGAAGCCGAGCAGCAGCCCGGCCAGCACGGTGTTGAGTGCGAGGCCGGTGAGGCGCAGCTTTTCTTCCTGAAGTTCGACTGCAAGCAATTCCAGCCGCGTCTGCGCCGTCTGCAGCCCGGCATCGATGATGCCGTGCAGGCTTTCGGCGAGACGCGGTCTGGGCGCCCTGGGCTCGGTGCTCATCGAATCAGCGACGACTGACCAGCAGGCCGAGCAGGAAGGCGACGCCGGCAGCGACGCCGACCGACTGCCAGGGGTTCTCGTGGACGTAGTCGTCGGTCACGCGCACCGCCTTCTTGCCGGAATCGACGATTGCAGCTTCGGCATCGGCGAGGCGGTCCTTGGCAACAGCCATGCGCTCGCCGATGCGGGCGCGCAGATCGTCCAGCTTGCCGCCTTGCTGGTCGGCAGTGAGCTTGAGAAGTTCTTCGGCGTCCGAGATCAGGGACTTGAGATCGCCGACGAGCTTGTCTTTCGAGGGGTGCAGGGTCATTTCCATGATGGTTCTCCTGTCAGTGGTTCAAGAAGTCTTGTCTGGTCCTATTCGTCAAGGCTAACTCCTAAGACGTCCGGCTGCAATGAACGATGCGTAAGCGGATGCTGAAGGCGATGCAGGCAGATGCCGCGTCCAAGCGCGATGCCCGGCGCCGCGGTGTTGCCGAGGATGCGCCGGATGCCGATGCTTGGCAGAATCCGGGCATCGTTCGCGCGCACGCCCCCGCGGTTCCTGGAACGGCCGCCCAAGCGCACGCTCCAAAATCCGCGTACTCACCTACAAGGTTGCCCCATGATTCGCAAACTCGCTTCGATCCTGTGTCTCGGCCTGCTGGCGACCACCGCCCAGGCCACAGAAGACATCGATACCGCGGCCTTCTTCTCGGCTTCGCTGACCGGGCTCGACGGCCAGCCGGTGGCCATGGAACGCTTCCGCGGCCGGCCGCTTATCGTCAATTTCTGGGCGCGCTGGTGCGCACCCTGTCGCGAGGAGATCCCTGAGCTCATCCGTCTGCACGATGCACAGGGAGCGGACGGGATCGAGGTGATCGGGGTTGCGCTCGAGAGCCAGGTCGAGGGGGTGCGCGAGTTCGCCACCGCCAACGACATGCGTTATCCGGTGGTGCTGGCGGCAAAGCAGGGCATCCCGCTGATGAAGGCGCTGGGCAACGCGCCGGGTGGTGTGCCCTACACGGTCTATATCGGCCGCGACGGCCAGGCCCTGGGCAGCAAGCTGGGGATCGTGCGTGCGGACGACCTGGCCGCGGCGACGCAGGCGCTGCTGAAGTAAGCGCGGCGGTGCGCGCCGGCGCTGCGGCGGTTCCGTCGCCGCCGGCAGCCGGCGTGAAGCGGCGCCGGGCACTGTCGGCGCCCGGGCCGTTGTTTACTCGAAGCGTCCGGCGTCGAGCATGACCGGCAGTTCCGCGCCGACCTCGTGGAAGCGCAGGACGCGGACGCCCTTGTGCTCCTTGACGAAATCGGCGGCTTCCTCCGCGCTCGCCAGCGGCACGAACTCGTGCCCCATCGGCCCGAGCACGTCCGAGCCGACGACGTACCACGCATTCTTCGCGTCGATGGTGGTCAGCCCGTAGTACTCGGTCACCGAAATGCCCTCGATCTGGTCGTGGCTGTGGCCGGCCGCATACTTGGCCGGGTCGTGCCAGAACTTGAACATGTCCTTGGCGCCGTCGAAGAAATGGGCGTGACCATCCTTGTACACGATGGTCGCCACCCAGTTCGGATACTTCGACACCAGCATGCCGCACACCGGGCACAGATCCTTCATGCCCGGCTTTGGCAGCTCTGCGGCCGGCGCCTGGGCGAGTGCGAAGCTCGTCCAGGCTGCGAAAATGAAAGCGAGCAGTGTCTTCATCCCTTGTTCTGCTGCTCCATCATCTTGCGCCGACGCTCGGCGCGGTTCTTGCGGATGCGGGTGACGTCGGCCGACATGTCGGTGTAGGCGGCCAGCAGCGCCTGGTCGAAATCGACGATCTCGCCACCGTTTGCGGCTTGCGAGGCCTTCGCTGCGTCGACGTTGCCGTAGGCGACCTTGCTGCGTGCGGTCATCACGCCGGGCAGCTTGCTGCCGACGAGGAAGCTGGCCTTCTCGACCTCGACCAGCGGCTTCACGTCGCCGTCGGCGGCGTTGTCGCCCACCCACAGCGCCTTTGGGTCACGGTCGATGTTCAGCGACAGGCTGACCGCCGAGCAGTGCAGCGAGCAGGTGCCGTCGGCGAGGTCGTCACCGTAATGCACCACCATGCGCGAGTGGTGGAACTGCTTGCGGTCCATGCCGCAATACGGGCACTTGGGATACTTGGCGATGTCATCGACCTGCGGCTGCGGATCCGCCGCAGTCTTGGGGATGAACTGCGCCGGAGTGCCGTCGCCGGCGCACGCCGGCTGGGCGTTGGCCTTGCCGGCGGCGGCGAGGCCGATGCTGGCGAGGACGGACATCTTGAGGGCTTCTCTGCGGTCCACGGTGTGCTCCTTCGGTGGTGGTGCCGGCACGGGCCGGCGGGGTTCACTTGGCCTTCGGCAGGATGCGTTCGAGCTGGATCGCCAGCAGTTTGTCGTCCACCTCGCCGATGACCTTGCCGCTGATCAGGCCGTTGCGGTCGACGAAGATCGTCATCGGCAGGCCCTTGACGCCGTAAGCGCGGGTGATGCGCGACTCGGGGTCGAGGACGGCCGAGTAGCCGACGCCGAGGTGCTCGATGAAGGCGGCGGCGGTCGCGCGGTCCTGCGCGACGTTGACCGCCAGCACGCTCAGCCCGCTCGCGGCGTGTTCGCGCCAGGCGCGGTCGATCCGCGTCATGCTGTTGGCGCAGTAGCGGCACCAGTCGGCCCAGAAGTCGATGATCACCGGCTTGCCGGCGAAGTCCTCGGGAAAGCGGCGGACGCTGCCGTCGAGGTCGACCGCCTCGAAACGCGGCGCCGCAATGCCGCGCGCCGGACCCGCGTCGGACCCGTCCCCGCTGCAGGCGGCGAGCAGGGTGCAGGCGAGGGCGAAGAGGAGGGCGCGGATCGGCAACGGCATCATTCGATCAGGATCAGGTTGGAGCGCAGCACCATCACGCTCGCCACCAGCACGAAGAGCGCAAAGCCCGCCGCGGCGATGCCGGCCAGCCGCGCGCTGGCCTGCGGAGCGAGGGTGGCGAGGCTGGGCCGGCCGCCGAACATCCTCAGCACCCCGGCCGCCAGCCCGGCCGCGGCGGCGGCGAACAGCGGCAGGTAGAGCAGGTAGCCCTGGTAGCCGTATTCGGGCTTCAGGATGCAGAACGGGCAGTGGTGATTGGGGTGCTCGTAGATGTACAGCGACACGAAGGCGACCACCCCGGCGAGCGCGGCGAAGAAGGCCGCGACCGAGGCCGTGCCCACCGCGAGCCCGCTCCACAGCCGGCGCCCGGCACTCTTCCAGTGCCAGACGGCGACCAGGATCGCGCCGCCCAGCGTGGCGTAGAAGACGCTCATCGCCTGCACCGGCGCCAGCGCGCTGACCTCGCTCGCCACCGTGTCGGCCTCTTCCGAGAACAGGCTGCCGCAGCACGAGGTGATGACGTCGGCTTCGAGGCGGATGAAGTAGTTGAACTGCAGGTAGAGCACCAGCGCGGCGAGTGGTGCGTAGGCGAGCAGCAGGCGGTACTTGAGCCGGGTGAGCGGATAGTCGCGCGCCTGATTGTCGAGGCGGTTGATCGCCAGCCAGGTCGCCGCAAAGAAGAACGCGACGAGCTGTGCGTACAGCGCCGGAAAGCCGTACGCGTTGGCGTTGAGCGTGCCCACGGCACACATCGCGCCGACGAACATCACCGCCATCTTGTCGGCGTTGAACACGAACAGCAGCGTGGACAGCACCTGCAGCCCGCACACCAGCGCCACCATCATCGAAAACAGGTAGGTCAGGCGCTCGAGCCGCAACTGGCGCTCGCTGCCGCTGCCGAGGTCCCAGTGGCGGATCAGGTGCACCGCGAACGGCGACGCGGTCGCCAGCATGGCCAGGCTCAGGCCGGCGGCCAGCAGCAGGGCGATGATCGCGGGCTGGAAGATCATGGCGCCGCCTTGCGCGTATCGACGACGTCGGTGAGCTGGCCGTCGCGCAGCGAATACACCCGGTCGACCACGGCGGATTCCACCACCAGCGGGTCGTGGCTGGTGAGGATCACCGTACGCCCGCTCTCGGCCAGCCGGTGCAGGATCACCAGGAATTCGGCCGACAGCTTGCTGTCGAGGTTGGCGGTGGGCTCGTCGGCGACCAGGACCTGGGGGTCGTTGATCAGCGCGCGGCAGATCGCCACGCGCTGCTGCTCGCCGCCCGACAACCACTCCACCTTGGCGTCGCGGCGGTGGGCGAGCTGCAGGTCGGCGAGCAGCACCTCGGCGCGCGCCAGCAGCTGCGCGCGTGGCGTGCCGCCGGGGTAGCCGGGCAGGATGATGTTCTCGATCGCGGACAGGCCGCGGATGAGGTTGAACTGCTGGAAGATGAAGCCGAAGGTGCGGCGCCGGATCTCGGTCAGGAAGCGCTCGGGCAGGCCGGAGATGTCCTCGCCGTTCAGGCGCACGCGGCCCTCGGTGGGGCGGGCGAGGCAGCCGAGGATGGTCAGCAGCGTGGTCTTGCCCGAGCCCGAGGGGCCCTTGAGCACGCTCACCCGCGCCGGCAGGATGTCCAGGTCGATGCCCTTGAGCGCCCAGTATTCGTTGTGCTGGCCCTGGTTGAACACCTTGCGGATGTTGGCGAGTTCGAGCATCGCGTCAGCTCCGCATCACGGTGTCGGGGTCGGTGGTGGCCGCGCGCCAGATCGGCACCAGCGTGGCCGCGGTGTAGGGCAGCACGGTGAACACGAACAGCGTCGCCACCTGCAGGCCGTCGATCTGCGGCGTGAGCGCAAAGCTCGGGTACAGCACCGCCCAGCCCTTGAGCACCGGCGCGAACAGCGTGAACTCGAAGTGGAACACATGCACGTAGGCGGCGACGTAGCCGACCAGGAAGGCGAGCAGCGAGACCAGGAAGCCTTCCCAGAATTTCATCGCTATCACGTCGCCGGTCTCCCAGCCGATCGCCTTGAGGATGCCGATCTCGCGTTTTTCTTCTGCTGACAGGCCTGCGGCCTTCTCCCAGGCGAAGATGCCGAAGGCGAGGATCGCCGCCGACAGCAGCGCCAGCATCATCCCTTCGCGCCAGTCGAAGATCGACGCGTAGGTGCGCAGCACCTCCTCGCGCAGGATGGGGCGGGAGTCGGGCAGGGCGTCGAGCAGCTTGATGCCGACGTTGCGCACCTCGAGCGGGTTGGCCACCCACAGCGCGACGTCGGTATGGTGGCCGGCCGGGTAGGCGAAGAAGCGGCGGAAGTCGGCCTCGTCCATCAGCACCAGGTCGGCGCTGACGAGCTCGGACTCGTGGGCCAGCACCTCGGCGACGATGAAGGTGTGCAGGTCACCGGAATAGGAACGAAAGGAAATGCCGTTGCCCGCCGACAGTCCACGTGTGCGCTCGAGCGCCGGGCCGACGACGATCTCTCCCGGGGCGATCTCGCGATCGGCTGCGACCATGAAGGTGTAGTTGGCCTTGAGCACGCTGTCGTAGTAGTAGCCCCACAGCCGGCCCTCGATCTTCTGCACGCCGCGGATGCGGCCGATCTTCTCGATGTAGCCGGGCGGGATGAGGTCGTGGCGGCCGGCGATCAGGCGCTGCAGCACGATCTCGGGGGTGCCGGCCAGCACCTGCGTGGCCTCGTTGCGCAGCGCATGGGTGTACAGCGCCACCGAGGCGAGCACGAACACGAGCAGGGTATAGACGACCAGCAGCCCGAGGCTCTTGCCCTTGCGCCGCGCCAGCGACTGCGCGGTGAAGTCAATCAGATGACGTTGCTTTTCGATCCAGGCCTTCATGACGTTCCAGCAGGATGCGCGGCGGGGGCAGCAGCGAGCCCGAGGGGAAGTGTTCCAGGGCCACCGGATGGTCCTGGAAGGCGGAGTGCAGGTCGGCCTGGGTCAGGTGGCGGGTGTAGCGCGCTTCGGTAAACAGCACGACGTCAGACAGTCGAAGCCGGGTGACGAGTTCCGCGGTGCGCTGCAGCGCCGGTTCGTGCGCGCTGCGCTGCCAGCCGGCATCGACGAAGGTGGCGGCGAACAGGGCGGCGGCGAGCAGCGTCGCGCCGAGGATGCGGTCGGCGGGCCTCATCGCCGGCTTGCTCGCGGGGCGTCAATGCGGAACGCTTGCGGCGGTAGGTGGCGCATTGGCTATTTGCCCCGCGCCAGCGTCTTCGCGCGCATTTCGGCGTAGCTCAGGCTGGGGGCGTCCGCGCTGGTAGCCGTGCTCGCGGCGAGGTCGTACCGCATCGGTGAGCGCTTGGCCACGTAGCGTGCCTGACGCGGATCGAGCCAGATCGCCTTCTCGGCGCTGGGGCTCTCCCAGGCCGCGACCCACATTCGCGTCGTGGCGTCGTCCATCCACGGAAAGCGCGCGCGCTGCTCTTCCAGCCAGAACACCAGGCAGCCGACGTCGTCGAAGTTGAAGGTGGTGTCCTTGGCGCCGCCGCGCAGTTGGGCGGCGAAGCGGTGGTCGGCGATGCGCATGTTGCAGCGCACGCAGGCGTCGCGGTCCCAGGCGATCGGCTTCATGCCCTCGGGCCAGTCCTCGCTCGCGCAGCCCGCAAGGCTCGCGGCAAGCGGCGTGAGCAGCAGGCCCGCCACGCCGATCTGGCCGATGAAGCGACGTTTGTGAGGGTTGCACATGGTTCATTCCCGGTCGGATGATGAAGGCTCACGCAGCGATGCTTCACCCCGGGGCGGGCGTCGATTCGGATGCCGGGATGATAGCAACGAAGCGCGGCGCCGCGCCCGCACGCGCGGCCAGGGTGCGGCACACGGTCGCACCCGCGCGGGGTCATGGACACGCGCGGCCGCCTGGTTTAAGGCACCCAGTCGTAATCCACCGTCAGCGGTGCGTGGTCGGAGAAGCGCTGTTCCTTGTATACCGCGGCGGCGCGCGCAGCGTCCGCCAGCCCCGGCGTGGCGATCTGGTAGTCCAGCCGCCAGCCCACGTTCTTCGTCCAGGCCTGGCCGCGGTTCGACCACCATGTGTAGCAGGCGTCGGTGGCGTCGGGGTGCAGGCGCCGATAGACGTCCATCCAGCCCTGCTCGTCGAACAGGCGCGTGAGCCAGGCGCGCTCTTCGGGCAGGAAGCCGGAGTTCTTCTGGTTCGATTTCCAGTTCTTCAGGTCGGCCTCGCGGTGGGCGATGTTCCAGTCGCCGCACACCACCACCTCCTGGCCACTCTGGTAAAGCTGATTCATGTGCGGCAGGAAGCGGTCCATGAACTCGAACTTCACCTGTTGACGCTCTTCCGAACTCGAGCCGGAGGGCAGGTACAGCGACACCACCGACAGCTTGCCGAAGTCGAGCTGCAGGAAGCGGCCCTCGGCGTCGATGTCGGCAATGCCCAGGCCTTCGACGACCCTATCCGGGTCACGCCGGGCGTAGATGCCGACGCCGCTGTAGCCCTTCCTTTCGGCGTGGTGGAACCAGCCCTTCATGCCAGCCGGCGCGCGCATGGCGTCGTCGAGGTCGCCGGCCTGGGCCTTGAGCTCCTGCACGCAGACGAAATCGGCGTTCTGAGCGGGCAGCCAGTCGAGCAGACCCTTGCGGCAGGCCGAGCGGATGCCGTTGAGGTTGAGGGAGATGATGCGTAACATGGACGGCCTCCAGTTCAAGCTGCTTGGCAGCCCAGAAAGCCGTGGATTTTAGCCGGGATTTCATCGCCCTCGCCTGTCGCAAGGGCGTATTGCGCTTCGGCGCCTTCGTCACCAAGGCGGGCCGCAACTCGCCGTATTTCTTCAACGCCGGGCTGTTCGACGACGGTGCTTCGTTCCGCGAGCTGTGCGGCTACTACGCGCGCACGATCCGCGCCTCGGGCGTAGCCTGCGACATGCTGTTCGGGCCGGCCTACAAGGGCATCCCGCTGGTGGCGGGTACCGCGATCCGCCTGGCCGAGGACGGCGTCGACCTGCCCTTCGCCTTCAACCGCAAGGAAGCCAAGGACCACGGCGAGGGCGGCACGCTGATCGGCGCGCCGCTCGAGGGTCGGGTGCTGATCCTCGACGACGTCATCTCCGCCGGCACCTCGGTGCGCGAATCGGTCGAGCTGATCCGTGCCGCGGGCGCCACGCCGGCCGGCGTCGTCATCGCGCTCGATCGCATGGAGCGCGGCAAGGGCGCGCTGTCGGCGGTGCAGGAAGTGAAGGAGAGCTTCGATATCCCGGTGATCGCGGTCGCCACGCTCGAGGACCTGATTGGCTACCTCGCCGATAGTCCGGAGCTGGCGGCCAACCTCGACGCAGTCAAGGCCTATCGGGAGCAGTATGGCATCTCTTCGCGCTGAATCCGGCGTTGCGGCGCTGGCCTGCGCGCTCATGCTCGGTGCCCTGCCCGTTTCGGTGCAGGCGCAGGCCGGTGGGCGCGCGATCTACTGCTGCGACGTCGGCGGCCAGCCCGTGTGTGGTGACATCCTGCCCGCGGCTTGCTATGGCCGCGCCTACCGTGAGATGAGTCCTTCGGGGTTGGTACGCCGTACGGTTGCGGCCCCGCTCACGCCCGAAGAGATCGCCGAGCGCGCCGCGCTGGAGCGCGAGCGCCGGGCACTCGAGGCCGATCGCCAGCGCAAGCTGCGTCTCGATCAGGCGCTGCTCGAGACCTATCGTAGCCTCGAGGACCTCGACAGCCGCCGCGATCGCGAACTGCGCGACCTCGACCGCAGCATTCGTGAGCTGCGTGCGCGCGAAAGCGAACTCATCGCGCGCCAGCATAGCCTGATCGCCGAGGCCACGACTACCGACAAGAGCGAGGTGGCTGCGAGCCTTGAAGCCGACATCAGCGTGCTCGACAGCGAGATCGCGGCGCAGTCCTCGATCATCGCGGCCAAGCTGCGCGAACGCAACGCGGTGGTCGAGCGCTTCGAAGAGCACCGCGCCCGCTACGTGGAGCTTACCGCTGGCGGCAAGCCCGACGCGCGCAACGCGGTGCTGGAGCGTCGCTGAGCCGGGGCGAGCCCGGTCGGCGGCGCGATTTCCCCGAAGATGCGAGACGCGGCTCCCCCCCTCCCGGCTTCCACCTCGCCTGAGGGCCATTCCGAAACACACGTGCGCGCCGCCTGCCCACACGACTGCCCCGACACCTGCGCGATGGAGGTGACGGTCGCCGGCGGGCGCGCGGTAAGGCTTCGCGGCGCCGCGGACATGCCCTTCACCAACGGTGCGTTATGCACCAAGGTCGCGCACTACCTCGAGCGCGTCTATTCCGATCAGCGCCTGACGCACCCGATGAAACGCGTCGGCCGCAAGGGCGAGGGCCGCTTCGAGCGCATCTCGTGGGACGAGGCGCTCGACACCATCGCTGCCAGGTATCGCGAGATCGCCGCCGACGACCCGCGCGCGATCCTGCCCTACAGCTATGCGGGCACCATGGGCCTGGTGCAGGGCGAGAGCCTCGATCGACGCTTCTTCCACCGCCTCGGCGCATCCTTGCTCGACCGCACGATCTGCGCCGCCGCCGGTGCGCACGGCTGGAAGGCCACGGTGGGGGCGATGATCGGCGCCGACCCCGAGGCCGTCGGTCAGGCGCAGCTGATCCTGATCTGGGGCGGCAACCCGGTGGTGTCCAACGTGCACGGCTGGCGCTACCTGCAAGAGGCGAAGCGGCGTGGCGCGAAGCTCGTCTGCATCGACCCGCGGCGCAGCGAGACCGCGGCCAGGTGCGACCAGCACATCGCGCCACTGCCCGGCACCGACGGCGCGCTGGCGCTGGCGATGATGCAGGTGCTGATCGAGCACGACCTGCTCGATCACGACTACATCGCCCGCCACACCCTGGGGTTCGAGGCGCTCGCCGAGCGCGTGCGGGCTTTCACGCCGGCGTGGGCGGCGCCGCTCACCGGGCTGGACGCGGCGCAGATCCGCGCACTGGCGCTCGATTACGGGCGCACGCCGCGCAGCCTGATCCGCCTCAACTACGGCCTCAACCGCTGCGCCGGCGGCGGCATGGCGGTGCGCAACGTGGCCTGCCTGCCCGCGCTCACCGGCGCCTGGCGGCACGCCGGTTGCGGCGCGCTGCTCTCCACCTCGGGCAACTTCCCGGTCGATGGTCGCGCGCTCGCCCGTCCCGACCTCTACCCCGATGCCGGGCGCTTTCCGCCGCGCACGCTCAACATGTCCGTCATCGGCGAGGTGCTGCTCGAGACCCGCGACCCGCCGGTGCGGGCGATCCACGTCTACAACTCGAACCCGGTCGCGGTGGCGCCGGATGGCAACAGGGTGCGCGGCGGCTTCGCACGCGAGGACCTGTTCTGCGTGGTGCACGAGCTGTTCCAGACCGACACTGCCGATTACGCCGACATCCTGCTGCCGGCGACCAGCCAGCTCGAGCATCGCGACGTTCATTCGACCTACGGCCATTTCTACGCCGTCGCCAACGCTCCGGCGATCACGCCGCTCGGCGAGGCGCGATCCAACACCGAGGTCTTCCGCGCGCTTGCGCGCAGGCTCGGCTTCGCGCACCAGGCGCTGTACGAGTCCGACGAGGCGATCGCCGCCTCGGCCTTCCGCGCCGGTGATGCGCGCGCGGCCGGGCTGGCCGAAGGGCTGCAGACGAAGGGCTGGGCGCGGCTCGCGCTGCCGCAGCCCTTCGTGCCGTTCGCGGAAGGCGGGTTCCGGACTGCCTCGGGCAAATGCGAGTTCCACTCCGATGCGCTTGCGCGCGAGGGGTACGATCCTTTGCCTGCGTGGCACCCGCCAGCCGAGTCGGTGCTCAGCAATCCGGCGCTCGCTGCGCGCTATCCGCTTGCGCTGATCACGCCGCCGGCGCGCAACTTCCTCAATTCCAGCTTCGCAAACCTGCCGCGCTTCCTGGCAGCGGAGGTCGGGCCGACATTGCAGATCCATCCCGATGACGCCGCTGCGCGCGACATCGCAGACGGTGCGCGCCTGCGCATCCACAACGACCGCGGCGACTTTCTCGCCCGTGCGGTGGTGACCCGCGACGTGCGCCCCGGCGTGGTGTGCGCACCCTCGGTGTGGTGGCCCAAGCTGTGCGAAGGCGGACGCAACGCCAACGCGGTGACCTCGCCCGCGACCACCGACATGGGCGGTGGGCCGATCTTCTACGACTGTCTGGTCGAGGTCAGCGCGCGATGACCTCGGTGCAGCTGCAAGCCCCGTCGCCAGTGCTGGCTCAGACACTCGATGCCGTCGCCGCGATCCTTGCGCGCGCGCAGCGCATCCTGTTCGTGACTGGGGCCGGCATTTCGGTCGATTCCGGCCTGCCCACCTACCGCGGCATCGGCGGCCTCTACCATGACCGCCTCACCGAAGAAGGCCTGAGCATCGAGGAGGCGCTGTCCGGCGAGATGATGGCGACCCGGCCCGACATCGCCTGGCGCTACATCGCCCAGATCGAGGAGCGCTGCCGCGGCGCCCAACCCAATGCCGCCCACCGCCTGATCGCCGCGCTCGAGCAGGAAAAGCCGCTGGTGTGCGTGCTCACGCAGAACGTCGACGGTCTGCACCGCGCGGCGGGCTCGCGCAACGTCATCGAGATTCACGGCACCGTCCATCGCCTGCACTGCATGGCCTGTCACCATGGGCGCAAGGTGCCTGACTACGCCGGCCTGCAGATCCCGCCCGAGTGCCCGCAGTGCGGCGGCATCATGCGTCCCGAGGTCGTGCTGTTCGGCGAAGCGCTGCCGGAACGTGCCCTCGAGCGCCTGGAGAGCGTGCTCGATCAGGGCGTGGATGTGGTGGTGTCGATCGGCACCACCAGCGTATTTCCCTACATCGCCGGCCCGGTGGTATGGGCGGCGCGCCAGGGACTGCCCACGGTCGAGATCAACCCGGGCGAGACGACCGTGAGCGGGATCGTCGACCACCACCTGCGCATGTGCGCCGCCGAGGCGCTGCCGGAGTTGTGGCTGCGCATGCATCCGCGCGACCCCGCCGAGGACTGAACCTGGCCGCGGGCCCTTCCGGAAAACGACGCGGGCCGGGGGCTTGCGCCGCGCCGGCCCGCCTCTCGCGTATCGCTGCCGCGCTTACAGCAACACGCGCTCGATACCCCCGTTGTTCGCCTTGCTGACGTACTCCGGCAGCCAGTTCTCGCCGAGCAGGTGCTTGGCCAGCTCCACGACGATGTAGTCCGGCTCGATGCCGCCGGCGTCGTTGGCGTAGCGGGCCATGCCCTGCAGGCAGCTCGGGCACGAGGTCAGCATCTTGATCCTCGCGCTCGGGTCGTCCTCGCGCAGCGTGGCCGCGCCCTTCTCGATCTCTTCCTGCTTGCGAAAGCGCACCTGAGTCGAGATGTCCGGGCGGGCGACCGCGAGCGTGCCCGATTCGCCGCAGCAGCGGTCCGAGAGATCGACGCGCGTACCCATCAGCTCGTTGGCCACCTTGATGCCCGAATGCACCTTCATCGGCGTGTGGCAGGGCTCGTGGTACATGTACTTGACGCCCTGCGCGCCGTCGAGCTTGACGCCTTTTTCCATCAGGTACTCATGGATGTCGAGCAGGCGGCAGCCGGGGAAGATCTTCTCGAATTCGTACTTCTGCAGTTGGTCCATGCAGGTGCCGCAGGACACGATCACGGTCTTGATGTCGAGATAGTTGAGCGTGTTGGCGACGCGGTGGAAGAGCACGCGGTTGTCGGTGGTGATCTTCTGGCCCTTGTCTTCCTCGCCGGCGGCGGTCTGCGGGTAGCCGCAGCACAGGTAGCCCGGCGGCAGCACGGTGTGTGCGCCGACGTGGTAGAGCATGGCCTGGGTGGCGAGACCCACCTGGCTGAACAGGCGCTCGGAGCCGCAGCCCGGGAAGTAGAACACCGCGTCCGACTCGCCGTTGGCCTTTTGCGGATCGCGGATCACCGGGATGACCTTGTCGTCCTCGATGTCGAGCAGCGCGCGGCTGGTGCGCTTGGGCAGGTTGCCGGGCATCGGCTTGTTGATGAAGTGGATCACCTGGGCCTTGATCGGCGCCTTGCCGAGCGTGGCCGGCGGCGCCTTGACCTGCTGCTGGATCAGCCCGAACTTCTTGCCCAGGTCATGGGCAAAGCGCTGTGCCTTGTAGCCCCATTCGATCATGCCGGTGCGCATCGCCTTGATCGTGGTCGGGTCCTTGATGGTCAGGAAGGCCATCGCCGCGGCCTTGCCGGGGTTGAACGACTTCTTGCCCTGCTTCCTGAGCAGGTTGCGCATCTTGATCGACACGTCGCCGAAGTCGATGTCCACCGGGCACGGCTTCTCGCACTTGTGGCAGATCGTGCAGTGGTCGGCCACGTCCTCGAACTCGGCCCAGTGCGCCAGCGACACGCCGCGGCGGGTCTGCTCCTCGTACAGGAAGGCCTCGATCAGCAGCGAGGTGGACAGGATCTTGTTGCGCGGGCTGTAGAGCAGGTTGGCGCGCGGCACGTGCGTGGAGCACACCGGCTTGCACTTGCCGCAGCGCAGGCAGTCCTTGATGTCGTGGGCGATCTCGCCGACGTCGGTCTGCTCCATGATGATGGACTCGTGGCCCATCAGGTTGAAGCTCGGGGTGTAGGCGTTGTCGAGATTGCCGCTGATTGGCCCCTTGCGCATCAGCTTGCCGCGGTTGAAGCGGCCTTCCGGATCGACCTTTTCCTTGTAGGTCCAGAAGTTCGCCATCTCGTCGTCGGTGAGATAGTCGAGCTTGGTGATGCCGATGCCGTGCTCGCCCGAGATCACGCCGTCCAGGCTGCGTGCCAGCGCCATGATGCGATCGACCGCGCGGTTGGCGGTCTGCAGCATCTCGTAGTGGTCGGAGTTCACCGGCAGGTTGGTGTGCACGTTGCCGTCGCCGGCGTGCATGTGCAGGGCGACGAAGACACGCCCGCGCAGCACTTCCTTGTGGATCTCCTGGATGCGCGCCAGCACCGGTGCGAACACCGCGCCGTCGAAGCTGCGCTTGAGCAGCGGGCGCAGATCTTCCTTCCACGACACGCGGATCGAGTAGTCCTGCAGGCGGTGGAAGAGGCGCGGATTCACGGTGCGGTTGGTGAGCTCTCCGGCCTCGATGCCGTAGGCGGCGAACTGCGGCTCGGCCTCGGCCAGCGGCAGGTCGAGGTTGTCGAGCAGCCACTGCCAGCGCCGGCGCACGGCGGCGATCTGGTCGAGCGCATTCTGGCGATGGTCGCCGATCAGCACCGTGCGGCCGATCTCGGCATCGCCGGCGTCGAGCGGCAGGTCGCCCTGCAGGAATTCGGCGAGGCGGTCGCAGAGCTCGATCTTGTTCTGCGCCGACAGCTCGATGTTGATGCGCTCGATGCCGTCGCAGTACTCGCCCATGCGCGGCAGCGGAATGACCACGTCCTCGTTGATCTTGAACGCGTTGGTGTGGCGCGAGATCGCCGCGGTGCGGCTGCGCTCGAGCCAGAAGCGCTTGCGCTGCTCGGGGCTGACTGCGATGAAGCCTTCCGAGCCGCGCGCGTTGGTCATGCGCACGACCTCGGAGGCGGCGCTCATCACCGCGTTCTCGTCATGGCCGACGATGTCGCCGATCAGCACCATCTTGGGACGGCCGTGGCGCTTGGCCTTGGTGGCGTAGCCCACCGCCTTGACGTAGCGTTCGTCGAGGTGCTCGAGGCCGGCGAGCTGCACGCCCGCGGCGTGGCCGGCGCCGCCGGGCTTGAACCAGTCGGTGATCTCGACGATCGCCGGGACCGCCTCGCGTACCTGGCCGAAAAATTCCAGGCACACCGTGCGCGTGACCGGCGGCATCTTGTGCAGCACCCAGCGCGCCGCGACGATGAGGCCGTCGGTGCCTTCCTTCTGCACGCCCGGCACGCCGCCGAGGAACTTGTCGGTGACGTCCTTGCCCAGCCCGGCCTTGCGGCACGCGGCGCCAGGCATGGTGAGGATCTCCTCGCCGAGCGGGACATAGGTCAGGCCGTCGAAGCGGCGCAGGCGGAAACGGACCGTTTCCTGCTCGTGGATCTTGCCGAAGTTGTGATCGAGGCGGTCGACCTCGAGCCAGTTGCCGTCGGGCGTGACCATCTTCCACCACGCCAGGTTGTCGAGCGCAGTGCCCCACAGCACGGCCTTCTTGCCGCCGGCGTTCATGGCGATGTTGCCGCCGATGCACGAGGCGCTGGCCGAGGTCGGGTCGACCGCGAACACGCGCCCGGCGAGCGTGGCGGCTTCCGACACGCGCTCGGTGACCACGCCCGCGCCGGTGCGGATGGTGGGGTAGGGCGAGGCCATCGGGCCGTCGACGCCCGGCAGGACGATCTCCTCGACCGCGCTCATGGCGAGCAGCTTCTCGGTGTTGATCACCACCGAGTTGGCGTCGAGGGGCACGGCACCGCCGGTATAGCCGGTGCCGCCGCCGCGCGGGATGATGGTCAGCCCGAGCGCGATGCACTCGCGCACCAGCGGCGCCATCTCTTCCTCGGTGTCCGGGTAAAGGACGAGGAAGGGGTACTCGACGCGCCAGTCGGTGGCGTCGGTGACGTGGCTCACGCGCGCGTGGCCGTCGAAGCAGATGTTGTCGCGGCGGGTGTGCTTGGCCAGCGCCTTGAGGATGGCCTTGCGCCGGCGCGCGGTGTCGTCGAACCAGCGCTCGAAATCGGAGACCGCCTCGCGCGCCCGTGCGGTGAGCAGCGCGACGCGGTCGTTGCCCTGGCGGCGCTTGTCGACCTCGTTGAGGCGATGCCCGAGCGCGCCGATCAGCGCCTCGCGACGCTCGCGGCTGGTGAGCAGGTCGTCCTCGAGGTAGGGGTTGCGGCGCACCACCCAGATGTCGCCCAGCACCTCGTACAGCATGCGCGCCGAGCGGCCGGTGACGCGCTCGGTGCGCAGCGCGTCGAGCACCGACCAGGCCTCGGCGCCGAGCAGGCGGATGATGATCTCGCGATCAGAGAACGAGGTGTAGTTGTACGGAATTTCGCGCAGGCGTTGGCTCATTGGGCTACCGGGAGGCTGCTGCAGGGAGGAAGTCCATTCTAGCGAACCGCAGTGCACCATGCATCAAAAAACAAGACCTTAACGCGGGCGTGGATTCGTCGGGAAGGCGTCTGGAAGCGCGGTCTGCAAGGCTGCGGGCAAAGCGTCGGTGCAGGCGGGGGGCGAGGGTCAGCGCGCGGCGCTCAGCGCGATCTCGATCCGCCAGCCGGGGTCGACCAGTCCGGCGACCTTCACGCAGGCACGTGCCGGTGCGCTGCCGGGCGGGATCCAGGCGTCCCACACCGCGTTCATCGCGTCGCAGTCGGCGAGATCGGTGAGATAGATGGTGGCCATCAGGATCCGTGACGGTGCGCTGCCCAGCTTCGTCAGTTGGCGCTCGATGCTGGCGAGCACTTCCCGGGTCTGCACGCTGATTTCGGCGGCGCTGGTGGACGGCACTTCGACGAGGTGGATCACGTCGTTGTGGATGACGGCGTCGGCGTAGCGGGCAGTGACGCCGTGGCGTTCGATTGCGGACATGAGGTGCTCCGGGAACGGTCGGGAAGGCCGGGAGTATAGGACAACCCTTAGGCCAGCTCGCAGGACAGCCTCCGGCCGTTTACTGCAGGGCCCAGGCGATGGCGGCATAGCGCAGGCCCTTGCCCGCGGCCATCCACAGCAGGCACGCGGCCCAGTGCAGGCGCAGCACGCCGGCGGCCGCGCACAGGGCGTCGCCGATCAGTGGCACCCAGGACAACAGCAGCGCCACGCTGCCCCAGCGCTGCAGCGTGGCCAGGCGTGGCGTCGATTCCTTGCGCGGGAGCAGGCGACCGAGCAGGTAGGTGCTCATGCCGCCCGCCGTGTTTGCCACTGTCGCCGTCAGCACCGCAGCCAGACCGAGTTCCGGGCGCAGCACCAGCAGGCCGGCAAAAACCGCTTCGGAGCCACCGGGAAGCAGGGTCGCGGCCAGAAATGCGGACAGTGCCAGGCCGCCGAGGGCGGCGAGGTCGCTGGTCAGCATGGCCAACCTTCATGCCCGGGGGGGTTCGAGATCGGCCAGGAAATGACAAAGAGATTGACGTCTGAAAATGCCATATGCAAAATCGGGGTACGCATTTTGCGTAAAAAATGATCAAGGAGAGCTTTCGATGAAGACCATTATCGGCGCAGTGTGCGCCAGCCTTGCGTTGATGGTACTGACCCCCGCCCAGGCCTGGGCCAATCCGCAGCACGAACGCATGAAGCGCTGCAACGCCGAGGCGAAGGAGCAGACGCTGAAAGGTGAGGAACGCAAGGCATTCATGAGCACCTGCCTGCGCGGCCGGCATGATGGTGGCGCCGCAAAGGATGCATCAGCAGTGGTTGCGGGCGTTCCCGCTGCGGTACCGGCTGCCTCCGTCGGGGAGGGACTGGGCGAGGCGGTGAAGGCGCCGGTGGTGGCTGCGTCCTCAGCAGCTGCGGCCACCACGCTGGCACCAGCACCGGCGGCGCCCGCGGCGGTCGCACCGGCGACGGTGGCAGCCACCGAGACCGCCGGCGCGGACGACAAGGCGCGCGCGAAGGCCTGCAACCAATCGGCCACCGAGCAGTCGCTGCGGGGTGCCAAGCGCAAGACGTTTATTGCGGAGTGCCTGAAGGGGTGATGCCGCAGCGGCGTCGGGGGCGGACCCTGGCGCCGACGCTCGGCTGGACGCTGAGCGCGACCGTAAGTCCGGTCAGACGATGTCGAAGAACACCAGGTCGCACTCGACCTCGTCCGCAGAGAAGCCGCAGCCGATGCGGCCCGGGCCCTTGAGTACCACGCGGTCCTGCTTGATGTGGCGCTCGGTCTGGCCCTCGATCGCGACATAGGTGCCGTTCGTGCTCTGGTCGAACAGCACGAATCCCTCGCGCCGGCGTTCGATGCGCGCGTGCTGGCGCGAAGCGCGGGGATCCATGATGGTGACGTCGTTGCCGAGCTCGCGGCCCAGCAGCAGCACCGGGCGCAGCTCCTCGACGAACAGCACATCCTGCTGGTGTCGGATACGAAGTCGCTGGGTCAGGCGGGCTGCTGCTGGGATCGAGGTTACCAGGCCGGTGCGCTGGCCGATCGCGTACACCGGCCACGCGAGCCGTGCCCAACTGGGGCCGGCAAGGGCCTGGGCGCTGATCAGGTTGCGCGTCGCGCTGCTGGACACCATGACGGTCGTGCCCGACACGAGTGCCTGTTCGTTCTCGCACAGACCGGCAAGCTGGCGGGCCACCGTCACGCCCTCTCCTTCCGCCGGGCCCGCGTCCGATTCGGTGCTCTCCAGGATGCCGTAATGCAGACCGAGCCGGACGGGTTGGTGTGCGCCCCGCAGCGGAGGCAGGTTGCGAATGCGCTCAAGGGCATCGACTGCAGCCTGCACCCCGGCGTCGCTGCGCTCGAAGACGGCTACTGTCTGGTCAGGCTCCTGATGCAGCAGCTTTCCGCCCTGCGCACTGATGGCACGCTCGATGCGGTTTGCGCAGCGTTCGCTCGCGTGCCGCGCCTCGTCCTCGCCGAGCTGGCCCGCGAGAGGACCGTCCCAGTTGTGGAGCGCGACGAGGACACAGAGGTTCTTCCGCTCGGGCATCAAAGGCAATTCCGGTTTCGTGGTGGCCAGTCTATTGGGTGTCGGACACCGCGCATGATGAGCGGGTGGCCGCTGCCCCGCAAGGGGCCTCCGGTCGATCCAGTAGCGCGATGGCCGTTTCAGTCCTCGTGCGCGCCTGGCCGGATCAGGCGTACGGTCTCTGCGCGCGGCGCGGCCGGCAACTCGACCGGGTCAAAGGCGGTGTCCCCTTCTTCGACCACGGTCTGCTGGGTCAGTCCGACGAAGTCGAACAGGCGCTGATCGGCGAGGTGCGAGGGGACCACGTTCTTGAGTGACGTGGCCAGCGACTCGATGCGGCCCGGGAAGTCGCGCGCCCAGCCCTGAAGCATGTTCTTGATCTGCTTGCGCTGGGCGTTCTCCTGCGAGCCGCACAGGTTGCACGGGATGATGGGGTATTCCATCGTGCGCGCGAAGCGCGTGATGTCGGCCTCGGTGCAGTAGGCAAGCGGGCGGATCACCACATGGTTGCCGTCGTCGCTCACCAGCTTGGGCGGCATGGCCTTGATCTTGCCGCCGAAGAACATGTTGAGGAACAGGGTCTCGAGCATGTCGTCGCGGTGGTGGCCGAGCGCGATGCGGGTGGCACCGATCTCCTTCGCGGTGCGGTAGATGATGCCGCGGCGCAGGCGCGAGCACAGCGAGCAGGTGGTCTTGCCCTCGGGGATCTTGTCCTTGACGATCGAGTAGGTGTCCTCGGTGACGATGCGGTACTCGACGCCGATCGACTCGAAGTATTCCGGCAGCACGTGGTCGGGGAAGCCGGGCTGCTTCTGGTCGAGGTTCATCGCCACGATGCGGAAATCCACGGGCGCGCGCTCGCGCAGCGCGAGCAGGCACGACAGCAGGGTGTAGGAGTCCTTCCCGCCCGAGACGCACACCATCACGGTGTCGCCGTCGCCGATCATGTTGTAGTCGCCGATCGCCTCGCCGACTCCGCGCTCGAGCTTCTTCTTCAGGCGCAGGAAGGTGTTGGAGAAGCGGGCGTCGCTGGCGGCGGCGGCAGCGGGCGCGGGCGTGTCGACGGGGGCGGTTGCGGGGGCTGCAGTCACGGTCAGGGCTCGTTCGGAAGAATCAGGCGCGGATTATCCCAGAAACCGGCGCGATGATTGTTGCCACCACGGATGCGGGCCGGGACGGTCGAACGAAGCGACGGGCTGTCGCGAGTGGTACTCGTGGGAGCGGGCTTGCCCGCGAACGCGGCGGTTCAGATCCGCTCGATTCGCGGGCAAGCCCGCTTCCACAGACAGTTGCTCCCACGGGGCGCGCTGCCGCCCCTTGCGCTTGCCGCGGGCTAGAGGTGCACGCTGCGCCCGCCGTCCACGGCGATGATCTGGCCGGTTATGTAGGGCGCGTCGAGCATCAGGAAGCGCACCGTGCGCGCGATGTCCGAGGGCGAACCCACGCGCTTGAGCAGGGTGTGAGCGATGATGCGCTGGCGCTCCTCAGGCGGAAACTGCCCGTCCTCCGGCCAGTCGATCGGGCCCGGCGCCACGCCATTGACACGCACCTCGGGGGCCAGGTCGATCGCCAGCGCGCGCGTCAGGGTGGCCAGGCCGCCCTTGGCGATGTTGTACACCGTGTAGCCGGTGAGCGGGCGTTCGGCGTGGATGTCGACGATGTTGACGATGGCCCCGCCGGCGGCGCGCAGCGCGGGCGCGACCGCCTGCGACAGGAACAGCGGCCCCATCAGGTTCGAGCCCATGAGCTCGTCCCAGGCGGCGCGGTCGATGCGGCCGACCGGGGTCGGGAAGAAGCTCGAGGCGTTGTTTACCAGGCCGTCCAGACCTTGGCCGCGGGCGAGCACTTGGGCGGCGATCTCTTCGGCGGCGCCGAAGCGGGCGAGGTCGCCCCTCACCGTGAACGCGGAGTCTGGCCGCAGGGCATTGAGTGCGGCGGCGAGCGCCTCGGCCTCGCCGACGCTGCTGCGGTAGTGCAGCGCCACGCGGGCGCCGCTGGCGTGGAGCTGGCGTGCGATCTCGGCACCGACACGGCGGGCGGCTCCGGTCACCAGGATCAGGGGGGCTGCGTTGGGGAGGTAGTCGGGGGAGGGCATCGTCATCGGGGTCATCATGTGTTCGGCGGCGGCAGGGGCGCCGGTTGAGGTCGCCACCGTTTTCGCCCGGCTGCGCGCCGGGCCTGCCGTTACAATCGCGGGCTCGTGTCTTTGTCGGATCGATCATCCATGTCTGCACTGCCCCAGCCGTCCGCCGATGCGCTCGCCCAGAGCGCGCGCCTGCTCGAACGCATCGAGGCCGAGATCGCCGCCGCCGGCGGCTGGATTTCGTTCGCCCGCTACATGGAGCTCGCGCTCTATGCACCGGGACTGGGTTATTACAGCGGCGGCGCGCGAAAGTTCGGTCCGGGCGGCGATTTCATCACCGCGCCCGAGCTTACCCCGCTTTTCGGCCAGGCGCTGGCCACCCAGGTCGAGCAGGTGATGCGCGCGAGCGCGCCCGCGGTGATCGAGGTCGGCGCCGGCACCGGCCTGCTTGCCGCCGACCTGCTGCTCGAACTCGAACGCCGCGGCTGCGTGCCGGATCGCTACGGCATCCTCGAGCTGTCGGGCGAGTTGCGTGAGCGCCAGTTCGACACCCTGGCCGACAAGGCGCCGCACCTGGCCGCCCGCGTGCAGTGGCTGGATGTGCTGCCGGAGCGCTTTTCCGGCGCGGTGGTGGCCAACGAGGTGCTCGACGTGATGCCGGTGCATCTGCTGGTATCGACCGCCGCCGCCGGCCTGGCCGAGCGTGGCGTTGCGTTCGAAGCCGACGCCGCAGGTGTGCGCCGGCTGTGCTGGGCAGACGTGCCGGCAGCGGGCGCGGTGCGTGAGGCCGGGCTGGCGCTGAACCTGCCCGCGCCGGCGGGCGGCGAGTACGTTAGCGAGCTCAACCTCGCCGGCGCCGCCTGGGTGGCGTCATGGGCCGAGCGCCTGCAGGCCGGCGCGCTGCTCTTGATCGACTACGGCTATCCGCGTGCCGAGTACTACCTGCCGTCGCGCTCGAACGGCACCCTGCTGTGCTACTACCGCCACCACGCCCACGGCGACCCCTTCCTGTGGCCGGGGCTCAACGACATCACCGCCTTCGTGGACTTCACCGCGGTGGCCGAGGCCGGTTTTGACGCCGGGCTGGACGTGCACGGCTACACCACGCAGGCACAGTTCCTGTTCAACTGCGGCGTGCTCGACTGCCTTGCCCGCCGCGGCCCGCAGGAGAGCGCGGGCTACATCCGCGCCGCGCGTGCGGTGCAGCGCCTGACGGCGCCGCAGGAGATGGGAGAGCTGTTCAAGGTGCTGGCGCTGGCGCGCGGCCTCAAGGCGCCGCTGCTGGGCTTTGCCCGCGGCGACCGCCTGCACGCGCTGTAGGCGCACGTGGCGCACACGGCGGTGCGCTACGCAGGCATGGCCGCGCGGGATTAGTGCTGCGCGCGCGCCCGGACGTTCACAGGTTGCGTTCGGCGAGCCAGTCGGCGATGCGGATCGCGACCTTCTCCCAGTCGCGCTCGAGCATCATGCCGTGGCCGACGCCGGAGAAGATCTCGGCCTGGCGGCCATAGGTCACCGCGGTCATGTGCACCTGGTCGGGCGGGATCAGGGCGTCGTGTTCGGCGCCGAGGATCAGCATCGGCGGGCGGTGCATGCGGCCCGGCTGCGGCAGGTTGAAGAGCGACATGTCCCAGATCGCGCGGTGCGATTCGGGCTGGCTGAGGTGGTAGTAGCGCAACAGGTCGTCGGCATCCACCGGCTGGTAGAACAGTGCCTCGCGCAGGCTGTCGATGTTGACGTCGTTGCCTGCCATGATGTTGTTGAGGTCGGAGAGCAGGTTCGGGCGCTTCATCATGAGCCCGAACGCGGAGCCCATCAGTCCCTGGGGCGGCACCGAGGACATCAGCACGGTGGCCGGTGCGTCGTATTGCTCGAGGTATTTCTGCACCACCATGCCGCCCATCGAGTGACCGATCAGGATCGGCGGTGCGGGCAGCCTGGCCGCGACTTCGGCGACGTCGCGCACGTAGTCGTCGATCGAATAGGAATCGAGATGCTCGCGATTACGGCTTTTGCCGTGGCCTGACAGCGATACGGCATAGGTCGACCAGCCGCGATGGGCAAACCAGGGCTGGAAGTGCTCTTCCCAGCACCAGGCTGCAACGTAGGCGCCGTGGACGAAGAGCAGCGGGTGTTCATGGGTGACGTGCTCGGGGGCGTGGCACAGCACCTCGAGTTCGCCGAAGCGGGTGGCGTTCATGGGGTTTCCTTGTCCGCAGCCTTCACCGCGGCCACGCGGGCTGCGTGCAAAGCCTGAGGAATCAGCGATTTGTTCGTGCAGTTGCGCGCAATTGTACCGGCATCGACGCCGCGTACCGCGGCCAGGGCGGCGTACCAGCGTGTCAAAGGTCTCGCAGCTGCTGCATTTTCGGGGGCGGTGCCGCGGCCCGCGCCGTCACAGGCGGCTGCGGCCAGCATGAGCTCGAAGCGCTCCGGCCGGCGCAGGCCGTCGCAGCGTTCGATGAGCTTGACCATGGTCTCCGGGCGCAGCTCGTCCGCGCGCGCGAGGATGCCGTGCTCGCGCGCCACCATCTCGGAGAGGTCGCGGCACTCGGTCGGCGCCTTCAGGCGTTCGGACACTTCGCGCGCGCGCCGTGCGCTGGCGGCCTCGTGACCGTAATGGTGGGGTAGCAAGTGCGCCGGCGTGTCGGCCTTGCCGAGGTCGTGCAGCAGGCAGGCCCAGCGCACCGGCAGCGGCTGGCCGCTCGCGGCGGCGGCGTCCACGACCAGCAGCACGTGTTCGCCGGTGTCGATTTCGGGGTGGTGCCTTGCGGGTTGCGGCACGCCGAACAGGCGGTCGAGCTCGGGCAGGATCACCGCCAGCGCGCCACAGTCGCGCAGCACCCGGATCATCCGCGCGGGGCGCGCTTCCATCAGCCCGCGTGCAAGCTCCTGCCATACGCGCTCGGCCACCAGGTGGTCGACCTCGCCGGCGCCGACCATCTGTCGCATCAGCGCCAGCGTCTCGGACGCCACCGTGAAGTCGGTGAAGCGGGCGGCGAAGCGCGCCACGCGCAGGATGCGCAGCGGGTCTTCGGCGAAGGCGGGGGAGACATGGCGGAAGAGGCGCGCCGCGAGGTCGCGCTGGCCGCCACAGGGGTCGATCAGCGTGCCGTCTTCTGCGCGCGCGATCGCGTTGATGGTGAGATCGCGGCGCAGCAGGTCTTCTTCCAGCGTGACCTCGGGCGAGGCGTGGCAGACGAAGCCGGTATAGCCGCGGCCCGACTTGCGCTCGGTACGCGCAAGCGCATATTCCTCGCTGGTCTGCGGATGAAGGAAGACTGGAAAATCACGCCCCACAGGGCGGAAGCCGCGCGCGAGCATTTCTTCGGGTGTGCTGCCGACCACGACCCAGTCGCGGTCCTTGACCGGCAGCCCGAGCAGGGCGTCGCGCACCGCCCCGCCGACGACATACGCCTGCATCAGCCGTAGAGATCCTCTTCGGTGAGCGACTCCGTCTCGGCGCGCGCCGAGACCGCCCACTCCTGCATGTGCGGGTTGGCGAGCAGGGTGGCGAGGTACTCGCCGGCGGCGCCTTCGGGCTTCACGCCGTAGGTCTGGAAGCGGAACGCCACCGGTGCGAACGCGGCGTCGGCGAGGCTGAAGCGGCCAAAAAGATACGGCCCGTCGGTGCCGAAGCGCGCACGGCAGTCGTTCCAGATCGCGATGATGCGCGTGATGTCGGCGTCCACCTCGGCGCTGTGCCCAAAGCCGGTGTAGTCCTTGCGGATGTTCATCGGCATGCGGCTGCGCAGGCTCTGGAAGCCGGAGTGCATCTCGGCGGTCACCGCACGGGCAATCGCGCGTGCGCCGGGGTCGGACGGCAACAGGGCGGGCTGCTTTTCGGCGAGGTATTCGCCGATCGCCAGCGAATCCCACACCGTGAAGCCGTGGTCGATGAGGCAGGGCACCTTGCCCGAGGGCGAGTGCGACAGGATGCGCTCGCGGCTGCCGGGGATGAACAGCGGGATGCGGATTTCCTCGAAGGTGAATCCGCCCTCACGCGCGGCGAGCCAGGCGCGCAGGGACCAGGAAGAATAGTTTTTGTTGCCGATGATGAGTTTCATCGTGTGCTCCGGGTCACGAGTAAAAAGTGGGTCAGCGAGAGTGGATCACTGAAGGTCGATTACCGTCTGGCATGGCGCCGGAACGGGTAGTAGAACGCACGCGGGCCCGCCGTGCCAAGCCAGGCGGGCGCAACGGATTCGAGCGCGGTCGGGGTGAGGCCGAAGGGCTGCGGCTCGCCGCTGGCGACGTTGTCCACCCGCATCGAGCGTACGTTGTCGCGGCTCATCAGCGGCTGGGGCGCGAGCTCCATCAGGCGCGCCTGCACCATGCCGATGCCTTCGGGCAGGCCGATGATCGGCCGCGGCTTGCCGATCAGTGCGGAGACGTACTCGACCAGTTGGCGCAGGGTGTAAACGGTGGGTCCGGCGAGCTCGAAGGTCCGGCCGGCTGCCTCCGGACGGGCGAGGCTTTGCCACACGGCTTCGGCGACGTCCTCGACATAGACCGGCTGGAAGCGGCACTTGGCGCCGGTGAGCGGCAGCACCGGGAACATGCGGGCGAGGTCGGCGAACAGGTTCAGGAAGCTGTCGCCGCGGCCGAAGACCACCGAGGGGCGCAGGATGGTCCATGCGATGTCCGGTCCGGCGGCTTCGATCACGCGCTCACCGGCGGCCTTGGAACGCTGGTACTCCGATGGGCCGTCGGCGTCGGCGCCGAGCGCGCTGATATGCACCAGGCTCGGCACGCCGGCGGCGCGGCAGGCGGTGACGATCTTCTGCGGCAGTTCGACGTGGGCGCGCGCGAAGTCCGGGCCGAAGGGCGTGCCCGGGCGCGAGTGCAGCACGCCGACCGTGTTGACCACCGCGTCCGCGCCTGCGAACAGGCGGACGAGCGCGACCGGGTCGTGTACGTCGGTCTCGACGACGTCGGCATTGGGTAGCAGCAGCACATGGCCGGCGCGGCTGCGGCGGCGGGTGGGAATGAGCACCTTGACACCTGCTTCGCACAGGCGGTTGGCGATGGCGCTGCCGATAAAACCGGAGCCGCCGACGATGACGACACGTTTCGGATTCATGCGTGGACCCTTGGCAGGTTGTGGATGATGTTTTGTAGTGTCCAGCCCCGCAGCTTACTCGCTGGCCGGCGCCGGCGCGATCGTGCCGAGGCGGGCCTTGAGCGACTGCGGGCGCTTTTCCAGCATCGCCGAGTAGATCACCGCGTTGGCGAGCACTTTCTTGACGTAGTCGCGCGTCTCGTCGAAGGGGATGGTCTCGGCGTAGATGGCGCCTTCGAGCGGCCCGCTGTCGCGCCAGCGCCGCGCCCGGCCGGGGCCGGCGTTGTAGCCGGCGGAGGCCAGCACCGGATGGGTGTCGAGGTCTTCCATGATGATGCGCATGTAGCTCGTACCCAGCAGCACGTTGGTGTCGGGGTCGTTGAGCAGGCCGGGGTGATAGCCCGACAGCCCGATCTTGTTCGCCACCCACTTTCCGGTCGCGGGCATCACCTGCATCAGCCCGCGTGCGCCCACGCTGGACCGTGCCGGGATCACGAAGCGGCTCTCCTGGCGCATCAGGCCATAAACCCAGCCCAGGTCCAGGCCTTGTGCCCGCACCTGCGGTTCGATCAGGTCGCGGTAGGGGGTGAGGAAACGCAGTTCGAAATTGCTGCGCGGGTTGGCGAGCTCGGCGGTGTTGATCGCGCGGTCGTAGAGTTCGTTGCGCAGCGCGAGGTGGGCGGCGCCGAGGCGGAACTGTTCGTCGCGATCGCGCACGCCCCACACCCACTCGCGGATTGCCTCGGTGCGCATGTCGAGCTGGTAGAGCGCAAGCGCACGCTGCAGGCTGGGGTCGCGTTCGGCTTCCTCGAGCTTGGTGCGCGAGAGCGGCGCAGTGGCGGGCGGCGGCATGAACGGCTGGCCGAGCTCCTCGGCCGCGAGCATGCCGTAGAAGTGAGCCTCGCCCGCGATGCGCACGAAGAGCGAATCGGCTGCATCACGGTTACCGCTGGCGGCATGGGCACGGCCCAGCCAGTAGAGCCAGTCGGGCTGTTCGCGCTGTGCTGCCGGCATGGCCTCGATCGCGCTGCGCACGCCGCGCCAGTCCTGGGCGCGCAACGCCGCGCGCACCCGCCAGGCACGCTGCAGTGGCGTCATCTCGACGTTGCCGGCCGCGGCGTAGAGCGCGCTCGCCTCGGGCAGGCGATCGATGGCGGCGTGCATCGCCATCACCAGGTTGGCGTAGTTGCGCTCTTCGGCGCTGAGGCGGTCCTGGATGCGCAACAGCCGCAGGCGCGCGCTGGGGTTGTCCTCGCGGGTCAGGCGCACCAGTGCAGCGAGCGCGAGTTCGCGTCCGGCACGCGTCACCGCGAAGTTGGCCGGCAGGCGGTCCAGCCAGGGCGCCGGCGAGCGGATTGCCTGGTCGAGATCGGCCGCCGCGGGGGCGGCGTCCTGCGCCAGCAGGGTGAGACTGCCGAGCGCGGCGGCCGGATTGCGCGTATCCACCTGGCGGCGGATGCGCTGCCAGACCTGATCCTCGCTGACATGACCGCTGCCGACTGCGCTGCGCATCGCCATGTCGCAGGCTGCGTGGGCGTCGGTGAGGCTGTCCCACTGCTGCGCCACCTCATCGAGCGCGCTGCGGTCGCCGGTGAGCAGGCGCGCGGTCCACGCCGCGCAGCGCAGCTCGCCATCGGGGTTCTGCAGGCTGGGATAGAGGCGCACGAAGCCGGTCCAGTCGCCGTCCTTGGCCATGCGACGCAGCCAGTCGGCACGCAGGCGCTCGGCGAGGTTGCTGCCGGCCTCTTGCGCGAGGAAGTCTTCGAGCTGGTTCGTGGGTGGCGGCAGGCTGCGGGCGAGCAGGTTGGTGAGCAGCCAGTAGCGCGGATAAGCGTCGAGCAGATGGGGTTCGCGCACCGCGGCAAGGCGCTCGAGGGTGTCGCGGTCGCCCTTGCGCAGGGCCTCGCGAGCGGCGACGATACGGTCAGCTCCCGTTTCACCTCCGACCTGCGAAATTGCTCCCCCGGGGAGCAGAAATGCTGCAGCGAACAGGGTCGCCCGTAATGCCTTTTTCATGCCTGATGATGCCTCCATTGCAGGCCTACCATACCACAAGCGATGACCTCCTTTCCCGCACCCGAGCTCGACTTTGCTGCAAAGCGCAAACATCTCCGCGAGCAGGCACTGAAGCTGCGCCAGGCCTTGCCGGTGGAGCGTCGGGAAGCAATGACCGGGCAACTCGCCCGGCATCTCGACGATCTGGTGAACACCCTGGCGCCGCATTCGCTCGGCTTCTGCTGGCCGTACCGCGCCGAACCCGATCTGCGGGCGTGGGTGCAGGCGTGGCTGGCGGCCGGTCCCGGGCGGGTGGCGGTGCTGCCGGTGGTGCTGGAGCGGCATGCGCCGATGGTGTTCCGGCGCTGGATGCCGGGCGCGCCGATGGCGCTCGACCGCCACGGCATCCCGCATCCGGCCGAGGGCGAGGCGCTGGTGCCCGACGTGCTGCTGGTGCCGCTCAACGCCTTCGATGACCGCGGTTACCGCCTCGGCTATGGGGGCGGCTATTTTGATCGTACGCTGGCCGCCATGCAGACCATCGCCGTGGGGGTCGGGTTCGAGCTCGGACGGGTCCCGGATACGCTTCCGCAGCAGTACGACAGGCCGATGCAATGGGTGGTGACTGAGGCCGGCGTGATGAAGCCGCGGAGCTGAGCCTGTCGCGGGTCTGGAGGGCCTGAGCGCCTGTCGCCTGACCGGGTGGTGCAGACGCTACGGGGGCACGGCGGGCGATGCCGCCTCAACTTCCGGACAGGAACAGCCGGTAGGCCGGGTTGCCGGTCTCGGCCACGTAGTCGTAGCCCAGGCGCTGCAGGAAGGCGTCGAAGGCATCCTTGTCGGACGGCGGCACCTGCATGCCGACCAGCACACGGCCGAAGTCGGAGCCGTGGTTGCGGTAGTGGAACAGCGAGATGTTCCAGTCCGAGCGCAGGTTGGACAGGAAATTCATCAGTGCGCCGGGGCGCTCGGGGAACACGAAGCGATACACGACCTCGTTGTCGACCTGCGGCGCGCGTCCGCCCACCATGTAGCGCACGTGCGACTTGGCCATCTCGTCGTCGGTGAGGTCGAGCGCGGGCAGTTCGTGGCGTTCGAGCATCTCGACCAGGCGCGCGACCTCGCTGCGGTTGTGCACGGTCACGCCGACGAAGATGTGCGCCTGGTTGGCGTCGGCGTAGCGGTAGTTGAACTCGGTGATGTTGCGGTTGCCGAGCACGCTGATGAACTTCTTGAACGAACCCGGTTTCTCGGGGATCGTCACCGCCAGCACGGCCTCGCGCTGCTCGCCCAGTTCGGCGCGCTCGGCGACGAAGCGCAGGCGGTCGAAATTCATGTTCGCGCCCGAGGCCACTGCTACCAGGCTCTTGTCGCGCAGCTTGTTGCGCTTGGCGTATTCCTTGGCACCCGCCACCGCGAGCGCGCCGGCGGGCTCGAGGATCGAGCGCGTGTCCTCGAACACGTCCTTGATTGCGGCGCAGATGGCGTCGTTGTCGACCACGATCATCTCGTCCACATACTGCTGACAGAGACGGAAGGTCTCGACGCCGACCTCCTTGACCGCCGCACCATCGGCGAAGATGCCGACCTGCTCGAGCACGACGCGCTTGCCCGCAGCGAGAGACTGCGTCATCGCGTCGGCATCCACAGCCTCGACGCCGATGATCTTCGTCTCCGGGCGCAAGCGCTTGATGTACGCCGCCACGCCGGCGATCAGGCCGCCGCCGCCGACGCAGCAGAACACCGCGTGGATCGGCTTCGGGTGGGCGCGCAGGATCTCCATGCCCACGGTGCCCTGGCCGGCGATCACGTCGGGGTCGTCGAAGGGATGGACGAAGGTGAGCTTCTCGGCCTTTTCCAGTTCCAGCGCGTGGGTGTAGGCGTCGGAATAGGACTCGCCGGCAAGCACGACCTCGCCGCCGCGTGCCCTGACCGCGTCGATCTTGATCTGCGGCGTGGTGCTCGGCATCACGATCACCGCGCGCACGCCGAGCTTTGCCGCCGACAGCGCCACGCCCTGGGCGTGGTTGCCGGCCGAGGCACAGATCACGCCGCGCTTGAGGGCCTGCGGCGAGAGCTTGGCCATCTTGTTGTACGCGCCGCGGATCTTGAAACTGAACACCGGCTGCATGTCTTCGCGCTTGAAGTAAATGCGGTTGTGGATGCGCGCCGACAGGTTGGTGGCGAGATCAAGCGGGGTCTCGACGGCGACGTCGTACACCTGCGCGTTGAGGATGCGTTCCAGGTAATCCGTGGGGGGGGTCATGGCCGGGCAGTGCGCTGCTATAAAGCGGTCGACGGTAACAGCCGCAACCGGCGCGCCGCAAGTGCGGCTGCGCCAGGGTCGTGGTGCGGGTCCTTCAGGCTTCGCTGCTGCCTTCCGCGGCGCGCAGTGCCCGTGTCTGGCGCTCGATGAACTCCTGGGTCGAGTCGATGCCGCGCAGTTGCAGGATGGTGGAGCGCACGGCCGCTTCGAGCAGCACTGCCAGGTTGCGGCCCGCGGCAACCGGCAGGACCACGCGCCCTATCTTCACGCCCAGGATGTCCTGGGTCTCCTGCTGCAGCGGCAGGCGGCTGGGGTCATCGGGGCCGGGCTGGCGGCGGTCGAGGTGGCAGATCAGGCGCAGGCGCATCTTCCGGCGGCATGCCGTCTCGCCGAATATGGTGCGGATGTTGAGCAGGCCGAGGCCGCGTACCTCGATGAAGTCCTGCAGCATTTCGGGGCAGCGCCCTTCGAGCACCGTGGGCGCGACGCGCGACAGTTCGACCACGTCGTCCGCCACCAGGCCGTGACCGCGCGAGATCAACTCCAGGCCGAGCTCCGACTTGCCGGCGCCGGAATCCCCGGTGACGAGCACGCCGAGGCCGAGCACATCCATGAATACGCCGTGTAGCGACACCTTCTCGGCGAGCTCGCGCGACAGATACAGGCGCAAGTGGTCGATGACGCTGGCCGAGGGGTGGCGCGCGGTAAACAGCGCGACGTCGTGTGCCTCGCAAATGCCGTGGATGATGTTCGGCACCTCGCACCCATCGGCCACGATGATGGCGGGCGGATGGGCGGAGAGAATCTCGTTGAGGTGGCGCGCGACCTTTTCGTTGGACTGACGCTGCGCCCAGGCGAGTTCTGCGGTGCCGAGGATCTGCAACCGGGTGGGGTGGATCAGGTTGAGGTGGCCGACGAGGTCAGCCGGCCAGATCTGCTCGTCGCCCACCGCCAGGCGCCCATCCAGGCGCCCGCTGACGTGGGTGAGGCTCAGGCTGGCGCGATGAATCTCATACAGCCGCGCTACGCTGGTCTGCCGCATCGGCGCCCCAGGTCAGGAACATCTGGTGAATGTGGGCCGGGTCTGGCGCATTCTGCAGCGCTTCGCGGAATTCGCGGTCGCTGAACATCTGCGCGAGTTCGGATAGCAACTGCAGATGGGTTTCATTGGCCTGTTCGGGAACCAGCAGTACGAACAGCATGCTCACCGGCCGGCCGTCAGGTGCGTCGAACTGCACCGGCGCGGCCAGGCGCAAGAATGCCCCCGCGGCGTCCTTGAGGCCCTTGATGCGACCGTGCGGGATGGCGATGCCCTGGCCCAGTCCGGTCGAGCCCAGGCGTTCACGGGTGAACAGGCTGTCGAAGACGGTGCTGCGGGCAATGCCCTGGTTGTTCTCGAACAGCAGTCCTGCTTGTTCGAAGACGCGCTTCTTGCTGCTCGCGTCGAGATCGACCACCACGTTGGACAGTGGCAGGAGTTGGGATATGAGGCTCATTCGCTGGTGGACTCGCGCAACGCCCCTTGTGCAGATGCCACGCAGGGCAGGCAGCCGGTCCGGGGCGAGTGGAGATCGCGTCGTGAAAACGCGCGCATTATAACCACACCCCGGACACGGGGCTGTAACGAAGGCGTCAGGCTTCCGGAACCTGGTGCTTGAGCGTCTCGTGGTTGTGGTCGGCCTGTTTCTGCTTGTACTTCTGGACCTGGCGGTCGAGCTTGTCGGTCATGGCGTCGATGGCCGCGTAAAGGTCTGTATCTTCGCTCTCGACGAAGATGTCCTTGCCGCGCACGTGCAGGGTCACTTCGGCCTTTTGCTTGAGCTTTTCGACCGACAGGATCACGGCTACGCTGGTGACGTTGTCGAAGTGGCGGATGACACGGTCGAGCTTGGAAGTCACGTAGTCGCGAATGGCGGGAGTGACTTCGACGTGGCGCCCGGTAATGTTCAGATTCATGGTAACTCCTGTTGTTGTCAGATGGATTTGCGCAGACTGACCGGCGGGATATTGAGCGACTCGCGATACTTGGCGATGGTGCGCCGTGCGACCACGATACCCTGCTGGCCCAATACTTCTGCAATCTTGGCGTCGGACAGCGGCTTCTTGCTGTCTTCCGCATCCACCAACTGGCGAATCAGCGCTCTAATCGCCGTCGAGGATGCCGCTCCACCCGTATCGGTGGCGACGTGACTGCCGAAGAAATACTTGAGTTCGAAAACGCCGCGTGGGGTCGCCATGTACTTCTGCGTGGTGACGCGCGATACGGTGGATTCGTGCAGCTCGAGCTGGTCTGCGATCTCCCGGAGGGTGAGTGGCCGCATGGCCACGTCCCCATGATCGAAGAACTGCCGCTGCTGGTCAACGATGGCCTGGGAGACGCGCAGGATGGTGTCGAAGCGTTGCTGGACGTTCTTGATCAGCCAGCGCGCCTCCTGCAACTGGCCGCCCAGTCCGCCGCCCTGGCCGCGGTTCTGCTGCAGCAGGCTGGCGTAGAGGCGGTTGATACGCAGGCGCGGCATCGCATCGTGGTTGAGCGCGACGGTCCAGCGTCCGCGCAGTTTGCGCACGACCACGTCGGGCAGCACGTAGCGCGTCTCGCTGCTGGCGTAGCGTGAGCCGGGGTGCGGGTCGAGACTGCAGATGAGGGTCTGGGCTGCGCGCAAGGCGTCGTCTTCGCAGCCGGTGAGCTTCTTGAGCTTGGCGAAGTTGCGGTCGGCGAGGAGTTCGAGGTGGCGGGTGACGATCTCGAGCGCGAGCGCGCGGGTGGGGCTGGCCGGCAGGGTGCGCAACTGCAGCGCGAGGCACTCCTGGGGGCTGCGGGCGCCGATTCCCACGGGCTCGAGGTTCTGTACGTGGTGCAGCGCTATGCCCAGGTCGTCGAGATCGACCTCGGCTTCCGGCGGCAGCAACTGGAGGAGGTCTTCGAGTGGCTGGTGCAGGTAGCCGTCGTCGTCGAGCGCCTCGATCAGGAAGCGCACCAGGGCGCGGTCGCGATCGGACATTTGCGACAACGCGACCTGCTCGTCGAGGTGCTCACGAAGCGAAATGCCTGCAGCCTGCAGATCCTGATAGTCGACGTCATCGTCGTCACTCTCGCTGCGGCTCGAGGCGCCGGTGCCGACGTTGGACCAGTCGATGCCTTCGTCTTCGCTGCTGCCCTCGCCGCCCTCCCGGCGCTCGCCATCGGAGGCGGGTGATTCGGTAGCCATTTCCTGCGCTTGCTCGCGTTCGGGCGCGGGGGCTGCGGGCGGCGGAGGTGCGAAGTCCGCACCGTCGCCGTCCTCGCGCTCGAGCATCGGGTTCTCGAGCAGGATGCGTTCTATCTCCTGGTTCAGCTCGATTGTCGACAGCTGCAGCAACTTGATGGACTGCTGCAGTTGCGGCGTCAGCGTGAGGTGCTGGGAGAGCTTGAGCTGGAGGCTGGGTTTCATCGCGTTGGGCCGGTGCGCGCCGTCAGAGGCGGAAGTGCTCGCCGAGATAGACCTGGCGCACCCTTTCGTTGTCGATGATCTCGGTCGGCTGGCCGCTGGCCAGCACGCGCCCCTCGCTGATGATGTAGGCGCGGTCGCAGATGCCCAGCGTCTCGCGCACGTTGTGGTCGGTGATCAGCACGCCGATTTCGCGCTCCTTGAGAAAGCGGATGATCTTCTGGATGTCGATGACCGCGATCGGATCGACGCCGGCGAAGGGTTCATCGAGCAGGATCAGGCGCGGATCGGTGGCCAGCGCGCGGGCGATCTCGCAGCGGCGGCGCTCGCCGCCCGACAGTGAGATGGCGGTGTTGTTGCGCAGGTGGTGGATGCCGAGCTCGTGCAGCAGTTCGTCGAGGCGTTCGTTCACCTGGCGCTTGTCCAGACCCTGCAGCTCGAGCACGGCCTGGATGTTCTCGGCCACGGTGAGCTTGCGGAACACGCTCATTTCCTGCGGCAGGTAGGACAGACCGAGGCGGGCGCGGGCGTGGATCGGCAGGTGCGTCAGGTCCTTGCCGTCGAGGCTGATCTGGCCGCCGTCGGCACGCACCAGGCCGACGATCATGTAGAAACAGGTGGTCTTGCCGGCGCCGTTGGGGCCGAGCAGGCCGACGACCTCGCCCGAGCCGACCTCGAAGCCGACGTCGTGCACCACGGTGCGTGCCTTGTAGCGTTTTTGCAGGCCGGCGACCTTAAGCAGACTCATCGTAGGGCTCTTTCAGCAGCTTGCGGATCAGGTCGGGCGCGAAGCCGCGGGTTTGCAGGAAGCGGGCCTGGCGCGCCCATTCGCGCGGGTCGGCGGGGGGCTCGGTGAAGCGGCTGCGCAACACCGCACGGGCCCGCTCTGATTCAGATTCTACGCACTCGCTGGTGATTGCTTCGTCGATCAGATCACGGTCGATGCCGCGGCGGGCGAGCTCGCTGCGCAGCCGCGATGCGCCGAAGCGGCCAGACTTCACGCGGACGAAGGCTTCGGCATAGCGGGTGTCGGACTGCAGGCCGAGTTCGCCCATGCGTTCGATGACCGCTTTGACCTCGTCGGCGTCGCCATGCGCGGCGAGCTTCTTCGCCAGCTCGGCGCGCGAGTGGTCGCGCCGGGCGAGGTGGCGGAGGGCGCGTTCACGCAGGCTGGGTTCGCCCATGCTCGACGCCCGACAGTCAGGCCTCGGCCGCAGCCGGGGAGGCCGGCGTGGTCACCGGCATTCCGGTCAGGCCGACAGCGGCTCGCACCTTGTTCTCGATCTCGCGCGCAAGTGCCGGATTGTTGCGCAGGAACTCGCGCGAGTTGTCCTTGCCCTGGCCGATCTTGTCGCCGTTGTAGGCGTACCACGCGCCCGACTTGTCGACGATCTTGTGTTCGACACCGAGGTCGATGATCTCGCCTTCGCGCGAAATGCCCTCGCCGTAGAGGATGTCGAAGTGGGCTTCCCGGAACGGGGGCGCAACCTTGTTCTTGACGACCTTGACGCGGGTCTCGGAGCCGACGACCTCGTCGCCCTTCTTTATGGTGCCGGTGCGGCGGATGTCCATGCGCACCGAGGCGTAGAACTTGAGCGCGTTGCCACCAGTGGTGGTTTCCGGGCTGCCGAACATCACGCCGATCTTCATGCGGATCTGGTTGATGAAGATCACCAGCGTGTTGGTGCGCTTGATGTTGGCGGTGAGCTTGCGCAGCGCTTGCGACATCAGGCGCGCCTGCAGGCCGGGGAGCTGGTCGCCCATCTCGCCCTCGATCTCGGCCTTGGGCGTGAGCGCGGCGACCGAGTCGATGACGACGATGTCGACACCACCCGAGCGCACCAGCATGTCTGCGATTTCGAGCGCCTGCTCGCCGGTGTCGGGCTGCGAGATGAGCAGGTCTTCGATGTTGACGCCGAGCTTTTCCGCGTAGCCGACGTCGAGCGCGTGCTCGGCGTCGATGAAGGCGGCGGTGCCGCCGAGCTTTTGCATCTCGGCGATGACTTGCAGCGTGAGTGTGGTCTTGCCGGAGGATTCCGGGCCGTAGATCTCGACCACGCGCCCGCGCGGCAGGCCACCGAGGCCGAGCGCGATGTCGAGGCCGAGGGAGCCGGTGGAGACGGTCTGGATGTCGCGCTCGATGCTGCCGTCGCCCATGCGCATGATCGAACCCTTGCCGAACTGCTTTTCGATTTGCGAGAGCGCGGCGGCGAGGGCTTTGGCCTTGTTGTCGTCCATGGAAGTGCGTCCTGTAAGTTGAGCTGATTATGGCACAAAGATTGCAGGCAATGCGGGCCTGCCTCGTGCATGGCGCCAGTTTAAGGCCTGTATTAATTTACAGGCTAAAATTTTTCGTGCCGCTGCGTGATGCGGGCGCGAAGGCGTCGTTCATTAATGCCAAAGAAATAATGGAAGTGCAAGCGCGCAGCGGCGGCGTCAGGGCTTTTGAGCGGCCAGGTGGAGGATGCCGTCGAGCGCGCGGATGACGGTCTGCCGGCGTACCGCCGCGCGGTCGCCGGCGAAATGAAGGGTCTGGGTCCTGGTGGGCGCTGCCCTGGCGGCCCAGCCTATGCACACCATGCCCACCGGCTTCGCGGCGGTGCCGCCGGTGGGCCCGGCGATGCCGGACACCGCCACCGCCACGTCGGCCAGGCTGCGCGCGAGTGCGCCCGCGGTCATCTCGCGCACGGTGGCCTCGCTCACCGCGCCGTGCTCGGCCAGGGTCAGTTCCGACACCCCGAGCATGTCCATCTTGGCTGCGTTCGAGTAGGTGACGAAGCCGCGGTCGAACCAGGCCGAGCTGCCGCTGATCGCGGTGACCGCCTCGGCGATCCAGCCGCCGGTGCAGGATTCTGCGCTCGCCAGTCGCCAGCCTCGTGCGGCCAGGGCTTCGCCAACGCGCCGGGCGAGGGCGTCGAGTTCGGTGTCGGTCATGGATCAGGCACCGAACAGGGTGACGAGGATGGCGAGCACGAGCAGGGCGTAGCCGGCGGCGACGATGTCGTCGAACATCACGCCGAAACCGCCCTTGAAGCTGCGGTCCGCCCAGCGCACCGGGGGCGGCTTGACGATGTCGAAGAAGCGGAACAGCGCCACCGCGACCGCCTGCCAGATCAGCGTGGTGGGCGTGAACATCAGCACCAGCCAGGTTGCGACCATCTCGTCCCACACGATGCCGCCGTGGTCGGACACGCCCAGTGCCCGCCCGGTGCGGTCGGCCGCCAGCACGCCGGCGACGAACAGGCTGGTGAGCAGGGCGAGGAAGACGAACTCCGACAGCGGGGTGCGGATCAGCGGATACAGCGCCCAGGCCAGCAGCGTGCCCATCGTGCCCGGCGCCCACGGCGACAGGCCGGAGCCGAAGCCCAGTGAGATGAAGTGGGCGGGGTGACTCATCATCAGGCGGGCGGTGGGGCGCATGGGCGGGTTTCGTGTCGTGATGAGGGGCGGATTCTGGCTGACGGCTGCTCAACCGAAGTGATCGTAGCCCGAGCGCGTGGCGGGGACCAGCCGGCCGTCGCGCTGACGCAGCCAGAGTTCGCCGGCTTCGGCGGTGAGTTCGCCAATCCGATGCAGCTTGAGCCCGAGGCTGGCGGAGAGGGCTTCCACGTCTGCCCGGCGCGCGGCGGGGGCGGCAAAGAGCAGCTCGTAGTCGTCACCGCCACCGAGCAGGCAGCGCTGCGCAAGGGCCTCGTCGGCGCCGGTTTCGCGCAGCGCGGCGAGCGGCAGTGCGCCGACATCGATGATCGCGCCGGTGCCGGAGCACTCGAGGATGTGGCCGAGGTCGCCGAGCAGCCCGTCGGAGACGTCGAGCATGGCGGTTGCGATGCCGCGCAGCGCCAGGCCAAGGGCGGCGCGCGGCTGTGGGCGCTGTAGCGCCGCGATGCAGGCAGCCCTGCCTGCGGGGCAGAGCTGTGCTTCGTCGCGCAGCGCCGCGAGGCCGAGTGCGGCCATGCCGGGCTGGCCGGAAACCCACAGATCGTCGCCGGCGCGACCGCCGGCGCGTGTGATCGCTTCGCCCCGCGGCAGCTCGCCGATGATGGTCACCGAAAGGGTCAGCGGTCCGCGCGTGGTGTCGCCGCCGGCGAGGTCCACGCCATGGGCATCGGCGCAGGCGAACAGGCCGCGGGCGAAGGCGGCGATCCACGTCTCGTCTGCACCGGGCAGTGCGAGCGCGAGAAAGGCCCAGCGCGGGGTGGCGCCCATCGCGGCGAGGTCGGAGACGTTCACCGCCAGCGTCTTCCAGCCCAGATCTTCGGGGTCGGTGTCGGCAAGGAAGTGTGTGCCGGCGACCAGCATGTCGGTCGACACGGCCAGTTGCATGCCCGCCTGCGCGCGCAGCAGGGCGGCATCGTCGCCGCCCGCGAGGTCGGTGTGCCGGGTCGCGCGCGTGAAATGGCGCCGGATGAGGTCGAATTCGGAGGGCATTGCGAGGCGGGTCGCGTTGCGAGGCGCGGCGCCGCGAGTCGGGACGGGCCGCTAGCTTAACGCACACCCCCGCTCACCCACGCATAGCCAGCAGCGGACCGGTCGTCCGCGCGCGCGGCGGGCCAATCGTAGCGCGCGGCGCAGTACCGCGTGGGAGCGGGCTTGCCCGCGAAAGCGGTGGCTCCAGCTACACCATTCGCGGGCAAGCCCGCTCCCACAAAGTGCGCTCGCCGCGGTTCAGGATGCTCTTTTCGCGGGCAAGCCCGCTCCCACAAAGCCCGCCCGCCGCGGCTCAGGGCGCTCTATTCGCGGGCCGGTCTGCCCACGTCATCCGCCGGCAGCCGTTGCGCTCGCGAAGCTCAGCGCCGGCCGGTGAACTTTTCCTTCAGCGCGTCCCAATCCACCGCGTCGAGCGTGTTCTTCACCAGCAGGCCGAGCTCGGTGTCGCCTTCCATGCGCAGGCGGCGGCTGAAGAACAGCGTGTCGGGGTCTTCCTCGCGCAGCGCCAGCGCCATGAAGTCGCGGGTGGTGGCCGAGATGATCAGGTCCGGTTTCTTGCCCGTTACCGGCGCGGAACGTCGGAAGCCCTTGTCGGTAAGGGTGAAGTCGAGGGTCAGCCCGGCGTCGAGCACGCGCATCTGCAGGTGGTGGCCGGTCAGCGGCGCGAGCGTGTCGCGCGGCAGGATGCGGCCGAGCGCGAGGTTGAGCGCGAGCGTCAGCACGTGGGTGGGCGGCTGCTGCGGAAGGCGCGCGACGAGCTTGGCCAGCGGCGCGGGCACGGTGAAGTCGGGGATGCGGAAGTTCTCCAGGCGCTCGCCGATGCGCTGGCGCAGGTTGCCGGGCAGCAGCGCGGAGGGCAGGGGCGGGCGCGGAAGGGAAGGCAGGGCAGGCATGTCGGGGCTCCAGAAATTTTACGCGGCGACGTACTGTTCGACACCCGCACGGCCGTGCCAGAAGCCGTTGCAGGGCGCCTCGACCATCAGTTCGCGACTGGCGGCGAGCGCGGCGGAGGGCGTCTGCTTGCCGTCGAGGACGGCGCGGAAGCGTTCGATCATCTGGCGGGTGTGCGCGCCTTGCGGGCTGATGCGCAGCACCTCGGCGCTCTTTTGCACTGCAGGCAGGTCGCCGAGCAGGTTGTGCACCCGCGCCGATTGGGTCTGCACGCCGTTCAGCGTCAGGAAGGGCTCACCCTCGCGGGTGTGCAGCGTGATGCCGTCCATGATCGACAGGCAGCGGAACTCGCAGGTGTCCTTCTGCAGGTTGAAGTGGCGGGCGGTGAAGCAGCGCGCCGAGTGCGCCAGCGGCAGGCGGCCGTAGGCGAAGACCTCGGTCTCGATCGGGGCGGGCAGTGCGGCACGTACCTCGGCCAGCGCCGCGCCCGCCATCTCGGGGGCGACCGCCCAGCGCGTGGCACCGGAGTCGATCATCAACTGCAGCGTGGTCGGGTTGAAGATGTTCAGCGTCGGGCCGGCGATCCAGTCCTTCACGCCGGCCTCGGTCAGCAGGCGCACCGCGCCCATGTCGTTGGCCTCGACGCGGAAACCGGGATCGCCCTCGGCGCTCTGGCGCACGATGCGGCGCAACACCTTGAGGTCGGACTCGGATTCGATCAGGCCCTGGGTGCTCATCACCACTTCCTTGCCGGCTGTGGCGAGCACCTTGCCGACCTCGAGCCAGTCCTCGAGGCGCAGTTCGTGGCGGCGCGAACACACGGTCTCGCCGAGATAGACGGCGTCGACGGGCGCTTCGACCATGTCGGCGTAGAAATCGAGCACGCTCTGGTGCGGCCAGTAGTAGAGCAGGGGACCGAGGGCGAGTTTCATGGGGCGGGTCTCATTCGGAGGGGGTGTCACCGCAGGCGCCGTTCGCGCGTTGGCGCGGCGGGCGGGGTGCGGCGATCGGGTTTGGCACGGGCGATGTGTCCGGGGGCGGAGCGTGGGGTGAGGTCGATCCGGGGGTGTCGGCGCAGCTGAGGCGTCGCAGCGCTCACTTCCAGGGCCGGTAGTAGGCGCCCAGGGTGTGGCTCTGGCCTTCGGAGACCTTGTTGAGCTCGGCCATCCACGCCGGCAGCACACTGAAGGACTCGGCGCCGCCGGCCTTGAGCTTGTCGAGCGCGGCACGCCACACCTTGGTGACCTGGGCGACGTAGGCCGGGCTGCGCTGGCGGCCCTCGATCTTGATCGCGCGGATGCCGATGCGGGCGAGCTCCGGCAGCAGCTCGAGGGTGTTGAGGCTGGTCGGCTCCTCGAGCGCGTAGTAGGTCTCGTCGTTGACCTCGAAGCGGCCCTTGCACAGCGTCGGGTAGCCGGCGCGTTCGCCGTCGGCGAAGCGGTCGATGAGGATGCCGTTCAGGCGCGTCTCCATGCCGCGCGGGGTGTCTTCCCAGCGCACGTGCTTGCCCGGCGAGCAGGCGCCGTTGCAGTTGGGCGACTCGCCGGTGGCGTAGGCCGACAGCGCGCAGCGGCCCTCGACCATCACGCACAGGCCGCCGAAACCGAACACCTCGATCTCGACCGGGGTGTTGGCGATCACGCTCTCGACCTGGGCCATCGACAGCACGCGCGGCAGCACCGCGCGCTGGATGCCGAAGCGCTCGTGGTAGTAATTGATCGCCTCGTAGCTGGTGGCCGAGCCCTGTACCGACAGATGCAGGCGCAGTTGCGGGTGGGTCCTGGCGGCGTAGGCCATCAGCCCGGGGTCGGCGAGGATCAGCGCGTCGAGGCCGAATTCGGCAGCACGGTCGATGGCCTGTGTCCAGCTCGGCCAGTTGCCGGCCTGCGGGTAGGTGTTGAGCGCGAGCAGCACCTTCCTGCCACGCGCGTGGGCGTAGGCGATGCCTTCGCGCATCTGCGCCGGGTCGAAGTTCAGGCCGCTGAAGTTGCGCGCGTTGGTGGCGTCCTTGAAACCGAGATAGACGCAGTCGGCGCCGTGATCGATGGCGGTCTTGAGCGCCGGAAGGCTGCCGGCCGGGCAGACGAGTTCGATCGGGGAAGACACGGTCATGGGAGCGGTATTTCCAGAGGGAAAAACGCCGCAACCATAAACGAGGCCGGCGGCGCCCGCGTTGATCACCATCAAACGCAGGGGCCGCCGTGAGGGGGAGCCGACCGTAAGGTGCCGCTGGTCTCCGTGGGAGCGGGCTTGCCCGCGAAAAGGGCCGATCTTGGCGCCCATTCGCGGGCAAGCCCCCAGAGGGGCGATCGGTCAGCGATGGGTGTGGTAGGTCCCCGCCGCCGCGTGATGCCCGCTCATGTGCGGGCGGTGGTGCGGCTTCGGCCCGAGCAGGCCGCCCACCAGCATGCCCAGCGCGCTCGCCGCCAGGCCGTAGAGCTGAGGCTCGACGTCGCCTTCGGGCACGAAGAGTTCGAACAGGACCCAGGTGGACAGGCCGAGGATGATCGCGAGCGCGGCCCCGAGGTTGTTGGCGCGCTTCCAGAACAGGCCGGCGGCGAGCGGCACGAAGGCGCCGGCGAGCGTGATCCGGTAGGCGTTCTCGACCATCTGGTGGATCGAGGATTCGGTGCTGGTGGCGTACCAGGTGACGAGGGCGGTGAACACCACCACGGTTACGCGCGTGCTGAGCAGGAAGGCACGATCGCTCATCCCCGGGATGAAGCCGCGCAGCACGTTCTCGGAGAAGGTCACCGAGGGCGCGAGCAGGGTCCCGGACGCCGTCGACATGATTACCGACAGCAGCGCGCCGAAGAAGATCACCTGCGCGTAGAAGGGCATGTACTGCAGGATCAGCGTCGGCAGGATGAGCTGTGAGTCCTGCTCCATCAGGCGCTCGACCATGCCCGGGTCGATGATGTTGGCGGTGTAGGCGAGGAACAGCGGCACCGCGGCGAAGAAGAAGTAGCTCACGCCGCCGAGCGTCGTGCCCCACACCGCAACGGTCTCGTTCTTCGAGGAATTGACGCGCTGGAACACGTCCTGTTGCGGGATGGAGCCGAGCGCCATGGTGGCGAACGCGGCGATCCACGCGATCATGTCGACCAGGTCGAGGGTGGGCAGGAACTCGAACTTGCCCTCGGCGGCGGCCTTGGAGATCACGTTGTCGAAGCCACCCGCCATGTCACCCGCCATCCAGGTGACCCAGATCAGGCCGACGACGATCACGATCATCTGCACGAAGGTGGTCATCGCCACCGACCACATCCCGCCGAACAGCGTATATACCAGCACCACGCCGGCGCCGATCAGCATGCCCTGGTTCATGGACACCAGGTCGCCCGACAGCACGTTGAACACCAGCCCGAGCGCGGTGATCTGCGCCGCCACCCAGCCCAGGTAGGACAGCACGATGCAGATCGACAGCACGAGCTCGGTCGTGCGGTTGTAGCGCATGCGGAAGAAGTCGCCCAGGGTGAGCAGGTTCATGCGGTACAGCGGGCGGGCGAACACGAGGCCGAACAGCACCAGGCACACCGAGGCGCCGAGGGGGTCGGAGATCAGGCCGCGAAAGCCCTCTTCGAGGAAGGTGGCGGAGATGCCGAGCACGGTCTCGGCGCCGAACCAGGTGGCGAACACCATCGCCAGCACGACGAACATCGGCAGGTTGCGACCGGCGGTGATGTAGTCACGCGCGTTGTGCACCCGGGTGGCGGCATACAGGCCGATGCCGATGGAGACGACCAGGTAGGCGACGACAAGCCAGAGCAGCATGATTAGGCCCTTCGTGATGGCGCATCCGCGCGCGGTGAGCGAAAAAAGAGGGCGCGAGTTTAACAACAGAACGCCCCCGCCGGGGGCGCGAGTTGCGCGCCAAGGGCTTGATCACGCGCGATTTATTGCATGTGCGCAACGCTCGCGCCGGGGCCGGCGGGGGCCATGGCGGCGACTTCGGTGTCGACCTGAGTGGCAAGGTGAGTGCGCAGCGTGTCGATGATGCGGCTCGCCGCCTCGTGCAGCGTGGCCTCATCGATCACCAGCGGCGGCGCCAGGCGGATCACGTTGCCATTGGTGTCGCGGGTGGCGATGCCGTGCGCGAGCAGGCGTTCGGCGATGTCGGCGGCGTCCGCCAGCGCGGGGTCGAGCGCCACGCCGACGAGCAGGCCGCGGCCGCGTACCTCGCGCACGCAGGGCAGCGCGGCGGCGCGCAGGCGGGCGATCAGGCCTTCGCCGAGGCGCTCGGCGCGTTCCCACGGGCGCGTTTCGCCGAGCAGCGCGAGCACCTCGGTGCCGACTGCGGCGGCGAGCGGATTGCCGCCGAAGGTCGAGCCGTGGTCGCCCGGGCCGAACACGTCCATCACCCGGCGGTCGGCGAGGAAGGCCGACACCGGCAGCAGGCCGCCGCCGAGCGCCTTGCCCAGGATCAGCCCGTCCGGGCGCACGCCTTCATGGTCGCAGGCCAGCAAGCGCCCGGTGCGCCCGAGTCCGGTCTGCACCTCGTCGGCGATCAGCAGCACGTCGTGGCGGCGGCAGATCTCGGCGCAGCGCGACAGGTAGCCGGGCGGCGGCACCACGATGCCGCCCTCGCCCTGGATCGGCTCGACCAGGAAGGCGGCGGTGTCGGGGGTGATCGCCGCCTCGAGCGCGTCGGCGTCGGCATAGGGCACGCGCTCGAGCCCGGGCGGGAAGGGGCCGAAGCCGTCGCGGTAGTGTTCATTGGCCGACATCCCCACGATCGCGATCGAACGGCCATGGAAATTGCCCTCGCAGGCGATGATGCGCGCGCGTTCGGGGGCAATGCCCTTGACCTTGTAGCCCCACTTGCGCGCGGCCTTGAGCGCGGTCTCGACCGCCTCCAGGCCCGTGTTGACCGGTAGTGCGCGCTCGTAGCCGAAGGTGGCGCACAGGCGCTCGAGGAAGACCGGCAGGCGGTCGCTGGAAAACGCGCGCGAGGTCAGCGCCAGGCGTTGCGCCTGCGTCACCAGCGCCTCGACCAGGCGCGGGTGGCTGTGGCCGAAGCTCACCGCCGAGTAGGCGCTCATCATGTCGAGGTAGCGCCGGCCGTCGGTGTCCCACAGCCACACACCCTCGCCGCGCTGGAACACCGCCGGCAGCGGCGCGTAGTTGGCGGCGCCGAAGCGGCGCTCCTTGTCGCGCAGCCAGGCGGTCCCGGGGCCGAGCGCGGCGGTCGCGAACTCGGCGATCCAGTCTGCGCTGCGGTGGTCCGGGTCGAGGTCGGGGCGGTACTCGACGATCTCGAGCGCGATGAAGTCGGCGCAGGCGCGCAGGCTGAGCAGCACGTCGGCGAGCGCGCGCGGGTTGATCCCGTCGGCTTCGGGGCAGGTCACCGCGGGCAGTGCGTGCGGGTCGAGCGCGTCGAGGTCGAGGCTGAGGCCGAAACCGGCTTCAGGGTCGGCGCGGGCGATGGTCAGCGCGTCGCAGAACACTGCGGCGAGCCCGCGCGCGCGGATCTCGCGCATGTCGAAGACGCGCACGCCGAGCCGGGCGAGCAGCGCCTGCTCCTCCGCCTCCCAGGCGCGCGCGCCGACGATGCAGGTGCGCGCCGGGTCGAGCGCGGGGCCGGCGATGCCGGTGAGCGCCGCGTGGCCCACGCCGAGCAGCGCGGCCAGCGGCATGCCGTGGATGTTGCCGGAGTGGGTGGTGGCGTCGGTGTGGCTGTCGAGGTGGGCGTCGATCCAGATCAGGCCCGGGGCGCGTCCGCGCCGGCGGCCGACGCCGCGCCAGGTGCCGGCGGCGATCGCGTGGTCGCCGCCGAGTACGAGCGGGAAGCGGTCCGCAGGCAATGCGGCGACGCGGTCGGCGAGGCGATGGGCGAAGCGGGCGTTGGCGGTGATGCGGGTGGCCATGGCGGCGTCTGCGTCTGGCGTGCTCGGGGCGTCTGCGGCGGGGCCTGCAGCGCGCTCCGCCGCGGATGGCAGCAGCGTATCCGTCCATTCCACCCTCGGCCCGATGGCCGCGAGGCGGCGGGCGAGCGCGCCTTCCTGCAAGACGGCCGGCGCGGCGGCCGAGCCCGCATGCGGGGCGCCGAGCGCCGAAGCGGCGCCGATGATGGTGATCAGTGTGTGGGGTGCCCGCAGGGCGCCGAGCGTCGTCGTCATCGCACACCTCCCGTCCGCAAGCCTTGCCAAGCCGTTGCTTGCAAGGTTTTCGACGGGGCTGCAGGCGAATCGTTCAGACGCAGGAAGCAGCGACGGGGCGTGGGAGCGGGCTTGTCCGCGAAAGCAGCGCTCGATCGGGCGATGCTCGTGGACAAGCCCGCTCCCACAGGTCCGGCTCCCACAGATCAGCGGCTTCGGGGAGGGTCAGCCGAAGAGTCGGTAGAGCTCCAGACCGAGCAGCGCCATCGCGATCGCGCCGATCAAGAGCAGCAGGCGGCTCTGCGTGCGCTGGGTGTTGGCGAGCTCGTCCAGGCGCTGCTGCTGCGCGCTCTGGTGACGGGTGGATTCGGTGAGGGCGTGGTGCACCAGACGCGGCAACTGCGGCAGCGTGCCGGCCCAGGCCGGGGCTTCTTCCTTGATGCCGCGTACCAGCGCGCGCACGCCCATGCGCTCGTCCATCCAGCGCTCGAGGAAGGGCTTGGCGGTCTTCCACAGGTCTAGCTCGGGGTCGAGCTGGCGGCCCAGGCCCTCGATGTTGAGCAGGGTCTTCTGCAGCAGCACGAGCTGCGGCTGCACTTCCATCTCGAAGCGGCGCGCGGTCTGGAACAGGCGCAGCAGGGTCTTGCCGAAGGAGATGTCCTTGAGCGGTTTGTCGAAGATCGGCTCGCACACGGTGCGGATCGCCGCCTCGAACTCGTCGACGCGCGTCTTCGCCGGCACCCAGCCGGCCTCGATGTGGGCGAGTGCGACGCGGTGGTAGTCGCGCTTGAAGAAGGCGAGGAAGTTGGTCGCGAGGTAGTTCTTGTCCACCTCGTCGAGGGTGCCCATGATGCCGAAGTCGAGCGCGATGTAGCGCCCGTCCTGATGCACGAAGATGTTGCCCGGGTGCATGTCGGCGTGGAAGAAGCCGTCGCGGAACACCTGGGTGAAGAAGATCTCCACCCCCGCGCGCGACAAGGCCTTCATGTCGTTGCCCTGGGCGAGCAGTGCCGGCGTCTGCGAGATCGGCACGCCGCGCATGCGCTCCATCACCATGACCTTGCGCCCGCACCAGTCCCAATACACCTCGGGCACGATCAAGAGCGACGAGTCCTTGAAGTTGCGCCGCAGCTGCGAGCAGTTGGCGGCCTCGCGCATCAGGTCGAGTTCGTCGTGCAGGTACTTGCTGAACTCGGCGACCACCTCGCGCGGCTTGAGCCGCCGGCCTTCCGGCCAGATCTTTTCCAGCAGCACCGCGGCCACCTCGAGCAGCGCGAGGTCGTGCTCGATGACGCGCTCGATGCCCGGGCGCAGCACCTTGACGGCGACGTCGGTGCCGTCGGGCAGGCGCGCGAAATGCACCTGCGCCACCGAGGCCGAGGCGACCGGTGTGCGCTCGAAGTCGTCGAACACCTCGTCGATCGGGCGGCCGTAAAAGCCTTCCAGTACAGCCAGCGCCTGCTCGGTGGGGAAGGGCGGCACGCGGTCCTGGAGCAGGGCGAGCTCGTCGGCGAGGTCGGGCGGCAGCAGGTCGCGCCGGGTCGACAGCATCTGGCCGAACTTGACGAAGATGGGCCCGAGCGACTCCAGCGCCTGACGCAGGCGCGCGCCGCGCGACTCCGTGTACGTGCGCCAGAAGAACACCTTGTGCCAGATATGCGCCAGCCGCCCACTGCTGTCGGCGTCGAGCACCATGCGGTCGAGCCCGAAGCGCAGACTGACGGAAACGATCTTGGCGAGGCGGAAGAGGCGCACGATGGTCGGGCCGGACGGGGCAAAGCGCGGACTTTAGCCCGAAAGCGGCGCGGATGGAACGCGCGCTCACATCCTCGCCGGGGCGCGGCCTTGCGTTCCGCTATAATTGCGGGCTTCGAATTCATCCCGAGTGCCATGAGCGCCGATCCCAAAGTCCTGCTGACCGACCTGCTGATGTCCGCGCTGAAGAGCGTGGCGCCCGATCTGGCCGACACCCCCATCCTGCTGGAGCGCCCGAAGCAGGCGAGTCACGGCGATTTCGCCACCAACCTCGCGCTGCAACTGGCCAAGCCGCTCAAGCGTAACCCGCGCGAGCTCGCCGGGCTGCTGCTGGCCGAGCTGCCGCCCTCCAGGCTGGTCGCCAAGGCCGAAGTCGCCGGTGCCGGCTTCATCAATTTCACCCTCGTCGCCGACGCCAAGACCGCGGTCGTCTTCGATGTGCTGGCGAAAGGCGCGGACTTCGGTCGCGGTGCCGCCAAGGGCGTCAAGGTGCAGGTGGAGTTCGTCTCCGCCAACCCGACCGGCCCGCTGCACGTCGGCCACGGTCGCGGCGCGGCCTACGGCGCCTCGCTGTCGGACGTGCTGGCCTTCGCCGGCTATGACGTCACCCGCGAGTACTACGTGAACGACGCCGGCCGCCAGATGGACATCCTGGCGCTTTCGACCTGGCTGCGCTATCTCGCCTTCTTCGGCATCGAGATTCCCTTCCCGCCCAATGCCTACCAGGGCGACTACGTGATCGACATGGGCCGCGACATGCGCGACGCCCATCAGGATCGCTTCGCCCAGGTCACGGTCGAGCAGATCCTCGCCGGCACGCCCGGCCTGCCGCTGGCTGACCGCAAGGACGACGAATCCAAGCAGCAGCGCGAGGAACACCTGGACGCGTTGATCGCGAACGCCAAGAAGCTGCTCGGCGACGACTACGGCTGGGTGCATGGTTTTGCGCTCAACGAGCAGCTCGGCGATGGTCGCGACGACCTCGGCGAGTTCGGCGTGCGCTTCGACAAATGGTTCTCGGAGCAGAGCCTGTTCGACACCGGGCTGGTCGAGCGCGCGGTGACCCAACTCGAGCAGCACGGCCACATCTACCTGCAGGACGGTGCCAGGTGGTTCCGCTCGACCGCCTTCGGCGACGAGAAGGACCGCGTCGTGCAGCGCGAGAATGGCCTGTATACCTACTTCGCCTCCGACATCGCCTACCACCTCAACAAGTACGAGCGTGGCTTCGATCGCGTCATCGACATCTGGGGCGCCGACCACCACGGCTACATCCCGCGCGTGAAGGGCGCCATCGCCGCGCTCGGGCTCGACCCGGCCAAGCTCGAGGTCGCGCTGGTGCAGTTCGCGGTGCTGTACCGCGAAGGGCAGAAGACCTCGATGTCCACCCGCTCGGGCGAATTCGTCACCTTGCGCGAACTGCGCCGCGAAGTGGGCAACGACGCCTGCCGTTTCTTCTACGTGCTGCGCAAGTCCGACCAGCATCTGGATTTCGACCTCGACCTCGCCAAGAGCCAGAGCAACGAGAACCCGGTGTACTACGTGCAGTACGCCCACGCCCGCGTGTGCTCTGTGCTCAACCAGTGGGGCGGCGAGGCTGCCGAGCTCGCTACGGCCGACCTCGGCCTGCTGCAGAACGAGCGCGAGCTCGCGTTGTGCGCGCGCCTGGCCGCCTTCCCCGAGCTGGTGCAGAACGCCGCCGTCGACTACGCACCGCACCAGATCGCGTTCTATCTCAAGGATCTCGCTGCCGACTTCCATAGCTGGTACAACGCCGAGCGCATGCTGGTCGAGGACGAGGCGGTCAAGCTCGCCCGCCTGGCCTTGGCCGCTGCGGTGCGCCAGGTGCTGGTTACCGGCCTGAAGACGCTGGGCGTGTCCGCGCCCGAATCGATGTGAAGCAGGGGGCGAAACCGTGAGTCGAGATCGCAAGCCGGTGCGCAAGGCCGCCCGTGCCCCGGCCAGGAACGCCGGCGGCACGCTGATCGGCATCTTCATCGGCCTGGTGTTCGGCGCGCTGATCGCAGCCGGGGCGGCGTGGTATTTCACCCGCGCAAATCCCTTTCAGCCTACGCCGGCGGCGCCGCGCGTGCAGGCGCCCGCGGACCAGGGGCCGGCATCGCTGCCCGGCAAGCCGGGTGACCGCCCGGTGGTGAAGCAGGACTTCGAGTTCTACAAGATCCTGCCCCAGGGCGACAACGTGCCGTCGCCGACCTCGCCGCAGAGTGCGCAGGCGCAGCCCGTCCCGCCGGTGCCCACCCAGGCCCAGCAGCCGCCCGCGCCGGTGACCGAGGCCGTGCCGCAGCCGGTGCAGCAACCCGCACAGCGTTCGGCCGGGCGCATGTATCTGCAGGTGGGCGCCTTCGAAAACCCGAGCGAGGCCGACAACCTCAAGGCGCGGCTCGCGCTCTCCGGCATCCAGGCCAGCGCGCAACGCACGCAGCTTCCCGATGGCCGGGTGGTGCACCGGGTGCGGATCGGGCCGTACTCGAATCCCGAAGACATGAACCCGATGCGCTCGCGCCTGGCCGAGGCCGGTTTTTCCGCTTCGGTGAGCCGCAATCCCTGACCGTAACGATTCGAATGAAGCAGGCGGGGAACGCCTTCCCGCCTGTTGCGTCACAGCAAACTCTAGTCAACGGAGTACCGCATGAACCGTCGTGATGCCCTCAAGCTGGCCGGCCTGGCCTTCACCCTGCCCGCCGCAAACGTTGCGTGGGCCAATGAGACCTATCAGGTGCTCAACCCTGCGCAGAAAGGCGACGATCCCTCGAAAATCGAAGTGCTCGAGTTCTTCCACTACGGCTGCCCGCACTGCCGCGATTTCGACCCGCTGATCACCGACTGGAAGAAGAAACTGCCCGCCGACGTCGCTTTCCGCGCGGTGCCGGCGGTGTGGAACAACCCTCAACTCGCAGGGCTGGCGCGCCTGTATTACGCGGCCGAGATCTCCGGTGAGCTGGGCGCCCTGCAGAGCGCCATCTTCGTTGCGGTCCAGGATGAAAAGCGCCCGCTCTTCAACGAGGAGCAGGTGCGCGAATGGGTCACGGGCAAGGTCGCCGACCCGGCCAGGTTCATGGAGACCTACAAGTCCTTCGGCGTCGGCTCTCTGGTGCAGCGGTCCGACCAACTCGCCCGCGCGATGAAGATCCAGGGTGTGCCATCGGTCGTCGTCGATGGTCGCTTCGTCACCTCGGCGTCGATGAGCGGCAGCCACGAGAACACCCTGAAGGTTGCCGACGAGCTGATCGCCCGCGTGCGCAAGGAGCGCGAAGGCAAATGAGCGATCAAGACGCCCAGTCCCGGCTGGCCGCACCTGAGCCGGACGTGTCTGACAGTGCCGAACGCCGGTGCATCCAGCGCTTTCTGGCGATGCGCCGCGGCGAGCCTTGGTTCTGGGTCGTCATCGATGGCGAGCGTATCCCGCTGCGCGACATCTCGGTCGATGGTTTTGCGATCACCGCCGAGGCGCCGCCGGCCGCAGGCGAAGCCTTCGATTTCGTTCTTCATCGCGAAGGGGTGCCCGACCAGATCCGCGGTCGGGCGCAGTCGGTCAATTTCATCGCACCCGTCTCTCAGGCGGGTTGCCGATACCTTGAACTGAAAGGCGATGGCATGGAACGCCTGCGCGACTGGCTGATCGCGCTGGTGATCATGAATGCCAGCGTGCGCATCAGCGAGAAGGACGCGGCGGCGATCGTCGCCGGCCCCTCGCTGATCTGACTTTCTGCGGCGGGGCCGGCTCCGACGGCCGCAGGGCTCGCCGTGCGATGCCTCAGGCCTTGACGCGCTCCGCCTCCCTGCGCCGCTGGCGCGGCTTCTGCATCGCGTACACCAGGCCGAGCAGGATGAAGGCCGGCACGAACATCCACTCCTTGGCCGGGCGTTCGCCCGAGGGAATCTCGATCGCGCTGATTGAAAAGCCCTGCTCCAAGCCGAGTTTTTCTGCCTGGCTGCCGAAGCGCACCGCAGCCACCTGGACCTGATCGCCGAGCGTCATCACCGTCAGCCCCATCGCCCCCAGCCGCTCGCTGGCCTTGGCGGCGCGGTCGCCGAGCGGCAGCAGCACGCCCTTCGAGATGTCCTGGCCTTCCAGGTTCATGCCCTCCACCCACACGCGCAGGTTGCCGTTGCGCGGCGCTTCCTCGACCAGGCGGGTGAGCTCGGTGGGCGGGATCTCCTCGTAGGGCGGATACATCATGTCCATCCAGAAGCCCGGGCGGAACAGCGTGAAGGTGACCAGCAGCAGCAGCAGCGACTCATGCAGCCGGCTCTTGGTGATGAAGTAACCCTGGGTCGCCGCCGCGAACATCATGCTCGCCACCGTCGCGGTCACGATCGTCAGGATCAACTGGAAGGTGTTGCCGATGCCGATCAGCAGCAACTGGGTGTTGAAGATGAACATGAAGGGCAGGATCGCCGTCCGCGCGCTGTAGCTGAAGGCGGTGAGGCCGGTCAGCATCGGTTCGCTCTTGGCGATGCCAGCCGCCGCGTACGAGGCCAGGCCCACCGGGGGTGTCACGTCGGCCATCAGGCCGAAATAGAACACGAACAGGTGCACCGCGATCAGCGGCACCAGCAGGCCGGTCTGTGCGCCGAGTTCGACGATTACCGGCGCCATCAGCGTCGACACCACGATGTAGTTGGCCGTGGTCGGCAGGCCCATGCCCAGCACGAGGCAGATGACCGCGACCAGGATCAGCATGATCATCAGGTTGCCGCCCGACAGCACCTCCACCAGCTCGGTCATCGCCAGGCCGATGCCGGTGAGCGTGACCGTACCCACGATGATGCCGGCGGTCGCGGTGGCGATCGCGATGCCGATCATGTTGCGCGCGCCGGTCACCAGGCCGGAGAACAGATCCGAGAATCCCTGTTTTACGGCCGCGCCGACGTCGCCGCTGCGGCGGAAAAGCGCGAACAGCGGGCGCTGGGTGACGAGAATGAACATCAGGAACAGCGTTGCCCAGAAGGCTGAGAGCGCCGGCGAGAGCTGCTCGACCATCAGGTTCCAGATCAGCGCCGCCACCGGCAGCAGGAAGTGCAGGCCGGACTTCAGCGTCGGGCCGATCTCGGGCAGGAACTCCATCTTCTCGTCGGGCTTTTCCATGTGCAGCTCGGGGAAGTTCGCCGCAAAGCGCACCAGCGCCACGTAGGCTGCAAGCATCAGCACGCCGATGACGATGAAGGTGCTTTCACCGAAGACGGTCTTCAGCCAGCCGAAGCCCCAATAGATGATCGCCGACAGGATGACGAGGCCGGAAATGGTCATCATCGTCGTGATCACTGCCCGCTGCCACGGCAGCGGTTCGCGTCGCGGCAGGCCCTGCAGGTCCATCTTCAGCGCTTCGAGGTGGACGATGTAGTACAGCGCGATGTACGAGATCAGCGCCGGCAGGATGGCGTGCTTCATCACCTGCACATAGGTGATGCCCACGTATTCGACCATCAGGAAGGCCGCCGCGCCCATCACCGGCGGCATGAGCTGGCCGTTAACCGACGAGGCCACTTCGACCGCTGCGGCCTTGTCGGCGCGGTAGCCGACGCTCTTCATCAGCGGGATGGTGAAGGTGCCGGTGGTGACCACGTTGGCGATCGACGAGCCGGAGATGAGGCCGGTGCTGGCCGAGGCCACCACCGCCGCCTTGGCCGGGCCGCCGCGCATGTGGCCGAGCAGCGCGATCGCCGACTTGATGAAGTAGGCACCAGCGCCCGCCGTTTCCAGCAGCGCGCCGAACAGCACGAACAGGAAGATGAAGCTGGTCGACACCCCGACCGCCACGCCGAACACGCCCTCGGTGGTCAGCCACATGTGGCTCATGCCCTTGGACAGCGACGCGCCGCGGTGGGCGATCACTTCGGGCATGTAAGGGCCGAAGAAGATATAGACGAGGAACACCGCGGCCAGAATCACCATCGGCAGCCCGAGCGCGCGGCGCGCCGCTTCGAGCAGCAGCAGCATGCCGACCACCGCCGCCGCCAGATCCATGTCGGTCGGCGTGCCCGGACGTTCGGCCAGCTCCTTGTAGAACAGGAACAGGTAAGCCGCACAGAAGGCCGCCACCGCCGCCAGCACCCAGTCCTGCACCGGCACGTAGTCGCGTGGCGAGCGCTTGAGCGCCGGGTACGCGGCAAAGGCGAGGAAGATGGCGAAGGCGAGGTGGATGGCGCGGGATTCGGTGTCGTTGAACACGAACACGCCGAGCGAGAAGGGCAGGGGCGAGGCGATCCAGAGCTGGAACAGCGACCATGCCAGCGCCACCATCAGCAACAACTGGGCCGTGAAGCCGGTTGGCTTGCGTCCGCCGGTGTCTGCCTCGGCGACGATCTTCTTGAGCTCTTCGTCGGACAGCTCGAAGCCGGCCTTGTCCTTGTTTTCGTCGGGGCGGGTCATGAGGGGGCGCCTCTCAGGTTCGTGACGGAGACAAAAAACGGCGGGGACCGGGGGTCGCCGCCGTTTTTACAGCAAAAACCGGCGTCCCGCGCGGGACGCCGGCCGGCGGGATTACATCCAGCCCTTTTCCTTGTATTACTTTACCGCGCCCTCATGCAGCGGGGCGGACAGGCCGTCCTTGATCATGTGCTGCGGGTCGAGGTTGGCGAAGGCCGGGTGCAGCTTCTTGAAGTCCTCGAAGTTCTCGAACACGGCCTTGACCAGGGTGTAGACGGTCTCGGTCGGCACCTTGGCTGAGCTCACGAAGCTCGCCACCACGCCGAAAGTGTCGGTTGCGTCCGGGTTGTTGGCATACAGGCCACCGGGGATCTGCACCTTGGCGAAGTAGGGGTGCTCGGCGACCAGCTTGTCGACCGCCGCGCCGGTGATCGGCACCAGCTTGGCGCCGCAGGTGGTGGTCGGGTCCTGGATGTTGGCCGCCGGGTGGCCGACGACGTAGGCGAAGCCGTCGATCTTGTTGTCGCACAGTGCGGCGCTGTGCTCGTCGGGCTTGAGCTCGGACACCAGCGAGAAGTCGGATTCGGCCATGCCCATCGCCGGCAGCAGCATCGCCATCGTCGCGCGCTGGCCCGAACCCGGGTTGCCGACGTTGAAGCGCTTGCCCTTGAAGTCTTCCATCTTGGTGATGTTGGCCTCCTTGCGCGACAGCACGGTCAGCGGTTCGGGGTGCAGTGCGAACACCGAGCGCAGATCGCTCACCGGGCCGCCATCCTTGAACTGGGCTTCGCCCTTGATCGCGTTGAACTGCACGTCGGACTGGGCCACACCGAAGTCGAGCTCGCCGGCCTTGATCGTGTTCACGTTGTACACCGAGCCGCCGGTGCTCTCGACCGAGCAGCGCAGGCCGTGCTGGGCGCGGTCCTTGTTGATCAGGCGGCAGATTGCGCCGCCGGCCGCGTAATACACGCCGGTGACGCCACCGGTGCCGATCGTGACGAACTTCTGCTGGGCTTGCGCGGGCGCAGCGCCGAGGGTGCCGACAAGTGCAAATGCAGCAGCGAGAGCGGTCAGTTTCTTCATGGAGTTCTCCTGTGAGTGAATCGACACGGGTAGGGAATGGGTGAAGGGGGCGCGGGCGAAGTGTCCGACCACGAAGGCGAAGGCATCGCGCCCGAAATCCGTTTCGGTAAAACCAGTGAGCAAGCTTTGCACAAAACCTGTTGTGATGTCACCCGGGATTTCCCGGAGAGCGCATTGGGGCGGGCTCCCGGGCGGCTCGGGGGTTGGCCTGGCCGCGATTCGTCCTTCGGGTGTCACGCTACAATCGCGGACTCTCAAACCGATCGCAAACATATGGAATCGAACGAACTGTGCGGCACCGGCGACACGCTGGTCGATGCTGCAGGGCAGGCACACCAGCCCGCAGGCAGTGCGGCGCGCATCGTCTCGCTGGTACCCTCGCTCACCGAACTCCTCTTCGACCTCGGCCTGGGCGAGCGCGTGGTCGGGCGTACCGGCTTCTGCGTCCATCCGCGCGAAGCCCTGCGCGCCGTGCCCAAGGTCGGCGGCACCAAGGACGTGAAGCTCGAGCGCATACGCGAGCTCGCGCCCACCCACGTGCTGGTCAACATGGACGAGAACCGGCGCGAGACGGTCGATGAGCTGGCCGCCTTCGTGCCCCACATCGTCGTCACCCATCCCAATACGCCGCAGGACAACCTCGCGCTGTTCGCGCTGCTCGGTGCTCTGTTCGGGGTGGAGGACGCTGCGGCCCGGCTGGCTGACGACCTGCGCGCCGCGCTCGACGAGGCGGCCGCGCTGCGCGCCACGCTGCCCGACGAGCGTGTGCTCTACCTCATCTGGCGCGAGCCCTGGATGACCATCGCCCGCGACACCTACATCGCCGCCACGCTCGCAGCGGTCGGCTGGCACACCCTGCCCGCGGTGGAGGGCGGCGAGACCGGCGCGGCGCGTTATCCCGCCTTTACCTGGGATGCGCCGTGGCTCGCCGGCGTGGAGCGCGTGCTGCTATCGACCGAGCCTTACCGCTTCCGCGCCGAGCATCTTCAGGAAGTCGAACAGCTTGCCGCGCGCCCGGCGCTGCTGGTCGATGGCGAGATGGTTTCGTGGTACGGCAGCCGTGCTGCGGCGGGGGTGCGCTGGTTGTGCGCGCTGCGGCGGGCGCTCGCCGAGCCGAGCGGATGATGCCGCTGTTCTGGCTCCCCGGCTGCAGGCCGCGCCACACCGTCGTTTGCGCGTAAATCACTGTTGCAGCGAGAAAAAGATCACGAAACCCCTAAAGGTTTCCGGGAGTGGGCCGTTGACCCTTGCAGGAGGATATGGAAAGGTAACATCCATTAACAACCGCCAAATTTGCTGCACTGAACAAGTACCATCCGCGCCGGATTTGAATCACCGCCGCGGCCTGAAAAAGGCAAACCCGTCGAAAGTCGGGGACGCAAAATCACCGGTCTACAAGGCTAGCGCCTCATGACAGCGGGATTGCCAGGAAAGTGACGCTGTCCGCTCAGGGACAAGCGCTGCTGTATCTCCACGCGATCTCGAGGTCGAGCCCCAGGGCCGAGACCCAGACACCGCATGGAGCTACAGATGAAAACGCCCGCATCCCTTCGCAAGCCCGTCCTTGCTTCCCTCGTCGTTGCCCTTGGCGCGGCGCTTCTTCCCGCCCAGGCTTTCGCGGCTGACGAGGCGCAATGGGTGCCCGGCCGCCTCCTCGTGCAACCGCGCGCCGGCCTGTCCGAGGCTGAATTCGACAAGATCATCAAGAAGCAGGGCGGTAAGCAGGTCGGCAAGATCGACGGCATCAACGTCCGCGTCATCCAGCTCCCGCCGCAGGCTTCCGAGAAAGCGGTCGCAGCGCTGCTGAAGAACAACAAGCATCTCAAGTTCGCCGAGCGCGACATGCTGGTCAAGCCGAGCACGACCAACGACCCGTACTACGCCAACGGCTGGCATCTGCCCAAGATCGGTACGCCCACTGCGTGGCAGACGAGCTCCGGCAGAAATGTCGTCATCGCCATCCTCGACTCGGGCGTCGATCCTGATCATCCCGACCTTGCCTCCAAGCTGGTGCCGGGCTGGAACACCTACAACAACAACGCGGATACGGCTGACGTCTACGGTCATGGCACCAAAGTGGCGGGCGCTGCCGCGGCGTTGACCAATAACGGTATCGGTGTCGCAGCTGTGGCGAGTGACGCACAGGTGATGCCGATGCGCGTCACCGGAACTGATGGCTGGGCCTCGTACAGCGCGATCGCCAGCGCACTCACCTGGGCGGCCGACCGTGGTGCTCGTGTCGCAAACCTCAGCTTCTATGGTGTCGAGACGAGCTCGTCGGCCCGTAGCGCCGCGCAGTACATGAAGAACAAGGGCGGTCTCGTCGTCACTTCCGCCGGCAACTACGGTGTCGAAGAGACGATCGCGCCCAGCGACACAATGATCACGGTGTCAGCAACCGACAGCAACGACAATAAGGCGAGCTGGTCGAGCTTCGGCAGCTTCGTGGATGTGGCCGCGCCCGGTACAAGCATCTATTCGACGGTCAACGGTGGCGGCTACGGCGCGGTTTCGGGAACGTCCTTCTCCAGCCCGATCACGGCAGGTGTGGTGGCGTTGATGATGTCGGCTAACCCGGCACTCTCGCCTGCCGACCTCGAGAAGGCGCTGTATTCCAGCGCGATCGACTTGGGCGCCGCGGGCTTCGACAAGTACTTCGGCAACGGCCGTGTCGATGCCGCTGCGGCGGTTGCCGCGACCAAGGCGGTAGTCAAGGTCGACAGCACGGCGCCGAGCACCACCATCACGTCGCCGTCGGGCGGCACCAACGTGCAGGGCCTGGTCGCCGTCGATGTGGCCGCGACCGACGATGCCGGCGTGAGTCGTGTCGATCTGTTGGTCAATGGTGTCAAGATCGGCTCGGACACGGCCGCGCCCTACGGGTTCAGCTGGGACAGCGCGCAGACGCCTGATGGCGAAGCCAGTATCACCGCTTACGCGTACGATGCCGCGGGCAACGCCGCGTCGCATAGCGTGAAGGTTTCGGTGGCCAACGCCGTGGTGGAAGAGCCTGTGGTGGAAGAGCCGGTTGTCAGCGACCCGGTCGTCGAAAAGGTCCAGGACGTCGTCGCGCCCGTCGCGAAGCTCGGCAACCCGACGGATGGCAGCGTCATCAGCGGCAACGTCGCCATCACCGGCAGTGCCACGGACGATGTCGGTGTAACCAATCTGCGTCTGCTGGTTGATGGCGGGCAGGTGGCCTCGGTCAGCGGCTCCAGCATCTCCTACCGCCTGAACACCAAGAAGATTTCCGCCGGTTCGCACACGATCACGCTCGAGGCTTACGATGCAGCGGGCAACGTGGGCAGCCACAGCATCCGTGTGACACGCTGAAATCCAGGTTCGCCCCGTTGGTCGTGTGTTGCGAGCCACTCGGGGGCGCCAGCCCAACAAAAACGCCGCAAGATGCGGCGTTTTTGTTGGGAAGAACAGGCATCAGGCGTTGATTTTTCGCCGTGCGAACCACAGACCCATCAGACCAAGACCAAGCAAGCTGAGCGGACCGGGTTCTGGGACTTCTGCTGGCGGAGGTCCGCCGTCGCCGGCGTCGCGGTAATAAACAGAGACGTGGGAGATATTCTTCGACGTTGCGTTCCCATTCTCAGCAACGAATGGGGGCAGCAAGAACGGCGTTTCATAAGTTCCCGAGGTCGTCTCAATCAGGTAACCAACCAAGTTGGTATCGTTGCCATCCTTGAAGATAAACATGATCTCATACATGTTCAGTACAGTTTGGTCGACGGACCATGTGCCTTCAAGCGCCGTGCCAGTGATCGATATGCCTGCATACGGTGTTGAGCCACTCTCAAGGTACTTGCCACCGAATGTCCAAAGCGAATCAGGGTCACTAGCTGTCGCGCCAAAAAAACCCCCTTCATTCACTGCGGTTCCGGCTACATCATCATTTACCTGGCCGTTCAGCGGAGAGAGAATCTCGCAGCCTGCGTTCGTTACGACTTGGCTGCTGATGTCAGGCGTGAGGGAGCTACATTGAATAACCGCAGCCGAGGCAGATGTGCTCATTCCGACGCTCAGCCCTGCGACCAGAGCGGAAGCAATCATGCCGGACAAAAATGTCTTCTTGCTCATATCCTTAACCTCCGGGATGCATGGTCCCTAATTGTTCAAGTAATCCGCCGAGCACCGGTCTCGAGTTTGATGGCAAGTTCTAGATGACTGGCCGCACAATTTCGAAGCAAGACTGGTGCCAGATTGAGGTGCGTAGGAATCTATATATAAAACAGTGGCTTGTTTGAGTGGGGGGAGGGGTGCGCGCACCGAGGGTTCGATCTGTGTAAAAAATACCGACACCCGTTTGACTGGCTCGGGCAATTTGAGCTTGCGAAGCAGGCAAAAACAGTTCGCGAGGCGAGACCTTCGCCATAGGCCAGTGGATGGGCAGGCTGGCTACCCCGCCGCCTTCAAGAGGGTGGTCGAGAGCCTTTCGGGCGTCACGATCGTGAAGCGCCCTTGCACAAGGCGATGACGCGCAAGCCTTAATAAGGCCTTGTCTCGGGTAAGCAGATGCGTAGCATGCACTTCAGCCGCAATCTCGAGAAATTTTTGGTCATCTGGGTCGCTGCAATGGGGTAGCGTCGCCCAGCTATCGGCCAATGCACTGCGCGGTTTCGTAGTGCACGTCATCAAACGGTCGCGATAATCGTCGGTTAGAGCGCCTTGCGCTGTTTGGTTCAGCTTGAACTGCGAGTAGGAGAGCACCCGCCGCAACTCCTCCAGCGCATCCTCCCGGCTGTAGAGCCGGCTGCTCCCCGCCTCGATCCACTTCCGCAGCGCATCCAGCTTGGGATCGCGGAACATCCACAACGCCAGTACCGTATTGGTGTCGAGGACGAGGCGAGGGCGGTCGTCGCCTGAGGCATCCTCATTCCGGGGTGTAAAAATTTCCGACACTTTCCCACCGTTCAGTTCATTGAGCACGCCGTAAACGCAAAAACGGGGAGGGTCACCCCTCCCCGCTTCTACACATCACCGATCAAGCCGCAGCCTTCGCATCAACACGCGCCTTAACGAAGCTGCCCGGCGCGTCTTCCAGCGCCTTCAGCTTGCCCTTGGCGGGGTCGCGCGGGTCGGCCTCGGTGGCGTCGTGGGCGGTGACCCAGGATTGCCAGTCGGTCCACCACGAGCCCGCGTTCTGCTGGGCGCCTTCGAGCCAGGCTTCGCCCGTTTCGGCCAGCTTGGCGGCCGGGTTGACCCAGTAGCCGTACTTGTTGGCCGCCGGCGGGTTGACGATGCCGGCGATGTGGCCGGAACCACCCAGCACGAAGCGCACCGGCGCGGTGAAGCGGCGGGCGCCCATGTAGGTGCTCTTCCACGGCGCGATGTGGTCTTCGATCGCCGAGATGAAGTAGCACGGCACCTTGATCTTGGTGAGGTCGATCGGGGTGCCGTCGATCTCGATGCCGCCCGGCTCGATGAGGCGGTTTTCCATGTACATGGTGCGCAGGTAGAAGCTGTGCATGGCGGCGGGCATGCGGGTGGAGTCCGAGTTCCAGTACAGCAGGTCGAACGGGAACGGGTCCTTGCCCATCAGGTAGTTGCTGACCACGAACGACCAGATCAGGTCGTTGGAACGCAACATGCTGAAGGTGCCGGCCATTTCCGAGCCTTCCAGGTAGCCGCGCTCGAACATCTTCTTCTCGAGGCTGGAGACCTGGCCTTCGTCGATGAACACGCCGAGCTCGCCGGGTTCGGTGAAGTCGGTCATGGTGGTGAAGAAGGTGGCCGATGCGATGCGCTTCTGGCGCTTGGCAGCGAGGTAGGCGAGCGTGGTGGCGAGCAGCGTGCCGCCCAGGCAGTAGCCGGCTGCGTTCACTTCCTTCTCGCCGGTCTGCTGTTCGATGGCGTCGAGCGCGGCGAGCACGCCATCCTTGACGTAGGCGTCGAAGCCGCGGCTGGCCAGGCGCTCGTCGGGGTTGACCCACGAGATCACGAACACGGTGTGACCCTGGTCAACACACCACTTGATGTACGAGTTCTTCTCGCGCAGGTCGAGGATGTAGAACTTGTTGATCCACGGCGGCACGATCAGCAGCGGCTTCTTCAGCACCTTGTCGGTGCTGGGGGTGTATTGCACCAACTGCATCATCTCGGTCTGGAACACGACCTTGCCCGGCGTGGTGGCGACGTTCTTGCCCAGCTCGAAGGCCGTGGTGTCGGTCATCTTGACGCGCAGGTTGCCGCCGCCGTCTTCGACGTCGCGCAGCAGGTTGTTGAGGCCCTTGAGCAGGTTCTGGCCGTGGCTCTTGACCGTCTCGCGGAAGACTTCGGGGTTGGTCATCGCGAAGTTCGACGGCGACAGGGCGTCGATGTACTGGCGGGTGTAGAAGTTGACCTTCTTCTGAGTCTGGTCGTCGAGGCCGTCGACACCGCTCACGGTGTCATGGATGTGACGGGCGGCGATCAGGTACGACTGCTTGATGAAGTCGAACAGGAAGTGCTCTTCCCATTGTTCGTCCTTGAAGCGCTTGTCGCTCTTCTCGGGCGAGGCGATCGGCGATGCGCTGAGGCCGGCGACGCGCATCATCGAGTGCTGCCACAGCGAGAAGTAATCCCACACCAGGTTCATCTGCGACTGGGCGAGCTTGTAGGGGTTGGCCAGCAGCTTGGCCATCATGTCCATGAAGGCCTGGGCGATGCCGAGTTCGTCGGCGGGGGTCGAGACGCCCTTCTTGAGCTGACGATGGACGTGGTCGCTGATGAGGTGCGAGGCGCGGCGGGCGACTTCGGCGTAGGTCTTGGCGACTTCCTGCGGGTCGGGCAGGTCACACTTGGGGGTGTCGGTGCTGGGTGCGGCCATGTGTATGGGGCTCCTGTTATTTGGGGCGGGCTTGGTGGCAAGGGTTGAAACGGATCAGGCCGTTCGCATCGACCTGCCTCGACAGTGCTCCCTGACTCTCGAGGTGGTTGAGGTGGGCAATGGCCTCCCCCATGGCGAACATGACCTGATGGGTATCGAGCGCGCGTGGAAACAGGGTCGGCAACAGTTCGGCGGCGGTGCGCGGTGTGCGGCAGGCAGCCAGCAACACTTCGCAGCGCTCGCGATGATGCTCGACGAGCTGATCAACCCTTGATCGAATACCCTTGAAAGGTTTGCCGTGGGATGGTAGCACGAGCGTGTCGTCGGGAATGTTGCACAATTCCCGCAATGAGCGCAGAAACCAGCCCAGCGGGTCGTCGTGCGGCGTGGCCGCATACACGCTGACGTTGGTGGAAATGCGCGGCAGAAGCATGTCGCCCGAGATGAGCACGCCGAGCTCGGCGCAGTACAGGCTGGCGTGCTCGGGCGCGTGGCCGAAGCCGACGATGACGCGCCAGGTGTGGGCGCCGATGCGTACTTCGTCGCCGTCGAACAGGCGGCGGTAGTGGCCGGGCACTTCGGGCGCGCCGCGGCGGTAGGCGTTGCCGCGGCTGGACAGGGCGTCGTGGCGCTCGTCGGCCAGGCCGTGGCGGCGGAACTGGTCGAGCATGTCGACGACCGAGTAGCCCGGGGTCTGGTGCCAGATCGCCTGCGCGGCGAAGAACTCGCCCTGGGTCATGTGGATGGGGGCGCCGTCGCGCGCCGCAAGCCAGGTGGCCAGCCCGACGTGGTCGGGGTGGTGGTGGGTGACGATGACGCGGCCGATCGGCCTGCCGTCGGCGGCGAGCACGGCGTTCCACGCGTCCTGGGTGTCGGGCGAGGCGTAGCCGCAGTCGATGACGACCACGCGGTCGCCGTCGTCGAGCAGCCACAGGTTGATGTGGTCGAGCGCGAACGGCAGGCGCATGCGCACCCAGCGCACGCCGGGCGCCACTTCAAGTGTGGTGCCAGGGTCGGGCAGGGTGTCGAAGGGGTAGAGGAGGTCGGGTTGGGTCTGAGTGGTTGGGGTCGGGGCTGTGCTCATGGTCTTGTCCTGTCCGGGAGGGCGATCCGGGGGCGGGCAGGCACAGCGCTGCGTGCGCATTGCCCAAAACCCGGGAATCTGCTTAACTTCGGTTCGACTTTTTCGTTATCAGTAATTAAATCAATAAATTGCGTTAGCTTCTGCAGATTCAGGAGGCTGGCCATCGTGACCGAGCATGGGCAACGAACAAACCTTCACCATCACCGAACTCGCGCGCGAATTCGACATCACCCCGCGGGCGATTCGCTTCTACGAGGACCAGGGCCTGCTGACCCCGGCGCGCGTGGGCCGCGCCCGTGTTTATACCAAGGCCGATCGTACCCGCCTCAAATTGACCCTGCGCGGCAAGCGCCTCGGCCTGTCGCTGGCCGAGATCCGCGAGCTGCTCGACATGTACGGCGGCGTGCGCAATTCGGCGCCGCAGTTGCAGCGCTTTCTCACCGCGCTGGCGGTGCGGCGCGCGGCCATGGAACAGCAGCGTCGCGACATCGAAGCGGTGCTCCAGGAGATCGACATGCTCGAGCGCCAGTGCGAGGCCCTGCTTGGCGACAACGCCGAGGGCGCGGCCGCGGCGCGGGCCGAGCTCGTGCGCCGGATCGATCGTGCCAGCGTCGGCTGAGGCCGCCACGAGATTGCCTGAGCGCTTGCATTTTTTCAGTGCCGAGTTTACGTTGACGTAAACGTTAAAACAAGCAGTAAACCGCCGTGAGGAGACCCCAACATGCGACCCGAAATGCCGCAGTTCCAGCCCCGTGATCCGAACTACGCCGAGCGCGTGCGCGCGAGCTTCGGGCTCCAGCACGCGATGAGCCTGATCGGCGCCGAGATGGCGCTGGTCGAGCCCGGTTATGTCGAGATCCATCTGCCGCACAGGCCCGAGATTACCCAGCAGCACGGCTTCATCCACGGCGGCGTGGTCGGCATGATCGCCGACTCGGCCGCGGGCTACGCCGCCAACACGCTGACCCCTGCCGACACCAGCGTACTGACGGTGGAGTACAAGATGAACCTGGTCGCGCCGGCCGACGGTCAGCGCCTGGTGGCGCGCGGCGAGGTGGTGCGTCCGGGACGCACGCTGATCGTGACCCGTGCCGACGTGTATGCGATCCGCGACGAGCAATGGACGCTGTGCGCGATCATGCAGCAGACGATCATGGCGATGCAGGGCAAGAGCGAGCGCGCCGGCTGATGAGGGTGCGTGCATCGGACGAACCGGACCACGGGAGCTGAAATGACTTATCGCCTGCGCGCGCTTGGCGCGTCCGATGTCACCGAGCTGGAGCAGGTGCGCCAGTTCTTCCGCAATTACGCCGCGTGGCTGGGGGTGGATTTCAGCTACCAGGGCTTTGCCGACGAGGTCGCCAACCTGCCGGGCGCCTATGGCGAGGCCGGCGGCCGCCTGTTCTTCGTCGAGATGGACGGCGTGCCCTGCGGCTGCGTGGGCGTGCGCCGGTTCTCGGAGGGCGTGTGCGAGATGAAGCGGCTCTATGTCGACCCCGACATGCGCGGGCGCGGCCTGGGGCGGCAGCTCGCGCTGGCGGCGATCAAGGCGGCGCAGGAGCTGGGCTACCGCCGCATCCTGCTCGACACCCTGCCGGCGATGCGCATCGCGATGAAGCTGTACCGCGAGCTCGGCTTCACCGAGGCGCCGGCGTATTACCCGAGCCCGGTCGAGGGCACGGTCTTCCTCACCCTCGACCTGTCGCAGTGGTCCGAGGACGCGGTCAACAACGAGAACCTCTTCCACCTCTTCGACTACAACCAGGCGTGGTCGCGCCAGATGCAGCAGCTCGACCCCGGCTTCTTCGAGAAGCTGTCGCACCTGCAGAGCCCGGAATACCTGTGGATCGGCTGCTCGGATTCGCGCGTGCCGGCCAACCAGATCGTCGGCCTGCTGCCGGGCGAAGTCTTCGTGCATCGCAACGTGGCCAACGTGGTGGTGCACACCGACCTCAACTGCCTCGCCGTCATCCAGTACGCGGTCGACGTGCTCAAGGTGAAGCACATCATGGTCGTCGGCCACTACGGCTGCGGCGGCGTCAAGGCGGCGCTCGAGCGCGCGCGCGTCGGTCTCGTCGATCTGTGGCTGCGCCACGTGCAGGACGTGCATGTGCGCCACCTGCGCGCGGTCGACACGCTGCCGCCCGAGCTGCGCCACGACCGCCTTTGCGAGCTCAACGTCATCGAACAGGTGGCCAACGTGGCGCAGACCGTGGTCGTGCAGGACGCCTGGCAGCGCGGCCAGCCGCTCACCGTGCATGGCTGGATCTACGGCCTGAAGAACGGCCTGATCCGCGACCTCGGGGTGAATGTGAGCCGCCCGGACGATCTCATGCCGCGCTACGTCGCGGCGCTCGACGCGCTCGGTGGCTGAGCGCGGCACTTGCAACCCAGACCAACACCAATCAATCAGGAGAACCGCATGTCCGATCCCGTCGTCATCGTTTCCGTCGCCCGCACGCCGCTGGGCGGTTTCCAGGGCGATCTCGCCAGCCTGACCACGCCGCAGCTCGGCGCCGTCGCCATCAAGTCGGCGGTGGAGCGCGCGCGCCTCAAGCCCGAGCAGGTCGAAGAAGTGATCATGGGCTGCGTGCTGCCCGCCGGCGTCGGCCAGGCGCCCGCCCGCCAGGCCGCGCTCGGCGCCGGCCTGCCGCTGTCGGCTGGCTGCACCACGATCAACAAGGTGTGCGGTTCGGGCATGAAGGCCACCATGCTGGCGCACGACCTGATCCTCGCCGGCAGCAACGAGATCATGGTCGCCGGCGGCATGGAGTCCATGTCCAACGCGCCCTACCTGCTGCCCAAGGCGCGCGCCGGCTACCGCCTCGGCCACGGCCAGATGTTCGACCACATGTTCCTCGACGGCCTGGAAGACAGCTACTCCAAGGAGAACAAGGGCCGCCTGATGGGCACCTTCGCCGAGGACTGCGCCAGCCACTTCGACTTCACCCGCCAGGCGCAGGACGAATTCGCCATTGCCTCCACCACGCGCGCGCAGGCCGCGATCAGCAACGGCGACTTCACCTGGGAGGTGGTGCCGGTCACGGTGTCGGGCCGCAAGGGCGACGTGGTCGTCGACAAGGATGAGCAGCCGCCGAAGGCGCAGATCGACAAGATCCCGGGCCTCAAGCCCGCGTTCAAGAAAGACGGCACCGTCACGCCGGCCAACTCGAGCTCGATCTCGGATGGCGCCGCCGCGCTGGTGCTGATGCGCAAGTCCACCGCCGACAAGCTCGGCCTCAAGCCGGTCGCCACCATCATTGGCCACGCCACCCACGCGCAGGAACCGGCGCTGTTCACCACTGCCCCGGTGGGCGCGATGCAGAAGGTGCTGGCCAAGGCGGGCTGGTCGACCGACGACGTCGATCTGTGGGAAATCAACGAGGCCTTCGCGGTCGTCACCATGGCGGCGATGCACGAGATGAAGCTGCCGCACGACAAGGTCAACGTCAATGGCGGCGCCTGCGCGCTCGGCCACCCGATCGGCGCCTCGGGCGCGCGCATTCTGGTGACGCTGATCGGCGCGCTGCGCAAGCGCGGCCTCAAGCGCGGCGTGGCCAGCCTGTGCATCGGCGGCGGCGAAGCCACGGCGATGGCGATCGAGGTCGATTCGTCGGTGGCCTGCGGCTGAATCTGATCGACAGGTGCGGGGCCGCTCACGAGGCCGCCCCGCCATGCCCCTAGCAAGGACTTCTACAAGGACAGCAGTGCAATGATTCTGACCCAGGAACAGGAACTCATCCGCGACTCGATGCGCGCCTTCGCGCAGGAGCGCCTGGCCCCCTTCGCCGCCGAATGGGATCGCAACCACACCTTCCCGCGCGAAGCGCTCAACGAGCTCGCCGAACTCGGCGCGCTCGGCATGGTGGTGCCCGAGGAATGGGGCGGTGCCGGCATGGACTACATGAGCCTGGTGCTGACCCTGGAGGAGATCGCCGCCGGCGACGGCGCCACCTCGACCATCGTCAGCGTGCAGAACTCGCTGCCCTGCGGCATCCTCAACCGCTTCGGCAACGACGCGCAGAAGGAAGCCTGGTTGAAATCGCTCGCCCGCGGCGAGAAGCTCGGCTGCTTCTGCCTGACCGAACCGCACGTGGGCTCGGATGCCTCGGCGATCCGCACTTCGGCAGTCCGCGAGGGCGACGAGTGGGTGCTGAACGGCGTCAAGCAGTTCATCACCACCGGCAAGTACGCCGATGTCGCCATCGTCTTTGCCGTCACCGACAAGGCCGCCGGCAAGAAGGGCATCACCTGCTTCCTCGTACCCGCGAGCGCGCCCGGCTACCAGGTCGGCCGCATCGAGGAGAAGATGGGCCAGAAGGCCTCCGACACCACGCAGATCCTGTTCGAGGACTGCCGTATTCCGGCGGATTCGGTGATCGGCAAGGAAGGCGAGGGCTACAAGATCGCGCTGTCGAACCTCGAGGCCGGCCGCATCGGCATCGCCGCGCAGTGCCTCGGCATGGCGCGCGCGGCGCTGGAGGCGGCGGTCAAGTACGCGCAGGAGCGCGAGAGCTTCGGCAAGCCGATCTTCGAGCACCAGGCGGTGAACTTCCGGCTCGCCGACATGGCGACGCAGCTCGAAGCCGCGCGCCAGCTCGTGTGGCACGCGGCCAGCCTCAAGGACGCCGGCCGGCCGTGCCTGAAGGAAGCCTCGATGGCCAAGCTCTTCGCCTCCGAGATGGCCGAGCGCGTGTGCTCGGACGCCATCCAGGTGCACGGCGGCTATGGCTACGTCACTGACTTCCCGGTCGAGCGCATCTACCGCGACGTGCGCGTGTGCCAGATCTACGAAGGCGCCAGCGACATCCAGAAGCTGGTGATCGGGCGCGCGCTGGCGGCTTGACCAGCGTCTGATGGCAGCCGCGGGGCCGGCCTTTTCCGCACGGGGAAGGCCGGCCTCGTGTTTTTTTGGGGGGCGGCGGTCGGCAGCGGATCCGGGTGCCCAGGCCGGGTGGTCCACGCCTGCCACATGCGCGCAGCCGTGACGGGTTGCACACGCAGGTGCCCGAAGCTCTGCGAGCATGAGTCCCAAATCGTTCGCGCTGGCGCACCGTGCGCGCTGCCCCCACAGGTCGCGCAGCGGCGGCGATGCGGACGAATGCGAGCAATGACAGCGAGGCGAATGCCATGGATGCGATCTCTGCCGGAATGAATCCGGTCCCCCGCGAACTGATGCGGTCGGCCGACGTGCGCCAGGCGCAGGCTGCGCAGCAGGAAGCGCAGGTCCAGCGCCCCAGCGACGCAGAAGGCGCAGCCGCGAGCGCGTCCGCGCAACCCAGCGCCGTCGTCACCCTCAGCACTGCTGCGCGCGGCGAAGCGTCGGCGCAGGCCGCGCCCAGCCCCGACAACGGCACCGTGGAAGCACGCGCCGTCGAACAGGCCCGCGCCGCCGCCGCCAACGGCGACGTGCGCAACAACTATTCCGCGCAGCGCGCGCTGGCCTCGTACGAGGCCATGTCGCAGGTCGGCGCCAACGCCGCGGCGCGCCCGCAACAGCAGGAACAGCCGACGCCGCCGGGGCAGAAGGCAGCGGGGGTGCTGCGAAGCTGAGCGCCTCGGTAAGCTACGACCAGTAACCCGCCTCGCGCTGATGGCGGACGGCGAGGATCAGGACGCAGTCTTGCGCGGTTTCGACACTGTAAAGGGCGACGTAACCCGTTCGCCCACGCGAGATGACCAAACCCCGCAGACCATGCTCGGCCGGGCGGCCGATCAAGGGATGGTGGGCGAGGATCGCCACGGCTTCCGCGATCAGGTCGGCCGTTACCGCCGCGGCAGCGGGATCAGTGTCGACAAGAAAGTCCGTCACGCGCTCGAGCTCGTCGAGTGCGCGCGCCGAATAGATCAGCCGCGCCAAGTCTTGGCCTGCGGTCTTGCGGCCTTGCGGTCGGTGACGCGCGCTTTGAGCCAGGCATGCACGTCGGCGGCGTCGTAGCCTTCGCCGGTTGCCAGCATCTGCTCACGAGCGCCGAGCGCCTCGGCGACGAAGCCCGCACGTTGTTCCGCCAGGGTCGCTGCCTGCTCGATGGCCTGCACCATGAAGGCGTGCGGCGAAATGCCCTGTCGCTGGGCGGCTTGCGCGGCACGCTGCCTCAGCGCGTCGGGGAGCTTGAGTGAGGTCGTGGTCATGGTTTTTCCTTGAGGCTTCAGGGTGTTACCAAGGTATCACCATGGATTCAGGGCTGACAAGGCCGCCCGTTGCCCATCAGCCACCCTTTAGTCTCCGCCGTGCACCTCGGCGAACTTGCGCTCCAGCTCGCGCCGCATCGCCCGGCGCACCTCGGCTTCGGCGCAGCGGCGGCGTTCGTCGGCCGTCTGTGGCGACAGTGCCGGCACCTTGGTCGGCCGGCCGTCGTCATCGACCGCGATCATGGTGAAGAAGCAGCTATTCACATGGCGCACGACCTTGGCGCGGATGTCCTCGGCGACGACCTTTATGCCCACTTCCATCGACGAGTTGCCGGTGTGATTCACCGAAGCGAGGAAGGTGACCAGCTCCCCGACCTGGATCGGCTGGCGGAACATCACCTGATCGACGCTGAGCGTGACCACGTAGTGGCCGGCGTAGCGGCTGGCGCAGGCGTAGGCCACCTGGTCGAGCAGCTTGAGGATGGCGCCGCCGTGGACCTTGCCCGAGAAGTTGGCGGTGTCGGGCGTCATCAGGACGGTCATGGTGAGCTGGTGGGCGGGCAGGTCCATTGCGGTGTCTCGGGGGGATGAAGAGGGGGCGCTGCGCTTTGGGGCGATCGGAAGCAGGGCGCCGGGCGTGGTAAACGCCGCGTGAATGCTCGGTTGGGCGGCGAAGTGTCACCCCCGATGAAGCGGGGCGCAAGCCTGGCGTGCGTCGCCTCGCCTCGCCATCCTCGCCCACGGGCTGCGCTTACAGCCGCGCGCACTGATCCTCCTTGTTCCCGCGCACCCGATTGCCGCCGCCGCTCGGCCGGTTCCGGTTCTGCTTGCACTGCAGGTTGCCGTCCACCCGATTGCGGCTGACCCGGATCGCGCCGCGGTTCGAGAACACCTGGATGTCGCCGTCGACCTCGACCCCATCGACCCGCACCGCGCTGCCCTGTTCGAGCTGGATGTTGCCGCCGATACGCGAATTGGCCACCGCGACCTCGCGCGCGCCTTCGGCCTGGATATTGCCTTCAACCCGCACGCCGCGTGCCTGCAGGGTGGCGCCACGGCCGACCTTGATGTTGCCGTCGATGCGCGTGCCGTCGAGCGTGCAGCGCTTGCCTGCCGGTACGCGCAGGTCGCCGTCGATGGCGGCGCGGCCCATGCGGCCGTTGCAGTCGATCTCGTCGGCGAGGGCAGGGGTGGCGAGCAGCGCGCTGCAGACGATGAGGGTTGCCACGTGCAGCAGGGCGGGCAAGGGGAGGAGCTTCGTCATTGTCGTCTCCGGTCTGGGGTGAAGGGATGCATTTGAGTGCGTGGCGACTGGGCTCGTGAACGCGATAAACCGTCCTTTTGGGACGGTTTATCAGGGGTCGATCAGCGGGAGCGGATCAGCGCGTCTTGCGCCGCAGGCCTGCGAGGCCCACCAGGCCGAGGCCGAGCAGGGCGAGCGAACCGGGCTCGGGAACCGGGTTTGTCGTCGGCGCTGCCGTGTATGCGTACGTCACGGACGCGCCGCAACCAGCTTCAGTGTTCTGGCGGACAACGACGTTACCGCCGCCGCCTGTCTGGGTGTTGGTGACGAAGCTCACGCAGGTGAAGGCCAGATTGCCGGTGCCGATATAAGGGACGAAGTCGGTTGAGGCGACGTTAAGTGTGAGCGAATCACTGATGTCGACAGAGCCAAGGTCGAGTGTTGTGCCGTTGGCGATCGACACGAATCCGTTGGTGTTGAAAAGCTCGATTGACACGGAGTTAGACAAGGGGCCGGAGAACACCAGATCCAGCACGCTGATGAAGCGGTAGCTCTGCGGGTTGGCAGAGGTATTTTCGATCGTGGCGCTGGATTTGCCCCGGCCGAAGAACTGGATTGTGACCGAGTCGAGCGTGCCAAGGCTGCTGTCGAACTGATCCAGAGTCAGTGTCTGGTTGATCTCGGTGGTTTCCAGGTTGAGCGGGGCTTCGAACGAGATGACGGCTGCGTTGGCGCTGAGACTCAGGCTTGCGAACGCAATGGCGAGAGCAGTGTTCTTCATGCTGGTCATGGTGACTCCATGTGGGCTTACAAGATCGTCCGTCAGACGGTAGTCGTATCACAAAGCAATCCCCGTGCCATTCATCCTAGATCCTTGAAGCATAGGTGTTTGATGCAAATATATTTTTTTTGAAATGATCTCGGTGTAAGAAATCCCGACACCGGCACAGTGGGTGCAGTGCGAAATGCACAAGCCGTGCCGGTTCGCGATGCGCCCTCGGTGGGCCTTGCCCATGGCCAACCCGACGTCTAGGCTGCAGAAGCAATCCGGAGGTCGCCGCCATGTACAGAAACCTTCTTGCGCTCGCCCTCGGCATCCTCGTCTCGTCGGTCGCCTCGGCGCAGGCACGCCCGCCCGTCCCGAGTGTGGAGCTCGACAACATGAACAGGACCACCGGCGCCGTCGTAGCCGGTTCGGTGCCCGCGCCCCTGGTGGTGCCGCAGGAGGCGCGTCCGCGCTTTCTCGCCGAATGCCGCCAGGCCTATGTGTCGCGCAGCGCCGACGCCGCGCGTTGGGCCGACGAGCAATGCGTGGCGGACTGGAACAAGATCGGCGCGAGCGCGGCGGCGACCGATGCCTTGCTCGCCGCCTTGCCCGCGGCACCGGGCGAAGCCGTGGCGCTGGCCAGCCTGCGTCAGCGCCTGGGCGGTGTGCGCTGGGCAGCGAAACCCGGCGCACGCCAGTTGTCGGCGAGCGGCCGGCTGGGCGATCTGAGCGTGTCCGTCACCGGCTCGCCCGTGGCGAAAACGCTGGGCGTGAATTGGATGGAGATCGGGGCGCAGCCACCCTATGACATCGTCGGCGCGATGCGGGCGCGCGGTGTCACGCTGACCGAGATCGCCTGCGAGGAGTTCGGCAGTGGCGAGTGGCAGCGCGTGTTCTCGGGCAATGCGCCTGGACGCGCGCCCTTCCGGCTGGAGGTTGCCCAGCGCACCGCGCCGTTTGCGAACGCCAATTCCTACTACGGCGCGACCCTCGACCTGTCCGGTCAGGCGCCCGCGCCGGCAGCGTCCCGGCAGATGTGCACGAATCCGAGCAACTTTCTCTAGGCCTGAGCGCGTAGAGGTCAGCCACGCGCAGCAGCGCAATGCTTTGAAGCGGAAAGTGTGCTTTGAGCTGTACAGCGCGGATCTGGCAGCGAACGGGTACGTTCATGCTATTGCGTCGCCGAAGTGCCGCGTCGACTTGTGACCGTTGGCTGGCGGCGTCGGAAGGACTCGGTGAGACGGCGGAACTCCGGAAGGTATTCCGCTGCGATGTCGGTGCCGACCAGCCCCTGGGAGATGACGTAGCCACCAGGATCGGGCGCGACGACCTGATAGAAGCGCAAGGGCAGCCCGCTACGCAGATCGTTTGCATCAGCGACGATCTCGTACGCCTCGAGCCCATCGACTTTCAAGTTGCGGCCCTGGATGCCGCGCAAGCCGGAAATCTCCACGGTTTGCCGCGCGCGCTCCTCGGCGAAGCGCTGCAGGTCGTCGATTGGGACCCTGCCCACGGAGGGGCCGATCACATACAAGGGTTCTTCCGCCGACGTGCGCGCCATCGAGCCGCTGCGGGTCAGGACGAGCATGTTTCCCATGCGCTGGGCGAGCTTGAGCCGCGAGCCCGCGTCGACATGGAACGGCAGGTCTGCCATGGGGTCGGTCTGCCCGGTTGTCGTCGACGTGCTCAGCACCGCGAGGCGCACCGCTTCGCCGAATGGCGCGGGTGCCGTGCGTGGAAACGTGCCGACCACCAGCACGCTCTCGTTTCCGCGCGGGGCGAGCAGCATCCACTTGCGGAAGTCGATGCCGGCGGCTTGTTGAGTGACGTGAAATAGCAGCGCGGGCGCGCCGGCGACCGCCACGTCCTTCATCTCGATCAGTTGCATGCCGCGTGACGCCAGCCCTTCGCGCGTGAACCCGGCGCGCAGCTCGGCGTATCCGGCCGGTATTTCGTTGACCATGATCGAGGCCCCTTGCGCCGGGTGCTCGAATCCGGGAAAACGCCGCGAGGGCGTGAATCCTTCCGGCGGCTGGAGTTCGACCCGTGTGCCCGGAATGGGAGCCGGTAACACGACGGCGGGACCGAACATGAAAGCGACGACCAGCAGCGCCCGCATCGTGGCCCGGATGGATGGATTTGTCATGTGCGCCTCCTGTCTGGCAACGTCTTAACCATAGTCCAGAAGCTTGCAGGGTCAATCGGATCCATGGGGCCGTGGGCAGCCGACGCTCTGCTGAGCAGCTTCCGGGCAGGTTGGCGGGACCGGGGTTGTTCTAAGATGGCCGTCCATGCGCGTCCTGACCGACGGGGCCCGGTCGGCCTGTCCGCATCGTCTCGTCGGGGGCTTCGCGGTGGGCTTGGCCAGGTAGCGGTCAGCCAGGCAATAGAACGAAATCCGTCAGCGAGGAGACAAGACGATGAGCATGCATTGCACGGCCGCGCCCGCGCGCGTCGGCCACTGGATCGACAATGAAATCCGTCAGGGTGACGGCGCCCGCACCAGTCCGGTGTTCGACCCCGCCCTCGGCCGCGTTGCGCGCGAGGTCGATCTGGCCACGATGGCCGAGGTCGACACGGCGGTGGCCTCTGCAGTGCGCGCGCAGGTGAGCTGGGCCGAACATGCGCCGCAACGCCGCGCACGCGTGCTGTTCAAGATGAAGGCGCTGGTCGAGCGGCACGCCGACGAGCTCGCGCGCCTGATCACGCGCGAGCATGGCAAGACCTTCCCCGACGCGCAGGGCGAGGTACAGCGCGGGCTGGAGATCATCGAGTTTGCCTGCGGCATCCCGCAACTGCTCAAGGGCCAGCACTCCGCAGACGTCGGCGGTGGCATCGCGAACTGGAGCCAGCGCATGCCGATCGGGGTGGCGGCCGGCATCACGCCGTTCAACTTCCCCTTCATGGTGCCGATGTGGATGGCGCCGGTGGCGATCGCCTGCGGCAACGCCTTCATCCTCAAGCCGTCCGAGCGCGATCCTTCGCCCTCGCTGCTCACCGCCGAGCTGTTCCGCGAGGCCGGGCTGCCCGCGGGCGTGTTCAACGTGGTGCAGGGCGACCGGGTGGCGGTGGACACGCTGCTCGCGCACCCCGATATCGCCGCGGTGAGCTTCGTCGGCTCGACGCCGATCGCCCGTCACATCCACGAGACCGCGGCGCGCCACGGCAAGCGCGTGCAGGCGCTGGGCGGGGCCAAGAACCACATGGTGGTGATGCCCGACGCCGACCTCGACCAGGCCGCCGACGGGCTGATCGGCGCTGCTTATGGTTCGGCCGGCGAGCGCTGCATGGCGATCTCGGTGGCGGTTGCGGTGGGTTCGATCGCCGACGACCTGGTGGCGCGGGTCAGGGCGCGTGCGCATACGCTGCGGGTCGATGACGGCGAGGCGTCGGGCGCCGACATGGGCCCGGTGGTCACGGCCGAGGCCAGGGCGCGCATCGAGGCCTACATCGCCGCCGGGGTGGACGCGGGCGCCGAGCTGGTGCTCGATGGCCGTGGCCTGACGGTGGCGGGGCGCGAGAACGGTTTCTTCGTCGGCCCCACGCTGTTCGACCACGTGCGCCCGGGCATGCGGATCTACGACGAGGAGATCTTCGGGCCGGTGCTGTGCGTGGTGCGCGTATCCACCTTCGCCGACGCGGTGGCGCTGATCAACGCCCACGCCCTCGGCAACGGTGTCGCCTGCTACACCCGCGACGGGCGCACTGCGCAGGCCTTCGTGAACCGGATCCAGGTCGGCATGGTGGGCATCAACGTACCGATTCCGGTGCCGATGGCCTGGCATTCCTTCGGCGGCTGGAAGCAGAGCCTGTTCGGCGACCACCACGCCTACGGCGAGGAAGGCGTGCGCTTCTACACGCGCTACAAGAGCATCATGCAGCGCTGGCCCGACAGCGGCTCGAACGGGCCGGAGTTCGTGATGCCGGTCAACTAGCGGGGTTTGGCCGGACGGGCGGCATTAAATCCGTTGCGCGCGGCACTGGCTACGGTGCCGACCCAATGCTCGTCCGGTACGCGCTCGGCGCCACCCCAGTCCACTCCCGGAACGCGCGCGCAAAGCTCTTCTCGCTGTCGAACCCCACCGCGGCGGCGATCTGCTTGACCGGCTTCGTCGTCTGCAGCAGCAGCTTCACCGCGTGTTCGCGGCGCGACTCGTTCTTCAGCCGTTGCAGTGACACGCCTTCCTCCTTGAGCTGCCGGTGCAGTGTGCGCACCGAGGTGTTGAGCTGGGCAGCGACGTCTTCCGCGGTGTGGGTGGCGGCAGGGTCAGCGGCGAGGATCTGCGCGACGCTGTGCACCAGCAGGCGGTCGCGGCGGTACTGCAGCACGGTGAGCGGCAGCGCGCGCTGCAGCATGGTCTGCAAGGCCTTTTCGTCGCGGCGCACCGGCAGCGCGAGGTAGCGCGCGTCGAAGGCGATGCTGGCGGATTCTGCGGCGAAGCGCGCCGGGCCGGCGAAGAGGTAGGCGTAGGCGTCGGCGTGGGCCGGGGCGGGAAAGGGGAAGGCGGCCGCGGTGAGCGCGATGCGTGAATCCACCACCCAGCAGGCGTAGCCGAGCAGGTAGCGCAGGGTGCTGACGAGGGAGAACTCGCGCAGTTCGCCGAGCGCGGCGTGCTCGGTGACGCCGATCGTGGCGAGCCCCCCGCGTTGGGTCAGCTCGAAGACGATGTCCTCGGTGAGCAGACGGTGGTGGCGGCACCAGCGCTTGAGCGCCACCTCCAGCGTCGGCGCGGTGAGCGACGCCCGGCACAGCATGCCGTAGCTGCCCCAGGGCAGGCGCCGCGAGAACCAGCCCAGCGCCTCGTCGTCGAGCGCCTGCATGGCCGCGCCCGACATCAGCTCCATCTGCGCCGCGGTGACGCGTGCGCTCGGGTCGTCCAGCAAGGCCGACGGGATCTGCGCCTGCGCGAGCGCGCTGGCCGGATCCATGCCCCGCAGCCGATACCCGGTGACGATCGCGCGGATGAAGGCGATCGGCGTGGCGGCACGGCCGCGAGTGAGTTCGGCGGGCGAGGGGGCGAGGATCTTCATGCATCGGAATGCTAGTCCGCGTGGCACGAATTGCAACCATGATGGCACTCGTCGAACGCCCCGCCCCGCTAATCTCCATTCATTCCCGGGCATGCGCCGTCCATAATGGATTTTGCGCAAGGAGCCCATCGCGCCAGGACAACCTCGAGAAGGAGACACCCCATGAACGTGCCCAGCCTGAACTTCAACCTCGGCGAGACCATCGACGCGCTGCGCGATACGCTGCAGTCCTTCTGCGCGGCGGAAATCGCCCCGCGCGCAGCCGAGATCGACCGCGTCAATGAGTTCCCCGCCGACCTGTGGAAGAAGCTCGGCGACCTCGGCGTGCATGGCATGACGGTGAGCGAGGAGTACGGCGGCACCGACATGGGCTACCTCGCCCATATCGTGGCGATGGAAGAAATCTCGCGCGCCTCGGCCTCGGTGGGCCTGTCGTATGGCGCGCACTCAAACCTGTGCATCAACCAGATCCGCCGCAACGGCACCGAGGCGCAGAAGCAGAAGTACCTGCCCAAGCTGATCTCGGGCGAGCACGTCGGCGCGCTGGCGATGTCCGAGCCTAACGCCGGCTCCGACGTGGTGAGCATGAAGCTGCGCGCCGATCGCAAGGGTGACCATTTCGTGCTCAACGGCGCCAAGATGTGGATCACCAACGGCGGCGACGCCGACACCCTGGTGGTTTACGCCAAGACCGACCTCGCCGCCGGCCCCAAGGGCATCACCGCCTTCATCATCGAGAAGGGTATGAAGGGCTTCTCCTGCGGCACCCACCTCGACAAGCTCGGCATGCGCGGCTCCAACACCTACCCGCTGTTCTTCGACGACGTCGAGGTGCCGCTGGAGAACGTGCTCGGCGGCGAGGCCAACATCGGCCGCGGCGTGCAGGTGCTGATGTCCGGCCTCGACTACGAGCGCGCGGTGCTGTCGGGCGGCCCGCTCGGCATCATGGCGGCGTGCATGGACGTGGTCGTGCCCTACATGCACGAGAGGAAGCAGTTCGACACCCCGATCGGCGAGTTCCAGCTCATGCAGGGCAAGATCGCCGACCTGTACTCCACCTGGAGTGCCTGCCGCGCCTACGCCTACGCCGTGGGCCAGGCCTGCGACCGCATCGACCACGCGCGCAGCCTGCGCAAGGACGCCGCCGGCGTGATCCTCTACACCGCCGAGAAGGCAACCTGGATGGCGGGTGAGGCGATCCAGGCCCTGGGCGGCGTGGGCTACACCAATGAATACCCGGTCGGCCGCCTGTGGCGGGATGCCAAGCTGTACGAGATCGGCGCCGGCACCAGCGAGATCCGTCGCATGCTGATCGGTCGCGAACTCTTCACCGAAACTCGCTGAGCGGAGCGCCCCCATGAGCGTGATCAAATCCAGCATCAACACCCGCAGCGAAGACTTCCAGGCCAACGCCGCCAGCCTGCGCGCCCAGGTCGAGGACCTGCGCGCCAAGGCGGCCCAGGTCAGCCTCGGTGGCGGCGAGTCGGCGCGCGCCAAGCACACGGCGCGCGGCAAGCTGCTGCCGCGCGACCGCGTCGGCCACCTGCTCGACCCGGGCACGGCCTTCCTCGAGGTCGGCCAGATGGCCGCGTACGGCATGTACGACGACGAGGCGCCGAGCGCCGGCGTCATCACCGGCATTGGCCGCGTGCAGGGCGTCGAGTGCATGATCGTGGCCAACGACGCCACGGTGAAGGGCGGCACCTACTACCCGATGACGGTCAAGAAGCACCTGCGCGCGCAGGAGATCGCCGAGCAGAACAACCTGCCCTGCATCTACCTGGTCGACTCGGGCGGCGCCTTCCTGCCCCGGCAGGACGAGGTCTTCCCCGACCGCGACCACTTCGGGCGCATCTTCTACAACCAGGCCAACATGTCGGCCAAGGGCATCCCGCAGGTCGCGGTGGTGATGGGTTCGTGCACCGCCGGCGGCGCCTACGTGCCGGCGATGTCGGACGAGACCGTCATCGTCAAGAACCAGGGCACCATCTTCCTCGGCGGCCCACCGCTGGTGAAGGCGGCGACCGGCGAGGTGGTGACGGCAGAGGACCTCGGCGGCGGCGATGTTCACACCCGGCTTTCGGGCGTGGCCGACCACCTGGCCGAGAACGACGCCCACGCGCTGTATCTGGCGCGCCGCATCGTCTCCAACCTCAACCGGACGAAGCCGATCAGCCTGGCGCTCGGGCAGGGCGAGGAGCCGCTGTACGACCCGGAAGAGATCTACGGCATCATCCCCTCTGATACCCGCAAGCCCTTCGACGTGCGCGAGATCATCGCCCGCGTGGTCGATGGCTCGCGCTTCGACGAATTCAAGGCCCGCTACGGCACCACGCTGGTGTGCGGCTTCGCCCAGCTCCACGGCTACCCGGTGGGCATCGTCGCCAACAACGGCATCCTGTTCGGCGAGTCGGCGCAGAAGGGCGCGCACTTCATCGAGCTGTGCGGCCAGCGCGGCATCCCGCTGCTGTTCCTGCAGAACATCACCGGCTTCATGGTCGGGCGCAAGTACGAGAACGGCGGCATCGCCAAGGACGGCGCCAAGATGGTGACCGCGGTCGCCACCGTGCAGGTGCCCAAGATCACCATGCTCATCGGCGGCTCCTTCGGCGCCGGCAACTACGGCATGTGCGGCCGTGCCTACAGCCCGCGTTTCCTGTGGATGTGGCCGAATTCGCGCATCAGCGTGATGGGCGGCGAGCAGGCGGCGAGCGTGCTGTCCACCGTGCGCCGCGACGGCATCGAGGCCAAGGGCGGCGCCTGGAGCAAGGAAGAGGAAGAAGCCTTCAAGGCGCCGATCCGCGACCAGTACGAGGCCCAGGGCCATCCCTATTACGCCACCGCGCGCATGTGGGACGACGGCGTGGTCGACCCGGCACAGTCGCGGCGCATCCTGGGGCTGAGCTTGTCTGCCGCGCTCAACGCGCCGATCCAGCCGACGAAGTTCGGCGTGTTCCGGATGTAAGGGGGCTGAGATGAGCTATGAGACCCTGGAGATCGCCCGCGAAGCCGGCGTGGCGACGATCTGGATGAACCGTCCGGACGTGCACAACGCCTTCAACGCACAACTGATCGCCGACCTCACGACGGCCTGCATCGAGCTCGATGCGGACGATTCGGTGCGCGCGGTGGTGCTGGCCGGGCGCGGCAAGAGCTTCTCGGCCGGCGCCGACCTCAACTGGATGAAGGCCGCCGGCGAGGCGAGCGAGGCGGAGAACTTTGCCGACGCGATGAAGCTCGCCGGCATGCTGCGTACGCTGGCCGAGATGAACAAGCCGACGATCGCGCGCGTGCATGGCGCGGCGCTCGGCGGTGGCATGGGGCTGGCGAGCGCTTGCGACATCTGCATCGCCGGTGACAAGGCGGTGTTCGCGACCTCCGAGGTCAAGTTCGGGATCATCCCGTCGGCGATCAGCCCCTATGTGATCCGCGCCATCGGCGAGCGTCAGGCCTATCGCTACTTCCAGACTGCGGAGCGCATCGGTTCGGTGCGCGCTGCCGAACTGGGGCTGGCGCACGAGGCGGTGGTGACCGAGGCGCTCGACGCCAAAGTCAAGGAGGTGGTCGAGGCGCTGCTGCAGGGCGGGCCGAAGTCCCAGGCTGCGGCCAAGGACCTGATCCGCGCGGTGGCCAACCGGCCGGTGAGCGATGCGGTGGTGGAAGACACCGCGCGCCGCATCGCCAGCCTGCGCGTGACGCCCGAGGCCAAGGAAGGCTTGGCCGCCTTCCTCGACAAGCGCCCTGCGGCGTGGATCAAGCAGGGCTGAGGCGCGGCCGGGCTGTGGCCGGCAAGCGCACGGACCGCGCTGCCAGCCGCGCCTGACGAACATCCGGAGACACCGCCATGGACGCCTACGCCTTCAGCAGCTGGCCGACCGAGCTCACCGCGCTGCTCGACTGGAGCGGTGTGCCGCTCGACATGGCCTCGCTCGCTGCATTGGCGGCGGGTCTGGGTTGGGCGAGCGGGCTGCGGCTGTATGCGCTGGTGTTCGTGCTCGGGGCGCTCGGGCGCTTCGGCGGCGTGCAGGTGCCGGGCGGGCTGGAAGTGCTCACCCATCCGCTGCTGCTCGGGGTGTCCGGGGTGATGCTGCTGGCAGAGTTTTTCGCCGACAAGCTGCCCTGGGTCGATTCGATGTGGGACGCGGTGCATACCTTCATCCGCATCCCGGCCGGTGCGGCGCTCGCCGCGGCGGTGATGGGCGACCAGAGCGGCGCCTTGCAGGTGGCGGCGGCGTTGGCCGGCGGCACGCTGGCGGCGGGCACGCACTTCGCCAAGGCGGGGGCGCGCGCGGCGATCAACACCTCGCCCGAGCCGGTGACCAACGTCACCACCTCCCTCGGCGAGGACGCGCTGTTCGCCGGCGGGCTGTGGATGTTGCTGCAGGAGCCGCTGTGGTTCCTGGTGGCGCTGGTGGTGTTCGTGGTGCTGGCGGTGGCGCTGATCGTGATGCTTTGGCGCTTCCTGCGGCGCGTGTTCCGGCCGCGATTGCGACCGCCGCGCCCCGAGTTGCCCGCGCCGTGATGGCCGCAAATAGCGCAAAGACAGATTTCTGAATTCCGACAAGAAGCTGGAGACGACATGTTCGACAAGATCCTGATTGCCAACCGTGGAGAGATCGCCTGTAGGGTGATCAAGACCGCCCGCCGCATGGGCATCAAGACCGTCGCGGTCTATTCCGAGGCCGACGCCAACGCCCGCCACGTGCGCCTGGCCGACGAGGCGGTGCTGATCGGGCCGGCGGCGGTGCGCGAGTCCTACCTCGTCATCGACAAGATCATCGCCGCCGCCAGGCAGACCGGCGCGCAGGCCATCCACCCCGGCTACGGCTTCCTGTCCGAGAACGAGGACTTCTGCCACGCCTGCGAGCGCGCAGGCATCGTCTTCATCGGTCCGCCGGTGGCGGCGATCCGCGCCATGGGCTCGAAGTCCGAGGCCAAGAAGCTGATGGAAGCCGCCGGCGTGCCGCTCACCCCCGGCTACCACGGCGACGACCAGGAGCCGGCGTATCTGCACCAGCAGGCCGACGCCATCGGCTACCCGGTGCTGATCAAGGCCGCGGCCGGCGGCGGCGGCAAGGGCATGCGCCTGGTGGAGCGCTCGGAGGACTTCATCGACCTGCTCGCCTCCTGCAAGCGCGAGGCCATCTCCAGCTTTGGTGACGATCACGTGCTGGTCGAGAAGTACATCACCAAGCCGCGCCACATCGAGATCCAGGTCTTCGGCGACACCCACGGCAACGTGGTGTATCTGTTCGAGCGCGACTGCTCGGTGCAGCGCCGTCACCAGAAGGTGCTGGAGGAGGCGCCCGCGCCCGGCATGACGCCCGAACGGCGTGCGGCGATGGGCAATGCCGCGGTCGAAGCGGCGAAGGCGGTGGGCTACGTCGGTGCCGGCACTGTCGAGTTCATCGCCAATCAGGACGGCTCGTTCTACTTCATGGAGATGAACACCCGCCTGCAGGTCGAGCACCCGGTCACCGAGATGATCACCGGACTGGACCTGGTTGAATGGCAATTGCGCGTCGCTTCGGGCGAGAAGCTGCCGCTGGCGCAGGAGCAGCTGCAGATCCGCGGCCATGCGCTCGAAGCGCGCATCTACGCCGAAGACCCGGCCAAGGGCTTCCTGCCCTCGACCGGCAAGCTGGTGCACCTGGCGCCGCCCGCCGAGTCGCTGCACGTGCGCGTCGACACCGGCGTCGAGGAGGGCGACGAGATCAGCCCGCACTACGACCCGATGATCGCCAAGCTGATCGTGTGGGACATCAACCGCGACCGCGCGCTCGCCCGCATGCTGCAGGCGCTGGCCGACTACCGCGTGGTGGGCGTGGCCAACAACATCGAGTTCCTGTCGCGCCTGACCGCGTGCCCGGCCTTTGCCGGCGCGGACCTCGACACCGGCCTGATCGAGCGCGAGAAGGCCTACCTCTTCCCCGCCGAGGAAGGCGTGCCCGACGAGGTGCTGCAGATCGCCGCGCTCGCCGAGCTGCTGCGCGAGACCGCGCTCGCCGATAAGCGCGCCCAGCGCACGGCCGATGCACGCTCGCCCTGGCACGCGCGCGACGGCTGGCGCATGAACGCCACCGCGCGCCGCACGCTGCTGTTCCGCGCCGGTGAGACCGAGCACGCGGTGGACGTCGCCTACCTGCCCGGGGCGTACCGGCTGACGATCGACGGCCGCAGCGTCGAAGCGCGCGGCGAACTCAACCCGCGCGGTCTGCTGCGCGTCGAACTCGACGGCACGCGCATGGACGCCACCGTGATCGCCGCCGCCGGCCGCCGCCATGTCTTCGCCAAGGGCCGTGCGTGGCAACTGGCCGCGGTCGATCCGCTGCACCACGGCGGCGAGGGCGGCGGCGCCGAAGGCGGCCTGCTGGCGCCGATGCCGGGCAAGGTCATCGCCCTGGTCGCCGCCGAGGGCGCCAAGGTGGAGAAGGGCGCGCCGCTCTTGATCCTGGAGGCGATGAAGATGGAGCACACCATCACCGCGCCGTCCGCCGGCACGGTCAAGGCCTACCGCTTCGGTGTCGGCGACCAGGTGGGCGATGGTGCGGAGTTGGTTGAGTTCGAGGCGGCAGCGGCGGCCTGAGCCTGCAGGTGCAGGATGGAAGTCTGGAAGAAGCAGCCTGGCGGCCGGCAAGCGCCGGTGCTGCCCTGGCGTATGAGGAGAGGAACACGATGAGCAGTACCGCGAGCTATGTGCACGGCGCATCCGCCAAGCCCTTGATCGGCCAGACCATCGGCCGCTTCTTCGACGAGGCCTGCGCCCGCCACGCCGAGCGCGAGGCGCTGGTGGTGCGTCACCAGAACGTGCGCCTGACCTACGCCCAACTGAAGAGCAAGGTCGACGCGCTCGCCTGTGGTTTCATGCGTCTGGGCCTGGCGCCGGGCGAGCGCATCGGCATCTGGTCGCAGAACACCCTGGAATGGACGCTGACCCAGTTCGCCGCAGCCAAGGCCGGGCTGGTGCTGGTGAACATCAACCCCGCCTACCGCCGCTCCGAGCTCGAGTACGCGCTCAACAAGGTCGGCTGCCGCGCGCTGGTGCTGTCGCCGGCCTTCAAGACCAGCGACTACCTCGAGATGATCGCCGAACTCGCGCCCGAGCTCGGTCACTGCGAACCCGGCCTGCTGCGCAGCCACCGCCTGCCCAGCCTGGAGATGGTGATCCGCATGGGCGCGGACGAGTCGCCCGGCATGCTCAACTTCGACGCGCTGCTGCGCGCGCCCGGCCGCGAGGAGCTCACCGCGCTCGCCGTGCTGTCCGAGAAGCTGCAGTTCGACGACCCGATCAACATCCAGTTCACCTCCGGCACCACCGGCCACCCCAAGGGCGCGACCCTGTCGCACCACAACATCCTCAACAACGGCTTCTTCGTCGGCGAGGCGATCAAGCTGGTGGCGGGCGACCGCCTGTGCATCCCGGTGCCGCTGTATCACTGCTTCGGCATGGTGATGGGCAACCTCGGCTGCCTCACCCACGGTGCCACCATGGTGTATCCCGCCGAGGCCTTCGAGCCGCTGGCGGTGCTGGAGACGGTGGCGCAGGAAAAGTGCACCGGCCTCTACGGCGTGCCCACCATGTTCATCGCCGCGCTCGACCATCCGCGCTTTGCCGAGTTCGACCTGTCCAGCCTGCGCACCGGCATCATGGCCGGCAGCCCGTGCCCGATCGAAGTCATGAAGCGCGTGATCGGCAAGATGAACATGGCCGAGGTGACCATCGCCTACGGCATGACCGAGACCTCGCCGGTGAGCTTCCAGAGCGGCACCGACGATCCGATCGACTGCCGGGTGTCCACGGTGGGCCGCATCCAGCCGCATCTGGAGGTGAAGATCGTCGACAACGAGGGCCGCATCGTGCCGCGCGGCCAGTCGGGCGAGCTGTGCACCCGCGGCTACTCGGTGATGCTCGGCTACTGGGACGACGAGGCCAAGACCCGGGAGGCGATCGACGCCGGCGGCTGGATGCACACCGGCGACCTCGCGGTGATCGACGACGAGGGCTACTGCAACATCGTCGGCCGCATCAAGGACATGGTGATCCGCGGCGGCGAGAACATCTATCCGCGCGAGATCGAGGAGTTCCTCTACGCCCACCCCAAGGTGCTCGACGTGCAGGTGGTCGGCATCCCGGACGAGAAATACGGCGAGGAGCTGTGCGCGTGGATCATCCTGCGCGAGGGCGAGCGCCTCTCGGAGGACGAGGTGCGCGAGTACTGCAAGGGCCAGATCGCCCACTACAAGATCCCGCGCTACATCCGCTTCGTCGACAGCTTCCCGATGACGGTGACCGGCAAGATCCAGAAATTCCTGATCCGCCAGAAGATGAAAGAAGAGCTCGGGCTGGATGAGGCAAGGACGGCCTGAACTGCACAGCGGGCGTAGTTTTTCTGTGGGAGCGGGCTTGCCCGCGAAAAGGGCTGGCTGAATCGCTGCCTTCGCGGGCAAGCCCGCTCCCACAAGAGCCCGCTCCCCGTGGACTGGCACCTTGTCCGCCGCACATTCACGCTGGTACGCGCTGTTCCAGCCCGGCAAAGTTTGAGGAGATGCAATCCATGGCGAACAACCGCCTCCCCGAATCCGTCCGCATCGTCGAGATGGGCCCGCGCGACGGCCTGCAGAACGAGAAGCAGCTCGTCTCCACCGACACCAAGCTCGAGCTCGTGCGCCGCCTCGAGCGCGCCGGGCTGAAGGCGATCGAGACCACCTCCTTCGTGTCGCCCAAGTGGGTGCCGCAGATGGGTGACAACGCGGAGCTGCTGCCGCGCGTGCTCGCCGCAGCCGCGCCCGGCGTCGCCTACCCGGTGCTCACCCCCAACCTCAAGGGCTTCGAGACCGCGCTTGCCGCCGGCGCGAAGGAGGTCGCGGTGTTCGGCGCCGCCTCCGAATCCTTCAGTCAGAAGAACATCAACTGCTCGATCGCCGAGTCGCTCGAGCGCTTCCGCCCGGTCACCGAGGCGGCGCACGCGGCCGGCGTCAAGGTGCGCGGCTACGTCTCGTGCGTGGTCGGCTGCCCCTACGAGGGCGCGATCGCGCCGCAGGCGGTGGCCGACGTGGCGGCGACGCTGCTGGACATGGGCTGCTACGAGGTCTCGCTCGGCGACACCATCGGCGTCGGCACGCCCGCGAGCATCCAGCGCATGCTCGAGGTCGTGGCCGGGCGCGTGCCGGTGGACAAGCTCGCCGGCCACTATCACGACACCTACGGCATGGCGGTGGCCAACGTGTATGCGTCCCTCGAACTGGGCGTGGCGGTGTTCGACGCCTCGGTCGGCGGGCTGGGCGGCTGCCCTTATGCGGCGGGCGCGTCGGGGAACGTTGCCACCGAGGATGTGGTCTGGTTGCTCAACGGGCTCGGCATCGACACCGGCATCGACCTCGATGCGCTGGTCGACACCGCCGCCTGGATCAGCGCCCAGCTCGGCCGCGAGCCGGCGTCGCGCGTGGCGCGCGCAGTGCTGGCCAAGCGCGCCAAGGCGGCCTGCGCGTCGTAAGTCGTTCATAATCGGGGCTGAATTCCACGAGGCGGCGCGCATGTACGCGCCGTCCACATCCCAGCAGAGACTGTACCCATGAGTGTTCCTTCCCCCTGCACCAACGTCTGCCGCATGAGCCCCGACACCGGCTGGTGCGAAGGCTGTCAGCGCACGATCGACGAGATCACGCGCTGGAGCCGCACGACCGACGACGATCGCCGCAGCATCCTCGCCGCCTTGGCCGAGCGCCGCGAATGGCTGGGCGAGGCTGGCCAGGCCGCGGAGACGCGCGCATGAGCGGTGATGCGCTGTGTGTCGGCGTGTGCATGATCGACTGGGACTCGGGCGTGTGCCTGGGCTGCGGCCGCACGGCAGACGAGATCAACGGCGTGCCGGTGGCGCCCCCGCCCGCGGCCCTGCAGGCTGACGACAAGCCCGTACCGCTGCCGGCGAATGTCGCCGCGCAGGTCGGGGAGGGGAGCGATTGAGCGCGCAGCCCCGCCTGCCCGAAACCGTCCAGGTCTTCGAGCGCGGCTGGCTGTCGGCCAACAACGTGCTGCTGTTCGACGGCGGTGAGGCGACGCTGGTCGACAGCGGCTACGTCACGCACGCCGGGCAGACGGTGGCGCTGGTGCGGGCGGGGCTCGACGGGCGCCGCCTCGGGCGGCTGATCAACACCCACTCGCATTCCGACCACATCGGCGGCAACGCCAGCGTGCAGCGCGCCTTCGGGTGCACCATCACCGTACCGACCGGCATGGCGCAGGCGGTGACGCACTGGGACGAGGCCGCGCTGCTGTTGAGCACCGCAGCCCAGGCCGGCGAGCGCTTCGAGATCGACGCCACGCTCGCCCCCGGCGACCGCTTCCTTGCTGGTGAGCTGGAATGGCAGTCGATCGCCGCGCCCGGTCACGACATGGACGCGCTCGCCTACTACAACGCCGAGCGCCGCATCCTGATGTCGGGCGATGCGCTGTGGCGCGACGGCTTCGGCATCCTGTTCGCCGACGTGCTCGGCACCGGCGACGGGCTCGGCGAGACGCGGCGCACGCTGGAAGGCATCGGCCGGCTCGCGGTCGATATCGTCATCCCCGGCCATGGCGCCCCCTTCACCGAGTTCGACGATGCGCTCGAGCGCGCCTTCGCCCGCCTGCGCGCCTTCGAGGCCGACGGCGCACGCATGGCGCGCAACGCCATCCGCGCCTGCATCACCTTCAGGTTGCTCGACGTGCGCAGCATGGCGCTCGACGAACTGCCGCAGCACCTCGCCGAGACGCCGCTCTACCGCGAGGCCAACCGGCGCTTCCTCGGGCTGAGCCCGGACGCGCTGGCGGGCTGGCTGGTGAAGGAGCTGGAGCGGGCGGGCGTGGCGCGGCGTGAGCACGGCGCGCTGGTGGTGAGCTGAGCCATGCGTGATGACGACCGACTGGTATCCGGATGCAGAGGGGCCCGCCGCGCCAATCGGTCGCGCGGATCCGGGGTTGTGCCGATGTCATGCTCGCAAAGCTGATCCACGCCGAACGGCCGGAGGAACTGGCCCGCGGCCTGCGCTGGCTGTATGGGTTCGTGCGTCCGCAGCGGCGCAGGATCGCCGGGCTGCTGCTGCTGTCCTTCGTCGCTACCCTGCTGGTCCTGCTGCAGCCGTGGTTGACCAAGCTGCTGATTGACGACGGTCTGTTGGCGCGGGACTACGGAACCTTGCTCAAGGTCGCTGGCGGCATGGTCGCGGTGGGGATCGTCGGCACCGTACTCGCGGGGGTGAACCGGCAGCTTCACACCCGGTTGTCCGGCACGATCCTGTTTGCCTTGCGCAGTGACCTTTACCGCCACCTGCAGACACTGTCGCCCACTTTCTACGGCCGTCAACGCATGGGCGATCTGCTGTCGCGCATCGACGGCGACGTGGCCGAGATCCAGCGCTTTGCGGTGGACAGCCTGTTCGCCGCCGTCAGCAGCGTGATCGGCCTCGTCGGGGCGCTGGCGCTGATGCTGAGCCTGTCCTGGCAGTTGTCCTTGCTGGTGCTCGTGCTCGTCCCGCTCGAGACCGTCTGGCTACGCTGGATGCGGCGCAAGGTCGAGTCGCGTACGCGCACCGTGCGCGAGCGCGCGGCCGACCTGTCGAGCTTCCTGGTCGAGACCCTGCCAGCGATGAAGTTCATCCAGGCTTCACGGCGTGAGAGTGACGAGCGCGCCCGCCTCGATGGCCTGGGCGTACGTTATCTCGACGACTTGTTGAGCCTGCAGCGCACCGAGTTCATGACGCATGCAGTGCCGTCCACGCTCACCTCGCTGACGCGCGCCGCGGCCTTCATGATCGGCGGCTGGTGGGTGATAAACGACACCTGGCAGCTCGGCGCGCTGATCGCATTTTCGACCTACCTCGGCATGGCGACCGGTCCGGTCAACAGCCTGCTCGGCCTCTATGTTGCGATCCAGCGCATGAGCGTGAGCCTGATGCGGGTCAGCGAGCTGCGCGAAGCGCAGGCCGACGTCGCGGAGGATGCCCGGGCAACTGCCGTTTTGCCGTCCTGGCGGGGAAACCTCACGTTCGACGAGGTCACGTTTCGCCATCAGGAACGATCGGAGGCCGTGCTTGATGGTGCCCGGCTGACGATCCCCGCCGGCAGCAAGGTGGCGCTCACGGGCGCCTCGGGTGTCGGCAAGTCGACGCTGATCGATCTGCTGCATCGACATTACGATCCGCAAGGCGGGACGATCCTGCTCGACGGTACGGATCTGCGCGTGATCCCACTCGGCGAACTGCGTCGTGCGGTGGCCGTGGTGAGTCAGGACATCGTGCTGTTCCGGGGGTCGCTGGCGACCAACATTCGCTACGCTGCGCCGCACGCCGATGACGACGCGGTGCTTGAAGCGGCGCGGCGCGCGCATCTCGACGCCCTGGTTGCCAGCCTGCCGCAGGGCCTGGACACGCCGCTCGGCGAGCGCGGCCAGCAGCTCTCGGGCGGTCAGCGCCAGCGCATCGCGATCGCCCGTGCGTTGTTGCAGGAGCCCTGCGTGCTGGTGCTCGACGAGGCGACCTCGGCGGTGGATGAGGCCACCGAGGCCGCAATCATCGCCGAGGTCGACACCCTGTTCGCCGGACGTACCCGCATCCTGATCAGTCATCGTGCGGCAACATTGAGCGGTTGCGACTTGCGCGTGCGCCTGGAGAACGGACGCCTGGAGGTGCTTCAGCAGCTTGGGGAGCGGGTTTAGCCATGTCGATCTCGGTCCGCATCGGCGTGATCGACAGCGGCTGTGCCGCCGTTCATGCGCCGCAGGTGGCGGCCTCCGCGGCCTTCGAACGGATTGGATCGGAGGTTCTCCACGTGCCTGTCGAGATGGATGTCCTCAATCATGGAAGCCGCGTGGCGGACATCCTGCTTCACTGCGCTCCGCAGGCCGAGCTCGTGGTCGCCCAGGTTTTCCGCGCACGTCTCACCACGACCGCGGCTCAGGTGGCGGCAGCGATCGACTGGGCAGTCGCCAGCGGCGCACGTCTTGTCAATCTGAGCCTCGGTCTGCGCGAACCGCGGCCCGAACTGGCAGAGGCTTGTGCGCGTGCCCTGGCGGCTGGGGTCGTGCTTTGTGCGGCGGCGCCCGCACGTGGAGAGCCGGTTTATCCGGCCGCGTTTCACGGCGTGCTGCGGGTCACTGGCGATGCGCGTTGCGCGCCCGCCGAACTCGCCGACCTTGGCGCCGGGCACGCCGACTTTGGCGCCCACGTGCGGCCGTTGGACGGAGGGCTGGCCGGGGCGGGGGCGAGCATGGCCTGCGCCTGGCTGACGGGCGCGGTTGCGCAGCACTTCGTCGCTGGCGGCGATGCGGCTTCGCTTCGCGCGTGGCTGCATGCGCAGGCGCGTCACCACGGCGTCGATAATCCAAGGGAGCGGCAGCATGGCAGGTGAAGGCATCGTCATCGTCGGCGCGGGCCCGGCAGGGGCTGCGGTAGCGATCGGACTGGCGCGGATGGGCGAGCCGGTGACGCTGGTGGGAGAACCTCGGCGATTTGCTGCGGTTGAAGGCGTGTCCGCGCGGGTGATCGAGGCCCTGCGCGCGCTGGATGTGCGGCAGGCGCTGCAGGCTTTCGCGCCGCCCTCGCCGCGGCGGGCAAACTGGGACGGTGCCTACACCGAGGCCAACACCGAGAGTCTGGTCGACCGCCAGCGCTTCGATCAGGGTTTGCTCGAAGATCTGCAGCGCCTGGGCGTCAGCGTGGTGCGCGGCCGGGTGACGGCGCTGCATTCTGCACCGGGCCAGCATGAGATCGAGGTCGACACCGAGCGCGGGCGGAGAACGCTGGGCGCGGACTTCCTCGTCGAGGCACGTGGCCGTGCTGCACCAGGAGGCGGCGTTCCGCGGGTGCGCGGAGTCGAGACGGTTTCACTCTTGCAGTACTGGCAGGGCCCCCCGGGAGCGGCAGGATCGGCGGTACAAAGCTGCGAGGATGGCTGGGTGTGGATGGCGGCGCTGGGTGACGGGCGGCGTTACCTGCAACTCACGATCGATGTGGCCAGCACGACCCTGCCGCCCAAGAAGGCGCTCGGCGACTATTGCAGTGCGCGCTTTCGCGCTCTCGAAGCGGCGGAACCATTCGTGCGCGACGCGGTGCCGGTTGGCGAGCCCCATGCTCGCACCAGCACGGCAGTGCTCAACGAGGCCCTCGTGGCCGATGACTGGATCCGCGTCGGCGATGCCGCGATGGCGGTCGACCCGCTGTCCGGAAACGGCATCTTCCAGGCCTTGTCCTCTGCCCTGCAGGCCCCGGCGGTGGTGGCCACCCTGCGCCACGATCGCAGCCTTGCGGCGCTGGCGCAGCAGTTTCATTGCCAGCGGATCGAGCATCTGTTCTACCGCTTTGCCCGCATCGGGCGGGATTTTTATGCCCGGGAGACGCGCTGGCCGCAGGCCCCGTTCTGGGCCGCGCGTCGTGGCTGGCCCGACGCCGAGCCGCTCCACGTTGCCGTGACCCCCGACGCTGTCAGCCTCGCGCATCGGCCGGTGGTGTGCGATGGACGAATCGCCGAGGCAGACGTGGTGGTGACGCCGGATCAGCCGCTCGGCGTGTGGCGCGTCGATGGAATCCTGATTGCGCCGGTGCTCCACGCATTGCGTTCGCATGGGGGCGTCGGGCAGGACGGGGAGGCAGAACAGGCCCTGCTGATGAGCCGGTTCGGGTTCGATCAATTGCGTGCGCGTGCGCTGCTCGACTGGATGCGGGCGCAAGCTTGGCTGAATTGATCACTTCTGAGGGCGATCGGGGAACTTTTTTTGCCCGTCTTTTTGCCGATTTGGGCTAATGACCGAAGAAGTTATTTTTATTTCAGGAGCGCTCGCCGTCAGCCTGGTCGCTTGAGGGTCTCCGACGGCAACTCGCTGAACATCGCCTTGTATTCGGCCGAGAAGTGCGACAGATGCCAGAAACCCCAGCGCGCGGCGATGTCGGCAACCGTCGCGCCGCGGCTCTGATCCGCAGCCTTCAGCGCTCGGCGTACCGCGTTGAGGCGTATGGCGCGCAGGAATTTCACCGGGTTGAGGTCGAGAACGTCCTGGAAGCTGTACTGCAGCGTGCGGCGTGACACGCCGAGTTCGATGCACAGGTCGGCTACGGTGATTACCTCGTCGATGTGGGCTTCCATGTAGGCCCGCGCCCTCGCGACCAACTGCTGGCGCGCGCTGCAACAGGGCGCTGCAGTTGACCGGGCGGTGCCCGTCGACACACTGTCGAGCAGGGTCGCGAACACGGCTTGTTCCATCGCCTTGCGCATCTGCGGATGCTTGAGCAGTTCGGGCGTCGCGCGCAGGCCCGTCATCATTGTCGCCAGCAGGCTGCCGAGGAGGCTGATTCCCTCCGGCGTGGTCGGGGCGAGCCTGTGCCCTGCAAGTTCGGCTTCGAGATCGCGATGATCCACCTGCATGGCGTAGTCGTTGAGCGCAGACGAGTCCGCCGTGCACGCGAGAATCTCCAGCCGGCGCGGGGTCCGGAAGTCGAGTTCGTCGCTGCCGCCGAGCGTCAGCATTGATTCCGCGTCGTAGGCTGCGCCGCCGAACGAGCCTGTACCTTCGATCGCGATCGGCACTGCAAAGGTGCGCGATCCGGGCCAGGCGCCGCCGACCTGATGAACCGACTGGTTCAGACCCTCGCGGAACAGCTGCAGCCGGCCGAAACAGAACTCCTCGAACACCCCCGCGAACGAGCCCGCGGTGAGCTGATCGTAGCGCTGCTGCCAGTTGGTGAGGCACGCAGCGTGCTCGTCCGCGTCAAGGGTGTCGCGCAGGGTGCAGCAATAGGGGAGTCTGTCCGCGCTGTGGCCAGGCGGGGTCATCGCCTGCACCTTCTCGGCAAACGCCGAGTGGCGGTGGCAACCATGTCTCATCCTCTCTCGATCGTCGTGCGATCGTGCTTGTCGTTATGTGTGTGCCCGTAGCGTCGCACAGACACCGGGCGACGCTCGTTTCCGGATTTTCCGGCGGCGATTCAGGATGGCACGGGCGATCGTCCTTTTGCAACCTGGGCTGTTCCGACGGCTTGCCGTTTTAGGATAACGCCCAAAGGGGCGACTGCATACGATGCAATCACCCCGTGCATGAACCCGACGCCGATCGGTACAGGCACAGGCAGTGGTGGTTGCTGCGCAGGCTCTCGAAGAAGGGCTGCAAGCGGATCTCGTGCGCCGTTCGGCGGTGGTGCGAGGAGGAGACAGGATCGGATCGCCCGCTGCGATCGATGTCCGTTTTCGCCTTCAGTCTGCGCAGTGCTGCAGTGTTCCCGGCGTACGAGGCGGCAAGGCCGACCCGCCGCGGGGACGCTTCATCAAAGGATATGAAGAGGAGATCCGGTCTTGAAAATCAAAATGCTCGCCACTGCGATGAGCAGTGTGGCCATGCTTGGCATCTCGCTGGCGTCACCGCCGGCTTACAGCTCTACCGAGGCGCTGATCCGCGCAAAGTGCCTGCCCTGTCACACCGAGAGTGATGACGGCGTCAGTCGCGTCAGCCATCAGCGCAAGACCCCCGAAGGCTGGCTGATGTCGGTTGCGCGCATGCAGATCGTGCACGGCCTGAAGATCACCGATGAAGAGCGCCGCGCAGTGGTCAAGTACCTGGCCGACAAGCAGGGCCTCGCTCCTGCCGAGACCGAGGGCGTGCGTTACGCGCTCGAGCGCCGGCTGAATACCGTCGAGGCCTTCGAGTCCGAGAAATTCACGCAGATGTGCGCGCGTTGCCATTCCGGTGCGCGGGTGATGCTGCAGCGTCGACCTGCCGAGGAGTGGGAGCACCTGGTGCATTTCCACCTCGGTCAGTTCCCCACCACCGAATATCAGGCGCTTGGGCGCGATCGTGACTGGTTCGGCATTGCGCTCAAGGAGATGGTGCCCGAACTGGCAGACAAGCTGCCGCTGCAGTCGGAGGCCTGGAAAAACTGGCAGGCCCGTGGCCCGCAAGTGGTCAAGGGCGAGTGGAGCATGAGCGGCCACCTGACCGGCCGCGGCGGCTTCTCGGGTGTGATGAAGGTGGCGCCGGGCGAGGGGCAGGATCGTTACACGCTCGCCTTCGAAGGCCGTTGGGACGACGGCAAGGCGATGAAGGGAAAGGGCCAGGCGTTGATCTACACCGGCTATGAGTGGCGTGGCGATCTGGTGGTCGACGGCACGCCGATGCGTCAGGTGTTCGCGGTCGAGGACGGCGTGATGCGTGGGCGCATGTTCCTGCGCGATCAGGACGAGGTCGGCGCCGATGTGGTGGCCAGCCTGCAGCAGGCGGGCAACAGCCGTGTGCTGGCGGTGCATCCGTCCTACCTGAAGGCGGGTGAGACCGTCGAGCTGCGCATCGTCGGTTCCGGCCTGACGGGCGACGTGGCGCTGCCCCAGGGGGTGAAATTGCTCGAGACGGTGAAGCGTTCCACCTCCGAGGTCGTGGTCCGTGTGCAGGCCGATGCGGCCGCGCGCGGGGTGCACACGGTGGCCGTGGGTCAGGCCTCGGGCGGCAGTCTTGCGCTGTACGACAGCATCGCGGCGCTCAAGGTCAGTCCCGCGTTTGCAGTCGCCCGTATCGGCGGCAACGGCACGCCCACGGCCAAGGTCGAAGCGCGTTTCGACGCCGAGGCCTGGGCGGCTGGCGCGGATGGCAAGGCCGGCACGGAGGACGACTTCCGCATCGGCGTGGTGCCGGCGACCTGGTCGGTGGAGCCGTTTGATGAGACCTCGGTGCGCGACGAGGATGTCAAGTTCGCGGGTCTCATGGATCAGGCAAGTGGCGTATTCGTGCCGGGTGATGCCGGCCCCAATCCGGCGCGCCGTATGACGGCGAGCAACGTGGGCAATCTGAAAGTCGTGGCCGAGGTGGCGCAGGGGGCTGACCGCTTGCGCGGCGAGGGGCAGGTGATCGTGGCGCCGCCGCGCTGGAACAACCCGCCGCTCCCCTGATCCGCGTTCCCCCGCGTTCCGGCAGGTCCCGGCCTGCCCTCCGCAACCCCGACACGAAAGGAGGCCCCCATGGGAGCCGTCTTGAATCTGGTGCAGAACAATCTGCACGAGCTGTGCGTCGACGACACGCGCATGCTGTTTCACATCCCGAGCAGTTCGCTGTTTGCGCTCGACCCGCTGACCGAGGCCCTGATTGACCGCATTCGCCGCCAGAGCCTGACGGCAGAGGCGCTGATCGACGGTTTGCGCGGCGAGTTCGATGCCGATGAAGTCGCCGGCACGATCCGCGACCTGGTCGCGCTCGAGCTTGTCGATGACGGGCGTCCTGCCGGTGCCAAGGCGTTGGCGCACACCTTCGAGCGCTTCCCGCTCACGACGGTGGTGCTCAACGTCAACACCGGCTGCAACCTGAGCTGCACCTACTGCTACAAGGAAGACCTCGACAAGCCTTCGGCGGGGAAGAAGATGGCTTTCGAGACTGCGCGTGACTCGATCGAGATGCTGTTGCGCGAGTCGCCCGACGAGCCGCGCTACAACGTCGTCTTCTTCGGTGGGGAGCCGCTCAGCAACCTGCCCCTGATCAAGCAGGTGGTCGAGTACTGCGAGGCCCGCTTCCCTGAGCTGGGCAAGCAGATCGACTTCGTGATGACGACGAATGCGACCCTGCTCTCCAACGAGACCATCGACTGGCTCAACGCCCACCGCTTCGGCCTGTCGATCAGCATCGACGGTCCGAAGGCAATCCATGACCGCAACCGGCTCACGGTCGGCGGCCAGGGCACCTACGAGACGGTGCGGCGCAAGGCCGAGCGCCTGCTGTCCCGCTACACCGCGCGGCCGGTCGGGGCGCGGGTAACGCTGACCCGCGGCACGACCGAGGTCGAGCGCATCTGGGATCACCTGTTCAACGAACTCGGGTTTGCCGAAGTGGGCTTCGCGCCGGTGACCTCCGGTGACATCAGCACCTTCAACCTCACCAACGAGGAACTGGTCGAGGTGTTCGCGGGCTTGAAGCGGCTCGGCGCGCGCTATCTGGAAGCGGCGCTGGAGGGGCGCAACATCGGCTTCTCCAACATGCACCAGCTGATCACCGACCTGCATGAAGGCCACAAGAAGGCGCTGCCCTGCGGTGCCGGCCTGAAGATGCTGGCGGTCGATTACAAGGGTGAGCTCAACCTGTGCCACCGCTTCACCGGCTCCACGCTGCCGACTTTCGGTGACGTGAAGAACGGCATCAAGCGCGAGCAACTCGGGGACTTCCTGTCGCAGCGCCTGGATCGGACCGATACCGGCTGCGCGAGCTGCCGCATCCGCAACCTGTGCTCGGGCGGCTGCTACCACGAGAGCTACGCGCGCTATGGCGATCCCGCACATCCCACCTACCACTACTGCGATCTGATGCGCGACTGGGTCGATTTCGGCATCGAAATCTACAGCCGCATCATGGCCGGCAACCCGGCCTTCATCGAACAGCACATTACCCCGAGGAGTGCGTCATGAAACATCTGAAAGCGATCAACAACAAGGCGCGGCTGCTGGACAAGGCGGTGAGCGAGAACCGGGTCGAGGAAGTGGTGGCCATGAGCGCCATCGCCGGCTGCGCGGCGACCGTGGACCCGGGCTGGGAGGTCGATGCCTTCGGTGGGGTGTCGTCGCTGTGTCAGCCGATGGAATCGGATCTCTATGGCTGTGCCGACCCGTGCTGGTGGCCGGCGCAGGTGCCGGATGTGATGAACACCTATCCGGACTGGAACAAGGACGCGATGAACTCCAAGGAAGACTGGCGCAATCTCGGCTCGGTCTTCCCGGGCGACAAGCTGTAAGGGGGCGGACATGAAGAAATCGATGATCGGCGGCGCGCTGTGCCGCACCGCGGCCGCGGCCGCCTGCCTGGCGGCGGGCGCCTTGCCCGTCGCTGCAGCCAACCCCGCCGTGGCGGCCAACGAATCGCTGGCACTCAAGTCGGGTAGCGAATACCTGATGGTGGCCAACTACCCCAACAACCTGAACGTGGTCGATCTGGCTACCGAGCGTGTTTACAAGACCTGCGCGTTGCCGGACGCCTTTGGTCCCGGCACGACGCAGATTTCGCCCGACCGCCGCACCGCCTACGTCCTCAACAACCGCTTCGGCACGATCTACGGCGTCGAACTCGATACCTGCAAGGTGACTTTCCGCGCCGAGATGTCGCAGGTCGAGAACGAACGTGCGAAGTCGATCGCGTCGTTCACCGTCAGTCCTGATGGCAAGGAGTTGTATGCCGTACAGAACCCGACGATGATCAACCGCGACCACTACCGCGTAGGCGAGCCACGCTTTGCGGTCTACGACACCAGTGGGGGTCTGGAGGCCAAGCCGGTGCGCGTGTTCCCGGCCCCGCGCCAGGCCAACATCATGCAGGCGGGCGACGACGGGACGATCTATCTGGCTGGCCCGAACATCTACAAGGTCGATGTGAAGACCGGCGAGATGACGGTCGCGCTGCCGATCCGCGACTGGCAGCGGCCCACGCATGCGCCGCTCGATGTGCTCTACATCTGGCCGGTGCAGACGCCGCAGCGGGACTTCACCATCCTCTACACCACGGCGAAGTTCCAGGATGAGAAGCAGGACATGGCGACGGCGGAGTACCAGTACGGTTTCCTCAACGTGGACCTGAAGAGCGGTGATACGGAGGCACGCGAGTTCGGGCCGCTGACCGAGATCTACTTCACCGGCATGCGCTCGCCGAAGGACCGTAACGTCATCTACGGCCTGCTGCACCGCCTGACCAAGTACGACATCGCGCAGCAGAAGCTGGTGCAGGCGGCCGAGCTCGATCACACCTACTACACCCTGCTGACCAACCAGGCCGGTAGCCGGCTGTACCTCACCGGCACCTTCAACGACATCTCCATCCACGATGCCGACACGCTGGCCAAGGTCGGGCAGGTGAAGCTGCCGGGTGGGGACATGTCGCTCGGCACCGGGCAGGTCTTCGTGCGCTGAACGCGCTTTCCCGACCAGTGATTCGCTGACCCGCGTCGCGGGGTGTTCATCGGGGCCTTCACCGGCTCCGAGGGCCCCCGCGCGCCAAAAAAATCAATCAGGAGACGAACATCATGCGCATTCACACAACCCTGGCCGCCGTGCTCGCGGGGCTCGCCACGCTGGGCAGCGCACACGCCGCCGACTTCTACGAGCGCGACGGCACCACCCTGGGCCTCAACGTCGACGGCATGGCAGGCGCCTTCTCGACCCGCGAGGACTACCTGACCGAGGGCGGCAAGCAGTGGCGCGAGGCCTTCGTGCACGGGGTGCTGGTCGGCAAGACCCGCGCCGGCAACGGTGAGCTGTATGGCGGGCTGGGCGCGATCGCCCAGGGTACCTGGGGCGACGGCGACGCCGGCGGCTACACCAACGGTCGCGAACGCGACGTCGATCTGGAGGACGCCTATCTCGGCTGGCGCAGCGCCGGCGGCCTGCTCGACTTCTCCTTCGGCCGCCAGCAGTTCCAGCTCGGCGACGGCTTCCTGATCGCGGGTGACCGCATCAACCTCGGCAAGGGGCTCGATGTGCTCGGTGTCGATGTGGACCGCGGTGGCGCCTACTACCTGGCGGCGAAGAAGAGCTTCGGTAATACCGCCATCCTGCGCGTTGATCCGCACGGCCCCCTGCGCGGCGACGCCTTCTGGCTGCAGTCGGACAACCCCTACCACCAGGACACCGAGCTCGGTGGCCTGAACGTGGAGTACGTGTCGGAGACGCACGGCACCCTGGGTCTGAGCTGGATGAAGGTCCTTGACGTTGATCAGGACGCAGGTCTCGGCATCTTCAATCAGCGCGATGGCATGCGAATCGCCAGCGTGCGCGGCCAGGGCAGCCTCGGCGTGGAGAACCTGTTCCTGTCCTTCGAGTACGTCGACCAGCGCGGCGGCAGCACCGCGGTGAAGAACGATGCCGACGCCTGGTACGTGGAGGGCGGCTGGACCTTCGCCGACCTGCCCTGGAGCCCGACGCTGAACTACCGCCATGCGCGCTTCTCGGCCGACAAAAGCGGGACCGACCGTAACGAAGCCTTCGACCCGCTGTTCTTCGGCCTGAGTCGTGGCCTGGGTACCTGGTTCCAGGGCGAGGTCGCCGCCAACTATGCCGGCCCGGCCAACAGCGGCAACAAGCTGGACCGCCTGGAGCTGACCGTGACGCCGCGCGCGGACCTGTCGGTGACCGTGCAGTACTGGGACATCAAGTCCATTGGCGACGCACCCGACCTCGACGGGCGCGAGATCGACCTGTTCGCGTTCTGGCAGATCAACGACAACTTCACCTTCGTGCCGCTCGTCGGCATCTATGAGCCGCGCGGCGGGGACGTGCAGGCTCTGCAGGGCAACGATCGCCGCAACGTCTATCTGCAGGCGGTGCTGCTCTACAACTTCTGACGGCGGCGACGCCTTTCCCACACCAGTACATAAGTAGTCGGAGACAAGAGATGGATCGATACAAGGGCGAACTGATCAGCGAAAACACACGCCGCTTCCTGGCTCAGCCCAAGCGCATGCTGATCGGGGGCGAGTGGGTGGATGCGGTAGGCGGCGGCCGACTGGAGGTGATCGACCCCGCCAGCGCGCAGGTGTTCGCCAGCGTGCCGGCGGGCGAGGAAGCGGACATCGACCGTGCCGTCGCCGCAGCACGCAAGGCCTTCGAGCAGGGCGAGTGGCCGCGCATGCGACCGGTCGATCGCGAGCGCCTGTTGCTGCGCCTGGCCGATCTGGTCGAGGTGAACGCGCAGGAGCTGGCCGAGATCGAGGCGCTCGACAACGGCAAGCCGGTGACCATGGCGCGCGCGGTCGATCTGGCCCTGGTGGTGGATTTCCTGCGCTACATGGCGGGGTGGGCGACCAAACTCGAAGGCTCGACGATGGAGGTATCGGTCCCGCTCGTGCGTGACCGTGAATTCTTCGGCTTCACGCGGCGGGAACCCGTAGGCGTGGTGGGCGCAATCATCCCGTGGAATTTCCCCTTGCTGATGCTGGCGTGGAAGGCCGGTCCGGCGCTCGCCTCCGGCTGCACCATGGTACTCAAGCCGGCCGAGGAGACGCCCTTGTCGGCGCTGCGCTTTGCCGAGCTGATGGAGCAGGCGGGCTATCCTGCCGGGGTGTTCAACGTGGTGACCGGCCACGGCCACACTGCAGGTGCGGCGCTGGCGTCCCACAAGGGGATCGAGAAGGTGGCCTTCACCGGCTCGACCGAGATCGGCAAGCTGGTCGGCAAGGCCGCGCTGGACAACATGACGCGGGTGTCGTTGGAGCTCGGCGGCAAGAGCCCGGTGATCATGCTCGACGATGTCGATCCGGGGGTGGCGGCCGCGGGCGCGGCGCAGGCGATCTTCTTCAACCAGGGTCAGGTGTGCTGCGCCGGTTCGCGCCTGTATGTGCACAAGAGTCGTTTCGAGCGCGTTGTCGAGGGCCTGTCCGAGATCGCCGCAGGCATGAAGCTCGGTGCCGGCATCGACCCCGCAACGCAGATCGGCCCGCTGGTTTCCGCGGTCCAGCAACAGCGCGTACTCGGCTACATCCGCAGCGGTTTCGAGGAAGGGGCGCGTGCGCTGGCCGGCGGTGCGGCAGGCGAGGGCGAGGGCTACTTCGTCAAACCCACCGTGCTGGTCGACACCCGTGACGACATGCGCGTGGTGCGAGAGGAGATCTTCGGTCCGGTGGTGGTCGCGATGCCCTACGACGATCTCGATGAGGTGGCTCACCGCGCCAACGACACCCCGTTCGGTCTGGGCGCCAGCATCTGGTCGAACGACCTGTCGCGTGTGCATCGTCTGGTGCCGAAGATCAAGGCGGGAACGGTGTGGGTCAACTGCCACAACATTCTCGACGCCTCCATGCCCTTCGGCGGCTACAAGCAGTCCGGTATCGGTCGCGAGATGGGGCGCGCGGTGCTCGACCTCTATACCGAAAGCAAGTCGGTGATCATGGCCCTGTGATCCATGGCGCGCGGCGCCGGGGGCCCGCGCCGCGCGCCATGGATGGTCCGGACCATCTGTCGGCGGCTGCCAAGGCCGCCTGGAATGCGCATATGAATGCCCCCGAACTGGCAGTGAGCGCGATTCATGCCGTCGCGCTCGAGTGGACAACGGCGACGCCCGCCGAGCGCGAACGTCACTGGTTCCGCCTGCATGGCGACACGGACCTGGCCGCCTGGCTCGCGCCCCTGCAGCCCACGCATGTTCACTTCGGCAGCGAGTTTTGCGAGCACCTGCTGCCCTCGACCCGCAGCCTGCATCAGGCGCTGCGGCAGGCGGAGCAAGCCGGGCTGTGCCTGGCCCTGCTCACGCCGCTTGCCTCGCCCGATGTGCTCGCCCACCTCGCCCGGCTGTTGCCGATGCTGCCCGCCGGGGCCGAGGTGGTGGTGAATGACTGGGGCGTCGCACACGAGCTGGCCACGCGCTTTCCCGCGCTGCGCCCGGTTGCTGGCCGCGTGCTGTGCCGCATGACCAAGGACCCGCGCCTCGACGCGCGCTGGGCGGGACGCTGCGGCCATGGCCTGGAGGCGCCCGCCATGCGCGGCCTGTTCGAGCGCCTCGGTATCCGCCGGCTCGAGATCGACATGCCGGTGTTCGCGGAGGATGAGGCGCTCGATGACCTGCCGTTGCCCGCGGGCGTGCATCTGCCCTACGTCTACGTTGCCAAGGGCCGCATGTGTCGGGCGGGGTCACTGTCGATGACGGGGCCGGAGCGCTTCGCTGTCGGTCGTCGCTGCCAGAAGGAGTGTCTGCGCCTGTCGGCCGTGGCCGAGCGGCCGGGCAGGGGGGATGCCTGTGCCACGGTGCAGGTGGGCAATACCTTGTTCAGCCGGCATTCGGATGCGATGGCCCGCGTCCTGCGACATGCTGTCGGCCGCGGTCGAGTCGCCCGCCTGGTGGTTCCGGGAGAACCGCTATGAGGATCGTTGCCCCGATTTCCCGCGTGGCCGAAGTGGCGCTGCTCGCGCAGGCGGGCGCCAGCGAACTTTACTGCGGCATGATGCCGCCCGAATGGCTTGGGCGCTTCCATGCCCTGAGTGTCAATCGCCGGCCGTCGGGCAATCTGACCCGCTACGAGGACCTGGCAAGCGCGATCGAACTCGCTCATGCACATGGCTCGACCCTCTCGTTGGTCCTCAACGCCCAGCATTATTCCGCCGCCCAGGGCGAGGCCGCGACGGAAGTTGCAGAGCGCTTCGCTGAACTCGGTGGTGATGCACTGATCGTCAGTGACCTTGGTCTGGTGCAATCGCTCGCGGCACGGCTTCCCGGGCTTCGGGTTCACGTCAGTTCGGTGGCGACCTGCCGTAACGCCGGCGCGGCGCGATTATGTCGCGAGTTGGGCGCGTGCCGTCTGATCCTGCCGCGCGACGTCACCATCGCCGAAGCCGCAGCGATTGCGGCCGAGGTGCCCGATATCGAGATCGAGGCCTTCGTGCTCAACGACGGCTGCATCTTCGAGGAGGGCGCCTGCCATACGATCCATCTCCCCGGTCAACTCGGTGGGCCGATCTGTCTCGATCGCTACCAGTACCGCTATCGTCGCCGCGATGGCGGCGCATTGTCGCCCGGGCTGCTCGAACGCCTGCGGGAAAACGATGAGTCTTACGAGCGCTGGCTGTGGTACCGCTTCTCCTGCGGCTTCAGCACCACGCCGGAAGGGTTGCCCTACGGCCCTTGCGGGTTGTGCGCCGTGCCGGCGCTGCGGCGCGGGCGGGTGGCGGCGATCAAGATCGCCGGACGCGAGGCGCCGACCGCGCGCAAACTGGCGAGCGTGCGCATGGTGAAGTCGGTGCTCGAGCGTGTGTGCGGAGGTGAGGACGACACAGCCGTGCGGCGCTTTGCCATGGAATTGCGGCCGTCCGAGGCCCACTGCGCCACCGGCTTCATGTGTTACTACCCGGAAGTGCTGCGCGCGGAGGTGAATTGAAATGTCTGCGCCGCCTCCTGCCCTGCTGAGCCTGGCGGTCACCGCCTTGGCGGCGGCGTTGGTGGCGAGTTGGGCGGCACTGGGGCAAGTCGCGCTTGCCGCAGCAGCTGTGCTGGCCGCGCATGCTGCGTTCCGACCGCCCGGCCGCAGGACCATGCTGACGCTGGCGGCAACACTGACGTGGGCTTGCGTGCTCGCGCTGGGCTGGCATTTCGCCCACGATCACTTCGTGCTGCGCTACGTCTGGCTGTACAGCAGTACCGAACTGCCCCTGCACCTGAAAATCGCCAACCTGTGGGGTGGGGATGAGGGCACCACGCTGCTGCTCGCCGCCTGCTGCCTGAGTCTCGCTGCCGCGGAGGTGCGTGCCGTGCGCGATCCGTCCCGCCTGTCTGTTTTCGCAGTGATCGCCACCTGGTACGGGGTGACCGCGCTGTGGCTGGCGCCCTTCGCCGCGACTCCGGCTGAGTGGTTGGCGCAGTCGCCGTCTCAGGGCATGAACGCGCACCTGATGAAGCCCTGGATGCTGTTCCACGCGCCGCTGGTGCTGGCGGCCTACGCGTGGACACTGTCGCTTGCCGCGCCCGCCCTCGAAGCCCTGCGTGGGCTATCGACGCCGTGGCCGCCCCTCGCACGCCTGCGAGCACGCCGGGCCTGGATGGTGCTCACCGCGGGCATCGGTTTCGGGATGCTGTGGGCCTTCGAGGATGCGATGTACGGGCAGGTGTGGCATTGGGATCCCGTGCAGACCGCGGTGTTCTGCCTGTGGTGTCTGCTGGGCGCGCATCTGCACGGCGTGGGGGGATGGGGTGTGGGTCGCCGGCACTGGCGAGCGATGCCGTGGGCTGGCGCGCTCGCTGCGGCCGCCGTGCCACTCGTCATGGCGGTGACGCGCAATCCAATGCTCGCCAGTTCGCATCGATATGTCGGTGCCGATTCCTGGGTGAGCCATGTCATCCTCGGAACGGCGCTGCTGCTGGCTGCAGTCGGTTGCGCAATCGCAGGTTGGCGCGCTGGGGCGGGGCTGCCGTGCGCGACGGAGCGGCGGTCGTCCGGACTGGGCCTGTGGCTGGCGCAGCTCTGCTTCCTGGGCGCCGCGGTCGCCGCGGCCGGGCAGTTGTTGTTTGCATTCGCCGCGAGCGCGCTGGAGCTGCCGCGGCCGGAGGAATACAAGCCTTTCCTCGCCATGCTGAGCAACCTCACGACCGGCGCCGAGCTGGCTGCCCTGCGTGCAGCTTTCGAGCAGTGGGATGTGGACGGCTATGTGCTCGCGCGCGGACTGTTGCTGCCCCTGGCCGGATTTGGGCTCGTTGGCGGCTGGTACTTCTTTCGCCGGATCTCCAAGGGTGCGGGACACCTTTCGCTACCTCTGGCGTTGGCGGCAATGTGGGCCACTGCCGCATGGGGCGGGCCGATGACGAAGTCCTATGCGGGCGCTGGCATCCTGTCGCAGCAGATCGTGGCCGTGCTGCCGCTGTTCGATGCGAGCCTGGTCGGCGGAGCCTACCTCGCGCTTGGTGGCATCGCCTGGGCGGCGACCGTCCTGCGCCAGCGTGGTCGCAAGGGCCTCGCGACGGCTATCCCGTTGGCGGCGATTCATGTCGGCGTCGCGTTGGCGCTGTGGGGTGGACTCCTCGCAACTGCGCTGAACAGCTACACACAGCACGAGATTCGCTTCGACGGCGCGCAGACAGGCTGGGCGCAGGCTCGTCACGGTTATGCATTCCGGATTGCAGACGTTCGGGTCTCCTCCGTGCGGGATGGCGGCGTCAACGCGTCGAACGGGGTTCAGGCGCTGACCGCGATCGAGGTACGCAGCCCGGCGGGCGAGGTACTGGACGGGCAGACCCTGTATCGGGATTCACGCGCGCCGCCAGAGCGTTACGACGGTCCCCTGCGCCAGGTCTGCGAACTGCTGGATTATCGCTATGCTCGTCACATGGGAGCGCCGGGCTATCTGCTGCAACCGCTCATCGACCAGGGTTGGGCGAGTGCAGTGCAGTTCTGGGTTTCTCCGGCCGCGGTGGTCGAATCGCTTGCGGACCGCCAGGGCGGAGCGGAAGTGATCGTTGTCGTGAAGGTCTTCCCGTTCCTCTCCCTGCTGTGGAGCGGGCTCCTGCTCGTGCTGTTCGGAAGTGGATGGTTTGCGTTCTTCAGCCCTCGCGAGCCGGCATGGCGCCATTAGTTTCCTCCACCCTGAACAGGTCTTGCTTCAGGCCCCTCCCGAGAACGAAGGCTTTTCATTGATCTGCAACAAGCGGATACAATCAAGCCCTTACTTTTCCCGGATGTACCTTCATGCAACAAACCGTCGACTGGATCAACGGCTGGGTGTGGAGTCCCGCCCTTGTCTATCTGTGCCTGCTGGTAGGTCTGTACTTCTCGATTCGTACCCGTTTCATGCAGGTGCGCCACATGGGCGAGATGGTGCGCGCGATGTTCCGCGGCAAGAGTTCGGCCGCAGGCGTGTCGTCCTTCCAGGCGCTGACCATCGCGCTGTCGGGGCGGGTCGGTACCGGTAACATCGCCGGTGTCGCCACGGCGATCGGTTTCGGCGGTCCGGGCGCGATCTTCTGGATGTGGATGGTCGCCTTCCTCGGCGCCGCTACCGCCTACATCGAATCCGCGCTCGGCCAGATCTACAAGACCGAGCATCACGGCCTGTACCGTGGCGGTCCCGCCTACTACATCGAGAAGGGCCTGGGCTGGCGCACGTACGCGATCGTGTTTGCGGTCGCGACCATGATCGCCTGCGGCTTGCTGCTGCCCGGGGTGCAGACCAACGCCATCGCCGCTGGCATGGAGAACGCATTCGGCGTGGCGCCGGCCGTCACCGGCACCATCATCGTGATCCTGCTCGGCCTCATCATCTTTGGCGGCGTACGCCGCATCGCCCAGGTCACCCAGGTGGTCGTACCGTTCATGGCGCTCGGCTACGTGCTGGCGGCGGCGGTGGTGGTGGCGCTCAACGTCGAGAAGGTGCCCGAGGTCATCGGCCTGATCCTGTCCTCGGCTTTCGGTATCGAGGCTGGCTTCGGCGCCATGATTGGCCTGGCGATCCAGTGGGGCGTCAAGCGCGGTGTGTATTCGAACGAAGCCGGCCAGGGTACCGGCCCGCACGCGGCCGCCGCGGCCGAGGTGCCGCACCCGGCCGCGCAGGGCCTGGTGCAGGCCTTCTCGGTGTATGTCGACACCTTGTTCGTGTGCTCGGCGACCGCGTTCATGATCCTGATCACCGGGACTTATAACGTCACTGGCGCGGACGGCCAGCAGGTGTTCACCGGCCTCGCCAACATCGCCGCGGGTACCGGCTTCACGCAGGCGGCGATGGAGCAGGTGCTGCCCGGCTTTGGCGCGGTGTTCGTGGCCATCGCGCTGTTCTTCTTCGCCTTCACCACGGTGCTGGCGTATTACTACATCGCCGAGACCAACCTCGCCTACCTCACTCGCAACCTGCGCTCCGAGGCCTTGATCTTCGTGCTGCGCGTGGCGCTGATCGGTTCCGCGCTGTACGGCTGCGTGCGCACCAGCGACCTCGCCTGGGGCCTGGGCGACATCGGCGTCGGCATCATGGCGTGGCTCAACATCGTGGCGATCCTGGTGCTGCAGAAGCCGGCGCTGCTGGCGCTGAAGGACTACGAGGCGCAGCAGGCGCGCGGTCGCGCCGAGCCCGAGTTCGATCCCCGTCCGCTGGGCATCAAGAACGCCGACCTGTGGGAGAAGATCGCCGACAAGCGCAAGGCCTGATCGACCCCGCGGGCAGCAAGACCCGCTTGCGAAGCCCCGCCCGCCGACGCTGCGCTATAGTGTCGGCGGGCGTTTCACATTCGAAGGACCCATGCAGATCGTACTCATCAGTGGCCTGTCGGGCTCGGGCAAGAGCATCGCGCTCAACGTGCTGGAAGACGCCGGCTACTACGTAGTGGACAACCTGCCCGCAGCGCTGCTGCCGCAGCTTGTGGCGCACCTGCGCGGCGCGGGCTGGCGGCGAGTCGCGGTGGCGGTGGATATGCGTTCCGGCGTGAGCATCGCAGCCCTGCCGCAGCAGGTCGAGGCGCTGCGCGCGACCGTGCGCGACCTGCGCGTCATCTTCCTCGAGGCGCGCGACGATGCACTGATCGCCCGCTTTTCCGAAACCCGCCGCCGACATCCACTTGCCATCGACGACGTCACCCTGGAAGAGGCGATCCAGCGCGAGCGCGAGGCGCTCGAGAGCATCGCGGAACTCGGTCATCGCATCGATACCAGCGACCTGCATCCGAACACGCTGCGTGCCTGGGTCAAGGACTTCATCCAGATGGCCTCGACCGAGGGCATGACGCTGATGTTCGAGTCCTTCGGCTTCAAGTACGGCATCCCGCTCGACGCCGACCTGGTGTTCGACGTGCGCTGCCTGCCCAACCCGCACTATGACCCAACGCTGCGCCCGCTGACCGGACGCGACCAGCCGGTGATCGAGTTCCTGGAGAAGATTCCGGAGGTCGAGCGCATGGCGCAGGACATCCGTCAGTTCGTCGCCAATTGGTTGCCCGCCTACCTGCGTGATAACCGCAGCTACCTCACGGTGGCAATCGGCTGCACCGGCGGTCAGCACCGCTCGGTGTATCTCGCCGAGTGGCTCGCCGACCACTTTCGCGATCAGCTCGAAGTCATCGTGCGCCATCGCTCGGCGGCCCGCCGCGCGGCAGATCGCGCTGCCGGTAGCCACGAGGCCGGGGGTGGAACGGCAACGTGAAGTTCGATGTGGCCCAGTGGCGGGCGCTGCTGCGACCGGGCGACATCGTCGTGGTCGCCCTTGGCCTCGCAGTGTGCGTGTATGCGGTGCTGAACCTGTGGCAGGGCGGTGTGCCGGATGGCGCGGTGGTGCGCGCTGGCGGGCGGGTGGTGGCCGAGGCCGATCTCACGCGCGAGCGCCTGATCGAGGTGCCCGGCCCACTCGGCGTTACCGTGATCGAAATCCAGCCCGGACGCGCGCGCGTCGCCTCGGATCCCGGGCCGCGGCAGTATTGCGTGCGCCAGGGCTGGCTGACACAGGCCGGCGCGGTGGCGATCTGCGCGCCCAACGAAGTCAGCCTCAGCCTCACCGGCCGCGCTGCCGCCTATGACTCCCTCAACTATTGAGCTGACGCCCACCGTGGAGGACCGCCGCATCGCCCGCCATGCGGCGGCGGCGATCGTGCTCACGGTGGCCGAAGCGGCGATTCCGTTGCCGCTGCCCGGGGTCAAGCCCGGGCTGGCCAACATCGTGACACTGGTTGTGCTTGCGCGCTGGGGCTGGCGCGAGGCGGTGTGGGTGTCGCTGCTGCGCGTGCTTGCGGGAAGCCTGCTGCTCGGCCAGTTCTTCGCACCGGGTTTTTTCCTCAGTCTGTCCGGGGCGCTCGCCAGTCTGCTGGTGTTGGGAATGGCGATGCATCTGCCGGCACGCTGGTTCGGCCCGGTGAGTCACAGCATCCTCGCGGCGTTCGCGCACATCGGCGCGCAGCTGGTGGTGGCGCGGCTGTGGCTGGTGCCGCATGACGGAGTGTTCTACCTGTTGCCGGTGTTTGCCCTGGCTGCGGTGGTGTTTGGCCTCGTGAATGGCCTGGTTGCGTCGCGCTTGCTGGCCGAGCTGCCTCTTCAGGCTTCCGGCTCGCCGTCAGCGGATTTGGCCGTGCGATCGGCAGCGGAAGCGGATTCTCCGGAACGCTGACTGCCTGCCGCCGTCCAACCGGACACTGCGGGCGACAAGTGCCGCCCGTGCGACGTACGGAGGACACATGCGCGGACCCTGGTGGCGATGGCTGAGCACCGTGCTGGCGATCATCTCCGGCCTGGTTTTCGGCTGGGTGGCGGGTACTGGCGTGGTGCAGGCCGCCGTCACTGCAGGCGCCCCCGTCGTTGCAGTCAAGGACGCCGGCAGGCTCGGGTCTTTCGCCAGCGATACGGCCCGGATACCGCCCGGGAGTCCATGAGAGCGGCTCCACGGGCGGCGCCTGGGCGCGGCGCCCGTGGAAATGGTGCTCAGCTGCGCTGCTGGGCGAACCATTCCAGCATGCGTTTCCAGCCGTCCTCGGCCTCTGCCTTGCGGTAGCTCGGGCGGTAATCGGCATGGAAGGCGTGCGGTGCATCCGGGTAGACGTGGATCGTGCTGCGGCTGCCGGCCTTCTCCAGCGCTTCGCGCATCATGTCTACATCGGTCAGTGGAATGCCCTGGTCCTGCCCACCGTAGAGGCCAAGCACCGGGGCATGCAGGGCGTCGGCAATGTCCATCGGATGCTGGGGCGTCATGTCGGACGGTACGCCGTCGACGCGGCCGTACCAGGCCACGCCGCTCTTGACCCTGGGGTTGTGGGCAGCGTACAGCCAGGTGACGCGGCCACCCCAGCAGAAGCCGGTGATTGCCAGCCAGTCCGGGTCGCCGCCCTGGGTTGTGGCCCAGGTGGCGCAGGCGTCGAGGTCGGCCATCACCTGGGCGTCCGGTACCTTGGAGACGATGCCCTGGATGATCTCGCCGACGTTCTCGATCGTGCGCGGGTCACCCTGGCGGAAGAAGAGTTCGGGCGCGATCGCGAGGTAGCCCTGGTGCGCCAGGCGGCGGCAGACGTCGCGGATGTACTCGTGCACGCCGAAGATCTCCTGCACCACCAGCACCACCGGCAGCTTTGCTCCGCTGGCGGGGCGGGCGAAGTACACCGGCAGCGCACCGCCCTCGACCGCAATGTTGGCGTCGCCGGTGCTGAGCCCGGTGGCCTCGGTGCTGATCGCGGTGCTTGCCTGCACCGGTTGCACGGCAAGCGCAAAGCCCGCGGCGGCAAGGGTGGTGACGAAGCCGCGACGGTCGAGGCGGGCTGCAGGGAGCAGGCTGTCGAACTGCTGGCGGTCGGTTTCTGTATCCATGTTCTTCATCGTTCGGGTCTCCTCTGTCGGATTCTGGGCAGCCGCTGCAGGCTGCATTGTGAGCATCGTCGTGGGCACGGATGCCGCCTGTTCATGACCGTCGTATGCTTCAACGCGTTCCGCATGGCTCGCGATAAAGTAACATCTTGCTAACGTAAATCCCCGCTTTGGGTCGTCCATGCGTCTTGTGCTCCTCGTTCTGCCCACTCTGCCCGCTGCGCCTGTCAGCCGGACCCCGGTCCGGCCTGTCTGCGCTCGGGGCAAAGTGTCGATCAACTGTGCGCCGCTGGGGTGGGGGCGTGACGGAGGTGTCGGCATCGGGCTGGTGCGCACGCGATGAACAATGACCTGTCGGTGCTGCGCGTACTGTACGTCGAGGACAACCCGGCCGACGCCGAGCTCGCGCAACGGGTGCTGGCACGCGTGGCACCGTGGATCGAGCTGGATATTGCGACCACGATCGCCGAGGTGAAGGCGGCGCTCCAGTGCGCCGAACTCCCCGATGTGCTCGCCACTGACATTCATCTGTCCGATGGCAGCGGAATCGAGCTCGTGAGCTGGCTGCGCAGTTGCGGCCTGGCGCTCCCGGTCGTGGTGCTCACCGGCTTGGGCAACGACCAGTGTGCCCTGACGGCATTGCGTGCGGGCGCCGACGACTACCTGACCAAGCACGGCGACTACCTCCAGCGCCTGCCCCGCATCCTGCGCGAGGCGCGCGAACGCAAGCTGCGGCGCAAGGCGTTCATGGGCGCGACCGTGCGCGTGCTGTTCGTCGACGCGGATGAAGCCGAGATCGCCAGCGTGCGGGATTGCCTGGCGCGCAACACGCCCAACATCCATGTCGACATCGCACATACGATCGCCGAGGCGCTCGCGGGCCTGCCCGCAGACGAGGTGCCGCCGGTCGATCTGCTGCTGATCTCGCATGCCCTGCCCGATGGGGAGGGTCTCGAACTTGCCCACATCCTGCGCGTTGAGCGCGGCATTGCCTTGCCGGTGGTTCTGCTCGCCGATCAGTGCAGCGAGGCGCTGATCACGCGCGCCGCGCACGAGGGTGTGGACGACTATCTCGTCCGCCACGACGCCTACCTCTACGAGCTCCCTGCCACGCTCGAGAAGGTGCACCGCCAGGCCGTCATTGCCCGCGAGCGTGTGCAACTGCGCATGACCACCGAGCGTCTCGGACGCCTGCTCGCGACCGGCTCCACCGTGCTCTACGGCCTGCGCATGGTCGACGGGGCGCTGGTGGCGACCTGGTTCAGCGACAACATCGAGCGCCTCACGGGCTACACCGCAGCAGAGACCATGGCGCCGGGTTGGTGGGCCGCAAACCTCGATCCGGTGATGCGCGACGATGTCCTCGCACATTCTGCTCGCCTGATCGAGGACGGCCAGTTGAGTCACGAGTACCGCTTCCGCTGCCGGAATGGACGGATGATCTGGGTGCGCGACGAACTGCGCGTGGTGCCACGGCGGGCTGCCGAAGCGCTGGAGGTGGCGGGCGCGTGGACCGACATCACCGCGAGCAGGCGGGCCGAGCAACTGCGTTGCGCGCGCGCTGCCGTGCTCGATGGCGTGGTCGCCAGCCAGCCGCTGTCCTCCATTCTCGACATGGTTGTGCGCAGCCTGGAGGATCTGGTGCCGGAGATGCGGGTGTCGATCCTGCTGCTCGACGCGCACAGCGGGCGGCTCCATGTGGCTGCGGCGCCCAGGTTGCCGGATTTCTACAACGCGGCGGTCGAGGGCCTGGAGATCGGCGAGGGGCGCGGCTCGTGCGGCACCGCTGCGTTCCGCGGCGGGCGGGTGATCGTCGAGGACATCGCGCAGCATCCGTTCTGGCGGGGCTTCGAGGAAGTGACCGCGCGCGCGGGCTTGCGGGCGTGCTGGTCGGTGCCGTTCAAGGACACCAGCGGCCAGGTGCTGGGTACCTTCGCCAGCTACCACGCCACGCCCCACGCGCCTGACCAGGACGAACTCGATCTGGTCGAGGAGTTCGCCCGCATCACCGGGCTGGCGGTGCAGAAGGTGCGTGCCGAGGCGGCGCTGCGGCAGTCGTCGGCGGTGTTCGAGAGTACGCGCGACGGGGTGGTGATCACCACGCTCGAGCCGCGCATCGTCGCGGTCAACCCGGCCTACAGCGAGATCACCGGTTACAGTGCCGAAGAGGTGATCGGTCGCAATCCCGGCCTGTTGCGCTCGGGGCGTCATGATCGTGCCTTCTATCAGGCGATGTGGGCCAAGCTCAAGACGTTGGGCTACTGGCAGGGTGAGGTCTGGAACCGGCGTGCGAACGGCGAGGTGTATCCGCAATGGCTGACGCTCAGCACGGTGCGCGACGAGGCCGGCGAGCCGAGTCATTTCGTGGGTGTGTTCACCGACCTCACACAGCTCAAGCGCTCGGAGCAGCAGCTCGAGCACCTGACCCACTACGATCCCTTGACCGATCTGCCGAACCGGCTGCTGGTGCAGTCGCGGCTGGAGCACGCGATCGAGCAGGCGCGCCGCCATCGCAGCAAGGTCGGGGTGTTGTTCGTCGATCTCGATCGCTTCAAGAACGTCAATGACAGCCTGGGGCATCCTGCGGGGGACGAGCTCATCCAGGCGGTTTCGGCCCGCCTGCGCGGCGGTCTGCGCGACGAGGACACGCTCGCGCGGCTGGGCGGAGACGAGTTCCTCGTCGTCATCGAGGATCTCGAGTCCGCCGACGCGGCCGCCAGCGTCGCCAGCAAGCTCACGCAACTGGTGCAGAATCCGTTCCGCGTCGCCGATGGCCAGGAGGTCATCGTCAGCGCGAGCATCGGCATCAGTCTGTACCCGGACGACGGCGACACGGCCACCGGGCTCATCCAGCATGCCGATGCCGCGCTGTATCAGGCCAAGGCGCGCGGTCGCGACAGCTTCTGCTTCTATTCGAGCTCACTCACGGCCGCGGTCAGCGAACGCATGCAGATGGAGATGGGGCTGCGCCGGGCGCTGGAGCGCGGTGAACTGCTGATTCACTACCAGCCGCTGGTGAGCCTGGAAGGGGGGCGCATCGGCGCCGAGGCATTGCTGCGCTGGCAGCCGCCGGGCGAGGCACTGGTGCGGCCCGACCGCTTCATTCCGCTGGCGGAAGAGACCGGTCTGATCGTGCCGATCGGCGCCTGGGTGCTGCGCCAGGCTTGCCAACAGGCGCGTGCCTGGCTGGACGCCGGGCTGGATTTTGGTGTGGTGTCGGTCAACCTGTCGGTGCGCCAGTTCCACGAGCGGGATCTGGGTAGTCTGGTGGCGGACGTGCTGAGGGAGACGGGCCTGCCGGCGGATCGCCTTGAATTGGAAATCACCGAGTCCGCGCTGATGAACGATGTCGAGCAGGCGGTGCGCATGCTGCGGCTGCTGCGCGCAATCGGAGTGGCGCTGGCGGTGGATGACTTCGGGACCGGCTACTCGTCGCTCGCCTACCTGAAGCGTTTTCCGATCGGCAAGCTGAAGGTGGATCAGAGCTTCGTGCACGGCATTGCCACCGACGACAGCGATCGTGCAATTGTCACGGCGACGATCGCCATGGCGCGCAGCCTGGGCTTCACGACCACAGCAGAGGGGGTGGAAACCGAGGCGCAACTCGACATCCTGCGCGCGCTCGGTTGTAGTGCCTACCAGGGCTACCTGTTCAGCCGCCCTGTCGATGCGATGACCTTCGCCCGCCTGCCGTGCTTCGGCAGGGCGGATGAGGCCGGGTGAGCCCGCGTTCAGCGGGGTAGGGCGGGAATCAGCGGCGGCGCGGGGGCGGCGAGGCGGCAGCGCCAGCCGGGCGGCCCGGCAGGTGGCGGAACGTGATCCGGCCCTTGCTCAGGTCATAGGGCGACATCTCGAGTGAGACGTTGTCGCCGGCGATGATGCGGATGTGGTGCTTGCGCATCTTGCCGCCCGAGTAGGCGATCAGGTTGTGACCGTTGTCCAGCGTCACGCGGTAGCGGCCGTCGGGCAGCACCTCGGTGACGGATCCGTGCATTTCGATGAGTTCTTCCTTGGCCATGTTCAGGCTCCTTGTCGTTTTCCGGTGCCGGCGTGTGCGCGGCACCGGTTTGGCTCGCTCCGCAGCGGCAAGCTTGAATCTGGTGTACGTCATGCGGTGGCGCAGCATGAGCCGGATACAAGCGGCGCGTCGTGGGCGGGCCGTTAAGGGGTGTTGCAGTGGCGTGCCCGCGGTTGAATGCATGGCACGGGCAGTGAAGGCGAGAGGGTGGAGCGTACGCGGGGCGCTCGGGATCGCTGCCGGAAAGGGTGGAGTTGCGATGAAGTTGCGGCACTTCGCGTGCCACGTTCCGGATTGAACGCGTACATGCCGATCCGGGAAAATATTCGCCATAAACTATACCCGATTTCCAGCCTCGGGTCCAGACGTGGGTTTGTCCTCCGCCCGCCCGCGCTCCTCAAGTCATGCGTAGCAGAAGGCGGTCCAGGCGGTTTGCGAACGCCTGTCGGTCCGCGGCGCCGAATGCCGCCGGCCCGCCGGTCTCCACGCCCGTGTTGCGCAGCGTGTCCATGAAGTTGCGCATGTCGAGCAGCTCGCGGATGTTCTCCTTGCCGTAGAGCTCACCCCGCGGCGACAGCGCGTGGGCGTCCCTGGCCACCACGTCGGCGGCGAGCGGGATGTCGGCGGTGACCACCAGGTCGCCCGCCGCGACGTGCGCGGCGATGTACTTGTCGGCCTCGTCGAAGCCGCCTGGAACCTGGATCATGCGGATCAGGGCGGACGGCGGCGTACGCAGGAACTGGTTGGCGACCAGCGTCAATGGGAGTCCGGTGCGCCCCGCGGCGCGGAACAGGATGTCCTTGATGACCACGGGACAGGCGTCGGCATCGACCCAGATGTGCATGGCGGGACGTCCTTTGGCGGAGGCGGGCAGGATCGGAGCGAGAGGGGTGAAGCGCCGCCGATCGAGCAGGTCGCGGCCTGGAAACGAAAATGCCCCAGCCGAAGCCGGGGCATTTTCGTGTTTTCTTGGTAGGCCGTGCGGGATTCGAACCTGCGACCAACGGATTAAAAGTCCGCTGCTCTACCAGCTGAGCTAACGACCCGAAAAACGAGGCTGAATTATAGATGCTCCTCGCAGCTTGCGTCAAGTGGGCAACAAGCGTCGTGTCGTCAGGCTTCGCGCATCAGCAGCCAGTACTGGATCTTCATCGTGATTGCAGAGCCGGCGATGATCGCGGCGGTGGTCAGGATCGAACCGACGGCCAGCGTCGACAGCCCGGTGACGCCCTGGCCGATGGTGCAGCCGAGCGCGGTGACGCCGCCGAAACCCATCAGCAGGCCGCCGAGCATGTGGCGGACGAGGTCGCCGGTGTCGCGGAAGCTTTCGATGCGAAAACCACGGCTGAGCAGCGCATGGATAGCCGCGCCGACGATGACGCCCAACGCGCTGGCGATGCCGAAGGTGACGATGCGGCTCTTGTCGCTCCACAGCAGCAGCAGTTCGAGCGTGTACGCGACCGGGGCAACGAAGGTCAGGGATTCCGCGCGGCCGCTGTTGGTGGCGATGAAGGCTTCCTCGAGGGTCTCGGGATGCTCGACGACGTAGCCGATGTGCCCGGAGACGTACCATCCGGCAACGACGGTGGCGCCGACCACGATGCCGCCCAGCAGCACGTCCACGCGCCAGGCTTCGCGGCTGGCGAGCGACCACAGCAGCAGGCCGCCGCCGATCACCGCGGTGGCGAGCAGCAGAGCGGTGGCGGGCTCGAGGCCGGCGGCGGCGAGGAAGGCGGGGATGTCCTGACCGTGGGGCAGATCGGCGGAGAACGGCTCGATGAAGCTGACCCGCCACACGCCGAACAGCCCGCGGATCGTCATGTAGGCGCCGATCGCCAGGAACACGAAGACCACGATCGACTTCAGGTTGCCACCGCCGATCCGGATCAGGGTCTTGCTGCCGCAGCCCGAGGCCAGGGTCATGCCGATGCCGAAGCACGCGCCGCCGAGGAGGTGTCCCAGCCAGGTCAGCCGGCTGCCGGTGTAGAGCGTCTTGGACGCGTCGAACAGCCCCAGCCATTGCAGGGCGCCGGTGCCGAGGATGGCGACCGCGATGGCGAGCGCCCACATCCGCATGCGGTTCCAGTCGCCCATGTTCACGATGTCGGATACCGCGCCCATGGTGCAGAAGTTGGTGCGGTGGGCAACGAAGCCGAACACGACGCCGATGGCGAACGCGAGCCAGACGATGGTCGAGGCGGAGACCAGGGTTTCTTCCATGATGCAGACCGGAAAGCGGCAGGAGCCGGGAGTTTAAAGGAAAGACTGCAGTTGCCGTCAGGCAGTGCGCGGTCGGTAGAGGGTGGGATCGGGGATGCCCGCGGCCTGGAAGCCGGCTGCACGCAGGCGGCAGGCTTCGCAGCCGCCGCAGGCGCGACCCTCGTCGTCGGCCTGGTAACAGGTGACGGTGATGCCGTAGTCCACGCCCAGTGCCACGCCGCGGCGGATGATGTCGGCTTTGGAGAGGTCGATCAGCGGGGCGTGGATGCGCAGCCGGGCGCCTTCGACGCCAGCCTTGGTGGCGAGGTTGGCCATGTGCTCGAAGGCCTCGATGAAGGCGGGCCGGCAGTCGGGATAGCCGGAGTAATCCACCGCATTGACGCCGACGAAGATGTCGTTGGCGCCGAGGACTTCGGCCCACGCCAGCGCGATCGACAGCATCACGGTGTTGCGCGCCGGCACGTAGGTGACCGGAATGCCGCCCTTGTCCTCGTTCATCGGCACGGCAATGCCCGGGTCGGTGAGGGCCGAGCCGCCGAACTGGCCGAGGTTGACGCTGGCGGTGCGATGTTCGCTGGCGCCCAGCGCGGCGGCGACGCGTCGTGACGCGTCGAGCTCGGCGGCGTGACGCTGGCCGTAGGCCACCGACAACGCGTAGGTTTCGAAGCCCAGGTCGCGGGCGATGGCGAGGCAGGTTGCGGAGTCGAGGCCGCCGGAGAGCAGGACGACGGCACGGGGCGGGTTGTTCATGTCGGCAATTTCCATAAGGGGCGCGTCCGGCGCAAAGGCACGCGACACGGCGTGCTCACCGCCGCGGGCGGTCGACTAGCGCCCGCGGGCGTCGTTCCACAGAATCTTGTGCAACTGGAGCTGGAAGCGCACCGGCAGGCGGTCGCGCACGACCCACTCTGCCAACTCGGCGGGGTCGAGCGCACCGGCAACCGGCGACAGCAGCACGCTGCAGCGCCGGTCGAGCGCATGGGTGGTGATCTGCGCGCGCGCCCAGTCGTAATCGGCGGCGTCGGCGAGCACGATCTTCACTTCGTCATGGGCGCGCAGCAGCGCCATGTTCTCGTAGCGGTTCTTTGCCACTTCCCCGGAGCCGGGGGCCTTCAGATCCATGACGCGGGAGACGCGCGCGTCCACTTCGCTGATGTCGAGGGCGCCGCTGGTCTCCAGCGACACCTCGTGGCCGGCGTCGCACAGGGCGCTGAGTAGCGCCAGGCAGCCCTTCTGGGCGAGCGGCTCGCCGCCGGTCACGCACACGTGGCGCAGGCCATGGCGGGCGACTTCGGCGAGGATGTCGTCGAGCGCGCGCGAGCTGCCACCGGTGAAGGCGTAGGCGGTGTCGCACCAGGTGCAGCGCAGGGGGCAGCCGGTGAGGCGGACGAAGACCGTGGGCAGGCCCACCCGGCTCGATTCGCCCTGTACGGAGGCAAATATTTCGGTGATGCGAAGGCGGACGGCGGCTGCCGTCCCCGTGTCCATGACCGCCATGGACTCAGCGTGTGCCCAGACGCTGGCGCGCGACCTGGGCGGCGTTGCTTTGCGGATAGCGTTCGGTCAGCGACTTCAGCGTGTTGCGCGAGGCGGTGGCGTCGCCGAGGGCCTGCTGGCTGTTGGCCAGGCCGAGCATGGCGTCGGGCGCAACGTTGTCGCTGGGCCACTTGTCGAGCACGGTCTTGAAGTGGCGGTTCGCGCTGGCGACGTCCTTCGACTGCAACGCCGCATTGCCGGCCCAGAAGTGGGCGCCGGCGGTGAAGTTGCCGGACGGATAGCGCCTGGTGTAGCTGTCGAAGGCGGCGAGCGCCTCTTGCTGCTTGCCGCTCTTGAGCAGGTTCAGTGCGGCTTCATAGTCGGCCGATTCGGCCGCCGCATCGCCGGCAGGCGCTGGCGCCGCAGTCCCGCTCGCCGGGGCTGCGGCGGTGCCGCCGGTTTCGATCTGGCGCAGACGTGCGTCCAGATCGACGTAGAAATCCTTCTGCCGCTGCTTGAGCGTTTCCACCTCGTTCATCAGCAGTTCGATCTGGCCACGCAGGCGCGCCACCTCGGCACGCTGTTGTTCGTTCTGCATGGCGAGCTCGAGCTGGCCGCGGCTGGTGGTCTCGATCTGGCCCTGAACATCCTGCCGGAGCTGGATGATCTGGTTGCGAGCCTCGGTATCACCCCCGAACAACTGGGCGTGCGCCGGCGCGACCGGGACGAGGGCAAGCAATGCTGCGAGCGGCAGAAGGCGTTTCATGGCGTGACTCTCTCAGAACTCGCCGGAGTAGAGCATGTCGCCACGACGGTTCTCGCCGTAGCAGGCCTCGGTGCGGTCTTCACAGCGCGGCTTCTCCTCGCCCAGGCTGACGGACTCGACCTGCGCTTCCTGGGCGCCCAGCAGCATCAGAGCCTGCTTGACGACGTCGGCACGCTTCTGGCCCAGCGCCAGGTTGTACTCGCGGCTGCCGCGCTCATCGGTGTTGCCCTGGATCAGCATGCGCATCTGCGGATTCTGGACCAGGAAGCGGGCGTGGGCTTCGACCAGCGGACGGGCTTCCTGCTTGATGACGTAGCTGTCGAAGTCGAAGAACACGCTGCGCTTCGAGAGGATGTTGTTCGGATCGGTCAGGGCCGCGATGCCGCTGCCGCTGGCGCTGCCGGCGGTCACGGTGGCCACGCCGGCGCCGCGATCCTCGACCGATGCGCCGGCGGTTTCGGGGCCGGTGCTCGAGCATGCGGCAAGGGTCAGGGCCAGCAGGGCCGGGAGGATGAGTTTCTTCATGGGTGTTGCTCCAATACTTGTGTTTAAGACAGCAGAGAGGAATGCACGGCTTATGTGCCGCTTCTTTGATTACCGGATCTGCGGACCCCAGGCGGGTTCGCGGACGTCGGCGGCCTGCACCGTCAGCCGCTGGCGGATGCTCCCGTCCGTCGACACCGCCGACAGCACGCCGCGGCCACCGCTATCGGTGGCGTAGAGGATCATGCGGCCGTTGGGGGCGAAGCTGGGCGATTCGTCGCGTGCCGAATCGGTGAGGATGGTGGTCTGCCGCGTGGCGAGGTCTTGCACGGCCACCTGGAAGCGGCCGGCATTGCGGGTGATGAAAGCGAGCAGCTTGCCGTCGAAAGACAGGCGCGGCGACACGTTGTAGTTGCCGTCGAAGCTCACTCGCTGGGCGCCACCGCCACTTGCAGGAATGCGGTAGATCTGCGGACTGCCGCCGCGATCGGAGGTGAAGTAGATGTGGCCGTCTGCACCCCAGAACGGCTCGGTATCGATGCCGGCGGACTGCGCCAGGCGGCGCACGCCCGAGCCGTCAGCGCTCACCACGTAGAGTTGCGACTGGCCGTCCTTGGTCAGCACCACCGCGATCTGGCTGCCGTCGGGCGACCATGCGGGGGCGGAGTTCGAGCCCTTGAAGTTGGCGACGACCCGACGCTGCCCGGTGGCGAGCGTGTGCACATAAACGATCGGCTTCTTCTGCTCGAAGGACACATAGGCCAGGCGCTGGCCGTCCGGGGACCATGCCGGCGAGATGATTGGCTCACGCGAGCGCAGCGCGGTGGCGGCATTCATGCCGTCGGCGTCCGCGACCTGGAGCTCGAAGTTGGTGCCGGACTTGACCACGTAGGCGATGCGGGTGGCGAAATAGCCGGGCAGACCGGTGAGCTTTTCATATACGAAGTCGGCGATGCGGTGGCCGACGAGGCGGTTCTGCGCCGGGCTCATCGGCAGCGCCATGGCGCCGAGTTCCTGCTGCTTCTGGGCATCGAAGAGTCGGAAGCGCGCCTCGTAGCGGCCATCCGCCATCGGGATCAGGCTGCCGGTGAGCACGGCATCGGCGCCGCGGCCGCGTACCGCGGCGAGGTCGGGCATGACCGATTCGGGCATCGGCAGCGGGCCGGTGTCGATCAGCGTGAACACGCCGCTGCGCTCGAGATCGGCGCGGACGACGTCGGTCACGCTCTGCGGCAGGCGGCCCTCGTTCTCGAAGATCGGGATGATGACCGGGAAGCGCGAGGCGCCTGTGCCGGTGATCTCGATCGACAACTGGGCGTGTGCGCCCAGCGCGAGGCTGGCGAGCAGGCCGGCGAGGAAGAGGCGGAAGACTTGCAGTGTTTTGATCATGCGGGGTTTTCTCCAGCCGCGGATTATAGACATGACGGACTCAATCGTCCGCCAGCGGACGGAATTTAAGCTCCAGCGTGCGCTGGAACTGGCTGCGGTTCTCCGGCAGGGGCAGCGGGCTCGAACGCCGGATTGCGCGTTCGATTGCCTCGTCGAGCGCAGGTATGCCGGACGAGCGTTTCAGCCGTACGTTCAGCACCTCGCCGCTGGGCAACTGATCCACTTCGAAGATCGCCTCCGGGTTGCCGGCCAGACCCGGTGGACGCAGCAGGTTGCCGCGCACCTTGGCGGCGATCGCCGCGCGGTACTTGTCGATGTCACCGCCCGGTGCGCCCTGGCTGGCGGCGCCCTGGGCGGCCGCACGCGCGCCCTCCTGCTGCATCAGGCTGGCCAGGCGTGCCTGCTCAGCACGCTGGAGTTCCTGCTCCAGGCGCTGCGCGGTCGGATCCGGCGCGGGCTTCGGCTCGGGTTTGGGCGGCGGCTTCGGTTCGGGCTTCGGCTCGGGTTTGGGCTGAGGCTTGGGTTCCGGTTTCGGTTCAGGTTTCGGCTGGGGCTTGGGTTCGGGCTTGGGCTCAGGTTTCGGTGCGGGCTTCGGTGGCTCCGGCTTCTTCTCGGGAGGCTTGGTCGCGATCTCGGGTTTCGGCACAGGCGCGGGCGTCGGCTTGGGTGGCTCCGGCTTGGGCTCGGGCTTCGGTTCGGGCTTGGGTTCGGGCTTCGGTTCGGGCTTGGGTTCCGGCTTGGGTTCCGGCTTGGGTTCGGGCGTCGGCTGCGGGCGCGCGACTGCGGGCGCGCTGCGCGCCGGCATCGACGCCAGGCCGACCTCGAGCGCCGCCGGTGGCGGGCTCTGCCAGCGCACACCGAAGAACAGGAACAGGAAAAGCCCCAGGTGCACGGCGATCGCCAGGCCCAGGGACTGCCACTTGCCGGGCGCCTCGCGCCGGGGCGGTGCTGCGCGTTCCCTCATTTCTGGGTCGTCGCACTCTGGGTGACGAGGCTGATCTTGCGTACCCCGGCACTGCGTGCGACTTCGAGCACGTCAATGACCTTCTGATAGTCCAGCTTGCTGTCGGCGGCGACCAGGAATGCTTGCTCCGGGTTCTTGGCCAAGGCGTCCTGCAGGGTGATTCCGAGCTGATCCTTGCGGATCGCCCGGGAATTGCCGCTGTTGCTCGGGCGCAACGCGAGCGCGCCGTCAGCCTTCACCTCGATGAAGATCGCCTCGGATTGCGGCGGGGGCGTGCCTGCGCCGGCGGACGGGATGTTGATCGTGCCCTGCTGGATCATCGGTGCAGTGACCATGAAGATCACCAGCAGGACCAGCATCACGTCGATGTAGGGCACGACGTTGATCTGGTTCATTAGGCGGCGTTGGCGCATTGCTCGTTCTCCGCCCGGTCAGCGCAGGTTGCGCTGGAGGATGTTGGAGAACTCTTCCATGAAGCTCTCGAAGCGGATGCCCAGACGGTCGATGTCGTGCGCGAAGCGGTTGTATGCGACGACCGCCGGAATCGCTGCAAACAGGCCGATCGCGGTGGCGACCAGGGCTTCGGCGATGCCGGGCGCGACCTGGGCGAGGGTAGCCGAGCCGACGCTGGACAGCCCGCGGAAGGAGTTCATGATCCCCCACACGGTGCCGAGCAGGCCGATGTAGGGTGAAACCGAGCCCACCGAGGCCAGGAAGGCGAGGTGGGCCTCGAGGTCGTCGATCTCGCGCTGGTGGGTGGCGCGCATCGCGCGCCGGGCGCCGTCGAGCGTGGCGCCGTGGTCGTGGCCCTTCGCGCGCAGCTTGGTGAATTCGCGGTATCCGGCCTCGAAAATGCGCTCCATGCCGTCGGACTGGTGGCGGCTGGCGGATTCATAGAGCGTGTTGAGGTCGCCGCCACTCCAGAAGTCGCGTTCGAACTTGTCGGTTTCGGTGCGCGCCTGGCGAATCCGGAAGGACTTGCGGAAGATCCAGTACCACGAGACGAGCGACAGGGTGGCCAGCAGCGCCATGACGAGCTGGACGAGAATGCTCGCCTGGGAGATCAGGCTGATGATGGAGAGGTCGTGGGTGACGGTCATGCTTTGCTTTCGAGAAGGTCGTGCAGGGAAGCCGGGATGGCGACGGGTTTTTGCCGGTGCAGGTCGATGCTGGCAAGCAGGACCCGCGTATTGAAGAGAAGTTCTGGTCCGCGCATGACCTGCTGCTCGAACAGGATGCTCGCGCGGCGCAGCATGGCAATGCGAGTCACGACCTCGAGGGCGTCGTCCAGGCGCGCCGAGGCGAGATAATCGGCCTGCACCGAGCGCACGACGAAGGCCAGTCCTTGCTCGTCGATGAGCGCCTGCTGGCTGACGCCGAGCGTGCGCAGCCACTCCGCGCGCGCGCGCTCGCAGAATTTGAGATAGTTTGCGTAATAGACCACCCCCCCCGCGTCGGTATCTTCGTAATAGACTCGGACCGGCAGGGTGAACAGTTGCGACGATGCCTGCGTGTCGGATGCGCGGGCATCGTCGCGTTCGATTCTCGGTTGCATCGCAGCATTCTAGCTGAGCATTCAGGCGCGGTGCACGTCTGTTGCAAATGGTGATGAGCGCTTTGGCTGTCGGAGCTTAGCGCTTGTTGCAAAAGCAGTTTTCTCGAAATGTTGTTCTTATCGGTGGCGCCGCCGGACCCGGATGCCGGGCCCTTGTGCGGCGCTCTGGATACGCAGGAATACGAACGTGGCGCTCCCTTTCTTCGGCAAGAAACCTGCCTCGCCTCGGCCTGCGCCGGCGCCGGAGGGGCGTGTGGCCGGGGCCGAGAATCCGCCGCCGACGGAGTTGTCGGGGTTGGATTTCAGTGCTTCGGATCACGGCAGGGGGTTGGCGCACGCGGCCGGGCTGGTCGAGGTCCAGGAGTGTGGAAGCGGCATCGGGGCGACCTTCGAGGAGGCCGCGGTGCTGTACGCCAATGGCAACGACGACGAGGCGCTTGCCCTGCTCGAGGCGGCTGTGCCGAGCGAGGGCGGCGCGGTTGGGGAAGGTGCCTGGTTGATGCTGCTCGATCTGTATCGGCTCGGCGGTCATCGGCAGCGTTTCGATTCGAGGGTGCTCGACTACGCCACGCGCTTCGAGCGTTCGCCGCCGTCGTGGGCGGATCTGTCCCCCAATGCAGGCAAGGCGAAGGTCTTCCAAGCACCGCTGGTCAATCTCAACGGGCAGTTGTCGGCTGCGGCCGAGAAGCAGTTTGAGCAGATCGCCGCCATTGCCCGGCGCAACGGAGGCGTGCGCATCGATGTGAGCAAGGTGCGCGGGGTGGATGACGCCGGCTGCGGCGTCTGGCGCCGGCTGCTCGCCGAGCTGGCGGCGGAACGGCTCGGGGTGACGCTGCTCAATGTGCAGTCGCTCGCCGATGTGCTCGGCAAACGCGTGGTGGCGGGGCGGGCCGAGGAGCGCGATACCTGGCTGATGCTGCTCGAACTGCTGCAGTATGCAGGCGATCAGCCTCATTTCGAGGATCTTGCCGTCGCCTATGCGGTGACCTTCGAGGAGTCGCCGCCATCGTGGGAGCGTCGCGGCGGAGTTGCGCCGGGGACGATAGCTCCTGCAGACGCGACGCCGGTCGCCCAGCTGGACCCGGACGACTTCGTGTTCGAGGGCGAGCTGACGGGCGCGGGCAACGAGACCCTGAAGCGCCTCGCCGCCTTCGCGTCCGAGCGCAGGCAGATCAGGATCGACTGCGCGCGCCTGCGCCGGATCGATTTCGTCTGCGCCGGCACGCTGTTCAACATTCTCGTCACGATGCAGGCTCAGGGTAAACTCATCGGCCTCGTCAACGTAAACGCCATGGTGGCGGGCCTGCTGCGCGTCATGAGCGTGGATCAGGTCGCCCATGTCACCCTGCGTCCCTGAACAACGCACCAGCCCCCGGCACGGCCGCGGGCGGAGAACGTCAATGGAACAATATCGCGGCACCACCATCCTGTCGGTGCGGCGCGGCAACCGCGTCGCCCTCGGCGGGGACGGCCAGGTCACCCTGGGCAACATCGTCATCAAGGCCTCGGCGCGCAAGGTGCGCACGCTCTACGGCGGCCAGATCCTCGCTGGTTTTGCCGGCGGCACCGCCGACGCCTTTACGCTTTTCGAGCGCTTCGAGGCCAAGCTCGACAAGCACCAGGGCAACCTGCTGCGCAGCGCGGTCGAGCTTGCCAAGGACTGGCGCACCGATCGCATGCTGCGCCGGCTCGAAGCCATGCTCGCAGTGGCCGACCGCGAGCACTCGCTGGTGATCACCGGCAACGGCGACGTGCTCGAGCCCGAACAGGGCATCGTCGCCATCGGCAGCGGCGGCGCCTACGCGCAGGCCGCGGCGCGTGCGCTGATCGAGAACACCGAATTCGATCCCAAGGACGTCGTCTCCAAGGCGCTTTCCATCGCCGGCGACCTGTGCATCTACACCAATCACCACCACACCATCGAAGTGCTGGATTGAGAGCGAACGCATGACCCAGATGACCCCGCCGGAGATCGTCTCCGAACTCGACAAGCACATCGTCGGCCAGGACAAGGCCAAGAAGGCCGTCGCCATCGCGCTGCGCAACCGCTGGCGGCGCGCCCAGGTCGAGGAGCCGCTGCGTAGCGAGATCACCCCCAAGAACATCCTCATGATCGGCCCCACCGGCGTCGGCAAGACCGAGATCGCGCGCCGCCTGGCGCGCCTGGCCAATGCGCCCTTCATCAAGATCGAGGCGACCAAGTTCACCGAGGTGGGCTACGTCGGTCGCGATGTGGATACGATCATCCGCGACCTGATGGAGATCGCGATCAAGGACGGTCGCGAGCGCGCGATGAAGTCGGTGCGCGACCGCGCGCTCGACGCCGCCGAGGACCGCGTGCTCGACGCCCTGCTGCCGCCGGCGCGTCCGGTCGGCTTCAACGCCGAGCCCGAGCCGGCGCAGGACTCCGCCACCCGGCAGAAATTCCGCAAGAGGCTGCGCGAGGGCGAACTCGACGACAAGGAGATCGAGATCGAAGTGTCCACGCCCTCGATGAGCGCCGAGATCTTCGCCCCGCCCGGCATGGAGGAGCTCACCCAGCAGATCCAGGGCATGTTCCAGAACCTCGGCGGCGGCAAGAAGAAGCAGCGCAAGCTGCAGATCCGCGAAGCGCTCAAGCTGCTCGCCGACGAAGAGGCCGCGCGCCTGATCAACGACGAGGAAGTGAAGCTCGAGGCCGTGCGCTCGGTCGAGCAGAACGGCATCGTGTTCCTCGACGAGGTCGACAAGATCGCCGCGCGCAGCGACGTGCAGGGCGCCGACGTGTCCCGCCAGGGGGTACAGCGCGACCTGCTGCCGCTGGTCGAAGGTACGACGATCTCGACCAAGTACGGCATGATCAAGACCGATCACATCCTGTTCATCGCCAGCGGCGCCTTCCACCTGTCCAAGCCGAGCGACCTGATCCCCGAACTGCAGGGACGCTTCCCGATCCGGGTCGAGCTCGAGTCGCTGTCGGTGGAGGATTTCGCCCGCATCCTGACCAGCACCGACGCCTGCCTGACGCGCCAGTACGCGGCGCTGCTTGCGACCGATGGGGTGACGGTGGAGTTCACCGACGAGGGCATCCGCCGCCTCGCCGAGATCGCCTTTCAGGTCAACGAGAAGACCGAGAACATCGGCGCCCGTCGCCTGTACACGGTCATGGAGAAGCTGCTGGAGGAGGTCTCCTTCTCGGCCGGTTGCAGCAGTGCGACGCAGACCGTGGTGGTCGATGCGGCCTATGTCGACGTCCGCCTCGACATGCTGGCGCAGCGCGAGGATCTGGCGCGCTACGTGCTTTGATCCTTTCTCAGTCCTGTTCGCGGGCGAACCCGCTCCCACCGCCGGCGGCGCCCCGCGCGCCCGTGCATGAGGATCGACGGGGTCAGACTCGATTGATCCTGATCCGGTCCGCCGTGGGAGCGGGCTCGCCCGCGAACGCCATTGGCCCCCGGCCTTGGGCGCGCGCCCTGCACACGCCGGTTTCGAGCAGTCCCCATGCTGATCCGCATCGTTGAAATCCTTTTCCCGCTGTTCTTCATCACCGCTCTGGGCTTCCTCGTCGGCCAGCGCCTCAAGCCGGACCTCGCGCAGGCCAACAAGCTCAACATGGATGTGTTCGTGCCGGCGCTGGTGTTCGCGGCGCTGGCCAACAAGGCTTTCGACGTCGCGGCTTTCCTGCCGCTGATCGTCGCGTCGACGTTCATGGTGGTGGGCTCCGGCTTGGCGGCCTGGGGCCTGGCGCGGGCGACCGGGATGCAGACCAGGACGCTGGTGCCGCCGATGATGTTCAATAACTGCGGCAATCTCGGCCTGCCGCTGGCGGTGCTCGCCTTCGGTGAACTTGCGCTGGCGCCGATGGTGGTGATGTTCATGGTGTCGAACCTGATCCACTTCTCCTTCGGTGCCTGGCTGCTCGACCATCGGGTCCGTTTCCACATGCTCTGGCGCGTGCCCTCGGTGATGGCAACCATGCTCGGCCTGTCGGTGAGCCTGACCCAGTTCGAGGTGTGGCCGCCGCTCCTCACCGCGATCCGCATGCTCGGCGAGATCTCCATCCCGCTGATGCTGTTCGGCCTCGGCGTACGCCTGGCCGACTCGCGCATCAGCGCGGTCGGCGTCGGGGTTTTCGGCGCGGTGGCACGTCCGCTGGTCGGACTCGCATTGTCGTGGATCGTGTTGCAGCTCATCGATTTGCCGCCGCGCGAGCAGGCGCTGGTGCTCGTGTTCGGCGCCCTGCCGCCGGCAGTGCTCAACTTCATGTTCGCCGAGCGCTACAACCAGGAGCCCGACAAGGTGGCCTCGATGGTGCTGATCGGCAACGTTGCAGCGGTGGTATTCCTGCCGATCGCGCTTGCAATGGTGCTCGACTGAAGCGTTGATGCGAATATTTCCGCAGGGTGACCGAAAAACGACTGTCTCGAGATCGAAACATTCATAAAGCCTGTGGCAGACTTCAAAGGTCTTGAGGCCCCGGTCGTTCCTCTGCACCCCTTTGCGGCGGGTGCCGGCCCGCGGCCCCGTCAGGAAGAACAGAAAAATGAAGCAACGTGGTTTTACCCTGCTCGAACTGCTGGTGGTGATGGTGATCATCGGTCTGCTTGCCGGCTATGTCGGCCCACGCTTCTTCTCCCAGATCGGCAAGTCCGAGGTGAACACCGCAAAGGCGCAGATCGACGCCTTTGAAAAGAGTCTTGACCAGTACCGCCTCGACGTCGGTCGTTATCCGTCCACGGAGCAGGGTCTGCAGGCGCTGATGACTGCGCCTGCGGGCGAGTCGCGCTGGCAGGGGCCCTATCTGCGCAAGGCCGTGCCGGTCGATCCGTGGGGCAACGCATATCGCTACCGCCACCCTGGCGAGCATGGCGAATACGACATCTTTTCCTATGGCGCTGACGGTCAGCCTGGCGGGGACGCCACCAACGCCGACATCACCAACTGGTGAGATGAGCCGCACATGCGCTACCGCGTGAAAGCAGTCGGTGCCGACGCGCGAGTCGTCGAGACCGAACTCGACGCGCCTTCGGAGGCCGAGGCGCGCACGCTCGCGGCCGGGCGCGGGCTGGTCGTGCTGTCGCTCGCGCGTGCGGGCCGGGGCGGGCGGCGGGCGCGCTTTCCGTTGCTGCTGTTCAACCAGGAACTGCTCGCCCTGCTGCGTGCGGGCATTCCGCTCGCCGAGGCGGTCACGGCGCTGTCCGAGAAGGAAACGCGCGCGCCGGTGCGCAGCGTGCTGTCCGACATCGTCGCCGCGCTGCGCGAGGGCCAGCCCTTGTCGCGTGCGCTGGAGCGCGCGCCGCAGGCCTTCCCCGATCTCTACGTCGCCATGATCCGCGCCGCCGAGCGCACCAGCGACCTCGAGCGTGCGCTCGAGCGCTACGTCGCCTATCAGCAGCAGGTCGACACCCTGCGTGGCAAGCTGGTCAGCGCCGCCATCTATCCCGCGCTGCTGGTCGGCGTCGGCGGCCTGGTGGTGATGTTCCTGCTCGGTTACGTGGTGCCGCGCTTCTCGCATATCTACGAGGACGTCGGCAACGACCTGCCGTGGCTGTCGCAGCTGCTGCTCGACTGGGGGCAGTTGGTCGAGGCCCATGCGCTGGCGATGGGCGGCGTGCTGCTCGCGGTGATCGCCGCGCTGGTGCTGGCCGCGCGCAGCGAGGCGGTGTGGGCCGCCGTGGGCCGCCAGGCCTGGCGCACGCCAGGCATCGGCGAGCGCCTGCGCGCCTTCGAGCTCGCGCGCTTTTACCGCACGCTCGGCATGCTGCTCTCGGGGGGCATCCCCGCGGTGGGCGCGCTGCGCATGGTGTCGGGTCTGCTGTCGCCGACGCTGCGCGCCAGCCTGCAGCTGGCGATCGAGCGCGTACGCGAGGGCCAGCCCTTCACCGCCACGCTCGCCGCCTGTGGGCTGGCGACGCCGGTTGCGCAGCGCATGCTGGCGGTGGGCGAGCGTGCCGGCAATCTCGGCGAGATGCTCACCCGGTCGGCGGAATTCCACGAAGAAGACACCGCGCGCGAGATCGAATGGCTCACCCGCCTGTTCGGTCCGGTGCTGATGCTGGTGATCGGCGGTGCGATCGGCCTGATCGTGGTGCTGATGTACCTGCCCATCTTCCAGCTTGCGGAGAGCATCGGATGAGCGCCGCGCCCGATATCGGTCACGAGCCTTCGCTCGCCCCACAGGATGTCGCCTTGGTGGCGTCGCGTCGGCCTCAGGCGCGTCCGTTCTCGACCGAAGAGCTCGCCGCCGCGCGCACCGCCGGCAGCCGCGTGCTCGACGCCCTGGCCGAGCACGTGCCCGATGCCGCCGAGCGCCTCGCCCGCATCGCCGCCACCTGCGGCCTGCCGGTGCTCGGCCATGCCACGCTGATGGCGCGCGCCCCCGACTTCGCCGCGGTCGGCTTCGAGACCGCGGTGCGCCACGACTGCGTGGCCCTGCGCGACGAGGCCGGCGGCCTGGTGCTGGTGCTCGCCAACCCCTTCGACAACGACCTCCTCGACGGTCTGGCCGCGCGCCTGATCGAGCCCTTCGAGCTGGCGATCGCCGACCGCGACGACCTCTCCGCCTGTCTCGCCCGCCACGAGGACCAGGTGCGGCGCGCCGCCGGCCTCGACGAGGAGCGCCAGGGTACCGGCGGTGGCGGCGAGGTCGAGGACCTTTCGCTGCAGCGCATCACCGCGGGCGCCAGTCCGGTGGTCAAGCTGGTCAACTCCACGCTCTACGACGCGCTCAAGCAGGGCGCGAGCGACATCCACCTCGAATCGCAGCCCGGCGGCCTGGTCATCAAGTACCGCATCGACGGCGTGCTGTCGCGCGTCGGCACGGTGTCGGCGGCGGACCTGGCCGAGCAGGCGATCTCGCGCCTGAAGGTGATGGCCGAGCTCGACATCGCCGAGCGCCGCGTGCCGCAGGACGGCCGCTTCAAGGCCCAGGCCGGCGGGCGCGAGATCGACTTCCGGGTCTCCATCATGCCCAGCATCCACGGCGAGGACGCGGTGCTGCGCGTGCTCGACAAGGAGCACCTGAGCCGCGAGATGAGCGGACTGAGCCTCGAGGTGCTCGGCTTCGATGCCGAGTCGCGCCGCGTGCTGCGGCGCCTGGCCAACGAGCCCTACGGCATGCTGCTCGTCACCGGCCCCACCGGCAGCGGCAAGACCACCACGCTGTACGCGGTGCTGGGCGAGACCAACCGCGGCACCGACAAGGTCATCACCATCGAGGATCCGGTGGAATACCAGCTCGCCGGCGTGCTGCAGATCCCGGTGAACGAGAAGAAGGGCCTGACCTTCGCGCGCGGCCTGCGCTCCATCCTGCGCCACGACCCCGACCGCATCATGGTCGGCGAGATCCGCGACGGCGAGACCGCCGAGATCGCCATCCAGGCCGCGCTCACCGGCCACCTGGTCTATACGACGGTGCACGCCAACAACGTGTTCGACGTCATCGGCCGCTTCATGCACATGGGCATCGACCCCTACAACCTGGTCGCGGCCTTGAACGGTGTGGTCGCCCAGCGCCTGGTGCGCATCAATTGCCCGCACTGCAGCGAGGACGTGGTGCCCGACCCCGCGCTGGTGGCGGATTCCGGTCTCGGCGACGTGTCTGTCTTCCGCTTCCGTGCCGGCCACGGCTGCGGCCACTGCCGCGGCTCGGGCTACCGTGGCCGGCGCGCGGTGGCCGAGGTGCTGCTGCTCGACGACGAGGTGCGCGAGCTGATCCTCGCCCGCGCGCCGGTGCGCGCCGTGCGCGAGGCCGCATCGCGGCGCGGCTTCCGCAACCTGCGCGCGGCGGTGATCGAAATGGTCGCCGCGGGCGAGACCACGCTGGAGGAACTGAACCGTGTCACGCTCCACGGCTGAAACCCTGCTGCGGCTCGAACGCGACGCCTGGGTGCTCGATGGCCCCGACGGCACGCGCCGCTGTGCGCTCGAGGGCGGCGCGCCCGCCGCGGCGCTCGACGCGCTGCAGCCCCCCGCGCCCGGTCGCGGGCGGGCCTTGCGCGTGCGGGTCGCTGACGCCTGGCTGCGCTACCTGGTGGTGAACTGGCCGCAGGGCCTGCGCACCGCCGGGGAGCGCGCCGCCTTCCTGGCGCACCGCTTCGGCGAGGTGCATGGCGTGGGCGCGCCCGAATGGGTGGTGCAGGCCGACCGCGACGCGCATGACCTGCCTGCGCTCGGCTGCGCCGCGCCTGCCGCGGTGATTGCGGCAGTGCAAGGCTTCGCGGCCCGGCACGGCTACACGCTGGCGGGCATCGAGGGGGGGTTCATCGCCACCTACAACCGGCTGCGTGCGCGCTTTCGCGAGCCGGACGGCGAGCCGGCGGCGCTCGCCGTGCTGCACGACGGGCGGTTGACCGTCGGCTTGTGGCGCAGCGGTGCATGGCGCGGCGTGCGCAGCCAACCGGTGCGTGACGACGGGGCCACTGCCTTGCGTCTGATGCTCGAGGCCTGGGGGCGGGAAGCCGACCTCGTCCATGCGTCTGTCGCGAATCCCGACGCACGGCCGGCGCTGGCAGGTGCGGTGCAGGCGGGCAAGATGCAGTCAGCCTACTCGCAGGCAGGCGGGATGCGCGGCGGTGTGCTCCACGCTGCCGGCTACGACGGCGCCGTGCCCGAGGGCTGGCGCCGCGGCCAGGTGGAAGCCGGGATGAAGGAAGTCGGGACGAAGGAGGGCGGGATGAACACCAGGGAGCGACGCGCCGGATGAAGCTGCTTCCCAATGCGCCCGCTGCAGTCGATCTGGACTTCGCCCCGGCGCGCCGGCGGCGCCCGGGCGCGCTCGGCTGGGTGCTGCTCACGATCGGCCTGCTCGCTGCGGGCTTCGTGGGCTACGACCTGTGGATGGCCGAGCGCGAACTCGACGAACGCGAGGCGCTGGTCGCCCGGCTGCGCACCGAACTGCGTCAGGAGCGCCCGCAGCAAGCGGTGCGCAGTGCGGCGCCGGTCAGCGCCGAAGAGCGCGCGCCGGCCGAGCGCGTCGCCGGTGCGCTCAACGCCGACTGGGCGGCTTTCTTCTCCGACCTCGCCGGCGCAAGCCACCGGGAAGTCGCGCTGCTCGAACTGCAGGGCGACGCCACGCGCGGCAGCCTGCGCGTGGTCGGCGAGGCGCAGTCAGTGGAAGCCGCCTTCGCTTACCTGGAACAGCTGCAGCGCGCCGGCATGTTGCGCGAGGCGCGCATCGACAGCCACGAATGGGTGACGCAGGGCCCGCAGATGGTGGTGCGCTTCGTGCTCACCGCGCAGTGGAGGCCGGCGCCATGACGACCCTGCTTCGCATTCGTGAATCCCTGCGGCGCGCGCTGCGCGGTGCCGGCTGGGCGGGGGCTGCGGGCGGCCTGCTGCTCGCGCTGGCGGTGGCGACCGACCAGCAGGCGGCGGGCTCCTTCGAGGCTCGCCGCGCAGCCCTGGCCGCAGAGCGCGCCAGCGTGCTGCGCGGCGGTGAGGCGGCGCAGTCGGTGCGCACCGGGGTCGATCGCGACACGTTGCGCGCCTTCTACGACGGCTTTCCGGTGCGCGATGCGTTGCCGGCGTTGCTGTCCGCGCTGCAGGTGCAGGCCGAGACGCACGGTGTCGACATCGATCGCAGCGACTACCGTGTGGCCGAAGAGACCGGTGCGCCCCTGCAGCGCGTGGTGCTGAGCCTGCCGGTGCGGGCCGAGTTCGGCGCGCTCTACGGCTGGCTCTCCGAGCTCGTCGCCACCACGCCGCACGTGGGCCTGGAGGCCCTGACCCTGCGCCGCGGCGATGCGCGCGGCGGCTTCGTCGAGGGCGAGCTGCGCCTGCTGGTGTTCGTGCGGAGGACGCCGGCATGAACGCACGGCAATGGACGCTGATCGGTGCGTTGGCGCTGACGCTGGCCGCCACCTGGTGGGCCGCGCAGGTCGAAGAAGACGGTGCTGTGGAAGGCGACCTCGCCGGGGTGGTGGAGCCGGCCGCGCGCGCGCCGCTCGCACCTGCGGCAGTTCAGCGCGCGCGCGCGCCGGCGGCGGACGCTGCGTTCTCCGGCGAGCTCGCCATCATCCGGGAACCCTGGCCGGCAGCCGCATCCAGCCTGCTGCAGCCGCCGCTCGCCGCGCAGGCGCAGCTGCGCGCCGCGCCGGCGGTGATGACGCCGACCGCGCCGCCCTTGCCGTTCACCTTCATCGGCAGCATCGAGCGCGGCGGCCGTCGCACCGTGATGCTGATGGAGGGCGAGCAGCTCCATCTGGTGGGCGTGCGCGAGCGCATCGGCGAGCACTACCGTGTCGAGCGCGTGACGCCGACACAGATCGAATTCACCTACCTGCCGATGCAGCAACGGCAGGTGCTCGAGACCGGGCAGGACTGACAAGATGAACAAGAACCGAACCAGCAAACTGCACGCGCGTCATGCGCTCGGCGTCGCGGTGCTTGCCGCGGCCGGGCTGCTCGCCGGCTGTGCCACGCCGCTCACAGGCATGCCGCACGACGCGCCGCCGGTCGAGACCGACCCGATCGCCGAGCTGCGCCGACTCGGCGAAGCCGTCGTCGCCGAGCCGCGCAACGCCGACCTGCGCGCCCGCTATCTCGCCCGGCGCGACGCGCTCGCGACCGGCTGGCTCAACGAAGCCGAGCGTGCACGCGCCTTCGCGCAGTTCGAGCAGGCCGAGCGCCTGTATCGTGAAGTGCTCAGCATCGAGCCCGCCAACGCGCGGGCGCGCACCGGCCTCGACACGCTGGTCGACGAACGCCGGCGGCTACAGCGCCTGGACGAAGCCGAGGCCGCCTACATGCGGGGCGACAGCGCCAACGCCGAGCGTCTGGTGCGCTCGGTGCTGGCCGAATCCCCCGCCAACACCCGCGCGCGCCGTCTGCTGCGCGAGCTCGACGAGCGCCGCCTGTTGCAGCCGCCGGTCGCCGCGCTCGCCGGGCCGCTGGCGAAGAAGGTGAACCTGCAGTTCCGTGACGCCCCACTGCGCGTGGTGTTCGAGGCCCTGTCGCGCGCGGCCGGCCTGAACTTCGTGTTCGACAGCGACGTGCGCGACGACGCCCTGGTCAGCATCTTCGTGCGCGACACCTCGGTTGAAGAGGTCATCAAGCTGCTCACCGCCACCCAGCAGATCGACCGCAAGCTGCTCAACGCCAACTCGGTGCTGATCTACCCGGCCACGCCCGCCAAGCAGCGCGAATATCAGGAGCTGGTGTCGCGCAGCTTCTACCTCGCCAACGCCGACGTGAAACAGGCGCTCAACCTGATCAAGCAGGTGGTGAAGTCGCGCGACGTGTTCATCGACGAGAAGCTCAACCTGCTGGTCATCAAGGACACCCCCGAGGCCATGCGCCTCGCAGAGCGCCTGATCGCCTCGCTCGACGTCGCCGAGCCGGAGGTGATGCTCGAGGTCGAGGTACTGGAAGTAAGCCGCACCAAGCTGCGCCAGATCGGGCTCGAGTTTCCGCAGGAGATCGGCTGGGGCGCAATCGACGGGCAGAACGTCGGCCCCCTGCAGGACGGCGTGATCAACCTCAACAACACCGGCGGGCTGGTGCCGTTCGTGTCCAACCCGGCGGCGGTGCTGCGCCTGCGTGCCGAGGATGGCGACACCACGCTGCTCGCCAATCCGCGCATCCGGGTCAAGAACCGCGCCGAAGCCAAGGTCCATATCGGCGAGAAGGTGCCGGTGTTCACCACCACGTCCACCGCCAACGTCGGTGTGGCGGCTTCGGTCAGCTACCTCGACGTCGGTCTCAAGCTCGATGTGGTGCCGAGCGTGACGCTGGACGACGAGGTCGCGATCAAGGTCGCGCTCGAGGTGAGCAACATCGTGCGCGAAGTGCCCGGGCCGGAAGGTTCGCTCGCCTACCAGATCGGCACCCGCAGCGCGGCGACCACGCTGCGCCTCAAGCACGGCGAGACGCAGGTGCTGGCAGGCCTGATCAACGACGAAGAGCGCGGCAGCAACCGGCGCCTGCCCGGACTGGGCGACCTGCCGGTGGTCGGCCGTCTGTTCTCGTCCGAGCGCGACCAGGCTGCGCGCACCGAGATCGTGCTGCTGATCACCCCGCGCATCGTGCGCAACATTGTCGCCCCCGCCTTCACCCGCGACGATCTCGCCGCCGGCACCGAGGCCCTGGTCGGCGCGCCGCCGCTGCGCATCGGGCCGATGGCGCCCGAAAGTCTGCTGGTGAGCGGCACCGGCCAGCCCGGTGTCGCGGCGGCGGCGAGTGTGGCGGCTACGCCCCTGCTGCCTTCCGGTGAGGCCGAGGTCGATCCAGGCAGCATCGTGGTCGATCTGGCCGCCCCCGAAAGCGCGGTCGCTGGCGGCACGCTGACCTTGTCGCTCAAGCTCGACGGCACGGGGGGACACAACGGCGTACTGGTCGAGTTCGACTACGATGCCGAGCGCCTCGAGCCGGTCGGCTTTGCGCCGTCCGAGAGTGGCCAGGCCAGCACCGCGCTGCCCGCGGGCAATCTGCCTACCGCGGTGCCGATCGGCTTCAAGGTCAAGGAAGGCGCCACCGGCACGGCCAACGTGCGCATCAACGGCCTGATCTTCGACCTCGGCGGGCGTCAGGTGCCGATTCCCGCCTCGGGTGCGGCGGCGGTGCAGTTGCTGGCCCAATGACGCGGCCCTGGTGACGCGCTCTCCAATGACTCGCCCATTGCGCGGCTTCACGCTCATCGAACTGGTGGTCACCCTGGCCATCATCGGCGTGCTCGCCACCGGCGTGATGCCGCTGGCCGAACTGGCCGCGCAGCGCAGCAAGGAGTCCGAGCTGCGCACCGTCCTGCGCCAGATCCGCAGCGCGCTCGACGCCTACAAGGCCGCCTACGACGAAGGCCGCATCGAGCAGAAGGCCGATGCCTCGGGCTACCCGCCCAGCCTGCGCGTGCTGGTCGAGGGCGTGCCGGATGCGAAGGACGAGGAGGGGCGGCGCATCTATTTCCTGCGCCGGCTGCCGCGCGACCCGATGCACACCGACGCCAGTGTGGAGCCCGAGCGCACCTGGGGGCGGCGCAGCTACGCCAGCCCGCCCGATGCGCCGCGCGAGGGCGCGGACGTGTACGACGTGTATTCGCTGTCCGAGCGCACCGGCCTCAACGGCGTGCCCTACAAGGAATGGTGAGCGCATGACACCTTTCGTTCTACCAGCGCTGCGCCGCGGCTTCACCCTGATCGAGCTGCTGGTGGTGATGGCAATCATCGCCACCCTGCTCAGCATCGCCGCGCCGCGCTACTTCGGCCAGGTCGATGTCGCGCGCGAGAGGGCGCTGCTGCAATCGCTGGAGGTGATGCGCGACGCGATCGACAAATTCCGCGCCGACACCGGCAAGTACCCGGCCACGCTCACCGAGCTGGTCGAGAAGCGCTACCTGCGCAAGCTGCCGGTGGACCCGATCACCGAATCGGCCGAGACCTGGGAGCTCGTGCCGCCGCCCGACCCTGGCGAGAGCGGGGTGTGGGACGTGCGCAGCGGCGCGCGCGGCAGCGGCCGCGACGGTCGGCCCTTTGCCGAGTGGTAGCGCGATGGGCTTGCGGTCCGGCCAGCGCGGTTACACCTATCTGCTGGTGCTGTTCATCGTCGCCGCCATGGGCTTGTTTGCAGCCCGCACCGGCGTGGTCTGGCAGCAGGTCGCCCAGCGCGAGCGCGAAGCCGAGCTGATCGCCGTCGGCGTCGAGATCGCGCGCGCGCTCGCCAGCTACGCGCGCGAGACCCCGGTCGGCACGCCGTCGCGTCCCACCGAGCTCGCCCAGCTCGTCGAGGACAAGCGCTGGCCGACCCCGCGCCGCCATCTGCGCAAGGTCTATCGCGACCCGATGACCGGCAAGGCGGAGTGGGGCATCGAGCGCGACGGCAACGCGATCCTCGCGGTGCATAGCCTGTCGACGCAGGCGCCGATCCGGCGCGATGGTTTTCCGCCTGAGTTGGGGGATGTGGCGGCGAGCGCGGCGAGCTATGCGGAGTGGGTGTTCAGGCCGATGGAGGAGTGAGGGGCGCGCTTGCCCGGGGTCACGACGGGCATCGTCGACCCGACCGAGGGTGTCGGCCTTTTTTACACGACTGAGTGCGAATAAAAAGAAAGCATATATAAATCAACGAGTTTTCTTTTTGGCACGCTTGATGCTGAGCTCCTTGAAACGATGCGTAACAATTTGTTCCGCGCTTCGTTCTCGTCAGATCGACCTCGGGAGGTTTGCATCATGAAGAAGGAACTCAGTTTGCGGATGTCGCTCGCAGCGACGGCGTTTTCGGTAGTGCTCGGTGGCGGCGCCGGGTTTGCTCATGCCCAGGGCTCGGTCTGGCTCAGCGGGCCTTCGGTCGCCACGCTCGGTGCGAAAGCCAACTTTTCGGGCGGCAATCTGCCACCCGGAGCGGTGGTGCGCGTCCTTGTTCAGGAAGCGGGTGCCGCCTCGCATCAATCCGACGTGCTGGTTGCCCCCGATGGCACGCTCTCATATGAACTCAACCCCAGTCTGGAGGGCGAGCACAGTGTGACCGTGCTCGATCCGGGCGGACAGACGCTCGCCACCGCGCGGCTCAACGTCATGCGCTGAGGGTTCAACCATGAAGCCCGCTCAGATTGTGCTGGCCCTTGGCATGACCGTTCTCGCGCACAGTGTGGCCGTCCATGCGCTGCCTGCGACCGCTGCGGACGCCGAGGTAGCCCTCGTTTCGATCCGCAACGGCAACGCGCACATCTTCCTCAGTGACGGAAAGGGTAATGACCGCGCCCTGACGGCTGGCGAGTCCGTCAACCTGCAGCCGAGCTGGTCGCCGGACGGGGCGCACATCGCGTTCACCTCGAATCGCGAAGGACTCAACAAGGTGTTCGTGATGGATGCGCAGGGGGGCGAGGCCCGACGGCTGACGTCCGACGACGCGATCGAGACCACCCCGTCATGGTCGCCTGATGGCAGCGCCATCGCCTTTTACTCGCGAAGTGAGGCGTCCAACCAGATCGCGTTACGTATCGTCGAACTCGCAACCGGCAAGCACGTTGCGATCGCCGGTAACGGGCTCGACAAGGGGCCGGACGTGCCCGCGTGGTCCGCGGACGGCAGACGGATCGCCTTCCCCGGCATCGGCGCTAGCGGCAAGAGCGAGATCTGGGTCGTCGAGCGCGATGGCTCGAACCTGCGCGAAGTCAGTGCGAATGCCTCGAAGCGGACCAAGGGCCAGCCCTCTCTGTCGCCCGATGGCAGCCAGGTTGCCTACGTTGCAGACATGCGCGGTGCAATCGCCATCTTCGTCACAGACCTTGCAACGGGCGAGAGCCGCAACCTCACCGCGGGAGTCGAGGCCTCGCACGAGAACCCGCGCTGGTCGCCGGATGGCAAGCAGTTGCTGTTTTCGAGCTCGCGCGACGACGAGGGCAGGACGCGCATGGACATCTTCGTGATGAACGCCGACGGATCCGAGGTTCGCAATCTCACCCGTCACCCGCACGAGGATTTCAACGCGCAGTGGTCCGGCGACGGGCGGCGCGTCGTGTTCAACAGCCTTCGTACCGGCACCTCGCAGATCTTCGCCTTCGACCTGATATCGGGCGCCACGCTGCGCATGTCCGAGAACACCTCGCACGACCTCGAGTTCGCGCCCCGACCTGGCGGCCAATGAGCTTAAAGCAAGCAGGACTCACGCTTTTCCAAACGAAATTGCATCCGATCCTGAAGGAGCAGATGGAAATGAAAACGACACACTCGATGCACACCGCGCCCAAGGGCCGGACGCTGCGCCTGCTGACCCTGGCCCTGATGGGCGCGCTCGCAGGGCAGGCCATGGCGGCGGACAAGATCTATACCGTCAATGGCGACTTTGCGCTCGGCATTCTCGATGGCGTCAATTTCACCGTGGTCGCCAATCAGCTGCAGCTCAACGCGGTCGGCACGACCTTCCCGGTAGCGTGGATTGCCAACGCGGGCGAGGACACGGTCTCGAAATTCGATACCAATCTCAACAAGGAGGTCGCGCGCTACCGCACCTGGTTCGGACCGGCTGGGCAGCCTGGCTACTTTGGCCACCTTGGCAATGCCTACGCCGGTGCGGCCCCTTCGCGTACTTCGGTGGATATCGACGGCAATGCCTACGTGTTGAACCGCCACTTCAGCCAGGGTACCCAGAACGGCGGCACGATCGTCAAGATCCTCGCCGAGGGCTTCATTGACCGCAACGGCAACGGGGTGATGGATACCTCGATCGACCTCGACAACAACGGCATCATCGAGGGCGCCGAGATCCTGCCGCTGGCCGACACCAACGGTAACGGCATCATCGACGACAACGAGATCCAGGACGAACGCATTGCCTGGGTCAAGCGGGTGCCTGACGGGATTGGTGCGCCGCTGGTCGCCACCGGGGCTCTCGGGCGCGCGATGTGTATCGGCACCGACGGCAACCTGTGGGTGGGCCTCTACAGCAACCGGACCTTCTACAAGGTGCGCTCGTCCGATGGTGCGACCATCGCGGGGCCGGTCAGCACCGCGCCGACAGCGGGGCAGCCCAGTGCCGGTTCGTGGTCGCCCTACGGCTGCCTGATCGATGCGAACGGCACGCTGTGGAGCGCTTCGCTTGGAAGCGTACTCGGCCGCATCGACAACACTGCCAGCGACACGGGGCCGTATACGGTTTCGTCATACAGCAACTGCAGCAACTATGGTATCGGCCTCGGTAACGGCAAGGTCTATCTGGGTAGCGGCAATCGTGTGTTTGATCCGTCCTCGGGCGCAACGTCCTGCGGTGCCTTGAGCGGCATGAGTGGTGTCGGTACGCTCGGCATCGTGGTCGATGGTGGTGGAAACATCATTGCCGGCACGTCCACGGTTCGCAAGGTTGCTCCCGATGGCACCACCATCCTTTGGACGCAGCCGCTGCAGTCGGGTGGCAGTTCGTCTGTCGGCATCCAGGTCGACGCCAACAACGACGTGCTGCAGATCGGCTTCACCAGCGCGGGCCGCATCCAGAAGTACAGCGGCGCCAACGGTGCGCCGCTCGGTGTCTTCCCGGTCGGCAACATGCCCTACACCTATAGCGACGCCACCGGCCTGTCGGCGCGGACGGTGACCAGCCCGACCGGCACATGGACCGTGACCCTCGACGGCGGTGCGGCGGGTACGGACTGGAGCAAGGTGCTGTGGAATGACCTGACGCCCAATGGCACAGCGGTGGTGGTGTCAGCCCGCGCGGCGGACACCGAGGCAGGCCTGCCCGCACAACCCTATATGCCGGTCGCGAACGGCGCCGATCCGATGGTTGCCGGGCGCTTCATGCAGATTCAGGCGCGCCTCAACGGCAACGCCGCGGGCGACTCGCCGATCCTGTACGACCTGACCGTGCAAGGGCCGGCGCAGGGCACGTGCGACGTCGACCTCGACGGCGACATCGACAAGGCCGACCTCTCGCTGATCAGCCGCTCGCGCAACCAGACCGCCCAGCCAGGCGATCCCCGCGATGCAGATGGCGATGGCCGCATCACGCCGAACGACGTGAAGGTGTGCATCCCGCAATGCACGCGTCCGAACTGCGCGCTGCAGTGATTCCTGAACGCGCCCCGGCTCCGGCCGGGGGGCTTCGATCTTTGACTTAGGAGAGACATCATGAAGAAGCGAATCATTGCCGTCTGCATAGCGGCGTGTGCTATGGCCGGTAGTGCGCAGGCAGCACTGCTGTCCGATCTGCTCGCTGGACAGAGCATCACCGCCGGCGACAAGTTGTTTGCCAACTGGGAGATCCTGTTCCAGGACTCTTCGGAAGTGAACCGTACCGTCAATACCGCCAATATCGACGTGGTGGCGATCGAAGATGGCGGAGATTACGGGCTGTCTTTCTCGATCCTGAACAACGAGTTCCTCGTGAATGGCGACGGCTTTTACGCTTACCTCGACTTCATGTTCGGCTTCAGTGTCACGGCAGCGCCCGGGATGAAAATCAACGGGGCTTCGCTGGGAATCCTCAGCGCAACACTGATTTATCCGTCCGATCAGGATCTTGAGGCGATCTTCATTCGTGAGACGCTGGGTACGGCGCCGGAGGCGGATGATCTCGGCGAAATGTCCGCGGAGTTCAGCCGTCTCGACGGAGCGTTGACCGATGATCTTTCGGACACCGCAGCCTTCCTCCCGCAGCAGACGGTCTGGGTAACCAAGAACATCCTGGTGGAGGCCGAGGACGAAGGGCACAGTGCAAACCTCACCGGCTTCGAGCAACGCTTCTCGCAAACCAGTGTTCCTGAACCGGCTTCCCTGGCCCTGCTCGGCATCGGCCTGTTCGGCCTGGCCGCGGCACGCAAGCGCACACCCGTCGCCTGAACGGGAGGCTGTGGAGAGGCGTGGCCAGTAATCGAGTAGTCGGGGACAGACCACGATTACCGGTTCGGCTGCCCCACTGGTTTTGCGCCGCCGAGGGTTTCACGCCCGAGGCGGCGCTTCCTTTTGCCCCATCAGCTTGCCTAACAGGTCCACCGGCACCGGAAACACCAGCGTCGAGCTCTTGTCGCCCGCCACCTGGGTCAGCGTCTGCAGGTAGCGCAGCTGCATCGCCGCCGGTTCCTGCGCCAGCATCTGCGCGGCTTCGAGCAGGGACTGTGCGGCCTGCTTCTCGCCTTCGGCGTGGATCACCTTGGCGCGGCGCTCGCGTTCGGCCTCGGCCTGGCGGGCGATGGCGCGGACCATGCTTTCGTTGAGGTCGATGTGCTTGATCTCGACGTTGGCCACCTTGATGCCCCAGGAGTCGGTCTGCGCGTCGAGGATCTGCTGCACGTCGAGGTTTAGGCGTTCGCGCTCGGCCAGCATCTCGTCGAGCTCGTGCTTGCCGAGCACCGCGCGCAGCGTGGTCTGGGCGAGCTGGCTGGTGGCCATGAGGAAGTTCTCGACCTGGATGATGGCCTTTTCCGGATCGACGACGCGGAAGAACACGATCGCATTGACCTTGACCGAGACGTTGTCGCGCGAGATGACGTCCTGCGAGGGCACGTCCATGGTCACCACCCGCAGGTCCACCTTGACCATCTGCTGGATGCCGGGGATCACGATGACCAGGCCGGGGCCCTTGACCTTCCAGAAGCGCCCGAGCAGGAAGATGACGCCGCGCTCGTACTCGCGCAGGATCTTGATCGAGGCGATGACGAGGAAGAGGAGCAGCAGGAAGAGCGGGGCAAGCCCGAATTGAAGGTCGATCATGATGAGGTGCTCCCTGGGGTGAGGTGGTGAGTGTCCGGCGGCGATGAGCCCGGACCGGCTGCGGCTGCCGAAGCGTTGGACCGCGTCGCGATCGGGGTGACCGTGAGGGTGAGGCCGTCGATGCGCGTCACGCGCACATGGGCGCCCGGCGCGAGCGCCTGCGTACTGCGCGCGCGCCAGTGCTCGCCATGCACCGCGATCCACCAGTCGCCGTCGTCGGTGGCGCGCTCGACCCTGCCGAGGGCGCCGAGCATCTCCTCGCTGCCGCTGACCACCGGTCTGCGCAGGCTGCGCGCGGCGAAGCTGCCGATGGCGACGATGATGGCCGCGCTGGCCAGCGCCATGCCCACGATCAGGGCGATCGGGATGCCGAAGCCGGGCACGTCCGCATCCATCAGGAACAGGCCGCCGACCACGAAGGCGATGATGCCGCCCACGCCGAGCACGCCGAAGCTGGGCAGGAAGGCCTCGGCCAGCATCAGCCCGGCGCCCACCGCGAGCAGCAGCACGCCGGCCCAGTTCACCGGCAGCAGCTGGAAGGCGTAGAGTGCCACCAGCAGCGAGATCGCCCCGGCCACGCCGGGTACGCCGAAGCCGGGCGAGGTGAACTCGAAGAACAGACCGTACATGCCGATCATCATCAGGATCAGGGCCACCTGCGGGTTGGCGAGCACGGCGAGCACTCGGTTGCGCCAGTCGGGCTCCATGCGCTCGATGGCGATGCCGGCGGTGGCGAGCGTACGCGTGCCGTCGAGCACGGCGACCTCGCGGCCGTCGAGCTTCTTCAGCAGCTCGGCGGTGTCGATGGCGATGAGCTCGATCACGCCTTGGGCCAGCGCCTCCTCGGCCGACAGGCTGGCGGCCTCGCGCACGGCGCGCTCGGCGAAGTCGACGTCGCGCCCGCGCAACTGGGCCAGGCTGCGGATGTAGGCGCTGGCGTCGGACATGGACTTGGCGGCCATGGCGTCGGTGGGGGCTGGGGCGCGCCGGCTCCCCGCCGCCGCGGGGGGCGATGTGGTGGCGGGTTGATTCGACACGGTGGGGCGCGCGGTCGCCTCATCGCTCCGGGCCCCTGGCGTGGTCGCCGGGTCGCGGTTTGCGCTGTCGGGCTGCGAGGGGGGTTGTGATGAGGGCTGTGATGGGCTGGACGTGGCACCCGCGCCATCCTGCGCCCCGGGGCCGGCATCTTCGGCCGCCTCCGGCTCGTCGCCGAGCGGCGCCGTGCGCCCGGGCTGGGCGCCGCCGATGCCGATGGCGACCGGCGTCGCCGCACCGAGGTTGGTCGCCGGCGCCATCGCGGCGATGTGGCTGGCGTAGAGGATGTAGGTGCCGGCGCTTGCCGCGCGTGCGCCCTCGGGCGCGACGAAGGTGGCCACCGGCACCGGTGAGGCGAGGATGTCCTTGATGATCGCGCGCATCGAGGTGTCCAGCCCGCCCGGGGTGTCCATCTCGATGACCACGAGTTGTGCGCCGGAGGCCGCCGCGCGTGCAAGGCCCTTGCCGATGTAGTCGGCGCTGGCCGGGCCGATGGCGCCGTCCACCTTGAGTACCAGCACGCCCGATGCATTCGAGCCCGCGTTCGAGGCGAGCAGGAACAGCAACAGGCCGATCAGGACGAGCGCGGCGCTCAGCGCGCTGCGCGGTGCAGTGGAGGGAAGAGCGGGCATTCCAGTCTCTCCGTTGCGGCCGGTGAGCGGATGGCTCACGGCTCTTCAATCGGAGTGCAGGAGCAGCGCTCAAGTTCGCAAGCCGGCCGATTTTCTACTGCTGGGCGGTGGCAAGCTCGTCGCCGAGGCGCTCCGGCACGAGATGGCGCACTCGCCCGGCGCCCCGGCACCGCAGCTTTCTTCCGTCGGGCGCGGTGCCGGGGCGTCCTCGGCGTTACCGTCGCATCAGGCCTCAGTCGTACCCCGAGTGCGCGCCCCCAGTCGCTCCGTGCGGCGTTCAGTCGCCGCCGAAGCGGTCCATTCGCCGGCGGTCGCGCTTGGTGGGGCGGCCGTGCAGGTCGGCGCCCGGGGTGGCGGCGAACTTGCGCAGGTCGCGGGCGCGCTCGCGCGCCTCGATGCTCTCGGCGGTTTCCGCGTACAGCGCCTGCGCGACCGTGGCGGAGCCGCGCTTGTCGGCGATGGCGCGCACGATCACCGTGCGCGCGTCCTCGCCGGCGGTGATGTCGAGCCGGTCGCCCACCTTGACGTCGCGCGCGGGCTTTACCGCCACGCCGTTGAGCTTGACCTTGCCGCCATCGACCGCCTCGGTGGCGGCGCTGCGATGCTTGAAGAAGCGCGCGGCCCACAGCCACTTGTCGAGGCGGGTGCGGGCGGTGTCGGTGGGCGAGTGTTGGCTCATGAAGGTGATGGTCGATGAAGCGCGGCAGACGTGAAAAAGGCGCTGCCGACATTATCGACAGCGCCGCGGTCCAGGGCAAAGCGAAACATCAGGCGTGTGCCCGCCCCTGTGGTGTGCAGTTGGGTGCGCGCTCGAGGCTGACCCAGGAATTCAGAACAGGCCCGAGATCGAGTTGATGAGGCCCTTCTTCAGCTCCGGCAAGGCTTCTTCGAAGGCGAGGTTCACCTTGTTCGCGGTGGAGCCGATGCGGGTCTGGTAGATCTTGTAGTCCGACTCTTCGGCATAGGTGACCTGAGAGGCTCCGCTGTTGCCCTGGCGCAGCTTGTGGTTTGAATTCACCTGGGCCTTGCCCGCGCCGCGGATGCGCTCCTTGAGCTGAAGGTCGGTAATCATCGAGAAGTACACGTCCTTGACCGCAGCACCGGCGATGCCCTCGGCCAGCGCGCCGATCAGGCCGGCGGCCGCGATGCCGCGACCGCTGGCACCACCTGCATAGCCTGCACCCGCCCCCAGCACCAGCCCGCCTACGGCGGAGACGCCGTAGCCCTGGCTGATCGCGGCTTCGGTTGCAGTGGGCGCCGACTTGCCGACCTGCAGGATGTTGGCCTGCAGGATGTAGTGCGCGGCGTCGGGGTCCTGCATCAACGTGTAGCCCTTGGCCTGCAGGGCGGCGGCGATTTCCTCGTTCACCGCGAGGTCGGGCTTGTCGGAGGTGTTGCGGATCTGCAGGAAGATGGTGCGCTTGTCGGCGCCGACCGGGTCGAGGAAGACGGTGTCGGACATCTTGGTCTGCACGTCGAGGTCGCGCTTGCTGATGGCGACCTGGGTGGCGGCACAGCCGGAGAGAATGAGGGCGGCGACAGAGACGAGAGCGATTCGCTTGAGCATCGGAAGACTTCCTTAGGGTCGAGTGGACGCAGCAGACACCTGAACTTGCCGCCCAGCGGGCCGGGGCGCGCGAAAACATCGATGTCATTGGCAGAAAATGCTAATAGGATTATATGACAAAAACAAGGAAAGCTTTTTGTCATTTTCGCGGCCGTTGTCCTGTCCGGGCGCCCCCAGTCGTTCACAGGAAAAACCCCGGCGCTCTTGCGAGGGCCGGGGCTCAATGGATGCTGAGGGCGGTGCGGCGTCTAGCCGATCATCCCCGCACCCACCGTGTTGTTGGTGCTCTCGTCGATGATGATGAAGGCGCCGGTGGCGCGGTTGCTCTTGTAGCGGTCGGCGACGATGGGCTGGGCGAGCTTGAGGGTGATGCGGGCGATGTCGTTCATCGCCAGGCCGGTGGTTTCTTCCTTCTCCAGCGTGTTTACGTCCAGCCGGTAGTCGATCTTGGCGAGCTTGGCCTTCACCTCGCGCGTGGTGTGGCGCACGAGGTAGGTGCGCGCCGGGCTTAGCGGCGTCTCGGACAGCCAGCACACGGTGGCGTCGATCTGCTTGACCGGCTCGGGGGCTTCGGCCGACTTGGTGATGATGTCGCCGCGCGAGATGTCGATCTCGTCCTCCAGCAGCAGGGTCACCGACTGCTCGTGGATGGCGCGCGGCAGGCGCTCGCCGCCGATCTCGATGCGCTTGACCCGGCTGGTGGCGCCCGAGGGCAGCACGGTGACGGCGTCGCCCACGGCGATCTCGCCGGATTCGACCCGGCCCATGAAGCCGCGGTAGTCGTGCAGTTCGGGGTTGGCCGAGTCCTGCGGGCGGCATACGTACTGCACCGGGAAGCGGAAGTCCTCGGCCTGCTCGGTGTGGGCGGCGGGGGCGTTCTCGAGGATGTCGAGCAGCGTGGGGCCGTCGTACCAGGACAGGCGCTCGCCGCGGTCGACGATCATGTCCCCGGCCAGCGCCGAGATCGGGATGAAGCGCACGTCCGCAATGCCGAGCTTGGCGGCGAAGGCGAGGTAGTCGGCCTTGATGCGCTCGAATACGGCCTGGTCGTAGTCGACCAGGTCCATCTTGTTCACCGCGACCACCAGGTGCGGGATGCCGACCAGGCTGGCCAGATACGAGTGGCGGCGGGTCTGGGTGAGCACGCCCTTCCTCGCATCGATGAGGATGATGGCGAGGTTGGCGGTGGAGGCGGCGGTCACCATGTTGCGGGTGTACTGCTCGTGCCCCGGGGCGTCGGCGATGATGTACTTGCGCCGGCCGGTGGTGAAGTAGCGGTAGGCGACGTCGATGGTGATGCCTTGCTCGCGCTCGGCCTGCAGGCCGTCGGTCAGAAGGGAAAGGTCGACCGCGCTCATGCCGCGCTTGGCCGAGGTCTTCTCGATGGCGTTGAGGGTGTCGGCGAGGATGGTCTTGGTGTCGAACAGCAGGCGGCCGATCAGGGTGCTCTTGCCGTCGTCGACGCTGCCGCAGGTGAGGAAGCGCAGCAGGCCGTTGTCGATCTCGGGCAGGTTTTCAAGGGCGGACATGGTCATGATTCCTTCAATTCTCTGTGTGCGGGCGCGGGTCAGAAATAGCCTTCCTTCTTGCGCTGTTCCATCGACGCTTCGGAGGTCTGGTCGTCCATCCGGGTGGCGCCACGCTCGGTGATCGTCGTCGTCGCCGTCTCGGCGAGGATCTTGTCCAGGGTGTCGGCGTCGGACTCCACCGGCGCCGTGCACGTGATGTCGCCCACGGTGCGAAAGCGCACCAGCACGTCCTCGACCACATCGCCATCCCTGGCCGGGGTCACGTCGGTCACCGGCTGCAGCAGCCCGTTCCTGCGCACTACCGGGCGCACGTGCGCGAAGTAGATCGACGGGAGCTCGAGCTGCTCGCGGGCGATGTACTGCCACACGTCGAGCTCGGTCCAGTTGCTGATCGGAAACGCCCGGATGTTCTCGCCCTTGTGGCTGCGCGCGTTGTACAGGTTCCACAGCTCGGGGCGCTGGTTCTTCGGATCCCACTGCCCGAATTCGTCGCGAAAGCTCATGATCCGCTCCTTGGCGCGCGCCTTTTCCTCGTCGCGGCGGGCGCCGCCGATGCAGGCATCGAACGAAAACTCCTCGATCGCCTCGAGCAGCGTCACCGACTGGTGCTTGTTGCGCGACTCGCCCGCGTGCTTGAGCACCACGGTCCCGCGCGCCATCGAGTCTTCCACCGAGCGCACGATCAGGCGCTCGCCCAACTCCGCAGCGCGCTTGTCGCGGAAGTCGGTGACTTCCTTGTAGTTGTGGCCGGTGTCGATGTGCATCAGCGGGAAGGGGAAGCGGCCCGGGCGGAAGGCCTTCTCGGCCAGGCGCAGCAGGCAGATCGAGTCCTTGCCGCCGGAGAACAGCAGCACCGGGTTGGCGCACTGGCCGGCGACTTCGCGCAGGATGTGGATGGCTTCGGCCTCGAGCCAGTCGAGGTGGGAGAGCGTCTGTTTGGTCAGCGTCGACATGATTTGATTACCGTTGCGGATGCTTGATCGGATGGGTTCTGAATGCCCGCAGCGCGGCCTTGAGGCCGGCGTGCAGGGCGCCGAGGCGGTATTGCAGGCTGCGGCGGGGCGTGGTGGTGCTGGGGGAGGCGATCGTGCTGTGGGAGCGGGCTTGCCCGCGAATCTCAGCGTGCTCGGGGGCTGCTTTCGCGGGCAAGCCCGCTCCCACAGACTGAGCTGCAGTCGGGGAGAAGCCCGCTCCCACGGGCCGGGTGTCCTTACTTGACATGGAGGCCGCACTCCTTGGTTTCAGGGTTCTCCCACCACCAGCGCCCGGCGCGCACATCCTCGCCGACTGCGATCGCGCGTGTGCACGGGGCGCAGCCGATGCTGGGGTAGAACTGGTCGTGGAGCGCGTTGTAGGGGACCTCGTTGATTCGGATATAGGCCCACACCTCGGCCTCCGTCCAGTCCGACAGCGGATTGAGCTTCTCCAGGCCGTTGGCGGCGTCGAACTCGCGCACCGGCAGGCCGGCACGGGTGACCGACTGCGCCGCGCGCAGGCCGGTGATCCAGGCCTTGCGGCCGGCGAGCGCGCGGCGCAGCGGCGCCATCTTGCGCACGCCGCAGCAGGCCTTGCGCAGCTCGACCGAGTCGTAGAAGGCGTTGATTCCGTGGCTGCGCACCAAGGTCTCGACCGCGCCGGCGTCGGGGAAGTAGATCTCCAGCTTCGAGCCGTAGCGCTGCTCGACCTCGCCGATCAGCGTGTAGGTTTCCGCCGGCAGGCGGCCGGTGTCGAGCGAGAAGACGGTGATCGGCAGCGCGTTCGCCAGGATGAGGTCGGTCAGCACCATGTCCTCGGCGCCGAAGCTGTTGGCGAAGGCGAGTTCGCCATTCGTGGCATTCGCGCCGAACTCGGCCACGGCCTCGCGCAGCAGGGCGAGCGCGGCAGCCGACTTGGCGCCGACGATCGTGCGCACGGCGTCGGTGAGGTCGGGGCGGGTGGGGGCATTGCTTGCTGCGGGACGCAGGAGGGAGACGCTCGCGTTCATTGCTGCGCCTCCCGGTCGGCCGCACGATTGACGCTGCGGAACAGCGGCAGCGGATCCTTCACCGAGTGCTGGTAGGGCTGGGTGAAGTCGTCGATGCTGGCCAACGCCGCCTCGAGTTGCGCGTCGGTGTAGCGGCCGGCCTGCGGCTGCAGGGCGTCGAAGCCGCAGCGCGTCATGTAGTTGAACTGGTCGCGCAGGACCTCGCCGATTGCGCGCAGCTCGCCCTTGTAGCCGTGGCGCTTGCGCAGCAGCGTCGCGGCCGAATAGCTGCGGCCGTCGGTGAACTTGGGGAAGTGCAGGGCGATGACCTGCAGTGCCTCGAGGTCGCCGGCGAGGGTGGCGGCGTCCTCACCGGCGGCCAGCCACACGCCGAGTTCGCCGCTGCGCGCACGCGCCAGCAGTTCGTCGCGGCGGGTCTGCCACACGGCCAGCGGCACCAGCACACGACCGGCGGGCACGGCGATGTCGGCGGCGGCCTCGCCCTCGGCGAGCGCCACGGTCAGGCGCTCGTCGACGACGACGCGGCCGTTCTTGATGATCTTGTCAGACATGGGCGGGCTTCCTTTGCGGCTGGCGGTCGGCATAGACACGGGTCTTGAAGGGCTCCACGCCGATTCGGCGCACCGTGTCGATGAAGCGTTCATCGTCGTGGCGCTGGTCGACATAGGTGTCGATCAGCGCGCTGATCACGTCCGGCATCTCGGCGGCGGCAAAGGACGGGCCGATCACCTTGCCGAGCGCGGCGTCGTTGCCCTGCTTGCCGCCGATCGTCACCTGGTAGAACTCCGCGCCGTTCTTGTCGACGCCGAGGATGCCGATGTGGCCGACGTGGTGGTGGCCGCAGGCGTTCATGCAGCCGGAGATGTTGATCTCGATGTCGCCGATGTCGAACAGGTAGTCGAGCTTGTCGAAGCGGTCCTGGATGGCGTTGGCGATCGGGATCGACTTGGCGTTGGCGAGTGCGCAGAAGTCGCCACCCGGGCAGGCGATGATGTCGGTGAGGAGCCCGATGTTGGGCGTGGCCAGACCGATCGCGCGGGCCTCCTGCCATAGCGCGACGAGGTCGGCCTCGCGCACGCTGGCGAGCACCACGTTCTGCTCGTGGGTGCTGCGCACCTCGCCGAAGGCGTAGCGGTCGGCGAGGTCGGCGACCGCGTCGAACTGGTCGGCGGTGAGATCGCCCGGCGCCACCCCGTAGGGCTTGAGCGAGAGCACGACGCTCGCGTAACCCGCCACGCGGTGGGCGCGCACGTTGCGGCGGGCCCAGGCGGCGAAGGCCTTGTCGTCGGCGAGCCTGGCGCGGTAGCCGGCGTCCTCTGCGAGCGGACTCAGCACGGGGTCGTCGAAGCGGCTGGCGACGCGGTCGATCTCGGCCTGGGTGAGGGTGGACGGGCCGTCCTTCAGGTGAGCGAACTCCTCTTCGACCTGGCGCGCGAACTCGGGCACACCGAGCGCCTTCACCAGGATCTTGATGCGCGCCTTGTAGGCGTTGTCGCGGCGGCCGTGCTGGTTGTAGACGCGCAGGATGGCCTCGCAGTAGTTGAGGATCTGCTGCCAGGGCACGAAGGCCGCGACCTCCTCGCCGATGATCGGCGTGCGGCCGAGGCCTCCGCCCACCAGCACGCGAAAGCCGAGCTCGCCGGCGGCGTTGTGCACGATGTCGAGACCGATGTCGTGCACCTGGATCACCGCGCGGTCCTCCTTCGCGCCATTGACCGCGATCTTGAACTTGCGCGGCAGGAAGGCGAACTCGGGGTGGAAGGTGCTCCACTGGCGGACGATCTCGCACCACGGCCGCGGGTCGACGATCTCGTCGGCCGCAACGCCGGCGAAGGGGTCGGCGGTGACGTTGCGGATGCAGTTGCCCGAGGTCTGGATGGCGTGCATCTGTACATTCGCGAGCAGGCCGAGGATCTCGGGCACGTCATCCAGGCGCGGCCAGTTGAACTGGATGTTCTGGCGCGTGGTGATGTGGCCGTAGCCGCGGTCGAAGGTACGGGCGATGTGGCCCAGGGTGCGCAGCTGCTTCGAGTTCAGGTTGCCGTAGGGCACGGCGATGCGCAGCATCGGCGCATGGCGCTGGATGTACAGGCCGTTCTGCAGGCGCAGCGGGCGGAATTCGTCTTCGCTCAGCTCGCCCGCCAGGTAGCGCCGGGTCTGGTCGGCGAACTGGGCGACGCGCTCATCGACGATGCGCTGGTCGTATTCGTCGTATTGGTACATGTGGGCTCTCTCTGTATTTTTGGGGGATTCGGTCGGGTGGCGTCGTTATCGTTTCAGCGCGGCTCAGTGCGCCATCAGCTTGGCGCCGACCAGCATCAGCATCGTCGCCAGGATCGGGCGCAGGATGCGGTCGGGCACCTTGGTCGAGATGTGGCTGCCGAGCCAGATGCCGGGCAGCGAGCCGACCAGCAGGCTGCCGAGCAGGAACCAGTCGACGCTGCCGAGGAACCAGTGGCCGATGCCGGCGACCGCGGTCAGCGGCACGGCGTGGGCGATGTCCGAGCCGACGATGCGCAGTGCGGGCATAGCCGGGTAGAGGAAGAACAGTGCGGTGACGCCGAGCGCGCCCGCGCCCACCGAAGAGATCGACACCAGCACGCCGAGCACCGCGCCGGTGATGATGGTGAGGCGAGCGGTGCGCGCCGGATCTTCCGGGCGGCCGCCGGAGCGCGCCACCGCGTAGGCCTGGATGCGCTTGCGAAAGATCAGCGCCACCGCGGTCAGCACCAGCGCGACGCCGAGCGCGACCTGAATCAGGTGGGCCGCACCCTCGATGCCGCCGGGAGCGAGCCAGCCGATCAGCGCCAGCGTGATCGCCGCCGCCGGGAGGCTGCCGGTGGCGAGCAGGCGGGTGATCTTCCAATCCACCGTGCCCTTGAGACCGTGCGCCAGGGTGCCGCCGGCCTTGGTGATCGCGGCGTAGAGCAGGTCGGTGCCGACCGCCACCGAGGGGTGGATGCCGAACATCAGCACCAGCAGCGGCGTCATCAACGAACCGCCCCCAACGCCGGTCAGACCGACGATGGCACCGACTGCAAAACCGGCGATGGTGTAGGCGAAGTCCATGAAATGCGCTCCTGGATGGTGCGGCGCATCGTAAGGATTTCTTTTAGGGTCAAGAAGCGGTTTAAGGTTAGACTTTAAGAACTCATTGTTATATAGATGCCGCCATGAACCTGCAGCAACTGCGCTACGTGCATGAAGTCGCCCGTCGCGGGCTCAATGTTTCCGATGCTGCCGAGGCGCTGTTTACTTCGCAGCCAGGGGTGTCCAAGCAGATTCGCCTGCTCGAGACCGAACTCGGCATCGAGATCTTCACCCGCCACGGCAAGCGCCTGGTGGCGGTCACCGAGCCGGGGCACGCGGTGCTGGCGATCGCCGAGCGCGTGCTGCGCGATCTCGACAACCTGCAGCAGGTGGGCGACGAGTTCGCCAACGAGGCGGTGGGCAGGCTGTCGATCGCCACCACCCACACCCAGGCGCGCTACGTGCTGCCCGACGTGATCCGCCGCTTCATGCAGCGCTACCCGCAGGTCAAGCTCGAGCTGCACCAGGGCAACCCGCGCCAGGTGTGCGAGATGGTGCTCGACGGCAGTGCGGACATCGCGATCGCCACCGAGGCCATCGCCGAGTACGACGAGCTGGTGATGCTGCCTTGCTACCAGTGGAACCGCTGCGTGGTCGCCACTCCGCGCCACCCCATCCTGCAGGCCGCGCCCCTCACGCTCGAGGCGATCGCGCGCTACCCGCTGATCACCTACGACGACGCCTTCACCGGCCGCGGCCAGATCAACAAGGCCTTCCTCGGCCGCGGCCTCAAGCCCAAGGTGGTGCTCACCGCGATCGACTCGGACGTGATCAAGAAGTACGTCGAGATGGACCTTGGCATCGGCATTCTCGCGCGCATGGCCTACGACCCGGCGGAAGACCGCAAGCTCGGCATGGTGGATGCGTCGCACCTGTTCGAATCGAGCACGACGCGGATCGGCCTGCGCAAGCGTGCGTGGTTGCGCGCCTACGTGTATGCCTTCATCGAAGGCTTTGCCCCGCACCTGTCGCGGCGCATGGTCGAGCTCGCGCTCGCGGGGGGCGGCACCGATCCGGGCCTGTGAAACAGGGGTGGCGTGGGCAGTCCCCGTGGGAGCAACTGGCTGTGGGAGCGGGCGGTGTTCAGGCCCACGGGCGGTCTCCAGGCCGCCGACAGGACCTTGCTCAGCCGCGTTCGAACCAGCGCCGCAACCGTGCGCCGCGCAGGCCGGCGCCCAGGCCGGCGATCAGGCGTACGCGCGCCTTGAGCGCATCGAGCGCGCCGGCGTCGAGCCAGTTGCCAGGCGCGTTGTCGCGGTGCCTGCTGATGCCGCCGCCGCAGCGACTGGCGAGCACGAGCGGCACCGAGTTTGGCAATTCGTCCAGCGCCGGCAGCCAGGACTCGGGGAGGCTGGCGTTACCCGGTAGCGCCAGGACCAGACCAGCGCCGCCGGTGACCAGACTGGCACGGGCGAGCGCGCGTGCCACGGCCGAAGCGAGTGCCGGCGAGCTGCCGGCGGCCACGGTGAGGAGTTCCACCGGCGGCAGCGTCTGCAGCTCGGCCGGCAGCGCCGCCCGGCTATAGCGCGCCGGGGCGAGCGCATGCAGCGCCGCGTCACTGGCGAGTGTGGTCAGGGCGCCGTCGTGGGTGAAGGCGTCCACCGCCGAGGGGTGGCGTTTGGCGATCGTTGCTGCAGGCAGGATACGGTCGCCGAGTACCGCGAGCACGCCGGCGCGCGCCGCTGCCGGGCGGCAGGCGAGCTCCACCGCTTGGTAAAGGTTGAGCGGACCGTCGGCCGATAGTGCGGTGGCCGGGCGCATCGCGGCGGTCATCACCAGGGGTTTGGTGGTGGCAATGGTGATTTGCAGGAAGTACGCGGTTTCTTCCAGCGTGTCGGTGCCGTGGGTGATGACGATGCCGTCGACGGCGGGGTCGTCCATCAGCGCCTGCACGCGGCGCGCGAGCGCCAGCCAGTGCTGCGGCGTCATGTCCTTGCTGTCGATGCCGAACAGGGGCCGCGCATCGATGTGGGCAAGATCGCCCAGTTGCGGCACGGCAGCGAGGAGGACGTCGGGGCCGAGCTGTCCGGCGGTGTAGTCGCGGACGTCGGTTGCCGAGCCGGCGGTGCCGGCGATCGTGCCGCCGGTTGCGATGAGGGCGATGCGCGGTTTGCGCACGAGTTGAAGAGCGTTTTGTTGCGGAATCATGATCGATCGGGGGCGGGTCAGGTGGTGCCGCTGCCGCGCAGCGCGACGATGCGGCGCTCGCGTTCCTGCTCGAGCAGGCGCGTGGCGGCGTCGGGCGGTACGCCCAGGGTTTCGAGCACCCAGCCGGTGAGCTTGAGGCTGGACTCCAGTGTCTCCGGCACCACCACCGAGGCACCGGCCTCGCGCAGCAGCAGCGCGTGCTTCTCGTCGCGCGCGCGGGCAATGATGCGCATCATCGGCATCAGGCGACGAATGCCCTGCACGGCGTGGATGGCGGCCGCGGTGTGGTCCATGGTCAGCACCACCGCGCGCGCCTGGTCGATGCGCAGCTTGCGCAGCAGCTCGGGTCGGCTGGCGTCGCCGAACACCAGCGGCACGCCGGCCTTGCGCTGGTGGGCGATGAGCTGAGCGTCGTTCTCGATGGCGACGAAGGCCACGCCCTGCTCGCCCAGCATCTGCCCCACCATCTGCCCGACGCGGCCGTAGCCGGCGATGATGACGTGGCCGCCGGGCCCACCCATTGCGCCCAGCTCGGTGTCGTCCGGTGCCGGCGGTGCGGTGCGGCGGTCGATGTTGTCGCCCAGGCTCTGGCCGAGGCGGGCGACCACCGGCGCCGCCAGCATCGACACGCCGACCACGATCAGCATGAACTGCCCCACCTGGCGTTCGAGCAGGCCCAGCGCGAGCGCCATGCCGATGACGATGAAGGCGAACTCGCCGCCCTGGCCGAGCAGCAGCCCGCCCTCGGCCGAACGCCCCCACGACAGCCCGAACACGCGCAGCAGCACGAAGACGATCAGCGCCTTCATGGCCAGCAGGCCGACGACCGAGAGGGGAATCCACAGCGGCTCGGCGAGCAGCGCGCGCAGGTCGATGCCCATGCCCACCGACATGAAGAACAGGCCCATGAGCAGACCCTTGAAGGGCTCGATGGTGATCTCGACCTCGTGGCGGAACTCGGTCTCGGCGATGATCAGGCCGGCCAGGAGCGCACCCAGCGCCATCGACAGGCCGGCGTACCAGGTCAGTGCTGCCACGCCGAGCGTGGTCAGCAGGGTGAGTGCGGTGAAGGTGTCGGGCTGTTTGTCCACTGCGATCTGGTGGAACAGCGGTCGCACCACACGGCGGCCGATGAGGTAGATCAGCACCACGGTCAGCACGCCCTTGAGCACTGCAGTGCCGAGCAGGCTGGCAAAGCTGCCCTCGCCCGATGAAGCGCCAAGGATGCTGATCAGCACCAGCAGCGGCACTACCGCCAGGTCCTGGAACAGCAGGATGGCGAATGCCGACTGACCGAGCGGCGTGCCCAGTTCGCGGCGCTGGATCAGCAACTGCATGACGATCGCGGTTGAAGAAAAGGCCAGCACCACGCCCAGGATCACTGCGGCTTCGATGCTGTTGCCGAACCACAACGCCAGCCCGCCGAGGGCCGCCGCCGACAACGCGACCTGCAGCCCACCGAGGCCGAACACCAGCCGACGCATCGACCACAGGCGCTCGACCGACATCTCCAGGCCGATCATGAACATCAGGAAGATCACCCCGAGCTCGGCCAGAAACTCCACGTCTTGCGGGCGCGCAAAGGTGAACAACGACAGCACCGGCCAGGTGCCCGCCAGTGAGGCGAGGCCGTAAGGGCCGAGCAACACACCGACCGACAGAAAGCCGAGCACCGGGTTGATGCGCAGCCGTGACAGCAGCGGCATCAGCACGCCGCTGAGCGCCAGGAAGAGGATGGTTTCTTTCAGGAACGGGAAGTTGCCGTGGGCGTCCATGCAGCCGTCGTCAATCGGGATAGCTTTTCAGTCTACGCCACACCGCCCGCAGGCGCGCCCCAAGACTTGGCATCCGGGGTCATGTTGTCGGTCGCATCGGTGCCTTCCTCCTGCTGCTGCAGCATCCACATCTGCGCATAGGCGCCGCCCTGCGTCAGCAGTGCGTGATGCCGGCCGCGTTCGACGATCCGGCCCTGGTCGAGCACGATGATCTCGTCCGCGTCCATGATCGTCGACAGACGGTGGGCGATGACGAGCGCGGTGCGGCCCTGTGCGGCGCGCTCGATCTGGGCCTGGATCGCCTTCTCGGTCTTGGAGTCGAGCGCAGAGGTGGCCTCGTCGAAGATCAGGATGGCGGGGTTCTTGAGCAGCGCGCGCGCGATCGCGACACGCTGCTTCTCGCCGCCGGAGAGCTTCAGCCCGCGCTCGCCGACGCGAGTCTCGTAGCCGTCGGGCAACTGGCGGATGAAGCCTTCCAGTTGCGCGGCCTGCGCCGCTGCCTCGACCTCCTCGCGCCTGGCGCCGGGGCGGCCATACTGGATGTTGTAGAACAGCGTGTCGTTGAACAGCACCGTGTCCTGGGGGACGATGCCGATCGCCGCACGCAGGCTGTCCTGGGTGAGGCTGCGCAGGTCGTGGCCGTTGATGCGCAGCGCGCCGCCCTGCACGTCGTAGAAGCGATACAGCAGCCGGGCCAGGGTGGATTTGCCCGAGCCGGAGTGGCCGACCACCGCCACCGTGCTGCCGGCGGGGATGTCGAAATCGACGTCGAACAGGATCGGGCGCTTGGCGTCGTAGGCGAAGCTCACGTGCTCGAAGCGCACGCTCGCCGGTCCGGCCGGCAGGGTGCGGGCGTCGGGTGCGTCGGCGATCTCGCGGTGGGTGTGCATGAGGCCGAACATGCGCTCGATGTCGGTGAGCGACTGGCGGATCTCGCGGTAGAGCACGCCGAGGAAGTTGAGCGGGATGTAGAGCTGGATCATGAAGGCATTGACCAGCACGATGTCGCCGATCGTCATCTCGCCGCTGGCCACGCGGTCGGCGGCCTGCCACATCATCGCGGTGACCGCGACGGCAATGATCGCCGCCTGGCCGACGTTGAGCGCGGACAGCGAGTACTGGTTGGTCACCTGCGCCTTGCTCCACTTCTGCAACTGCTCGTCGTAGCGCCGCGCTTCGAAGTCCTCGTTGTTGAAGTACTTCACCGTCTCGTAGTTGATCAGGCTGTCGATCGCGCGCGCGCTGGCGGCCGAGTCGAGCTCGTTGGCCTCGCGGCGCAGCGCGGTGCGCCAGTTGGTCACCTTGACGGTGAACACGATGTAGATCGTCAGCGCGGTGAGCGTGATAAGCGCGAACACCGCGTCGTACTGCACCAGCAGGATGCCGATCACCATGCCGATCTCGATCAGCGTGGGCAGGATCGAATACAGCGTGTAGCTGATCAGCGAGCCGATCGAGCGCGTGCCGCGTTCGATGTCGCGGGTGAGGCCGCCGGTCTGACGCTCCAGATGAAAGCGCAGCGACAGCGCGTGCAGGTGGCGGAACACGCGCAGCGAGATCTCGCGCACCGCCTGCTGGGTCACGCGGGCGAACACCACCTCGCGCAGCTCGGTGAGCAGCGAGGTCGAGAAGCGCAGCACGCCGTAGGCCAGCAGCAGCGCCGCCGGCACCACGATGAAGGCCTGCTCGGGCGTGATCGTGAGGCCGTCGATAAGGTGCTTGAATATGATCGGCACCGACACGTTGGCGCCCTTGGCCGCGATCAGGCAGGCGAGGGCGAACAGCACCCGGCCCTTGTAGGCCCAGATGAAGGGGAACAGGCTCTTGAGCGTTTCCCAGTCGCGGCGTTCGGTTGGTTCGGGGGCGGGCAGTGCGGCAGCGGGGGCGCGTCTCATGGGGTTTCCGTGGAAGAGGCAGGCAGGCGGTGTGGAGGACGATGCACAGCGCACAGGCCGGGCGCAAGGGTGATGGATTCTGTTGGTGCGGCACGGTGACGTCAAATTGCACACGCGACCGGCAAAAAAACCACGAGGGCGCTTGACTTCCAGCACGGACTTTGTAGGATTCAAACAAACGTTCGAATTAGTTTTTTGGATCGGCTCATTTGCTGACTTGCAGGCCCCCCGAGGGGCAAACCAGGCCGGTCTGCGCTGTTCCCGTAAGTATTTTTCCGGAGGAGACAGCTTCCACCCGGGACAGCATGCTTGAGCCTGTGACACCCAGACACGCTGCACCCAAAGAAGGTGCTGCACGCGGATATGTACCGCACCCATAAGAATGCCCGCATCCCCAGGTGGGCGCATTGATCTCGAGGAGGAGTCAAATGAGTCGGAGTCACGCCGTAGTTCGTTCGCACCGCCCGTTTCTGGCGTTGAGTACCCTGGCCGCATCGGTCGCCCTCGCCCTGATGGCCGCGCCCCAGGCACACGCCTTCGAGTTCGCCAGCGCCAGCGGCGAAGTGACGGGCAGTTTCGATACCACGCTGTCGGTGGGGGGCTTGTGGCGGATGCAGGATCGGGAGTCCTCGCTGATCAGCATCGCCAATGGCGGCACCTCGCGCGACCCCAATTCGGACGACGGCAACCTCAAGTACGACAAGGGCGACATGGTCTCGCTGGCCTTCAAGGCCACGCACGACCTGGAGCTGAGCTACCAGAACTTCGGCGCCTTCTTCCGCGGCACCTATTTCTACGACCACGCCTTCATGCACAAGAGCGGCATGACGAACGCCGCGCGCGGCGAACTGGGGCGCGATGCCGAGCTGCTCGATGCCTATGTGCGTGGTCGCTTCGACGTCGGCGGCCGGGCGCTCAACGTGCGCGCCGGCCGCCAGGTGGTGAGCTGGGGCGAGAGCACCTTCATCCAGAACGGCATCAACATCCTCAACCCGGTCAACGTCAGCCGCCTGCGCGTGCCCGGTTCGGAACTCCGCGAAGGCCTCACGCCGATCGGCATGCTGTGGGCCTCGCAGGAACTCACCGACAACGTCACCGCTGAAGTCGTGTGGATGGCCGAGTGGGAGAAGACCAAGATCGAGCCGGCGGGGACGTTCTTCAGCACGAATGATTTTGTGTCGGCGGGTGGCAATATTGCCTACACCGGCTTTGGTAGGTTGGCTGACGGCAATGCGCCGCCGATGGTGTATGGGACAAGCCCCACGGCGCAGTTATTTGCCCCGCGCGCTCAAGACAAGGAGCCCGGTGATGGTGGTGAATACGGGCTTGCGCTGCGAATGCTCGTTCCCGAGTGGAACTACACCGAATTCGGCCTTTATCACGTGAACTACCACAGCCGGATTCCGTTTGTTTCTGGCTATCGCGGCGGTTACTCGACCAATGGAACACCGTTTCCTTCGGGGCATCCAGCGTCTGGTTGTACTGTTTTTGACCCGATCATTGCTGCGAGCGCCGGTCTTGCTGCCGGATGCGCTTATGCGAACGATCGAGGTGGCGAGTACTTCGTCGAATACCCGAAGAACATCAAGCTGTTCGGCCTGAGCTTCAATACTGCTGGACCTGCCGGCATTGCCTTGCAGGGTGAATACTCGTATCGCAAGAACCAGCCGGTGCAACTGCCCTCGGCTGAGCTGCTACTGGCGGCTTTGGGTGCGCCCAACCAGATCACGGGTACGGGCGTGACGCAAGTGGCGCCGGGCACGTTTGTGCCGAATGCTTTCCTGGAACAGCCGTATGGCACCGAAATCACAGGTTATCGCCGCGTGAAGATGCACCAAGTCCAGCTGACGGGAACGAAGGCTGTGCCGCAGGTGTTTGGTGCGGAGCAAATGGTGGTTGTCGGTGAAGTCGGTTACACGCACCTGAACCTGCCATCGGATCTGAAGTTTGCAGCCTCCGGCTGCCACCTGCCACAACCCGGTTCCTCAGTCGCTACCTCTCAAGGTGGCGTGAGTTCTGGCTGCTTCCTGACCGAGAACTCCTGGGGCTATCGTGTACTCGCCCGCTTCGAGTATCCAAGTGCAGTTGCGGGGGTGAATCTCTCGCCACGTATTGCGTTCTCGCATGACGTTAATGGTCGAGGGCCGAGCTTTAATGAGGGCGCGAAGGCTGTGACGCTTGGCCTGGGTATGAACTACCGTCAGAACTGGCAGGCCGACATCGCCTACAGCAGCTTCTTCGGCGGCAAGAAGGTGAGTGGAACTGACTCGGCTGGCTCCTATGCCAGCCACACCAACCCCCTCTACGACCGCGACTTCCTCTCGGTCAGCGTCAGCTATTCGTTCTGAGCACCACACCGGATCTGGAGACAAACGACATGCGCAAGACACTCACGATTCTCGGCGCGGCGCTCGCGGTGGCGCTGTCCGCGCCGGCCATGGCCGATGCCTCGCGGCTGGGCAAGGACCTGACGCCGATGGGCGCGGAGCAGGCGGGCAATGCGGCGGGCACCATCCCCGCCTGGGACGGCGGTCTCAAGTCCGCGCCCGCTGGGCATGAGGCCGGCGGTCATTACGCCGACCCCTTCGCCACCGACAAACCGCTGTTCACCATCGACGCCGCCAACCACGCCCAGCACGCCGACAAGCTCACCCCCGGCCAGGTCGAGATGCTCAAGACCTACGCGACGTGGAAGATGAACGTCTACCCGACGCGGCGTAGCGCGGCCTTCCCGCAGGGGCACTACGACCAGACCATCGCCAACGCCAGCCGCGCCAAACTGGTCGATGGCGGGCGCACGATCGAAGGCACGACCGGCGGCATTCCGTTCCCTATTCCGCAGAACGGCGCCGAGGCGATCTGGAACCACCTTGCGCGCTACCGCGGCGAGGCGTACGCGATGAACTGGAGCCAGGCCGCGGTGACGCGCCAGGGCACCTACACGCCGGTGCGCTTCGAGTACCAGTATGACTTCCACTATGGCAGCCTGAAGAAAGCACCGGAGCAGATCGAGTCCGGCAAGCTGTTCAACTTCCTGCAGACGGTGACGGCGCCCGCGCGCCTCGCGGGGCAGATCCTGCTGGTGCATGAATTCCTCGACCGCCGCCAGGCGTGGACCTACAACCCCGGCCAGCGCCGCGTGCGCCTGGCGCCGAACGTGGCCTACGACAACCCGGGCACGGCGGCCGACGGGCTGCGCACCAACGACGACTTCGACATGTACAACGGCGCCATCGACCGCTACGACTGGAAGCTGGTGGGCAAGAAGGAGATCTACGTCCCCTACAACGCCTACAGGCTGGTCGGCAACACGGTGAAGATGGCCGACGTGCTGCAGGCGGGGCACATGAACCCGGACCACACGCGCTACGAGCTGCACCGCGTGTGGGTGGTGGATGCCACGCTGAAGGACGGCACCAGCCACAGCTACAAGCGCCGCACCTTCTATCTGGACGAGGATTCGTGGTCGATCCTGGTGATCGACAAGTACGACGCCCGCGACCAGCTGTGGCGCGTGTCGGAGCTGCACTCGATCAACTGGTACGACATCCCGATGCTCTACCCGAGCCTGGAGGTGCACCACGACCTGCAGTCGGGCCGCTACATTGCGATGGGCCTGCGCAACGACGAGGCGCGCATCTACCAGACCATCGAGGCCCGTCCGGCCGACTTCACGCCCGCCGGCCTGCGTGGCATCGGTACGCGCTGACGTACCACGCCCGGCGCCGTGGTGCCGGGCCTGAAACCATGCGGGGGGGCGTTGGCCCCCGCTGCCGTATCGCAAAATTCTCTCCGCCCTTCCTGCCCGGTTCCGCGCGTCGGTGCCGTGTTGCATGCGAGCCTGTCCTCATGAACCGAGCCATCGGCGTCCTGTTTGTCGCCTTCGTGCTGGCCGCGACGGCCTATGCGTTCTCCACGCGCAGTGATCCCCCCATGCCGCCGAGCCGGACGCTGATCTCCCACCTGCAGATGCTGGACGTGGCCGAGAGCGCCGCGGGGCGGCTCGTGGCAGTCGGGGAGCGTGGCAGCATCTTTCTCTCCGACGATCGGGGGGGCAACTGGCGTGCCGCAGTGTCATCGAGTACGGCCACGCTGACTGCAGTGCGCTTCATCGATGGTGAGCGGGTGCTGGCGGTCGGCCACGACGCGGTGATCCTGCGCAGCGAGGACGGGGGTGAGAACTGGCATCTGGTGCAGTCCGAGCCCGAGGCGGAAGAGCCGCTGCTCGGCCTGTGGGTGGATGCTTCCGGGCAGGGCTTCGCGGTCGGTGCCTATGGTCGCTTCCTCGCCACCACCGATGGCGGTTCGAGCTGGGCGGCGCGCGCGCTGGACGCGAACGAGGAGGCGCTGCACCTGAACGCGGTGCTGGCGCTCGGTGGCGGGCGCTTCTTGATTGCCGGCGAGGCCGGCACCCTGCTGCGCTCGGAAGACGGGGGCGAGACCTGGCAGGCGCTGGAGTCGCCCTATGCCGGCTCCTTCTTCAGCGCGCTGACGCTCTCCGATGGCGGTGCGCTGGTGTTCGGCATGCGCGGCCATGTGTTCCGCACCGAAGACGGGGGCGACACCTGGGTCGAGATCGGCACCGGCGTGCAGTCCTCGCTGTTCGGGGGCCGCGTGCTGGCCGATGGCCGGCTGGTGCTGGTGGGGCAGAGCGGGGTGGTCCTGGTCAGCGCCGAACAGGGGCGCAGCTTCGTGCGCCTGGATGGACCGGATCGGCGGGTGCGCGCGGCGGTGGCGGAGATCGGTGGTGGCGAGATCCTGCTCGTGGGCGAGGAGGGCGTCGAGCGCATGGCGCTGCCTTCGGCAACCGGGGAGAAATCCTGATGTTGAAGCGCCTCGTCGAACTTCTCGGTCTGCTCCTGTTCAAGCGGCGCAAGTTCTTCCTCGGCCTGTTCGTGCTGCTGACCGTGCTGCTGGGCGCGTCGGCGAGCCGGCTGCAGGTCGATGCGGGCTTCGAGAAGATGATCCCGCTCGAACACGAGTACATGAAGACCTTCATGGGCTACCGCAACACCTTCGGCGGAGCCAACCGGGTGCTGGTGGCGTTGCGCCAGCACGAGGGCGACATCTACAACGCGGAATTCATGCACAAGCTGAAGGCCGCCACCGACGAGATCTTCTTCATCCCCGGTGTGGACCGTGCCACCGTCACCTCGTTGTTTACGCCCAACGTGCGCTTCATCGAGGTGGTCGAGGCCGGTTTTGCCGGCGGCAACGTGATTCCGGCCGACTTCGATGGTTCGGCCGATGATCTCGAGACCGTGCGCCAGAACGTGCTCAAGTCGGGGCGTGTCGGCCGCCTGGTGTCGAACGACCACCGCGCGGCGATGATCAGCGCCGAGCTGCTCGAGATCGACCCCAACACGGGCGCACGCCTGGATTACCTCGCGGTGGCGAGGCAGCTCGAGGAGCTGCGTGCGCGATACGCCGGCGAAGGGCTGGATGTGCACATCATCGGTTTTGCCAAGGCGGTCGGCGACATCACCGACGGGGCACGTGGCGTGCTCGTGTTCTTCCTGGTGGCGTTCGCGATCACCGCAGTCTTGCTGTTCTTCTACTCCGGTTCGGTCAAGCTCGCCGCGCTGACGCTGGCGTGCGCGATGGTGCCGGTGGTGTGGCTGATGGGGCTGCTGCCGCTGATCGGCTTCGGCATCGATCCGATGTCCATCCTGGTGCCCTTCCTGATCTTCGCGATCGGCGTCAGCCACGCGGTGCAGATGACGCACGCCTGGCGACTCGAGATCCTGGCGGGCGCGGGTCCGCTCACCGGCGCGCACAACGCCTTCCGGCGCCTGGTCCTGCCGGGGTCGATGGCGCTGACCACGACCGTGGTCGGCTTCCTGGTGATCATGCGCATCGAGATCGACATGGTGCGCGAGCTGGCGCTCACCGCCGGGCTCGGGGTGGGGCTGATCCTGATCACCAACATGTTGCTGCTGCCGGTGTTGCTGTCGTGGACCCGCCTCAGTGAATCGGCGATGCGGCGCACGATGACGGCCGAGACCAAGGACCACTGGCTGTGGAAGCGGCTGCGCACGCTGGCCGAGCCGAAGCGGGCCACCGTGGTGTTGCTGATCACCGCCGTGTTGCTCGGCGCGGCCACGTGGAAGTCGCGCGACCTGCGCACCGGCGACCTCGGCCACGGCATTCCCGAGCTGCACGAGGATTCGCGCTACAACCAGGATGCGGCAGCGATCGTGAAATCGTTCTCGATCGGCGTCGATGTGCTGTCGGTGATCGTGCAGACCAAGGGTGTGGATGGGGCGTGCACGAGCTTCGAGATCATGGACACCATTGACCGCTTCGAGGCCACGATGCGCGGCGTCCACGGGGTGCAGAGCGTGGTCGGCCTGCCCGGGGTGGCCAAGACGATCAACGCGGGCTGGAACGAAGGCAACCCGGCCTGGCGCGTGCTCTCGCGCAACCCGACCGTGCTCGCCCAGTCGGTGACGCCGGTCGATACCAGCACGGGCCTGCTCAACACCGACTGCAGCGCGATGCAGGTGCTGATCTTTACCCGCGATCACGAGGGGCCGACGATCGCCCATGTCATCCGCGAGGTGAAGGCCTTCCGCGCCGCCAACCGCAGCGAGAACGTCGACTTCCTGCTCGCCTCGGGCAACGTCGGCGTCATGGCGGCGACCAACGAGGCGGTGGATGCGGCCTCGATCGCGATCCTGGTGCTGGTGTTCGGCGCGATCAGCCTGCTGTTCTTCCTGGAGTTCCGCTCCTGGCGGGCGACGCTGTGCATCATCCTGCCGCTGATGATCGCCGCGGTGTTCTGCAACGCGCTGATGGCGCTGCTCGGCATCGGTCTCAAGGTATCGACCTTGCCGGTGGTGGCGATCGCCGTCGGCCTCGGGGTCGATTACGGCATCTATTTTTACGAGCGCATGGCGAACCGTTTCGAGCATGGCGACAGCTTGCCGGACGCCTTTTACCAGGCGCTGAGACAGCGCGGGACGGCGGTCATGTTCACCGCGACCACGATGGCCGTCGGCGTCGGCACCTGGATCTTCTCGGCGCTCAAATTCCAGGCCGACATGGGCTTGGTGATGGCCCTGATGTTCGTGATCAACATGCTTGGTGCCTTGCTGCTGCTGCCTTCGCTCGCGGCCCTGCTGCTGGGTGACCGGCCGGCGGGCAGCAAGAAGGCGGGTTGAGACCCAGGCAGCCCGTGCGCCGGACAGGCCGAGCCGGATGGGCGAACGAAAGTGTGAATTCAGCCATTAAAAATATTGACGGGCCCGGGTTTTTCCTTAGAATTCAAACATACGTTTGAATGAGATGGCCTCATTCAGGAGATTGATCATGAGCAACGCAAGCGGCCGGGGCGGGCTGGAAACCCGGTGGCGCATCCTCGATGCGGCAGAGACGCTGTTCGTCGAGCACGGGCTGGAAGCGACCTCGATGCGCATGATCACGGCGACCGCGGGCGTCAATCTGGCGGCGGTGAACTACCACTTCGGCACCAAGGAGAACCTGATCCAGGAGGTGTTCCGCCGCCGCCTGGGCGAGCTCAACCAGCGCCGCCTGGCCGCACTCGCCCGCATCGAGGAAGGCGCACGAAAGCGCGGTGCACGGATCAAGCCCTCGCAGGTGCTGGAGGCCTTTTTCGAGCCCTCGTTGCAGATGGCGACCGACCAGACCCATGGCGGAAGCATCTTCATGCAGTTGCTCGGGCGCACCTACACCGAACCCAATGCCTTCGTGCGCAAGTTCCTCGCCGCTGAATACGCCGACACGCTGGGGCGCTTTCTGGATGCCTTGTATGCCTCGCTGCCGGGGGTTCCGCGCGATGAGATCCTGTGGCGCTTCCACTTCATGATGGGGGCGACCTCGTATGCGATCGCGGGCACCGATGCGCTTCAGCTTTTCGCCGGCAAGTTTGACGACGAAGACCCTGCGCGCCTGATCCCGCGCCTGATGTCCTTCCTGCTCGGCGGCTTGCGCGCGCCCTTGCCTGGTTTTGCGGGCGGGGCGGAGGCCGCCACGCATGCTGATGACTGAACTGGGCCGCATGGATTTGCGGCCTGCATGCGGTTTTTGACCGAATCCGGAGACGACGAACGATGATCTGGCTGCTACTTGTTTCCCTCCCTCCCTTGGCAGGTGCGCTCGCCTACGGGCGAGCGCCTCTTTTTGCCTGGCTTGCGGCGGGACTGGCGTGGCTTCTGGCGATGGGCATCGCTGCGGGCTGGGGCTTCTGGTTGACGCTGTTGGCGATGGCGGTCTTCGCTGCGGCGTTGAGCGTGTTCCTTATCGAGTCGGTGCGCGTGAAACGGATCACCGCGCCGGTGTTCGCCATGTTCCGTCGCACCCTGCCGACCATGTCGCAGACCGAGAAGGACGCCCTCGAGGCCGGCACCGTGTGGTGGGAAGGCGAGCTCTTCGCCGGCAATCCCGACTGGAAAAAGCTGCAGGCCTATCCGTGGCCCAAGCTCACCCCCGAGGAACAGTCCTTCCTCGACAACGAGACCGACGAACTCTGCAGCCTGACCCACGACTGGGAATGCACGCAGCAGGGCGACATGCCCGCCGAGGTCTGGCAGTTCATCAAGGCCAAGGGCTTCCTCGGCATGATCATCCCCAAGGAATACGGCGGCAAAGGCTTCTCGGCCTATGCGCACTCCCAGGTGGTGACCAAGCTGTCCACCCGCTCGTCGGCGCCGGCGGTCACCGTGATGGTGCCCAACTCGCTCGGCCCGGCCGAACTGCTGCTGCATTACGGCACCCCCGAGCAGAAGCAGCATTACCTCCCTCGCCTCGCGAGCGGCGCGGATATTCCGGCATTCGCGCTCACCAGCCCGTGGGCGGGCTCGGACGCCGCGTCCATTCCGGACGCCGGCGTGGTGTGCAAGGGCGAGTGGAAGGGCGAGGAGGTGCTCGGCATGCGCATCAACTTCGACAAGCGTTACATCACGCTCGCCCCGGTGTGCACCGTGTTCGGGCTGGCCTTCCACCTCTACGACCCGGATCGACTGCTCGGCGGTGACGAAGTGCTCGGCATCACCTGCGCGCTCATCCCGCACGATCACCCCGGCGTCGACATCGGTCGCCGCCACTTCCCGCTCAACGCGGTGTGGATGAACGGCCCGGTGCGCGGCAAGGACGTGTTCGTGCCGCTCGATTACGTCATTGGCGGGCCGAAGATGGCCGGCCAGGGCTGGCGCATGCTGATGGAGTGCCTGGCCGCCGGGCGCAGCATCTCGCTGCCCGGCTCCAACACCGGGATGCAGAAGATGGTGGCGCGCGCCGTCGGTGCCTATGCCCGCGTGCGCTACCAGTTCAAGACCGCGATCGGCCGCTTCGAGGGGGTGGAGGAGGCGCTCACCCGCATCGGCGCCAACACCTACCTGAGCGATGCCGCGCGCGTGATGACCGCCGGCGCGATCGACCTCGGCGAGAAGCCCTCGGTGGTGTCGGCAATCGTCAAGTACCACGTCACCGAGCGCGCTCGCCAGACCGTGAATGACGGCATGGACGTGATCGGCGGCAAGGGCATCTGCCTCGGCCCGCAGAACTTCCTCGGCCGTGCCTACCAGCAGATCCCGGTCGGCATCACGGTGGAAGGCGCCAACATCCTCACCCGCAGCCTGATCCTGTTCGGCCAGGGCGCGATCCGCTGCCATCCCTACGTGCTCAAGGAAATGCACGCCGCCCAGCAGGGCGATCTGAACGCCTTCGACAAGGCCTTGTGGGGCCACGTCGGCTTCACCGTGTCGAACGCAGCGCGTGCGCTGATCATGGGCCTGACCGGTTCGCACTTCGTCGGCGTGCCGGACAATGTCGCGCCCGAAACCCGCCGTTACTATCAGCAACTCACCCGCTTCTCGGCCGCCTTCGCCTTCATCGCCGACATCTCGATGGGCACCATGGGCGGCGCCTTGAAGCGCAAGGAAAAGCTCTCCGCCCGGCTCGGCGACATCCTGTCGCTGATGTACCTCGCGACCGCCACGCTCAAACGCTTCGAGTCCGAAGGCCGCCACGCTGCCGATGCGCCGCTGATGCACTGGGCGATCTGGGACTGCATGTTCCGCATCCAGCAGGCCTTCGAGGGCGTGATCGCCAACTTCCCGAACAAGCTCTTCGCCTTCGTGCTGCACCGCGTCGTCGTGTTCCCGCTCGGCCGGCCCTATGTCGTGCCCTCGGACAAGCTCGGCCACCAGGTCGCCGCACTGCTGCTCGAGCCTTCTCCGACGCGCGACCGCCTGACCTCGGACGTGCATCTGCCCACCGACCTCGAGGAGCCGATCGGTGCCCTGGAAGCTGCGCTCGCCGCGACGCTGGCCGCCGACCCGGTCGAGGCCAAGCTCAAGGAGGCTCGCCGTCAGGGGCGCTTCGATCCCAAGGTGCTGGCTTCGGGCGACGTCGACGAGATCTGGCGTCTTGCGCTCCATGCTGGCGTGATCAGTGCGCAGGAGTACGCATTGGTCGAGCACCGCAACGCGCTGCGCGACAAGGTGATCCGTGTCGACGACTTCCCCTACGACATCGGGCTCAAGTCGGTGATGCGCAAGCTGCACGGACATTCGCCGGCCCAGGACAAGGTCGAGGTGGCCGCATGAGCAGGGCCGTCTATATCGTCGATGGCGCACGCACGCCCTTCCTGAAGGCGAAGAACGCGCCCGGCCCCTTCACCGCGGCCGATCTCGCCACCGCGGCGGGCAGCGCCCTGCTGATGCGCCAGCCCTTCGCGCCCGAGCAGCTCGACGAGGTCATCCTCGGCTGCGCCAGCCCCTCGCCGGACGAGGTCAACATCGGCCGCGTGGTTGCGCTGCGCCTGGGTTGCGGCGACAAGGTGCCGGGGTGGACGGTGATGCGCAACTGCGCCTCGGGCATGCAGGCGCTCGATTCCGCGATCGCCAACATCCAGTGCGGGCGCAGCCAGCTCGTGCTCGCCGGCGGTGTCGATGCGCTGTCGCATGCGCCGCTGCTGTTCTCCGAGAAGATGGTGCGCTGGCTTGCGGGCTGGTACGCGGCCCGGACCACCGGCGCCAGGCTGGCGATGCTCAAGACCTTCCGCCTCGGCCATCTCGCGCCGGTGATCGGCATCATGAAGGGCCTCACCGACCCGATCGTCGGCCAGTTGATGGGCCAGACCGCCGAGAACCTGGCGTGGAAGTTCGGCATCACGCGCGAGGACATGGACGCCTTCGCGGTCGAGAGCCACCGCCGCGTGTGCGCGGGGCAGGACGCCGGGCATTACCGCGACGAGATCGTCCCGCTGATCGACCGCGACGGCCAGGTGTATGCCGCCGACGACGGCGTGCGGCGCGACTCGTCGATGGCCAACCTCGCCAAGCTCAAGCCCTTCTTCGACAAGAAATACGGCCGCGTCACCCCGGGCAACAGCTCGCAGATCACCGATGGCGCGGCCTGGATGGTGCTGGCCTCCGAGGACGCGGTCGAGCGCCACGGCCTGAAGCCGCTCGGGCGCATCACCGACAGCCAGTGGGCGGCGCTCGCGCCCGACCAGATGGGCCTCGGTCCGGTGCATGCGGCGATGCCGATCCTGCAACGCCATGGCCTGGCGCCGAACGACCTCGACGCCTGGGAGCTCAACGAGGCCTTCGCCGCCCAGGTCATCGCCTGCCTGCGCGCCTTCGCGGACGACGATTACTGCCGCGCGCACTTCGGCGTCGATGCGCCGGGTGCGCCCGATGCCGCGCGCCTCAACGTGGATGGCGGCGCGGTCGCGCTCGGCCACCCGGTGGGCGCGAGCGGCGCGCGCATCGTGCTGCATCTGCTCGAAGTGCTGCGCCGCAAGGGTGGCGGGCGCGGCCTGGCGTCGATCTGCATCGGCGGCGGGCAGGGCGGGGCGATGCTGGTGGAGACGGTGTGATGAGCGCGAACATGCAACAAGACTGGAAGCACTGGCGCCTGCGCCGTGAAGACGCCGGCCTGGCCTGGCTCGACCTGGACAAGGCGGACGCCAGCGCCAACGTGTTGTCCGCCGAGGTGATGCGCGAATTCGCGAGCGTGCTCGATGCGCTCGACGCCGCGCCGCCGAAGGCGCTGGTGATCGCCTCGGCCAAGCCCGCCGGCTTCATCGCCGGGGCGGACATCGAAGAATTCTCCGGGCTGGACTCGGTGCTCGCCGCACGGGCGCTGGTCGAGCGCGGCTGGAAGCTGTTCAACCGCCTCGCCGCCGTGTCTTACCCTACGCTGGCGCTGATTCGCGGTCACTGCATGGGCGGCGGGCTCGAACTCGCGCTCGCCTGCCGTTACCGCATCGTGGTCGACGAGCCGGGCACCAAGCTCGCGCTGCCCGAGGTCATGCTCGGCATCGTCCCCGGCTGGGGCGGCATGCTGCGCCTGCCCGCACTGATCGGCCCGGCGGCGGCGCTCGACCTGATGCTGACCGGCAAGGCGGTGGATGCGAAGAAGGCCAAACGCCTGGGGCTGGCCGACGATTGCGTGCCGGCGCGGGTGATGGAGTCGGCCGCGCGCATCGTGGCGCTCGGCGGCAATCCCGCCAGAAAGCTGCCGGCGCAGGAACGTGCTACGCGCTGGGCCATGAACGGCCCGCTGCGCAAGATGGTCGCCGACAAGGCGCGCGCCCAGGCTGCGCGCAAGGTCGGCCGCGCCAACTATCCGGCGCCGTTCGCGATCATCGACATCTGGGAAAAGTACGGCGGCAACGCGCTGGATGTGCCTGCCGCCGATCCGTCCTCGCTCGACACCATCTTCACCTCGCCCACCGCACGCAACCTGGTGCGCGTCTTCCATCTGCAGGAGCGCCTGAAGGCCTTCGGCAAGGACAGCGACTTCGCGCCGCGCCACGTGCATGTGGTGGGCGCGGGCGTGATGGGCGGCGACATCGCCGCGGTGTGCGCGCTGCGCGGCATGACGGTGACGCTGCAGGACCAGTCGGTCGAGCGCATCGCGCCCGCGATCGCCCGCGCCGCCAAGCTGTTCGATCGCCGCCACAAGGGCGACCAGAAGCAGGTGCGCTTCACGCTCGACCGCCTGATCCCCGACCCCAAGGGCGAGGGCGCCGCGCGCGCCGACGTGATCATCGAGGCGATCTTCGAGAACCTGGACGCGAAGCGCGCGCTGTTCGCCGACCTGGAAGCACGCGCCAGGCCCGACGCGGTGCTCGCCACCAACACCTCCAGCCTGCGCCTGGAAGACATCGCCACCGCGCTGCGGGACCCCTCACGCCTGGTGGGCATCCACTTCTTCAACCCGGTGCCGATGCTGCCGCTGGTCGAGGTGGTGCAGGGCGAGGCCACCGACGCCGAGGTGCTGCGCCGCGCCACCGGCTTCGTGCGTCGCATCGACAAGCTGGCGCTGCCGGTGAAGAGTGCCCCCGGCTTCCTGGTCAACGCCGTGCTCGGCCCCTACATGCTCGAGGCCCTGCGCTGTGTCGAGGAAGGCATCGCACCCGAGACGGTGGATGCCGCGTTGGTCGCCTTCGGCATGCCGATGGGGCCGGTGGAACTGGTCGATATGGTGGGGCTGGACATCGCCGTGGCCGCCGGCAAAGCGCTCGCCGGAGAAGGGGCGGAGCCGCCGGCGCGGCTGCTCAAGCTGGTCGGCGAAGGCAAGCTCGGGCGCAAGAGCGGTGAGGGCTACTACCGCTGGGTCGATGGCAAGGTGGTGAAGGGGGCAGGCGAGGGTGAGGGCGCAACCAGGCACGGGCTGCTCGCCGTGCTGCGGGGAAAGCTGCCCGGCACGCGCCGACCGGAAGCGCCCCCCCGGATTCCTGACGGACTGGCCGAACGCGTGCTCGCGCCCCTGCTGGTCGCCACGCAGCGTTGCGTGGAGCAGGGGGTGGTCGCCGATGCCGATCTGGCCGATGCTGGCGTGATTTTCGGCACCGGGTTCGCGCCCCACACCGGCGGGCCCTTGCATTACGCTGCCGTGCGGACCTGAACGCATTTCGAGTTTCCGACGAGGAGGAAGACGTGAGCAAACTGATCATCCGCAAGGTCGCCGTGCTCGGCGCCGGTGTCATGGGGGCGCAGATCGCGGCCCATTGCGCCAACGCCGACGTGCCGGTGATCCTGTTCGACCTGCCGGCGAAGGAGGGCGACGCCAACGGCATTGCCAGCAAGGCCGTGGCCGGCATGAAGAAGCTCGACCCGGCGCCGTTCGCGGCGAAGGATCGCGCGCAGTACATCGAGCTCGCCAACTATGGCAGCGACCTCGCGCGCCTGGGCGAGTGCGACCTCGTGATCGAGGCGATCGCCGAGAAGATGGAGTGGAAGCTCGATCTTTACGCGAAGGTCGCGCCGCACCTGAGGGCGGGGGCGATCTTCGCCTCCAACACCTCCGGCCTGTCGATCGAGGCGCTCGCCGCCGGCATGCCGGCCGATCGGCGCAGCCAGTTCTGCGGCATCCACTTCTTCAACCCGCCGCGCTACATGCCGCTGGTGGAGCTGATCCCCACGGCGGCCACCGAGCCGGCGCTGCTCGATGGCCTGGAAGCCTGGCTGGTCACCCGCCTGGGCAAGAGCATCGTGCGCGCCAAGGACACGCCCAACTTCGTCGCCAACCGCGTCGGCGTGTTCTCCATCCTGGCGGTGCTGCACCATACGCAGCGGCTCGGGCTGGCCTTCGACGAGGTCGACCTGCTCACCGGTCCGCGCATCGGTCGTCCCAAGAGCGCGACCTTTCGCACCGCCGATGTGGTGGGCCTCGACACCCTGGTGCATGTGCTCGGCACCATGCAGGCGACGCTGGGCACTGGCGACCATGCAGACCCTTGGGCAGCGCATTTCCGCACGCCCGAATGGCTGCAGGCGCTGGTTGCCAAGGGCGCACTCGGGCAGAAGACCAGGTGCGGCATCTACCGCAAGCAGGGCAAGCAGATCCAGGTACTCGACCTGCAACTGCAGGATTACCGCGACAGCGGTGGCGAGATTTTTCCGGACGTCGAGGACATCCTCAAGCTGAAGAATCCGGCGGAGAAGTTCGCCCAGCTCGCGGCGCATCCGCATCCGCAGGCGCAGTTCCTGTGGTCCATCTTCCGCGACGTGTTCCACTACTGCGCGGTGCATCTGGCCGACATCGCCGACAACGCGCGCGACATCGACCTGGCGATGCGCTGGGGCTTCGGCTGGGCGCAGGGGCCGTTCGAGACCTGGCAGGCAGCGGGCTGGCAGGCCGTTGCCGAGATGGTCCGCGACGACATCGCTCATGGCCGTGCGATGGCCGACGTGGCGCTGCCGGCCTGGGTGTTCGAGCGCGAGGGTGTGCATGCGCCGGCGGGCTCGTACAGCGCCGCCGAGAACACCTTGAAACCGCGTGCCGCGCTGCCGGTGTATCAGCGCCAGCTCTACCCCGATCGGGTGCTCGGCGAGGCGCCTGAAGATCGCGGCGAGACGCTGTGGGACAACGCCGGCGTGCGCCTGTGGCGGCGCACCGACCAGGACGCGCGCATCGGCATCGTGTCGATCACCTCCAAGATGCATGCGGTCGGCGAAGAGGTCATGGACGGCCTGCTGGAGGCGATCGCGCGCGCCGAGTACGAGCTCGACGGCATGGTGATCTGGCAGCCGGCGCCGTTTGCGGTCGGCGCCAACCTGCAGCAGGTGGGCGAGGCCTGCCGCGCCGGGCAGTTCGAGATGCTCGAGCAGATGGTGGCCAGGTTCCAGCGCACCTCGATGGCGATCAAGCACGCACAGGTGCCGGTGGTGGCCGCGGTGCAGGGCATGGCGCTCGGCGGCGGCTGCGAGTTCGTCATGCACGCGGCGCACCGGGTGTTCGCGCTCGAGAGCTACGTCGGCCTGGTCGAGGCGGGCGTGGGCCTGATTCCTGCGGGCGGCGGCAGCAAGGAATTTGCGCTGCAGGCGCACAACCTGGCGCAGCGTGCGGCGGGCGGCGACGTGTTCCCCTACATCCAGAGCGCGTTCCAGACCATCGCCATGGCCACCGTGGCCAAGAGCGCGCTCGAGGCCGTGCAGCTCGGCTTCGGTCGCGCGGGCGACGACGTGGTGTTCAACGCCAACGAGATCCTCCATGCCGCCATTCACCGTGCGCGGGCGATGGCCGAGTCGGCCTGGCGTCCGGCGCTGCTGAACCCGCAGGTCACCGTGGCGGGGCGCAACGGCATCGCCACCTGCGAAATGATGCTGGTGAACATGGCCGAAGGCGGCTTCATTTCGGCGCACGACTACCGCGTGGCCAAGGCCGCGGCCACCGCGCTGTGCGGCGGCGAGGTCGACACCAACCGGCGCGTGAGCGAGCAGTGGATCCTGGACGTGGAGCGTGCGCAGTTCGTTGAGCTGCTCAAGACCGAGAAGACTCAGCAGCGCATCGCGCACATGCTCGAAACCGGCAAGCCCCTGCGTAATTGATGGCAACCGAGTGACGGCAACGGATTGAGGAAACAACCATGAGCAAACAGATTCAGGACGCCTACATCGTCGCCGCGGTGCGCACCCCGGTGGCGCGGCGCAACGGCGCCTTCCGCCACGTTCGCCCTGACGACATGCTGGCGAGGGTGCTGCGCGACGTGCTCGCCAAGGTGCCCAACCTCGACGCCACCGAGATCGGCGACGTCATCACCGGCTGCGCGATGCCGGAGGCCGAGCAGGGCATGAACGTGGCGCGCATTGGTCTGCTGCTGGCCGGGCTGCCCGATGGCGTGCCCGGTATCACCATCAACCGCTTCTGCGCCTCGGGCCTGCAGGCGGTGGCCGACGCCGCCAGCCGCATCCGGCTGGGCGAGGCGGACGTGATGATCGCCGCCGGCACCGAAAGCATGAGCGCGATGCCGCAGATCATGGGCAACAAGGTCAGCCTCAACCCCGAGATTTTCGCGCACGCCGAGAACCTCTCCATCGCCTACGGCATGGGTCTTACGGCAGAGAAGGTCGCCCAGCAGTGGAAGGTGAGCCGCGAGGACCAGGACGCGTTCGCGGTCGAGTCGCACCGTCGCGCCTGCGCCGCGATCGCCGCCGGCCACTTTGCCGACGAGATCCTGCCCTACGCGGTGAAGTCCTATGCCCCGGGTGCCGATGGGACGGTGCGTATCACCGAGCGCGTGCTCGAGCACGACGAGGGCCCGCGCCCGGACGCCGATGCCGACACGCTGGCGAAGCTCAGGCCGGTGTTCGCCGCGCGCGGCTCGGTGACCGCGGGCAACAGTTCGCAGATGTCGGACGGCGCCGCCGCGGTGCTGCTGATGAGCGAGGCTGCGGTCAAGCGCTACGACGTCAAGCCGATCGCGCGCTTCGCCGGCTTCGCGGTGGCCGGTGTGCCGCCCGAGGTCATGGGCATCGGCCCGGTCGAGGCGATCCCGCGCGCGCTGGCGCGCGCAGGGTTGCAGTTGGCCGACATCGGCTGGGCCGAGCTCAACGAGGCTTTTGCCGCGCAGGCGCTGGCGGTGATGCGTCAACTCGACATGGATCCGGGAAAGGTCAACCCGCTTGGCGGTGCGATCGCGCTCGGCCATCCGCTGGGCGCCACCGGTGCGATTCGCACGGCGACGCTGATGGCCGCGATGCAGCGCGATCCGGGGCTGCGCTACGGCATGATCAGCATGTGCATCGGCACCGGCATGGGTGCGGCAGGCGTCTTCGAGCGCGTTTGATGTAGCAGCTTGCCGAAAGCTGAACGCCGGCTTTCGGCAAGCTGAGCGGGGGCTGTCGCGGACGAAAGGCGCCTGGCGACAGGCGGTCAGCCTCCGTGGGCTGTGGCCAGATATTCCTTCGGTATTTTCTGGGGTGTCGCTGGCGGGCGTTCGGCGTATTGTGGATTCCACTTATACGGCGCGCTTCGGGTATATCCGGCGTGATCAACTGGTAACAATCTTTTATAATCCGCGCGTTTATAGACGCGGGAACGCCCCGGCGTCCGGCCGCCGAGGCGGTTGCGGATGCTCCCCCGGCGGTCCCGATCACTCTGTGGAACCTACGGGCGAGAGGCGCATGATTAGAATCAAACGCGGTCTGGACCTGCCCATCACCGGCGCTCCCGAGCAGCGCATCGAGGCTGGGCGGCCGGTGCGCAGCGTGGCCGTCATCGGATTCGACTACCACGGCATGAAGCCGACGATGGCGGTTCAGGTGGGCGACCGGGTCAAGCTCGGCCAGGTCCTTTTTTCCGACAAGAAGACGCCGGGCGTGGTGTTCACCGCCCCAGGCGCGGGCACGGTCAGTGCGATCCACCGCGGTGAGCAGCGCGTGTTGCAGTCGGTGGTGATCGACCTCGACGGCGACGATGCGGTTGAGTTCGCGCGCTACGGCGACGCCGATATCGATCGGCTCGACGAGCAGCAGGTGCGGGCCAACCTGATCGACTCCGGTCTGTGGGCGGCGCTGCGCACGCGCCCCTTCAGCAAGGTGCCGGCGATCGATGCGCGTCCGCATTCGATCTTCGTGACTGCGATGGATACCCATCCGCTGGCGGCCGATCCGGTGGTGGTCATCGCCGAGCACAAGGAAGACTTCGCGCGCGGCCTGCGCGTGCTCGCGCGCATCGCGCCGGTGCTGGTCTGTCATGCCGACGGCACTCAGATGCCGTGCTCCGGGCTGGCCAATGTGCGCACCGAGACCTTTGCCGGCCCTCATCCGGCCGGCTTGGCCGGCACCCACATCCACTTCCTCGATCCTGTCGGTGCCGACAAGTCGGTGTGGTCGCTCAATTACCAGGACACGATCGCGATCGGCAAGTTGTTCGCCACCGGGCGGCTGTGGACCGAGCGTGTGGTCGCCATCGCCGGACCGATGGTCGACAAGCCGCGTCTGGTTCGCACCCGGCTGGGCGCCAACCTCGACGAGCTGGCCGCGGGTGAGCTCAAGGTGGGAAGGCCCGTGCGTGTGATCTCGGGGTCGGTGTTCGGCGGCCGCAGCTCTCGGGGTGCATGTGCCTTCCTCGGGCGCTACCACTTGCAGGTCTCGTGTCTGGAAGAAGGTACCGAGCGCGAGATGCTGCACTACCTTCGCGCGGGGGCGAACAAGCACTCGGTGATGAACCTCTACATCTCCAAGCTCTCGCCCGGCAAGCTGTTCGATTTCACCACGTCCACCAACGGCAGCCCGCGCGCCATGGTGCCGATCGGCAACTACGAAGAGGTGATGCCGCTCGACGTCCTGCCCACGCAACTATTGCGCGCACTGATCGTCGGAGATACCGAAATGGCGCAAAAGCTCGGCTGCCTCGAGCTGGACGAGGAAGACCTGGCGCTGTGCACCTACGTGTGCGCCGGCAAGTACGAATACGGTCCCATCCTGCGGGATAACCTCGCACGCATCGAGAAGGAGGGTTGAGAATGGGTCTGCGCTCCTGGCTCGACAGCATCGAGCATCATTTCGAAAAAGGCGGCAAGTACGAGAAGTTCTACGCCTTGTACGAAGCCGTAGACACCGGCCTGTTCAAGCCCGGCAGTGTCACCCGCACCACCGCCCACGTGCGCGACGGTCTCGACCTCAAGCGCATGATGATCACGGTGTGGCTGTGCACTTTCCCGGCCATGTTCTTCGGCATGTGGAACGTCGGCTACCAGGCCAACACCATTCTTGCCGCGAACGCCGACCTCGTCGCTGCGCAGGAGGGCTGGCGCTTCGCGTTGCTGGGCGGCATTGCAGGGTTCGATCCTGCCAGCCTGTGGGCGAACTTCCTGCATGGTGCGGCCTACTTCCTGCCGATCTACCTGACCACCTTCATCGTCGGCGGCTTCTGGGAGGTGCTGTTCGCCTCCATCCGCAAGCACGAGGTCAACGAGGGCTTCTTCGTCAGCTCGGTGCTGTTCGCGCTGATCTGCCCGCCCGACATGCCGCTGTGGCAGGTCGCGCTCGGCATCAGCTTCGGCATCGTGGTGGGCAAGGAAGTGTTCGGCGGCACCGGCAAGAACTTCCTCAACCCGGCGCTCACCGGCCGTGCCTTCCTCTACTTCGCCTACCCGGCGCAGATGTCGGGTGACGCGGTGTGGACCGCGGTCGATGGCTACACCGGCGCGACCATGCTGTCCTTCGGCGCCTCGGGCGGTCTGGACGCCATCATGGCAGGCGGCATCACCTGGTGGGACGCCTTCCTCGGCACGGTCCATGGCTCGATCGGCGAGACCAGCACGCTGGCCATCCTGCTCGGCGGCGCTGTGCTGCTGGTCATGAAGATCGCGGCCTGGCGCATCGTGCTCGGCGTCTTCCTCGGCATGGTGGCGATGAGCCTGCTGTTCAATGCCATCGGCTCCGACACCAATCCGATGTTTGCCATGCCCTGGTACTGGCACCTGGTGATGGGCGGCTTTGCGTTCGGCATGATCTTCATGGCCACCGATCCCGTGTCAGCCTCGATGACCAACACCGGAAAGTGGATCTTCGGGGCACTCATAGGCGTGATGACCGTGCTGATCCGTGTGGTGAACCCGGCTTTCCCGGAAGGCATCATGCTCGCCATCCTGTTCGGCAACCTTTTCGCGCCGCTGATCGACCACTTCGTGGTGGCGGCCAACATCAAGCGGAGGCTCGCGCGCGATGTCCAATAGGGAATCCACATCCCGCACCCTGATGGTGGCGCTGGCGGTCAGTCTTGTCAGCTCCGTCTTCGTGGCCGGGGCAGCGGTCTCGTTGAAGCCGCTGCAAACCCAGAACCGTCTGCTCGACAAGCAGCGCAGCATCGCTGCGATCGCCGGCATGAATGGCCGCGAGTTGCCCGCGGCACAGGTGCGCGCGTTGTTCGGCGATACCATCAAGGCGCGACTGGTCAATCTTGAAACCGGCGACTTCGCCGATGATTTCAATGCCGAAACCTTTGATCCGCTCAAGGCCGCCAAGGACCCGCAGCTGTCGCTGCGGCTTTCGAAGGACGAGGACATCGCGTCGATCAAGCGTCGCGAGCGCTTCACCACGGTGTACATGATCGAAGACGCGCAAGGTGGCATCGAAACCCTGATCCTGCCGATCCGCGGTTATGGCCTGTGGTCGACGCTGCATGGCTTCATGGCGCTCAAGGGCGACCTCAATACCGTGGTCGGCCTCGGCTTTCACCAGCACGCCGAAACCCCCGGTCTCGGCGGCGAGGTCGACAACCCGCGCTGGCGCGGACAGTGGGAAGGCAAGCAACTGTTCGACGAACAGGGTGCGGTCGCAGTGCAGATCGTCAAGGGTGGCGTGGATCCGCAAAGCGCGGCTGCCATCCACCAGGTCGATGCGCTGGCGGGGGCCACCCTCACCAGTAACGGCGTCGATAATCTGCTGAAGTTCTGGCTGGGTGAGCAGGGCTTCGGCCCCTTCCTCGCCAAACTGCGTTCGAAGGAGGCGTGATCATGTCCAAGCTCACTCCGAAGGAAGTCCTGCTCAATCCGTTGTTCAACAACAACCCGATTGCGCTGCAGATCCTCGGTATCTGTTCCGCGCTGGCGGTGACGACCAACCTCAATACCGCGCTCGTCATGTCGATCGCGTTGACGTTGGTGACCGGGTTCTCGAGTTTGTTCGTGTCAATGATTCGCGCCCAGATCCCGAGCTCGATCCGCATGATCGTGCAGGTGGTGATCATCGCCTCGCTCGTGATCGTGGTCGACCAGACCTTGAAGGCCTTCGCCTACAGTCTGTCGAAGCAGTTGTCGGTGTTCGTGGGCCTGATCATCACCAACTGCATCGTGATGGGTCGTGCCGAAGGTTTCGCCATGCAGAATCCGCCGTTGCTGTCCTTCCTGGACGGTATCGGCAATGGCCTGGGCTACAGCGTGGTGCTCATCGCGGTGGGCTTCGTGCGCGAGCTGTTTGGCGCCGGCAAGCTGTTCGGCGTCACCATCCTGCAGCCGGTGACCGAAGGTGGCTGGTACCAGCCCAATGGCCTGCTCTTGCTGCCACCGTCCGCGTTCTTCCTCATCGGCTTCCTGATCTGGGGCCTGCGTGAGTGGAAGCGTGACCAGGTCGAGCACAACCAGTTCAAGATGGCACCGCAGGCGCGCAAGGAGGCCTTCTGATGGAACACTATCTCAGCCTCTTCGTTCGGGCCGTGTTCATCGAGAACATGGCGCTCGCCTTCTTCCTGGGCATGTGCACCTTCATCGCGATCTCGAAGAAGGTGGAAACCGCGATCGGTCTGGGAATTGCAGTGGTCGTGGTGCAAACCATCACCGTGCCGCTCAACAACCTGGTCTACAACACCTTCCTCGCCGACGGCGCGCTTGCCTGGGCCGGCATGCCCGATGTGGATCTTTCCTTCATCGGGCTGCTGTCGTTCATCGGCGTGATTGCGGCCACCGTGCAGATCCTGGAGATGCTGCTCGACAAGTATGTGCCCAGCCTCTACAACGCGCTGGGCGTGTTCCTGCCGCTGATCACGGTCAACTGCGCGATCATGGGTGGCGTGCTGTTCATGGTCGAGCGCGACTACACCTTCAGCGAATCGGTCGTGTATGGCCTCGGCTCGGGCTTTTCCTGGGGTCTGGCGATCGCGCTGCTCGCGGCCATCCGCGAGAAGCTGAAATACAGCGACGTGCCCGAAGGCCTGCAAGGCCTGGGCATCACCTTCATCACCATCGGGCTGATGTCGCTGGGTTTCATGTCTTTCTCCGGTGTGCAGCTGTAAGGAGGCAACGAAACGATGAATTCAGAAATCATCCTCGGCATCGGAATGTTCACCGCCACCGTACTGGTGCTGGCGGTGATCATCCTGATCGCCCGTTCCAAACTGGTGGCCAGCGGCGACGTCACCATCGACATTAACGGCGAGAAGAAGATCACCGTGCCGGCCGGCGGCAAGTTGCTACAGACGCTGGCCGAGACGGGTCTCTTCCTGCCCTCGGCCTGCGGCGGTGGCGGCACTTGCGCGCAGTGCAAGTGCATCGTCACCGAGGGCGGGGGGTCGATGCTGCCGACCGAGGAGTCGCACTTCACCAAGCGCGACGCCAAGGAAGGCTGGCGCCTGTCGTGCCAGACCCCGGTCAAGCAGGACATGAAGGTCGAGGTGCCGGAAGAGGTCTTCGGCGTCAAGAAGTGGGAATGCACCGTCGAGTCCAACCCCAACGTCGCCACCTTCATCAAGGAACTCACGCTGCGCCTGCCCGAAGGCGAAGACGTGGCTTTCCGCGCCGGCGGCTATGTGCAGCTCGAGTGCCCGCCGCACGTGGTCAATTACAAGGACTTCGACATCCAGGACGAGTACCGCGGCGACTGGGACAAGTTCAACATGTGGCGCTTCGTGTCGAAGGTGGATGAGACCACGATCCGCGCCTATTCGATGGCGAACTACCCGGGTGAAAAGGGCGTGGTGAAGTTCAACATCCGTGTCGCCTCGCCTCCGCCGGGCAGGGACGACATCCCGCCGGGCAAGATGTCGTCCTGGGTGTTCAACCTCAAGAAGGGTGACAAGGTCACGGTATATGGCCCGTTCGGCGAGTTCTTTGCGCGCGAAACCGACAACGAGATGGTCTTCGTCGGTGGTGGTGCGGGCATGGCGCCGATGCGTTCGCACATCTTCGACCAGCTCAAGCGCCTGCACAGCACGCGCAAGATCACCTTCTGGTACGGCGCGCGCTCGATGCGAGAAGCCTTCTATGTCGAGGAGTTCGACAAGCTGGCCGCCGAGAACCCGAACTTCACCTGGCATCTGGCGCTGTCCGACCCGCTGCCCGAGGACAACTGGAAGGGGCACACCGGCTTCATCCACAACGTGCTGTACGAGAACTACCTCAAGGACCACCCGGCACCGGAGGATTGCGAGTTCTACATGTGCGGCCCGCCGATGATGAACTCCGCGGTGATCAAGACCTTGCTGGACCTTGGGGTCGAGCGCGAGAACATCATGCTCGACGATTTCGGCGGCTGACCCGCGAGCGCTTCGCGCGGCAACCTGCATCGGGCTGCCGCGTGTCGTCCTTGAACAGGCCCGCAGCTTTCGCCGATGACGGCGAGCGCGGGCTTTTCATTGCAGACTCACAGAGCGGCTGCCATGGCCGTGATGTCACTGCGACCAGCGATAGGCAAGCTGCCCGAGCAGTTCATGCAGTGCAAACCAGCCCGCGTAGGCGGTGTTCTGGCTGGGCATGCGGATCAGCGCCTGGTCGCTCCCCGTGTCGTCAGTGCCGCCCCCGAACCAGGCGGTCGGTGCGGGCACAACCTCCATTTCAGCCGCTTCGAAGGCATCGCGTGCCCGCTTCATGTGCATGGCGTGGGTGACCAGCAGGACGCGGCGCACGCCTGCGGCCTGCAGATGTACGGCGGAGAATTGCGCGTTCTCGCGCGTGTCTCGCGATGCAGACTCCACCCAGCGTGCGCGCAGCCCGTAATCCTGTTCCAGCGTACGCTGCATCAGCATTGCTTCGGGTGTGTCGCCACGCGGGGCTCCGCCGCTGACGAGCAGCGGCAGGCCTGTGCGGCGGGCCAGTTGCGCCGCGTAGCGCAGGCGCTCCAGCGCCAGCCGGTTCACCGTTTCCCCGCCAAATTCGGGCGCATGCGTCCGGCGTCCGGCGCCCAGCACCACGATCGCCTGCGCGGTGCGCGCAGCGGCGGCATCGAGTGTCTCGGGGTATTCCACCTGTTTGACCAGCCAGCTCACCGAGAACGGCGTGATCAGCAGCACGTTGATCACGACGCCCGACCACGCGATCAGCTTGCCCAGGCGTGGGCGGCTGTGCAGGAGCAGCAGCCCGATCACGATCGGGATCAGCGGCAGCACCGGCGGCAAGAGCATGACGGCGGTGAGCTTCTTGAGCCAGAAGAGCAGGGTGGAGGGATCAAAAGTCATGGTCGGGCGCCGTGGTCCTTGGGTCGGGGGGGCTGAGCGAGCGGCACACGGCAGGGCCATGAGTGCGGCGCACATTTCCGCCGCCGTGTCGTCCTGGTGCCGCCGCGTTTGTCGGGCAGTGTGGCGCCAAGTATTATCCGGGCATCGCGTCCGCCCTGGTCAATATGTACGCATCGATGCGCTTTTCCCGCTGTTGCTCAGCTTTTTCCGTCGGCTCCCGGCGGAGTGGGCGTGGTTGCGGGCACGATTGGGGCGGAGGTTGGAATGGGCATGCGTGAGGCCTTCTGGCTGATCGGCCTGGCGCTGGTGTGTTATTCCGTCTGGCAGTTCTTTCGCGCGCTGCGCGCGCCGCGTTCAAGCACGGCTGTTCCGCCCGGTGTCCCGGGGAGCGTTGAAGCCGGGTCCTCCCTGGCTCTTGGGGGCCGTGCCGTGCCGCCCGCCGGCCCGGACACGCAGCAGATCCGAAGGCACGTGGACGCTGGAGCACGGGCCGAGGATGAAGACGAGGACGAGGACGCTTTCGACGGCTATGCCCCGCTGCCGGGGCGCGAGCCAGGCCCAGATCCCGGGCCTGCGCAGCAGCAGTCCGATCCCGTGCCCGTTCAGCGCGAGGTCAGTCAGCCCGATGCATTCCAGCTTGAGCTCGAAAACTCGCGCCTGCGCCAGGCGCTGCAAGCACAGCGCGACCTGGTGGCGCTGCAGCAGAACGAGATCGATCGCCTCGTCGAGGACATCACTGCGCTGCAGGACGAGCTCGAGCGCGTTCGCGAACAGCCGACGAGTTCGCCGGAGTACTCCGAGGCGCTGGTGCTTGCGGCCCAGGGGCTCAACGCCGAGATGATTGCGGCGCGTTGCGGCATCACGCTCGCCGAGGCCGAGCTGGTGCTGGCGCTGGCGCGGCGCGATGCGGGGGCTGGATGAAGCGCGCGTCGGCAGCGCGTTCGTCGGCCGCATCGGGTGCGCGCCGACCCAGGCGAGAGGCGCTGCTCAGGTCCGGGGTCGCGCTTGCAGTGGCGGTGGTGCTCGGAGTGCTGGGACTGCTCGCTGGCGAGTGGGGCGCGGAACCGCAGGGTGCGGTGGAGGCAGGACGCGATGAGGCGTACGCCGCGCCCGCGCTGCCTCCGCCCCCCCAGCAACCACAGGCCTCGAACCTTACAGTGTCCCCGGTTGACGGGCGTGGCGACATTGGCTTCGTGGGCGGCATCAGCGCTGTGACGCCTGCGCCCGCGACCAGCGCAATCCCCGACATGGTCAGCGATGGTGTCGTCCTGCCACAGGCTGCGCTGCGCCCGGGTGGGCCTGGTTACCGAATCCAGCTTGGGGTGTTCGGCGATGCCGGCAACGCCCTCAAGCTCTACGAGCAACTCGCCGCCCAGGGCTACGAGGGGCACATCCAGAGTCGGGTCCTGGTTGGCCCTTTCGCTGACCGTGCGGCAGCAGAAAAAGCCCGGCAGGCCTTGCGCCAGGCAGGCGTGGGGCAGGGCGTTCTGTTGCCGCCCGAACATTCGAAGTGAGTGTTCGTGAAGGGCGTCACGGGAGGTCGGGCGCGATCGAGGGACCATGATCCTTTGAGGAGAAACGTCACATGCAGATCAAGAGCCCGATGTTCGGCAGCGCAGACATCGCCGAGGACAAGATCATCGAATTCCCCATGGGCTTGCCCGGCTTTGAGGAATGCCGGCGCTGGACCCTGGTGCATGAAGCCGGGCGTGAGCCGGATGTTTTCCTGCTGCAGAGCGTGGATGACCCGCAGGTCGGATTCTCGATCACGATGCCGGCGCTGCTCGGCGTGAATCTCGAATTCACCCTGAGCGACCAAGAGGCCGCCATGCTCAAGCTGGCTTCGCCGGCCGATGCTGTGGTGGCGGTCATCGTGCGCAAGGAGGACGTCGATGCCGCCAGTCCGGCCTCCGCCGGTCTGCGTGCCAACTTCGTCGCACCGCTGGTGATCAATGTGGGTGAGCGCATTGGCATGCAGAAGGTCATCAATCGCCTGGGCTGCGAGATCACGCTGCGCGCGCAGGGCTGAGCACGGACGCGCTCGGACGCGTCTGGGGGCGGGCAGGTACAATGCCGACTTCTCGTATCCGGAGGCATGTAGCCATGGCCCGTCAGATCATCTCCACTCCCAACGCCCCGGCCGCAATCGGCCCTTATTCGCAGGCGGTCAGGGCTGGCAACCAGGTTTTCCTGTCCGGCCAGATCGGCCTCGACCCCGCCACCATGGAGATGGTGGACGGCGTCGAAGCCCAGGCTCGGCAGGTGTTCGCCAACCTCAAGGCGGTGGCCGAGGCCGCTGGCGGTTCGTTCGGCGATGCGGTCAAGCTCACAATCTACCTGACCGATCTCTCCCATTTCGGCGTGGTCAATGAGGTCATGAAGGGCTGCTTCGTCGAGCCCTTCCCGGCGCGCGCCACGGTGGGCGTGCGCGAACTGCCGCGCGGCGCGCTGGTCGAGGCCGACCTGGTGCTGGTCCTCGACTGAGCATCGTCCAGGGCAGTGGGGGCAGTGGAATTGCCGCAGGGCTGGCCGGGAGTCGGTCAGCAGCTTGCCGGCCGACTCGCAAAGCTGGACCTGCGTGGCCCTCGCGATGTGCTGCTGCACCTGCCGATGCGCTATGAGGATGAGACCCGGGTGACCCCGATCGTCGCCACCCGGCCAGGCTTTCTGGCGCAGATCGAGGGCGAGGTGCTGTCTGCCGAGGTCACGCTGCGCCCCCGGCGCCAGCTCGTCGTGCGCGTAGGCGACGGCAGCGGCACGCTGGTGGCGCGCTGGCTCAATTTTTACCCTTCGCAGCAGAAGCAGCTTGCGACCGGTTGCCGGGTGCGGCTGTTCGGCGAAGTGCGGGGCGGTTTCTTCGGCGACGAGATGGTGCATCCGCGCGTGCGTAGTGTGGAGGCGGGCGAGCCGCTGCCCGAGGCGCTGACGCCGGTTTATCCGACCACCGCGGGTGTGGGGCAGGCGACGCTGCGCAAGCTGGTCGACCGTGCGCTGCAGACCGAGGCGCTCGACGACCTGCTGCCGCCCGACTGGCTGCGGCGTTTGAGCCTGCCCGGGTTCACCGAATCCCTGCGGGCCTTGCACCATCCCGCGCCCGACGCCGATCCCTTCGCGCTCGAGCAGCGTGAGCATCCCGCCTGGCGCCGGATGAAGTTCGAGGAGCTGCTGGTGCAGCAACTGTCGCTGCGCCGCGCCTATCTGGCACGCCGCGCGCGCGCTGCGGTGGCGTTACCCGCGCGTGGGCAACTCACCGCCGCCTTGCTCGCCAGCCTGCCTTTTCGCCCCACCGGCGCCCAGGCCCGTGTCCAGGCCGAGATCGCGATCGACCTCGCCGCGCCGCATCCGATGCAGCGCCTGCTGCAGGGCGACGTGGGCTCGGGCAAGACCCTGGTGGCTGCGCTCGCGATGCTGCAGGCGGTGGAGAACGGCTGGCAGGCGGCGATGATGGCGCCCACCGAGATCCTCGCCGAGCAGCACTGGAAGAAGCTCTCTGCCTGGCTGGCGCCGCTCGGACTCGAGGTGGCGTGGCTGTCGGGCAGTCGCAAGAAGCGCGAGCGCGAGGCCGACCTCGCGCGGCTGGCGAGTGGCGAGATCCTGCTCGCGGTCGGCACGCATGCGCTGATCGAGGATCCGGTGACGCTGCCGCGCCTGGCGCTGGCGGTGGTCGACGAACAGCATCGCTTCGGTGTGCGCCAGCGCCTCGCCCTGCGCGAGAAGGGCAACGAAGGCCGCCGCCCGCACATGCTGATGATGTCGGCGACGCCGATCCCGCGCACGCTGGCCATGACGCATTACGCCGACCTCGACGTGTCGGTGCTCGACGAGCTGCCGCCCGGGCGTACGCCGATTCGCACCCGGTTGGTGTCCGATGCGCGCCGCGAGCAGGTCGTCGCCCGCATGCGGGAGGCCTGCCTTGGCCGGCGCCAGGCCTACTGGGTGTGTCCGCTGATCGAGGAGTCCGAGGCGCTCCAACTGCAGACCGCGCAGGACACCTTCGCCGCGCTGGTCGAGGCGCTGCCCGAGCTGCGTATCGGCCTCGTCCACGGCCGGCTCAAGAACGCCGAGAAATCCGCCACCATGGCGGCGTTCTCGGCGGGCGAACTCGATGTGCTGGTGTCGACCACGGTGATCGAAGTTGGCGTGGACGTGCCCAACGCCAGCCTGATGGTGATCGAGCACGCCGAGCGTTTCGGGCTCGCGCAGCTGCACCAGTTGCGCGGGCGGGTCGGGCGCGGCACGGCCGAATCCGAATGCATCCTGATCTACGCCCAGCCCCTGTCGCAGACCGGGCGCGCACGGCTCAAGGTCATCTTCGAGAACACCGACGGCTTCGCGATCGCGCGCGAGGACCTGCACATTCGCGGCCCGGGCGAGTTCGTCGGCGCGCGCCAGAGCGGCGTGCCGCTGCTGCGTTATGCCGACCTCGAGGGCGATGCCGAGCTGATCGAGCCTGCCCGTGAACTGGCCGAGACGCTGCTCGAACACGATCCGGCGACGGCCCAGGCGCTGATGACGCGCTGGCTGGGCGGACGCGAGGCCTTGCTGCGCGCATGAACATCACTTTCCGTCACGCATCGTCCCCGCGCCACGAGCCGGCGCGCTGCAACCGATTCTCCTCCCGATGCGTCCGCTGATCGCCTTTCCGCTCCACACCGGCCCCCGCCACGAAACCTGGCTCGCCCATCCGCCGCGGTCGGCAATGCCCGCTGCGCTGTTGCCCTGGCTGAGCGATCCTGGCTCGCTCACCGCCCGCATCCGTGCGCGCTGCAGTCGCTTTGCCGTGCAGGTGGTATGCCAGAAACTTGCGCGCGTGCATCGCGACGAAGCGCTCTTGCTCGGCTTGCGCCCGGGCGAGCGCGCCTGGGTGCGCGAGGTGCTGCTGGTGGCCGACGGGCGGCCGGTGGTGTTCGCGCGCTCGCTGCTGCCGCCGCGCAATGTGCGGGGGGCGTGGAACCTCTTCCACGGCATGGGCTCGCGGCCGCTCGGTCAGGCGCTGTTCTCCGATCCGGCGATCAGCCGCCTGCCGCTGGCTTGCCGGCGTCTGGACGGGCGCGATGCGCGGTATCATCGCGCCCAGGCTGCGCTGAACCGTTACGCGCCCGCGCAATACCTGCCGCGCACCCTGTGGGCGCGGCGCTCCGTGTTCCTGCTGCGCGGCAGCGCGCTGATGGTGAGCGAAGCCTTCCTGCCCGAAATCCTGGAACTGCCCCGATGACGTCCGGCATGAGCCTGAACGACAAGCTGCCCCATTACATCCGCCTGATGCGGATCGACAAACCCATCGGCACCCTGCTGCTGCTGTGGCCCACGCTGTGGGCGCTGTGGGTGGCGGCCGAGGGCTGGCCGCCGCTGCACATCCTGGTGATCTTCGTGATCGGCACCTTCCTGATGCGCTCGGCCGGCTGCGTGATCAACGACTACGCCGACCGCGACATCGACGGTCACGTGGAGCGTACGGTCAATCGCCCGCTTGCCACCGGGGTGGTGAGCGCGCGCGAGGCGCTGTGGCTGGCAGGTGGCTTGTCGCTGGTCGCCTTCCTGCTCGTGCTGCCGCTCGATCCGTTGGTGATCTGGCTGTCGATTCCCGCGCTCTTCCTGGCGGCCAGCTACCCCTTCACGAAGCGCTTCTTCGCGGTGCCGCAGGCTTATCTGGGACTGGCGTTCGGCTTCTCGATCCCGATGGGCTTCGCCGCGGTGCAGGGCGAGGTGCCGGCGCTGGCCTGGCTGATGCTCGTCGCCAACGCGCTGTGGACGATCGCCTACGACACCGAATACGCCATGGTCGATCGCCCGGACGACCTCAAGATCGGCATCAAGACCTCGGCGATCACCTTCGGCCGCTTCGATGTCGCCGCGGTCATGCTGTGCTACGCGGTGGCGATCGGGCTGCTTGGCGTGGTCGGCCTGCTGATCGAGGCCGGGGCCGCCTACTACCTCGGGCTCGCCGCGGCTGCGGGCATCGCCGGCTATCACTACACGCTGATCCGCGCGCGCGAACGCGCCGACTGCTTCAAGGCCTTCCGCCACAACAACTGGTTCGGCGCTGCCGTATTCGCCGGCATTTTCATCGACTATCTGCTGCGCGCGGCGTAAGCGCTGCGCGGTCGCTCGCCGAACCCCCGCCTTCGCAATCGCCAACTCCAGACTCTCCCTTTTCGGGTTTTCCCATGCACTTCATGACCGCCCTCGAGGCCGCCTGGCAACAGCGCAACAGCCTGCTCTGCGTCGGCCTCGACCCTGATCCCGCGAAATTTCCTATCCATCTGCAGGGCCGGCCCGACGCCATCCTCGAATTCTGCAGGGCGATCGTCGACGCCACCGCCGACCTGGTGTGCTGCTTCAAGCCGCAGATCGCCTACTTCGCCGCCCATCGCGCCGAGGACCAGCTCGAGGCGCTCATCACGCACATCCACGCCGCCCACCCCGACACCGCGGTGATCCTCGACGCCAAGCGCGGCGACATCGGCAGCACCGCCGAGCAGTACGCCATCGAGGCCTTCGAGCGCTTCAAGGCCGACGCCATCACGGTCAATCCCTACATGGGTCGCGACTCGGTCGATCCCTACCTGGCCTATCCGGACAAGGGCGTGATCCTGCTGTGTCGCACTTCCAACCCGGGCGGCTCGGACCTGCAGTTCCTGGAGGTCGATACGCCGCGTGGCCGCATGAAGCTCTTTGAATACGTCGCGCGCACCGTGGCCGAAGACTGGAACGCCAGCGGCAACTGCGGCCTGGTGGTCGGCGCCACTTTCCCGGCCGAGATCGCGCGCGTGCGCGAACTCACCGGCGACATGCCGCTGCTGGTGCCGGGCATCGGTGCCCAGGGCGGCGACATCGCCGCGACGCTTGCGGCTGGGCGCACGGCCAAGGGAACCGGGCTGATGATCAACTCTTCGCGTGCGATTCTGTACGCAGGCAAGGGCGAGGATTTCGCCGAGGCCGCACGCAAGGTGGCGCTCGAAACCCGCGACGCGATCAACGCGCAGCGCTGAAGGGCTGCGACCCAGGGTCCCGGGCGTGCAGCGCCCGTCTGAATATTGATCAATGAGACCTGAATGAGATACAACGACCTGCGCGACTTCATCTCCCAGCTCGAAGCCCGCGGCGAGCTCAAGCGCATCACCGTCCCGGTCGACACCCACCTCGAGATGACCGAGATCGCCGACCGCGTGCTGCGCGCCGGCGGTCCCGCCCTGCTGTTCGAGAAGCCGGTGACCAAGGGCGTGGCGCAATCCATCCCGGTGCTCGCCAACCTCTTCGGCACCCCGCAGCGGGTGGCGATGGGCATGGGCGAGGACGTCGCCGACGGCAACTGGAGCACGCCGTTGCGCGAAGTGGGCAAGCTGCTTGCCTACCTCAAGGAGCCCGAGCCGCCCAAGGGCCTGAAGGACGCCTGGGACAAGCTGCCGGTGTTGAAGCAGGTGCTCAACATGGCGCCCAAGGAGGTGCGTTCCGCGCCCTGCCAGCAGGTGGTGTGGCAGGGCGACGAGGTCGATGTGGCGAAGCTGCCGATCCAGCACTGCTGGCCGGGCGACGCCGCGCCGCTGATTACCTGGGGCCTGGTGGTGACCCGCGGGCCGCACAAGAAACGCCAGAACCTGGGCATCTACCGCCAGCAGGTCATCGGCCGCAACCGCGTGATCATGCGCTGGCTGGCGCACCGCGGCGGCGCGCTCGACTTCCTCGAGCACCAGCGCGCGCACCCGGGCGAGCCTTTCCCGATCTCGGTGGTGCTGGGTTGCGACCCGGCAACGATCCTCGGCGCGGTGACGCCGGTGCCGGATTCGATCTCCGAATACCAGTTTGCCGGCCTGCTGCGTGGCGCCAAGACCGAGCTGGTGAAGTGCCTCGGCAGCGACCTGCAGGTGCCGGCCTCGGCCGAGATCGTGCTCGAAGGCGCGATCCACCCTAACGACATGGCGCCCGAAGGCCCTTACGGCGATCACACCGGCTACTACAACGAGGTCTCGGACTTTCCCGTGTTCACCATCGAGCGCATCACCATGCGCCGCGACCCGATCTACCACAGCACCTATACCGGCAAGCCGCCCGACGAGCCGGCGATGCTGGGCGTGGCCTTGAACGAGGTGTTCGTGCCGCTGCTGCAGAAGCAGTTCACCGAGATCGTCGACTTCTACCTGCCGCCGGAGGGCTGCTCATACCGCCTCGCGGTGGTCAGCATCAGGAAGCAGTACCCCGGTCACGCCAAGCGCGTGATGTTCGGCATCTGGAGCTTCCTGCGCCAGTTCATGTACACCAAGTTCATCATCGTGGTGGATGAGGACGTGAACATCCGCGACTGGAAGGAGGTGATCTGGGCGCTCACCACGCGCATGGACGCCACCCGCGACACCACGCTGGTCGACAACACGCCGATCGACTACCTCGACTTCGCCAGCCCGGTCGCGGGCCTGGGCAGCAAGATGGGGCTGGATGCGACCAACAAGTGGCCGGGCGAGACCAGCCGCGAATGGGGTACGCCGATCGTCATGGACGACGCGGTGAAGGCGAAGGTGGATGCGATGTGGGGCGAGCTGGGGTTGTAGCGTTACGTTTTGTTGTTGCACTGCAGCCGAACACGGAGCATGGTCCGCGGTCGAAGCCTTTGTCATGCGCTGCGGAGTTTCCCGGCGCGGGCTTCATTTCCAGGAGAATCGATGAGCACTTCCTATCCCGCCCCGCTCGATGCCGGCCAGCCGTCCGAGAACATGGTCACGGTCACCCATCTGGTCTATGCGCTGCACGCCTTCGCGGTGTTCTCGGCGGTGGTCGGCTCGGCGACGATCATCTTCAGCTTCGTCGCCAGCCTGCCCTCGATCGCCGCGGTGGTTCTGAACTACTGGAACCAGAATGCGGTGCGCGGCACCTGGCTGGAAACCCACTTCCGCTGGCAGATCCGCACGTTCTGGTTCGCGGTGATGTGGATCGCGGTGTCGCTGCTGATGGTGATCACCGTGATCGGCGTGCCGTTCGCGATTGCAGCGCTGCTGCTCGCCGGGCTGTGGATCCTGTACCGCATCGTGCGCGGCTGGTGGGTGCTGATCCAGCGCCGGCCGCTGCCGATGGGCTGATTCGGTGGCCTTCCGTGTCCTCACTCTCCCGCCCTGCGACCGGGTGCGCATGCTGCGTACCCGGTCGCCACGCTTCAAGCTCAGGGCGTTCCCGCCCATAGCCAGTCCATCAGTGCATCCTGTGCCGCGGCGCTTTTCGGCGCCTCGGGGTGATTGACCATCATCACCACGGCGTGGCGACGGCCGTGGCGGTCGAGCAGGTAGCCGGCCATCGCGCGCACGCCGTTCAAGGTACCGGTCTTGATGTGCGCGTGGCCGCTCGCCGGGCTGTTGCGCAGCCGGCCGCGCGCGGTGCCGTCGAGCCCGGCGACCGGTAGCGCGGCGATGTATTCCGGCATCCACGGCCGTTGCCAGGCTTTCAGCAGCAGCGTGCCGAGGCTGTCGGCACGGATGCGCTCGATCCGCGACAGGCCCGAGCCGTTCTCGATCACGAGTCCGTCGGTGTCGATTCCCGCGCGTGCGAGCAGTTCGCCCGCCACGCGTGCGCCGTCTGCGACCATGTCGGGCATCGGTGCCGCGCTGGAGGGGAGTGCGCTTCCCAGCGTCGCCAGGAGCTGGCGGGCGATGACGTTGCTCGACCATTTGTTCATGTCGCGCACGACATCTGCGAGTGCGGGCGAGTCGTCGCCGAACAGCTCCTGCGCGTCTGCGGGGGTGTGGCCCGCGCGCACGGTCCCGCCCAGGCGGCCGCCGACTTCGCTCCACAGGGTACTCACCAGCGCAGTGCCGAACGCTGCCGGCGGCAGCGGGGCTGCGCTCCAGGTGCGCGGACCGCAGGCGGCGGGCAGGCTGCCGCTCAGTACCAGGCGCCGACCGCCCTCGATGCTCGCCTGCAGGTCGCCGTACCAGGTGCCGCAGGGTGCATCGGAGGTCAGGATGCGGTTGTCGATGTCGATGCCCGCCAGGGGCGGCTCGGCGGCCAGGGTGACCGGATCGTTGGCCGCCTTGCCCGGGTAAAGGCCGAGCAGCAGCGTGTTGTAGTTGAGCAGGAGGCCGTGCGGGCCGCTGTTGTAGGGGCGCAGGCCGCGACCGTCGAAGGCGTCGGGGTCGTGCGCGGGGAGGCGCAGTACCGATGCGTCGAGCACGATGTCACCGGCGATGCGCTCGATGCCGAGTGCGCGCAGCCGGCGCAGCAGCTTCCAGACGCGGTCGTAACCGAGCACCGGGTCGCCGCCGCCGATCAGGAACAGGTCGCCCTCCAGCACCCCGTTGCGGATCGGGCCGTGGGTGGCGATGCGGGTGCGCCAGGTGTGTGCGGGCCCGAGACGCTCGAGCGCGGCGAATGCCGTCACCAGTTTCATGACCGAGGCCGGGTTCATCGCCCGGTTGGCGTTGAAGGCGATGGTGGGTGCCGCCGCATCGACCGGCTGTACCCAAACCGATACCGCTTCGGCCGGAATGCGCGCGTTGTCGAGCGCCAGCTGGAGCGTGGGCGGGAGCCTGTCGCTTGCGGTCGAATGGTGTGCTGCAGCAAATGCGAGCGCTAGCACCAGAGATCGGCCTATGCGCGCAAAAGTGTGTCTAATAGCCATGATAATGATCACGAAGCGGCGTGATTTGCAGGCAACTTCGGCTCGGACTGCATTAGGATTGAGGGTATTCCGCATGGTAATTCATGCGGTGCAACAGGCGCTGTGCATACGCCGGACGGCGGGGCGCCGGGAAGGACAAGGATTATGAGCGGATTTGGGCACTACGCGCGCACGGCTGACGAGCTCGAGCGCGAGATCGTGAAGCGGGGCATCGCCATCGGGCTCGACTGGGAAGACGCCGCACGCCTGCGCGAACTTGCGCAGCAGGCCCTGAGCTGCACGTCAAACTGCATGATGAAGCTGCTGCGCAGCCCGATCCGTCAGGAAAAGCTGACCGGCGAACTGTTCGCACTTTCTGAACTCATGCTGGTGAACATGCGCCAGAGTGCCGAAACCGGTGTGCATACCCATGGCGGCCCAGCCTGGAAAGCTTTCGGGCGCGCACTGTACGAGGCTTACGACGCGGGCGCGGGGCGGGATCGCGAGGCGCTCTGAGGCAGCCCCGCCCACGCGTTGGGGCCGGGAGTTCCGGCACGCGCGGGCGGGCTTCAGGGCAGGGTATGCTCGGCCGCGAACAGCTCGGCCACCGTCTCGCGCTGACGCACCTCGTGTGCCTGGTCACCATCGATGATGACTTCTGCTGCGCGCGGGCGCGTGTTGTAGTTCGAACTCATCGTCATGCCATACGCGCCGGCCGAGAGGATCGCCAGCAGGTCGCCTTCGGCCACAGCCAGCTTGCGCGCACGGGCGAGAAAATCGCCGCTCTCGCAGATTGGCCCGACGATGTCGTACTCGGTCGCAGCGTCCGCGTGCGGATTGACCGCCACCACCTCGTGCCAGGCGTCGTACAGCGCGGGACGGGCGAGGTCGTTCATGGCTGCATCGACGATCGCAAAGTTCTTCGTCTCGCCCGGCTTCAGGTATTCGATGCGGGTGAGCAGCAGGCCGGCGTTGCCGACCAGCGAGCGCCCTGGTTCGAAGCACAGCTCCTCGCTGCGCCCCTCGAACACCGCCAGCAGCGGCGCCAGGTAGTCGGCAACGGCGGGCGGGGTCTCGTCGCGGTAGCGGATGCCGAGGCCGCCGCCGAGGTCGATGTGTTCGAGCACGATGCCTTCGGTGGCGAGGCGGTCGACGAGGTCACGCAGTTTCTGCGCGGCCTCTGCCATCGGCGCAGGATCGAGCAGCTGCGAGCCGATATGGCAGGCGACACCACTGATGCGAATGTTCGGCAGCGCGGCTGCATGGCGGTACAGGTCGAGGGCATCGGCAAAGGCGATGCCGAATTTGTTGCCCTTGAGCCCGGTGGAAATGTAGGGGTGGGTCTTGGGGTCGACGTCCGGATTGACGCGCAGCGCGATCGGCGCCTGCTTGCCGAGCTCGCCGGCGACCGCGTTCAGGTGCGCGAGCTCGGCGGCCGATTCCACATTGAAGCAGCGGATGCCGGCCTCCAGGGCCTGGCGCATCTCCGCGCGGGTCTTGCCCACGCCGGAGAACACCACCTTGTCGGCACGTCCCCCTGCGGCGAGCACGCGGGCGAGTTCGCCGCCCGAGACGATGTCGAAACCGGCGCCGAGGCGGGCAAACACCGACAGGATGCCGAGGTTCGAGTTGGCCTTGACGGCATAGCACACCAGTGCGCGGCGACCGGCCAGCGCCTGCTGCCAGGCACCAAACGCGGCTTCGAGCGCGGCCTTCGAATACACATAAGTGGGCGTGCCGAAGCGCGCTGCAATTTCGGCGAGCGGGATGTCTTCAAGCCACAGTGCGCCCTCACGGGCGTTGAGCGTGGGGACGGGCCAGGTGGCCGGGCGGGTGTCGGGAGCGTTCATTCGATCAGGGGGTCGGAAAGCAGGTCCTGCGGGACGATGGGTTTGCTATGATCGGCGCCCGCTTCGGGCTGGGAGGTCGAGCCGGGCGCGGGGAGATAGAGCGGACCCTTGATGCCGCAGGCGGAGAGCAGCGCGCAGGCAAGCGCGATCACGGTAAATTTGGCTCGCATCGCCGTTCTTCGGGAAAAACCGGAATGCTAACAGAAGGAGTCAGCATGGAAGAGTCTGCATTCAACGTGCTCGCCGAGGCCGAACTGGCCCGCATCGAGTCCGCGCTCGAGGGCTGCGGCGTGGATATCGATATCGAGCCCAAACCGGGCGGGATCCTCGAGCTCGAGTTCGACAACGGTACCAAGATGATCATCAATCGCCACACCGCCGCGCGCGAGATCTGGGTGGCGGCGAAGTCGGGCGGGTTCCATTTCCGGCCGCAGGACGGCAAATGGGTGAATACCCGTGGCGGTGCCGATCTGTGGGACATGCTCGCCGCGCTGGCGGGCGAGCAGGCCGGGGTGGCGATCCGTCTGACGCGGCCGGCCTGAGCGTTACGGCGCCGCGCTTCGCTCAGCGCCGGATCGGCGTCGGCATGCGGTCCTCGACCGGCGCCGGTGCCTGTGCCGGGGGCGGCAGCGGTGGCGGGCTGGCGATCGGGGCGGGCGGAATCGCTTCGATTTCCGCTTCCATCGCCGGCGAAGAATCATTGGCAAACATTTCCTGCAGCCAATCGGGGACGGGCGGCGGGGCCGGCGGCTGGTATTCGGCGTAGTGGTAGTCCTGGCGGGTGCCGAGTCCATTCTGGACCAGTTTCAGTCCGTTCGGCCGTGGGCGCTCGACCTCGGGCACGCCCTCGAGTGCCACTTTCATGTAGTTGATCCAGATTGGCAGGGCTGCGGCGCCACCGGTCTCGCCGCGGCCGAGGTTGCGCGGCTGGCTGTGGCCGACCCACGAGACGGTGACGAGGTCTGGGTGATAACCACAGAACCAGGCGTCGACGTAATCGTTGGTGGTGCCGGTCTTGCCCGCGAGGTCGTTGCGCTTCAGGACGCGGGCGCGGGTGGCGGTCCCGCGCTGGACCACGTCCCGCATCATCGAGTCCATCAGCCAGGCGTTACGCTCATCGATCACGCGTGGCGCGCTGTCGCCGGCAACCGGTGGGTCGGTGCGCGCGATGAGGCGGCCGCTGCCGTCGTAGATTTCCTTCACGACGTAGGGCTCGATGCGGTATCCGCCGTTGGCGAACACGGCAAAGCCTGCAGCCATCTGCCACGGCGTGGCTGCGCCCGCGCCGAGCGCCATCGTCAGATAGGGCGGGTTCTGCGCCGGGTCGAAACCGAAACGGCTCAGGTAGTCGCGTGCGTATGCGGGGGTGATCTCCTCGAGCAGGCGGATCGAAACCATGTTCTTCGAGCGCGCGAGTGCGTCCCGCAGCGTCATCGGGCCGGCGTAGCGACCGTCGTAGTTCTTCGGCTCCCAGGCCTTGCTGCCGGTGACGCCGGCCGGGTAGTAGAGCGGGGCGTCGTCGAGCACGTTGCCCGGACCGAAATTGCGGTCGAGTGCCGCCGAAAAGATGAAGGGCTTGAAGCTGGAGCCCGGCTGGCGCACGGCCTGGGTGACGTGGTTGAACTTGTTGCGGTTGAAGTCGAAGCCGCCGATCAGTGCGCGCACGGCGCCGCTGTGCGAGTCGACCGCAACCAGTGCCGCCTGCACTTCGGGCAGCTGCGCGATTTCCCACGCGTCCTTGCCGGTGCTGCGCATGCGGATGATGGCGCCGCGTCGCACGCGGCGGCTCTGCGGTGCCTTTTCGGCCAGCATCGGGGCGGCGAAGCCGAGGCCCTTGCCGGTGATGCGGATTTCCTGACCGCGGCGATAGACGACGACTTCCTTCGGGCTGGCCTTGAGCACGACTGCGGCGAGCAGGTCGCCGTGGTCGCTGACCTCTCCGAGCGCTTCGTCGAGTTGCTCCTCGGAAACTTCGCCGGTGGGCAGTTCGGCGAAGGACTCCGGCCCGCGGTAGCCGTGGCGGCGGTCGTAGTCGATCACGCCGCGGCGCAAGGCCGCATAGGCAGCCTCCTGATCGGCGCGCGTCACCGTGGTGACGATGCGAATGCCCAGTTCATAGGCCCGTTCGCCGAACTGCTCGACCGCGATCTGGCGGGCCATTTCGGCGACATAGTCGGCCGGTACCGCGATGTCCTGCGTCTTGCGTGCGGCTGCGGTGTCGCGCTGGCTCTGCCGGGGGGTGGCGAATGTGAGCGCCTCTTCATATTGCACGCTGTCGATGAAGCCGGCTTCGAGCATGCGACGGAGCACGTATTGCTGGCGAACGGCGGCACGCGCCGGATTGACGATCGGGTTGAAGGCAGAAGGCGCCTTCGGCAGGCCGGCGAGCATGGCCGATTCGGGCAGGCTGAGCTGCTCGAGCGTCTTGCCGTAGTAGGCACGCGCCGCGGCCGCAAAGCCGTATGCGCGCTGGCCGAGAAAGATCTGGTTGATGTAGAGCTCGAGGATCTGGTCCTTGGTCAGGTTCTGTTCGATCTTCAGCGACAGCAGAATTTCATACAGCTTGCGGTTGTAGGTTTTCTCGCGCGACAGGAAGAAATTGCGCGCCACCTGCATCGTGATGGTGGAGGCGCCCTGTCCGCGGCCGCCGGAAGACAGGTTTGCGAGCGCGGCGCGCGCGAGGCCGACCGGATCGATCCCCTTGTGTTCGTAGAAGCGCTCGTCCTCCGCGGCGAGGATGGCGTGCTTGAGCGTGGAGGGAACCTCGGCGATGCGCACTACATCACGGCGCTCCTCCCCGAACTCGCCAATGAGGTGCCCATCTGCCGTATATACTCGCAGCGGCACTCGGGGTCGGTAGTCGGTGAGCGTGTCCAGCGCGGGCAGGTTGGGCCATGCGAACAAGGCCATTGCCGCGAGCGTGGCAAGGCCGAGAATGGCTAGCGCGAGCAGCGCTGCGATCGGATACAGGACCCAGCGCATGGGCAATCCAGAAGGGTTTTAAGCGGACGCGCATTATACGGGATGCCTTCGGGCGCCCCTCAAGTGTTCCTGTTAGTGGTCGTTAACCGTGAAGCAGTTCCCTTTACACCCCATGGGCTTGTTGCTAGCATGCTACAAAGTAGCTTAGATGTGACGCGTAACATGAAGAAATTTAAGGATTTTCTTTGTGATTGACCTCCCCTTTCTCAGCGCTGCAAAGCGTCAGCTTGCCGGGCTCGATATCTCGTCTTCATCCGTCAAGCTGGTCGAGTTGTCGGGGGGTGACAAGGACGCTTACAAAGTGGAGCGTTACGCGATCGAGCCGCTGCCGCGCGATGCGGTCGTCGACGGCAACATCGCCAACCTCGAGGCCGTGAGCGAGGCGGTCAGACGCGCGCTGCGCCGCTTTGGCGGGGGGGTGAAGAACGTGGCGGTGGCGCTGCCGTCGTCCTCGGTCATCACCAAGAAGATCATTCTCCCCGAAGGCCTGCGCGAGACCGAAATGGAGTTCGCGGTTGAAGCCGAGGCCAACCAGTACATCCCGTTCGCGCTCGACGAGGTCAATCTCGATTTCCAGGAGATCGGCCCCGCATCCGGCAGTCCGGGTGACGTCGAGGTCCTGATCGCCGCCTCGCGCAAGGACAAAGTCGAAGACCGCGTTGCAGTGGCGCAGTCCGCAGGCCTGAAGGCCGTCATCGTCGATGTCGAATCGCTGGCGATCGAGTCGGCTTTGGAACTGGTCTGTCGGCAGTTGCCGCGCGCTGGCGCAGATCAGGTCATCGCCCTGGTCGATATCGGCGCCAGCGTGATGAACGTCACCATGTTCCGTAACGGCCAGTCGATCTATTCACGTGAGCAGGCCTTCGGCGGCAGCCAGCTCACCCAGGATATTGCCCGCCAGTACGGCATGAGCTTCGAAGAGGCCGAGTCCGCCAAGCGGGCCGGCTCGCTGCCCGACAGCTACCCGCGAGACATGATGCGGCCGTTCATGGACAGTCTTGCACTCGAGGTCTCGCGCGCACTGCAGTTCTTCTTCACCTCGACCTCGTTCAATCAGGTGGATCACATCGTGCTCGCGGGCGGGTGTGCGGTCATGCCCGGTCTGGGCGACGTGGTCGGTGCCCGGGCGCAGGTCGATACGATCATCGCCAACCCCTTCGCTGGCATGACGCTGAGCAGCAAGGTGCGACCCAAATCCCTGCTGTCCGATGCGCCCTCGCTGATGGCGGCCTGTGGCCTGGCCTTGAGGAGGTTCGACGCATGATCCGGATCAATCTTCTCCCGCATCGCGTCGAGAAGCGTCGCCAGCGCCGCCAACAGTTCTACGCCGTTGCCGCGGCAATGATCGTGCTCGGTGCGCTCGTTGGCTTCGCCGTTCATGCGGTCTACAGCGGCCACATCGAGGCCCAGGAAGCACGCAACACCTTCCTCAAGACCGAGATCACCAAGCTCGATCGCGATATCGCCGAGATCCGTCGCCTCAAGGAGCAGATCGATGCAATGCTGGCGCGCAAGCAGGTCATCGAGTCGCTGCAGAGCACGCGAGCCGAAACCGTCCATCTGTTCAACGAACTCGCGCAGCGCATGCCGGACGGGGTGTACCTCAAGTCCATCAAGCAGAACGCCCGGCGTGTCACGCTGGTGGGATATGCGCAGTCCAATGCCCGGGTGTCGCACCTGATGCGCAACATCGAGGCCTCGCCCTTCCTGGAGCAACCTGCGCTGCTCGAGGCCAAGGCCGCAATGCTCGATACCCGCCGGGTGAGCGAGTTCACGCTTGCCCTCAGCATTCGCCAGCCCGAGAGCGAGGCGACGGATGATGCGGGCGGCAGGGCTGCGGCAGGCGCCACCAAGGGGGGGGCCAGATGAAACCGACCGCCGCTTCCGCTGCGCGCAAGGGCATCGACTTCAAGCGCATCGCCCAGGATTTCAAGGGCCTCGATCCCAACGATCCAGGGCTGTGGCCCGTCTCGCCGCGGGTCGCAGTGTTCATCGGCTTGCTCGCGCTCACGATTGCCGGCTTCTGGTGGTTCGACTGGCAGGATCAGGTTGCCACGCTGCAGCAACGCCAGGCCGAGGAGGTTCAGCTGCGTGATAGCTGGGTTGCCAAGAAACGCCAGGCCGTCAACCTCGAGGAACATCGCCGCCAGCTCGCCGAAATCGACCGCCAGTTCGGTGCGCTGCTCAAGCAGTTGCCCAACCGCGCGGAGATGGATTCCCTGCTGTCCGACATCAACCAGGCCGGACTTGGGCGTGGCCTCCAGTTCGAGCTCTTCAAGCCGGGCGCGGACGTGGTCAAGGAGTTCTACGCCGAGATGCCGATCGACGTGAAGGTGTCGGGCGTGTATCACGACCTCGGCGAGTTCGTCGCCGACGTGGCGCGCATGCCGCGTATCGTCACCCTGAACAACGTGGGCATCGAGGCCGACAAGGATGGGCGCCTCAAGCTAGACACCAAGGCCACCACCTACCGCTACCTCGACGAGGAAGAGCTCGCGCAGCAGCGCCAGGCTGCCCAGGCCGCGAAGCAGGGGAACAAGAAATGAACAGGGCTGCAATTGTTGGCGCCTGTGTGCTGCTCGCCGGTTGTGCGGGTGGTAGCGAGGACGATCTTCAGGTCTGGATGAACGAGCAGGCGAAGACCATGCGCGGGGCCGTACGCGCACTTCCCGAGCTGAAGCCCTTTCCGGTTGTGGCGTACGCGGGCATGCAGGGCGACGACCCGTACCGCCCGGCACGCATGGAGCCCGAGCGGCGCGCGTCTTCCGGCGCGCTGCGTCCGGACATGGATCGCCGCCGCGAGCCGCTCGAGTCCTATCCCCTCGAATCCATGCAGATGGTCGGCGTCCTGATGCAGGGACGCAACACGCATGCCCTGATCAAGGCCAATAACGCCTTGCATCAGGTGAAGGTCGGAAACCACATGGGACAGAATTTCGGCGTGGTCACGCAAATCACCGAGAACCAGGTGACCCTGCGCGAACTGGTCGAGGATGTCTACGGCGATTGGGTGGAGCGAGTCACCCCGCTGACGTTGCAGGAGCGGCAGGAGGCCGGAAGATGAGACACCGTATTGGAGTGCTGCTGCTTGCAGCCGTTTTTGCTGGCGTTGTTCCTGCGCCCTCCGCGCTTGCGCAGGATGCGGAGCAGACGCAGGTTTTCGCCAACCAGATCGAAGGCCTGGAAGTCGCCGAACAGGGCGGCACGGTCTACGTTCGCCTGACCCTGCGCGAACCGCTCGCGGTGCCGCCGCCGAGCTTCAGCGTCGCCAATCCGGCCCGGATCGCGTTCGACTTCGCCGGCACCGGCAATGCGCTGGGGCGTAACCTGCAGAGTATCGAGCAGGGCGACCTGCGCAGCGCGAACATCGTGCAGGCGGGCGATCGCACCCGGCTGGTGCTCAATCTCGTCAAGATGAGCCCCTACGAGGCGCGTGTGCAGGGGCGTGACCTCATCATCGCCATCTCGCCGACGTCCGCGCAGCTTGCGCAAAACACGGTGGTCACCGAGTCCCAGGGCAACTTCGCCGATTCGCGCGCGGTCGCCGCGAGTGGGCTCGCCGTGCGTGACATCAACTTCCGTCGCGGTACCGAAGGCGACGGCCGGATCGTCGTCGATCTGTCCAGCCCCGATACCGGCATCGACATCCGCCAGCAGGGCGGCAATCTGGTGGTGGACTTCCTGAAGACCGCACTGCCCGAGCATCTGCGCCGCCGCTCGGACGTCACCGACTTTGGAACGCCGGTCACCTCGATGACTGCGCAGCAGGTGGGCGACCGGGTACGCCTGACCGTGATGTCGAACGGGCTGTGGGAGCACAACGCCTACCAGAGCGAGAACCGGTTCGTGCTCGAGGTCAAGCGTGTCATAGAGGATCCCACTAAGCTCGGCGGAGGTCGCGCCGACTTCAAGGGCGAGAAGCTGTCGCTGAACTTCCAGAACGTCGACGTGCGTTCGGTGCTGCAGGTGATCGCCGACTTCACCGACTTCAACATCATCACGTCCGACTCGGTGCAGGGCAACCTGACCCTGCGCCTGAAGGATGTTCCCTGGGATCAGGCGCTCGACATCATCCTGCAGGCCAAGGGTCTGGACATGCGCAAGAACGGCAACGTGATCTGGATCGCGCCGGGTGACGAACTCGCCGCGCGCGAAAAGCTCCAGCTCGAGGCCAAGGCGCAGATCAACGACCTCGAGGCGCTGCAGACCGAAAGCTTCCAGATCAACTACCACAAGGCCAAGGAGATCTTCGACTTCCTCAAGGCCAAGGACCAGACCATGCTGTCCAAGCGCGGCAGCGTGGTGGTCGATGAGCGCAGCAACAAGGTCTTCGTGACCGACGTCGGCTCGCGCCTGCAGGCGCTGCGCCGCCTGGTGCAGGAGATCGACGTTGCGCCCCGTCAGGTTCTGATCGAGGCGCGGATCGTGGAGGCGAACAAGACCTTTGCCCGCGATCTGGGTGTCCGGCTCGGTTTTGGTGATCGCCGAAACCGCAGTCTGGGTGGTGGGGGCAAGATTGGGTTCGGAACCTCCGAGTTCGCCTCTGCGAATGCGGACGGCACCATCAATACCGCCGCGAATGCGCCGATCAATACGATCCTCCGAAGGGTGGGGGAGTCTGCAACGAGCGGTGATGGTTTCCTTCCGAACGGCTATGGGGCGCTAAACCTCACGCTGTTCAACAACAGCTTGACCCGTTTCCTCAACCTCGAGCTGCAGGCCCTTGAATCCGATGGTCGCGGCCGGGTGGTGTCGAGTCCGCGCGTGCTGACCGCGAACCAGGTCGAGGCCTCGATCGAGCAAGGTACCGAGATCCCCTACCAGGAAGCCTCGAGCTCTGGCGCCACCAGCGTCTCGTTCAAGAAGGCAGTCCTCTCGCTCAAGGTGAAGCCGCAGATCACGCCAGATGGACGTCTGCAGTTGTCGATCGAGGTCAATAAGGATCGACCGCTTTACGAACAGGCCTTGCTTGGCGTGCCGCCGATCGAGACCAAGAACGTCAAGAGCGAGGTCCTGATCGAGAACGGGGGTACCGTGGTGATCGGTGGCATCTACGAGGAAGAAGAAGCGACTGGCGTCGATCAGGTGCCGGTGCTCGGAGATATTCCCGTGCTCGGCAATCTGTTCAAGACGCGCAGCACGGTCTCGAACCGCAAGGAGCTGCTGGTCTTCATCACCCCGCGCATCGTCTCCGACGCGCTGACCCTCCGCTGAGTCCTTCACTCTGCTGATACAATCCGGGGGGCGGGCATCCCGAAAGGGTGCCCGCCCCTTTTTTCATCTGGATTTCCGGCGAGTCACGCGTGAGCTGTCTGATACTGATCGGCATGATGGGCGCCGGCAAGACCACGGTCGGCAAGGAACTGGCGCGGCGGCGCAAGCTGCGCTTTGCCGACTGCGACCAGGAAATCGTCGCCCGCACTGGTGTGAGCATCCCCACGATCTTCGAGATCGAGGGCGAGGCGGGTTTTCGCAAGCGCGAGACGCAGATGATGGACGAACTCACGCAGGTGCCCGACATCGTCATTGCCACCGGCGGTGGTGTCGTCCTTGCTCCGGCCAACCGCGAACTGATGCATGCGCGCGGCATCGTGATCTATCTCAACGTGCCGCCTCAGATCCTGTTCGAGCGCACGCGCCACGACCGTAACCGCCCGCTGCTGCAGGTCGAGAATCCGCGCCAGCGCATCGAGGAGCTGCACCGGCAGCGTGACCCGCTGTATCGCGAGGTGGCGCACATCATCGTCGAGGGGGGGCGCGGCAACCCCGCCACCATGGTGCGGCTGATCGAAGGCGCGGTGCACAAACACGAGGCGAATACATGCAGACCCTGAACGTCGCGCTCGGCGACCGCGCCTATCCCATCCACATCGGCCGCGGCCTGCTCGCGCGTGCTGACCTGATCCTGCCGCACCTGAAGACCAGGCGCGTGGCGATCGTCACCAATGATGTCGTCGGCCCGCTCTACCTCGACCGCTTGCGCGCCACGCTCGAGGCGGCGGGGGTGCGTGTGTCCGCGGTGGTGCTGCCCGATGGCGAGGCGAACAAGGACTGGCCGACGCTCAACCGTATCTTCGACATGCTGCTTGGCGAGCGCTGCGAGCGGTCGACCACGCTGGTCGCGCTCGGTGGTGGCGTGGTGGGCGACATGGGTGGTTTCGCCGCGGCCTGCTACCAGCGCGGCATGCCCTTCATCCAGATCCCGACCACGCTGCTGGCGCAGGTGGATTCTTCGGTGGGCGGCAAGACGGCGATCAACCATCCGCTGGGGAAGAACATGATCGGTGCCTTTTACCAGCCCAAGCTGGTGCTGGCCGACATCGACACCCTGAGCACGCTGCCCGACCGTGAGCTTGCCGCCGGGCTGGCCGAAGTCATCAAGTACGGCCTGATCCGCGATCCCGTCTTCCTGGACTGGCTGGAGGCGAATCTGGACGCCTTGGTCGCGCGCGATCCCGCGGCGCTGGCCTGCGCGATCGAGCGCTCGTGCCGCAACAAGGCCGAGGTCGTGGCCGCGGACGAGACCGAGCAGGGCGAGCGCGCGCTGCTCAACCTCGGCCACACCTTCGGCCATGCCATAGAGACCGGGCTCGGCTATGGTGAATGGCTGCATGGCGAGGCCGTTGCGGCCGGCACGATGATGGCAGCCGAGTTGTCGCGGCACCTGGGCTGGCTGCAGGATGAGGACATCGAGCGCATCGCCACCTTGTTCGCGCGCGCGCACCTGCCGGTGTGGGCGCCAAAATTGGGAGCGTCGCGATATCTGGATCTGATGGCGCACGACAAGAAGGTCGAGGCCGGCAAGCTGCGCCTGGTGCTGCTGCGCGAAATCGGCCGTGCGGTGATCCACGGCGAGGCTGCAGGCGAGGACATCGTCGCGGCGATCGAGGCGCGCTGCCGTTGAGTTGGAGGCGGTCGTATTCGCGGGCGCACTTGCAGGGTGCGCACGCGATGTGCGACCCGCGCCTTGAATCCGTGCATCAACACTCAGGAGATCGCATGCTCGAGTTCGCCCCCTATGCCGTCACCGAAGCCAACTCGCGCGGACGCCGCCATGACGAACCGGCGCCGGTGGCACGCGGCCAGTTCCAGCGTGACCGCGACCGCATCGTTCATTCCACTGCTTTTCGCCGCCTCGAATACAAGACCCAGGTGTTCGTGAATCACGAGGGCGACCTGTTTCGCACCCGGCTCACCCACAGCATCGAGGTCGCGCAGATCACCCGCGGCATCGCGCGCGAGCTCGGGCTCAACGAGGATCTCGCCGAGTCGATCGCGTTTGCGCACGACCTCGGGCACACGCCGTTCGGCCACGCCGGCCAGGACGCGCTCAACGCCTGCATGAAGGACTTCGGCGGTTTCGAGCACAACCTGCAGTCGCTGCGCACCGTGGACCTGCTCGAGGACCGCTACGCGGGCTTCGACGGCCTGAACCTGATGTTCGAGACTCGGGAGGGCATCCTCAAGCACTGTTCGCGCGCCAACGCCGAGCAGCTCGGTGATGTCGGCGAGCGCTTCCTCGCCGGCACCCAGCCTTCGCTCGAAGCCCAGCTTGCCAACCTCGCGGACGAGATCGCCTACAACAACCATGACGTCGACGACGGCCTGCGTTCGGGCCTGATCACGCTCGAGCAGCTCGATGACGTGCCGCTCTTCGCCGCCCAGCGCCGCGAGGCCGAGGCGCGCTGGCCGGGCCTGTCCGGGCGCAAGCTGATCAACGAGACCGTGCGCCGCATGATCCACCTGATGGTGATCGACCTCCTCGAACAGACCCGCGCCAACATCGCCGCCGCCGGCGTCGCCACGCTCGATGACGTGCGCGCCGCACCGCGCCTGGTGGCGTATTCGGACGCCTTGCTGCCGCGCCTGCGCGAGCTGAAGGTGTTCCTGCGCGACAACCTTTACCGCCACTACCAGGTGCTGCGCATGACCAGCAAGGCGCGGCGCATCGTCGGCGACCTGTTCGCCGCGTTCATGGACGACCCGCACATCCTGCCGCCGCAATACCAGGTGATGACGCGCGAGGACAAGCCGCGCGCGATCGCCGATTACATCGCCGGCATGACCGACCGCTACGCGATGAAGGAGCACCGGCGGCTGTTCGCGGTCGGCGAGATCCACTGACCAGCGCAGCGGTCGTGGGGGGGCTTGCCCGCGAATGCAGCGCTCCGGAGCGCGACATTCGCGGGCAAGCCTGCTCCCACGGCCCTGCTCGTAGCCGCGACGGGCCGGCTGCGCAAGCAGGCGGAGTGTCCGATCGAGGGCGTGCCGCAGTGCAAAAAAATTGTTGAATCCCCCCAGCTTTGGGGGGTATAGTTTTTTCGAAAGCAACGAGTCAGGCGCGCGTGTCCAGATTGGTGCATGCAGGGTCGAAATTCTGCGGTTTTCTCCCTTCAGATCGTTGTTTTTGCACCAGTTTGGTGCAAACTACAAAGCCGGTGCGCGCGCGCCCGGCTTTTTTGTGCGCGTTCGGTTTGTCGGTGCTTGCCTGCGGGCAAGGCCTTACATGGCCCCCTAACGCGTGATCTTGCGTGTCGTTTGAGGAAAAGAAGATGGATCTGCCCCAAAAGCAGGGTCTTTACGACCCCGCCAATGAACACGATGCCTGTGGCGTGGGTTTCATCGCCCACATCAAGGGCGAGAAACGTCATGACATCATTCTCCAGGGCCTCGAGATCCTGAAGAACCTCGATCACCGTGGCGCGGTCGGTGCCGACCCGCTGCAGGGTGACGGCGCCGGCATCCTCATCCAGATTCCGGACCAGCTTTACCGCGAAGAGATGGCGAAGCAGGGCGTGAGCCTGCCGCTGGCTGGCGAGTATGGCGTCGGCATGGTGTTCATGCCCAAGGAGGCCGCCTCGCGTCTGGCCTGTGAAGAAGAGATCGAGCGTGCGGTCGTGGGCGAAGGCCAGGTCGTGCTCGGCTGGCGCGACGTGCCGGTCAACCGCGACATGCCGATGTCGCCCACGGTCAAGGCCATGGAGCCGGTGATCCGCCAGATCTTCATCGGTCGCGGCCCCGACGTGATGGTGACCGAGGCGCTCGAGCGCAAGCTCTACGTCGTGCGCCGCCGCGCCGCCAACGCCATCGGCGCGCTCAAGTTGAAGCACGGCAAAGAGTTCTACATGGTGTCGATGTCGGCACGTACTGTGAACTACAAGGGCCTGCTGCTCGCCAACCAGGTCGGTGAGTTTTACACCGACCTCGTCGATCCGCGTGCCGTGTCGGCGTTGTCGCTGGTGCACCAGCGCTTCTCGACCAACACCTTCCCGAAGTGGAATCTCGCCCACCCGTTCCGCTACATAGCCCACAACGGCGAAATCAACACCCTGCGCGGCAACTACAACTGGATGCGCGCGCGCGAGAAGGGCGTGCATTCACCGCTGCTCGGTGACGATCTGCAGAAGATCTGGCCGCTGATCTACCCCGGTCAGTCCGACTCGGCCTCGTTCGACAACGCGCTCGAGCTGCTGGTGATGAGCGGCTACTCGCTCGCCCACGCGATGATGATGATGATCCCGGAAGCCTGGGAGTCGCACACGCAGATGGACGAGAAGCGCCGCGCGTTCTACGAATACCACGCGGCGATGATGGAGCCGTGGGACGGCCCCGCCGCGGTGGCGTTCACCGATGGCCGCCAGATCGGCGCTACGCTCGACCGTAACGGCCTGCGCCCGGCGCGCTACCTGGTCACCGACGACGACCTCGTCGTGATGGCCTCCGAGTCCGGCGTGCTGCCGATCCCCGACAGCAAGATCGTCAAGAAATGGCGCCTGCAGCCGGGCAAGATGTTCCTGATCGACATGGAACAGGGCCGCATCATCGGCGACCAGGAACTCAAGGAGTCGCTCGCCAACGCCAAGCCCTACGCCGACTGGCTGCGCCGCATCAACATCAAGCTCGACACCCTCGAGGCGCCGGCCGTGCTCGACACCGCCGCGGCTGCCGAGCGTGTCGCGCCGCTGCTCGACCGCCAGCAGGCCTTCGGCTATTCGCAGGAAGACATCAAGTTCATCCTCGAGCCGATGGGCAAGGCGGGCGAAGAGGCGACCGGCTCGATGGGCAACGACTCGCCGCTGGCGGTGCTGTCCTCCAAGAACAAGCCGCTATACAACTACTTCCGCCAGTTGTTCGCGCAGGTCACCAACCCGCCGATCGACCCGATCCGCGAGCAGATGGTGATGTCGCTGGTGTCCTTCATCGGCCCCAAGCCCAACCTGCTCGAGATCAACGAGATCAACCCGCCGTTCCGCCTCGAGGTGAGCCAGCCGGTGCTGGACTTCGAGGGCATGGCCAAGATCCGCAACATCGCGCGCTACACGCAGAACAAGTTCCGCTCGGCCGAGCTGGACATCTGCTACCCGGCCGAATGGGGCAAGGAAGGCGTGGAAGCGCGCCTGGCCTCGCTGTGCGCCGACGCCGAGAACGCGGTGCTGGGTGGCAACAACATCCTGATCGTGTCCGACCGCAAGCTCGCCGCCGACCGCATCGCGATTCCCGCCCTGCTGGCGCTGTCGGCCATCCACCAGCACCTCGTGGCCAAGGGCCTGCGCACCCGCGCCGGCCTGGTGGTCGAGACCGGCTCGGCGCGCGAGATCCATCACTTCGCGGTGCTCGCCGGCTACGGTGCTGAAGCCGTGCACCCCTACCTCGCGCTCGAGACCCTGCAGCATCTGGCCGGTGACGAGGAGTCTGCGGTCAAGTACGTCAAGCACTTCGTCAAGGCGGTCGGCAAGGGGCTGATGAAGGTCATGTCCAAGATGGGCATCTCGACCTACATGTCCTACACCGGCGCGCAGATCTTCGAGGCCGTCGGTCTCAAGCAGGCGCTGCTCGACAAATACTTCACCGGCACCACCAGCCAGGTCGAGGGCATCGGCGTGTTCGAGGTGATGGAAGAATCCATCCGCCTGCACAAGGCCGCGTTCTCCACCGACCCGGTGCTGCACGACATGCTCGACGCCGGCGGCGAATACGCCTTCCGCATCCGTGGCGAAGAGCACATGTGGACGCCGGACGCGATCGCCAAGTTGCAGCACGCCACGCGCTCGGGCAAGTCGGAGACGTACAAGGAATACGCCCGCATCATCAACGACCAGGGCAAGCGCCACATGACGCTGCGCGGCCTGTTCGAGCTCAAGGCCGCCGAGACCCCGGTGGCGCTGGACGAGGTCGAGCCTGCCAAGGAGATCGTCAAGCGCTTCGCTACCGGCGCGATGTCGCTCGGCTCGATCTCCACCGAGGCCCACACCACGCTCGCCGTGGCGATGAACCGCATCGGCGGCAAGTCGAACACCGGCGAGGGGGGCGAAGACCCGATGCGCTTCAAGCCGCTGACCGCGGCGATCAAGCTGTCGCAGGTGATCGGCGAGACGCGCATCGCGCGCGACCTGGAGCTGAACGCCGGCGATTCGCTGCGTTCGGCGATCAAGCAGGTGGCTTCGGGCCGCTTCGGTGTCACCACCGAATACCTGGTCAACGCCGACCAGATCCAGATCAAGATGGCCCAGGGCGCCAAGCCCGGCGAAGGCGGCCAGTTGCCCGGCCACAAGGTGTCGGAATACATCGGCTTCCTGCGTCACTCGGTGCCGGGCGTCGGCCTCATCTCGCCGCCGCCGCACCACGACATCTACTCCATCGAAGATCTCGCGCAGCTCATCCACGACCTCAAGAACACCAACCCGGTGGCCAGCATCTCGGTCAAGCTGGTGTCCGAGATCGGCATCGGCACGGTGGCGGCGGGCGTGGCCAAGGCCAAGGCCGACCACATCGTGGTTGCCGGCCATGACGGCGGCACCGGTGCGTCGCCGTGGAGCTCGATCAAGCACGCCGGTTCGCCGTGGGAGCTCGGCCTCGCCGAGACTCAGCAGACCCTGGTGTTGAACCGCCTGCGCTCGCGCATCCGCCTGCAGGTCGACGGCCAGATCAAGACCGGCCGCGACGTCGTCATCGGTGCGCTGCTCGGCGCCGACGAGTTCGGCTTCGCCACCGCGCCGCTGGTCGTCGAAGGCTGCATCATGATGCGCAAGTGCCACCTCAACACCTGCCCGGTTGGCGTCGCCACCCAGGATCCGGTGCTGCGCGCGCGCTTCGCCGGCCAACCCGAGCACGTGGTCAATTACTTCTTCTTCGTCGCCGAGGAAGTGCGCGAGCTGATGGCCCAGCTCGGCATCCGCACCTTCAACGAACTGATCGGCCGCGCCGACCTGCTCGACATGAAGAAGGGCATCGCGCACTGGAAGGCCCAGGGCCTGGACTACTCGCGCATCTTCTACCTGCCGCCGGTGCCGGCCGAAGTGCCGCGCCTGCACGCCGAAACCCAGGACCACGGCCTGGAGAAGGCGCTCGACAACCAGCTCATCGCGCTCGCAGCGCCGGCGCTGGAGAAGGGCGAGAAGGTCAACATCGACCTGCCCGTGCGCAACATCAACCGCACCGTCGGCGCCATGCTGTCGGGCCAGGTCGCGACGCGTTACGGTCACGCCGGGCTGCCTTCCGACACCATCCACATCCGCCTCAACGGCACTGCCGGGCAGAGCTTCGGCGCCTTCCTGGCGCGCGGCGTGACGCTCGAGCTGGTGGGTGAGGGCAACGACTACGTCGGCAAGGGCCTGTCGGGCGGGCGCATCATCGTGCGTCCGAAGGCCGAGTTCCGCGGCAGCACGCCCGAGAACATCATCGTCGGCAACACCGTGCTCTACGGCGCGACCGAGGGCGAGGTGTACTTCGCCGGTGTCGCCGGCGAGCGCTTCGCGGTGCGCAACTCCGGCGCCACCGCGGTGGTGGAAGGCGTGGGCGACCACGGCTGCGAGTACATGACCGGTGGCACCGTGGTCGTGCTCGGCGAGACCGGCCGCAACTTCGCCGCCGGCATGTCGGGCGGCGTGGCCTACGTGCTCGACGAGGACGGCACGTTCGAGCAGCGCTGCAACATGGCGCAGGTCTCGCTCGAGCCGCTGCCCGACGAGATCGCCGCGCGCAAGGGCTCGGAGTCGGGTGACGACCTCGAATCCCACGGTCGGGTCGACATCGACCACCTGACGATGGGCGACGAGCTCATCCTCAAGGGCCTGATCGAGCGCCACGTCCGCTTCGCCGGCAGCGTGCGCGCCCGCGAGATCCTGAACAACTGGGGCGCCTGGCGGAAGAAGTTCGTCAAGGTGTTCCCGCACGAGTATCGTCGCGCGCTGACCGAGATGGCGCAGCAGCGCGAAGCACAGAAGGAGGCCGCATAAATGGGCAAGCCCACTGGATTTCTGGAGCATCAGCGTCTGTCGGAGGCCTACGAGCCGGTCGACAAGCGCCTGAAGACCTACAAGGAGTTCGTCGTCCGCCTCACGGACGAGCAGGCCGCCATCCAGGGCGCGCGCTGCATGGACTGCGGCATCCCGTTCTGCAATAACGGCTGCCCGGTCAATAACATCATCCCGGACTGGAACGACCTCGTTTATCGCGGCCATTGGCGCGAGGCGATCGAGGTGCTGCACTCGACCAACAACTTCCCCGAGTTCACCGGCCGCATCTGCCCCGCGCCCTGCGAGGCGGCATGCACGCTGAACATCAATACCGACGCGGTGGGCATCAAGTCGATCGAGCACGCGATCATCGACAAGGCCTGGGAAGAAGGCTGGGTCGTGCCGCAACCGGCGGACGAGAAGACGGGCCGCAAGGTCGCCGTGGTCGGCTCCGGGCCGGCAGGTCTGGCGGCTGCGCAACAACTCGCCCGCGCCGGTCATGACGTCACCGTGTTCGAGAAGAACGACCGCATTGGCGGCCTGCTGCGCTACGGCATCCCCGACTTCAAGATGGAGAAGCATCTGATCGACCGCCGCGTCGAGCAGATGCAGGCCGAAGGCGTGCGTTTCCGTACCGGCGTGGTGGTGGCGGCCAAGGACATGCCGGCCGGCATCATCAACGACGCCAGGGAGGTCATCAGCGCCGAGCAACTGCAGCAGGACTTCGACGCCGTGGTGCTGGCCGGAGGTTCGGAAGTGCCGCGCGACCTGCCGGTGCCCGGGCGTGAGCTCGGCGGCGTGCATTTCGCGCTCGAGTTCCTGATCCCGCAGAACAAGCAGGTCGCCGGCGACAAGCCCAACCCGATCTCGGCCAAGGGCAAGCACGTGGTGGTGATCGGCGGTGGCGACACCGGCTCCGACTGCGTGGGTACGTCCAACCGCCACGGTGCGGCGAGCGTGACCCAGTTCGAGCTGATGCCGATGCCGCCCGAAGAGGAGAACAAGCCGCTGGTGTGGCCGTACTGGCCGACCAAGCTGCGCACCTCGTCCTCGCATCAGGAAGGCTGCGAGCGCGACTTCGCCGTCGCCACCAAGGAGTTCATCGGCAAGAACGGCAAGGTCAAGGCGCTCAAGGCCTGTCGCCTGGAGTTCAAGGACGGCAAGATGTCCGAAGTGCCGGGCTCGGAGTTCGAGATCAAGGCCGACCTGGTGCTGTTCGCGATGGGCTTCACCCAGCCGGTCGGCGGTGTGCTCGAGGCTTTCGGTGTGGACAAGGATCCGCGTGGCAACGCCAAGGCCACCACCGACGGCGAGGGCTGCTACACGACCAACGTGGCCAAGGTGTTCGCCGCCGGCGATATGCGCCGCGGTCAGTCGCTGGTCGTGTGGGCGATTCGCGAAGGGCGCCAGTGCGCGCGCGCGGTCGATGAGTTTCTGATGGGTGAGAGCCTGCTGCCGCGCTGATATCCTCTGCGCTCAGGCGAGACGCGAAGGGCGGCCTGCGGGTCGCCCTTCGCTTATCCAGCGCCGGACATCCATATCCGCCCATCCATCGATCTGCCATTCGCAAGGAGCGCCGACCATGCCCAAGGTCCTCGTCATCAACGGCCCCAACCTCAACCTGCTCGGCACCCGCGAGCCGCACATCTACGGCTCGACCACGCTCGCCGACGTCGAGGCCGGCTTGCGCGCGCAGGGCGAGGCGCTCGGCGTCGAGGTGCTGTGCTTCCAGAGTAACCACGAGGGCGCCATCGTCGATCGCATCCAGGCCGCGCGCATCGAGGGCGTGGGCTGGATCCTGATCAACGCGGGCGCCTACACCCACACCAGCGTGGCGATCCGCGATGCGCTCGCGGGCGTGGCGATTCCCTTCGTCGAGGTGCATATCTCCAACGTGCACAAGCGCGAGGCCTTCCGTCACCACTCCTGGCTGTCCGATGTCGCCGAGGCGGTGATGGTCGGTTTCGGCACCCAGGGCTACGGCCTGGCGCTGCAGTTCGTCGCCGGCCGCCTGTAAAGCGCGGGCGTCCACGCGATGCAGATGGACGCCCTCGGCTGGGTCGTCACCGCCGTTGCCATCCTGCTCACCGGGATCTCCAAGGCCGGCCTGGGCGGCGCGCTCGGCGGGCTGGCGGTGCCCTTCATGTCGATGTGGATCTCGCCGCGCGACGCGGTCGCGGTGGTGCTGCCGATCCTGATCGTGATGGACATGGTCGGCATCCGCGTGTGGCGCGGCAAGGCCGAGTGGGGCGACCTGCGCCACCTGATTCCGGCGGCGCTGCTCGGCATCGGGCTGGGGACGTTGCTGTTCGGGGTGTTGTCGGACCGCATGGTGAAGGTGGTGCTCGGCCTGATCGCCATCGCGTTTGCGGCCGACCGTCTGCTGCGCAATCGCGCGCCCGTCGCCCGTGGCGGCGACACCGTGCCGCGCCGCTTCGCCTGGCTGTGCGGCACCACCGCGGGTTTCACCAGCACGCTCGCACACGCCGGCGGGCCGCCGATCATGGCCTACCTGCTCGGGCGCAATCTGCCCAAGGAGGCCTTCGTCGCCACCTCGGTGTTCTTCTTCACCGCGATCAACCTCGCCAAGCTGCCGTTCTACGTCGGCATCGGCCTGTTCAGCCGCGACACGCTGCTGATGTCGGCCATGCTGGTGCCGCTGGTGCCGGTCGGTGTGTGGCTCGGGCTGCGCTTGTTGCGCCACATTCCCGAGCGGCCGTTCTTCCTGTTCGCGACCTGGGCGCTGGGGCTGTCGGGCGTCAAGCTGCTGTGGGATGGCGTGACGGGCTGAACGTGCCGCGGTGCCCGGCGCCACATCCGGCGGTGGCGGGGGAGCGAGGCGGCCGGGCTCGCCGCAGCATTGCAGCCTTGCGGAAAAACCTTGTCGCAATTTCCGTTGTCGGTTTGCTGCGACAGGCAACGCCGATCACGTTCACGGGAATGTTACCGGCGTACTATCCGGCCTCCTGAATGTGCCCCGGAGTGCTGCCGTGTCCGCTTCCGCAGATCATCTCGCCGCCGACCCTGTGCGCGTCGGATCGAGTGCGCCCGTCTCCCGGCGGTCGTTTGGGCCGGCGTGGGCCGTGGCCCTGGGGCTGATCGCCGTCTGGTACGTGCTTGCACAGGCCGCCAGTGCCCACGTGCTGGGCGTTGCGCCCGGGCGCGAGGCCTGGTTGCGTGACCTCGTCGCCCATCTGATCGCCGGCGGCGTGCTGTTCCTGATGGCGCGCAGCGTCGGCCGTTTTGCGCTGGCAATGGTGGTGGTGTTCTCCGCCTTCACCGCGGGCAATGCGATCAAGCTTGCGGTGCTTGGCGCGCCGGTGATGCCGGACGACGTTTTCGCGGCAAAGAATCTCTTCTTGTTGCTGGAAGGCTGGCAGTTGTGGGGCAGCGTGGCCATGCTCGCGCTGCCGCTCGCTGGCCTGCTGTGGATGTTCGCGTGGCGCCAGCCGCGCGCGTGGGCGGCGCTCGCCGGCCTCGCGCTGGCGGTGTCGGCGCTGGTCGCGCATCCGGTGCCGGCCTCGGCCTGGCTGGACGCGCGCTTTGGCGACTGGGTGTGGAACCAGCGCGGCAACTACGAGATGCGCGGTCTGCCGATCCACCTCATGCAGGAGACCGCGCGCAATCTCGCCCGCCGGGGCCAGGCGCCGCTGGCGACCGAGGTCGATGACGCGCTGACCCTGCTCGGCGCCGGCCAGCCCAGCCCCTTCCTCAAGACTGGCGCGATGCGCCCCGGGCGTGGCGGGCGCAACGTGCACATGATCGTGCTCGAATCCTTCTGGGATCCGATGGCGTTGAAGGCCGCCCGCCTGTCGGCCGATCCGCTCGATCCAGCCTTCCGGAAGCTGTGGAAGGCGGCGGGCAACGCGCGCACGCTGTCGCCGGTGTTCGGCGGCTACACCGCCAATGCCGAGTTCGAGGCCTTGTGCGGATTCCCGGTGAAGACCGACGCGGTCTTCTTCGAGGGTCGACTGCGCCGCAACGTGCCTTGCCTGCCGCGGCATCTGGCCGAGGCGGGCTACCGCAGCGTCGCCTCGCACCCCAACGCCGCGCCGTTCTGGAACCGCATCAACGCCTATCGCCGCGTGGGTTTCGAGCACTACTGGTCGGATCGCGACTTCGTGCTCGACGACATGAACGGCGAGTTCCTCAGCGACGCCTCGCTGTTCCGTCAGGTGCTCGACCGGGTCGGCCCCGAACTCGGCGGTGCGCAGCCGGTGTTCAACTACGTGCTGACCTACTTCGGCCACCTCGACTACCCGCTCAATTCGGCGCGACCGGCGGTGATCAAGGCCGACGCCGGCAGCGCCCTGGTGCAGGCTTACGCCAACACGGTGTATTACAAGTCGCGCGAGCTGATGGGCTTCGTCAAGGAACTGCGCAAGCGCGACCCCGACGCCATCATCGTGATGTTCGGCGACCACCTGCCCTCGCTCGGCTGGAACCACGGCGGCTACGCCGAATCCGGCCTGCTCGCGGCCAACCGCAGTGAGTTCGACGACGAGATGTTCCGCACCATGGTGGCTACGCCGCTGGTGGTGATCGACGGCAAACGCGGCCCGCTGCGCACCGGCGACCTGCCGATCTACGCGCTGCCGGCGCTGATCCTCGACCTGCTCGGCGACGAGCGCGACACCATGCTGCGCTTCGCCGCGCGGGCGGACGATGCCGTGCGCGTGCGTCCGCTGCCAGGCGTGCACTTCACCCTCGAAGGCGAGGCGCTGACGGTGTGCCGCAGCGGCGAGCTGCAATCCGCCTGTGAGCCTTCGTCGGCCTGGGTCGATGCGATAGGCGTGCTCAAGCGCGACCTGTTCAGCGGCGAGCAGCATGCGCTGAACGCCGCCGAGCGCCTGCGCGGGCTGCAGACAGTGGAGCTGGAGTCCGAGGAGATCGAGGCGAGCGCCGTGGCGGAAGAGGTGCTGGCCGAGGCCGACAACGACGTCTGATGAGGCGGGCGCCGCAATGGCGCCCGCTTGGCTCACTGCTTCTGCACGATCGCGCTGCCGCCGCCGTGGCGCAGCGGTTCGCTCACTGCGGTCACCGTGCCGTCGGCGTTGAAGCGGATGCCGTTGGCGGCGCCGATCTGGTCGGTCTCGCGCCAGGTGTGGCCCTTCGCCTCCAGTGCCTTCGCCTGCGCGCTGCCCGGGAACTGCAGCAGGGTCTCGACCAGGGTGGTGTCGCCGTTGCGCTGGCTCATGCGCGGCGCGGCGAGCGCGTCGGCCAGGCTCATGCCGAGATCGATGTGATTGACGAGGGTCTGCAGCGCGGTGGTGATGATGGTCGAGCCGCCGGGCGAGCCGATGGTGAACGCCGGTGCGCCATGCTGCAGCACGATGGTCGGGCTCATGCTCGAGCGCGGGCGCTTGAAGGCCTCGGGCACGTTGGGGTGTGGGCCGCTGAAGTCGAAGTCGGTGAGCTCGTTGTTGAGCAGGAAGCCGCGCCCCGGCACGACGATGCCGCTGCCGCCCCAGTCCTCGATGGTGAAGGTGTAGGCGACGACGTTGCCTTCGCGGTCGGACACTGCCAGATGGGTGGTGTGCATCGACTCGCGCGCCAGCGGCCTGGGCTGCGGGCGCAGCGGCACCGACAGGTCGGTCTCGAAGGGATACGGGTCACCGGCCTCGACCTTGCCGGGCGCGGCCGTCGCGCCGATCTGCTGCGCACGTTCGCGCGCGTAGGCCTTGGACAGCAGGCCGTCCTTCGGAACGTCGACGAACTCCTCGTCGGCGACGTAGGCGTTGCGGTCGGCGAAGGCCAGGCGCGAGGCTTCGAGGTAGAGGTGCTCGATCTCCGCGCGCGACTTGCCGGAGAGGTCGAAGGTCTCCATCAGGTTCAGCGCCTGCGCGATCGCGATGCCGCCGCTCGACGGCGTGGGCATGCCGTAGACCTCGTAGCCGCGGTAGGTCGAGCGCACCGGCTGGCGTAGCCGCGCCTCGTAGTCCTTGAGGTCGGCCATCGTCATGTCGCCCGCGAGGACGGTGACGCCGGGGTTGACCGGCGGGTGATTGACCGCCGACACGATGCTGGCTGCGATCGGTCCTTCGTAGAAGGCCTTGACGCCGCCGCGCGCGAGGTCGCGGTAGGTCTGCGCCATGTCCGGGTTGCGGAAATGTGTGCCCACCGGCAGGGCCTGGCCGTCCTTCAGGTACAGCGCGGAGGCGGTGGAGAAGCGCGCGAACTTGGCTTCGTTGACCTTGCTGATGCGGTGGAAGTTGGGGCCGACCGCGAAGCCGGCTTCGGCAACGCGGATGGCGGGGGCGAGCACCGCTTCGAAGCCCATCGTGCCGTAGCGCGTCAGCGCCTCGTGCCAGCCGCGCACCGTGCCGGGCACGCCGACCGCGAGCCCGTTGGGCACGGCGGCCTTCCACTCCATGGCACTGCCGTCGGGGTTCTGGAACACGGCAGGGTGGAAGCTGGCCGGAGCGACCTCGCGGTGATCGAGCGCGATCACGCGCTTGTCCTTGGCCGAGTAGATGAGCATGAAGCCGCCGCCGCCGATGCCGCAACTGAAGGGGTCGGTGACGCCGAGCGTAGCCGCGGCGGCCACTGCGGCATCGACCGCGTTGCCGCCGGCGTTGAGGATTTCCATTGCCGCCAGGCTGGCTTCGTGCGAGATGCTGGCGACCGCGCCGCCGTGGCCGGTGTCGACCGGCTGCTTCGCCAGGGCGCCGAAGGCGGCCATCATGACGGCGGTGGCGAGGAGGGTGCGTGTTTTCATGGTGCGCTCCGTCGTGCTGGGGAGCATGACCGTAGCACGGCACGGGGCTGAAAACACCGTGAAGGCGGATTCGTGGTCGGCGATCCGTGAGCGGAAAACCGTGGGAGGAAGTCTGTGGGAGCGGGCGTGCCCGCGAATCGAGCGTCTGCAGCCGCTGCTTTCGCGGGCACGCCCGCTCCCACAGTTCCTGGCCCGCTCCCGGGAGGGAGGGGCCAGGCGGGCGGGGGGTCAGAGCCCCAGCGTTTCCGCCGTGTAGCGCGCGATCATGCGCTCTTCGTTGGTCGGCACCACGGCAACCGCGACGCGGCTCGCCGGGCTTTCGATGCGGGCGGCGTGCCTGGCGTTGGCGGCAGCGTCGATGTCGATGCCCAGCCAGACCGACAGCGCGGCGACCTTCTCGCGCACGGCCGCGGCGTGTTCGCCGATGCCGCCGGTGAACACAAGCGCGTCCAGCCCGCCTGCGGCCGCGGCGAGCGAGCCGAGCTCGCGCGCGATGCGGTAGCAGAACAGATCGACCGCTTCCTTGGCCTCGGGGGCGCTGGAGGCGAGCAGGGTGCGCATGTCCTGGCTGATGCCGGAGACGCCGAGCAGGCCCGATTCCTTGTACAGCAGGTTGGTCAGCGCCTTGGCGTCCATGCCCTTCTGTTCCATCAGGTAGAGCATCACGCCGGGGTCGAGGCTGCCGGTGCGGGTGCCCATCATCAGGCCCTCGACCGCGGTGAAGCCCATCGTGGACGCCACGCTCTTGCCGTCGCGCAGCGCGCACATCGACGCGCCGTTGCCCAGATGCGCGATCACCACCGCGCCCTTGGCGCGTTCGCCGATGAGTTCAGGCAGCTGGCGGGCGACGTAGTCGTACGACAGGCCGTGGAAGCCGTAGCGCTTGACGCCCTCAGCCGTGTACTTGCGCGGCAGCCCGAAGGCTTGCGCCACCGCGGGCTGGGTGCGGTGGAAGGCGGTGTCGAAGCAGCCGACCTGCGGCACGTTCGGCATCAGCATGGCAACCGCACGCACCGCGCGCAGGTTGTGCGGCTGGTGCAGCGGGGCGAGCGGTACGAAGGTGTCGAGTGTGCGCAACACCGCCTCGTCCAGGCGGGTGGGTGCACTGTAGTGCTCGCCGCCGTGCACGATGCGGTGGCCGGCGGCGACGATGTCGAGCGCCGGGTTGTGACGGTTGAGCAGCGCGAACACGTGGTTGAGCGCGTCGCGGTGCTGTTCGCCCTGGCCGCCGCTGGTCACCACCGGCTCGGTGAGGCGCTGGCCGTCGGCGGTCTTGAGCGTCACTTCGGGCGTGGCACCGATGCCTTCGACCTGGCCGGAGACCGCCGGGGCTTCCGCCACGTCACCATTGACCGCGTAGAGCGCGAACTTCAGGCTCGACGAGCCGGCATTGAGGACGAGGACGGCTTTCATGGCTTCAGGGCCTCACGCTTGCGGTGGGCCATGAGTTGCACCACGGCGCACGAGGCGGTGCGGGTCTCGGCGGTGTCGGCACGGCTGGTGAGCACGATCGGCACACGGGCGCCCAGCACCACGCCGGCCATCAGCGCGTTGGCGAGGTATTCGAGCTGCTTGGCGACCATGTTGCCGGACTCTAGGTCGGGCACCACCAGGATGTCTGCGTTGCCGGCCACGACCGACTTGATGCCCTTGGTGCGGGCAGCGACCAGCGACACGGCGTTGTCGAAGGCGAGCGGGCCGTCGAGCAGCCCGCCCTTGATCTGGCCGCGATCGGCCATCTTGCACAGCGCGGCGGCGTCGATGGTGGAGCGGATCTTCGAGGTCACGGTCTCGACCGCGGACAGGATCGCCACCTTCGGCTCGGCCAGGCCGAGGATGTGGGCGAGCTCGATCGCGTTCTGGATGATGTCGACCTTATCTTCCAGCGTCGGCTCGATGATGATCGCCGCGTCGGTGATCATCAGCGGATGCGGGTAGGTCGGCACGTCGGCCAGGAAGACGTGGCTGATGCGGCGGTTGGTGCGCAGGTGCTTGATCACCTGGCTCATCATCTCGTCGGTGTGCAGCGAGCCCTTCATCAGCGCCTCGGCGCCACCGTCACGGCACATCGCCACGGCGACTTCGGCCGAGGCGTGGCTGTGTGCGGTGTCGACGATCCGGAAGCCCTTGATGTCGATCTCGTGCTCTTCGGCCACGGCGCGGATGCGCGACTCGGGGCCGACCAGGATCGGGTCGACCAGGCCGGCCTTCGCGGCCTGAACGGGGCCGAGCAGGGACTCGCGGTCGCAGGGGTGGGCCACCGCGATCGGGATCGGCGACAGGCCCGCCGACACCGACAGCAGATGGCGGTAGCGCAGCTCGCGGTCGGAGACGGTGACTTCGGGCAGCACCACGCGGGCGCGCGAGATCTTCTCGGTCGGCGCCATCACCTCGGCGATGCCGTCGATCACCTTCAGGCCGTCCTGGTTCACCGCCAGGCAGTCGAAGATGATGTGGTGGTTGTGCTCGAACTTTTCCTTGCAGGTGACGGAGATCGTCAGCGTGTCGCCGATCGTGATCGGGCGCCAGAAGTTGAGCCCCTGCGACACGTAAACCGTGCCCGGGCCGGGGAATTCGGTGCCGAGGATGGTGGAGATCAACGTGCTGCCCCACATGCTGTGGCCGACAACTTCACGGAACTGGCTGGAGCGGGCGTATTCGAGGTCGACGTGGGTCGGGTTGACGTCGCCCGACATGGCCGCGAAGAGGTGGATGTCTTCCGGGCGCAGGGTGCGGATCAGCTGGGCGAAATCGCCTACCTGGATCTCGTCGAAGGTGCGGTTCTGGATGATCTGAGGTGCGGCAATGGGTTTCATGGGATGCTCGTTATTGGATGCATTGCAACATCGGGATTTTAGACGCTGTCCGTGACAATATAAGAAGAAAAGTAATTGAATTGTGCAATGCGTCAATCAGGGTCGCCGTTATGGGGTTGTTGCGTTGTTTTGACCCACTTGCCATGCATTTGCTCACATTCCGCGCTGCAGCGTCGGTGGTAAACTCCGCGCGATGCTTTTTGTGTCGGACGCCCGCAGTGCTGCGGCCGCGTTCTCGAGCCACCCACACACCGGAAACCCCACATGGAAGTCGTCGTTCTCGCTGCCGGCCAGGGCAAGCGCATGCGCTCGGTTCTGCCCAAGGTCCTGCAACCCATCGCCGGCAAGCCGATGCTCGCTCATGTCCTCGACGCCGCGCGCACGCTCGACGCCCAGCGCATCTGCGTGGTCTACGGGCATGGCGGCGAGGTGGTGCGCGAGCGTCTGGATGCACCCGACCTGGCCTGGGCACGGCAGGCGCCGCAGCTCGGCACCGGCCACGCGGTGCAGCAATCGCTGCCGCACCTCACCGACGGCGAAATGGCGCTGGTGCTGTATGGCGACGTGCCGCTGATCGGCGTGCCCACGCTGCGCCGCCTGGTGGCTGCCGCCGGCAATGAGCGCCTGGCGCTGCTGACGGTGAAGATGGACAACCCCACTGGTTATGGCCGCATCCTGCGCGACGCCGCCGGCGCCGTCACGCGCATCGTCGAGGAGAAGGACGCCAGCGACGAGGAGCGCAAGGTGCAGGAAGTGAACACCGGCATCCTGGTCGCGCCGGTTGCCAGGCTGCGCGACTGGCTCGGGCGCATCGGCAACGACAACGCCCAGGGCGAGTACTACCTCACCGACATCATCGGCCTGGCCGTGGCCGACGGCATCGAGGTCACCACCGTGCAACCCGACGCCTTCGCCGAGACGCTCGGCGTCAATAACAAGCTGCAGTTGGCGGAGCTCGAGCGCATTCACCAGGGCAACATCGCCCGCCGCCTGATGGAAGAGGGCGTCACCCTTATCGACCCCGCGCGCATCGACGTGCGCGGCACGCTCACCGTGGGCCGTGACGTCGAGATCGACGTCAATTGCGTGTTCGAAGGCGAGGTCGAGCTCGGCGACGGCGTGCGCATCGGCGCCCACTGCGTCGTGCGCAACGCCCGCATCGGCGCCGGCACCCGCATCGAGCCCTTCAGCCATGTCGACAGCACCACCATGGGCCAGGCCTGCGTGATCGGGCCCTATGCCCGCACCCGTCCGGGCACCGTGCTCGGCACCGACGTGCACCTGGGCAACTTCGTCGAGGTCAAGAACAGCACGATCGCCGACCACTCCAAGGCCAACCACCTCGCCTACGTGGGCGACGCCGACGTCGGCAGCAAGGTCAACATCGGCGCCGGCACCATCACCTGCAACTACGACGGCGTCAACAAGCATCGTACCGTCATCGAGGACGAAGTCTTCATCGGCTCGGACACGCAGCTCGTCGCGCCGGTGCGCGTGGGGCGCGGCGCCACGCTCGGCGCCGGCACCACGCTGACCAAGGACGCGCCGCCCGACCAGCTCACCGTCACCCGCGTCAGGCAGATGAGCCTGGCGCACTGGAAGCGCCCGGTGAAGCAGCCGCGCTGAGACCCCGTGGGAGCAACTGTCTGTGGGAGCGGGCTTGCCCGCGAATGGGCTCCCCTTCCCGCCCTGTTCGCGGACAAGCCCGCTCCCACAAAGGCCCCCGGCCACCGAACTCCGCTCCTGCAGCCGACACCCGACAACCGAACAAGGAAGCCCCCGCCATGTGTGGCATCGTCACTGCAATCGCAACCCAGAACGTCGTCCCCGTGCTGCTCGAGGGCCTGCGCAAGCTCGAATACCGCGGCTACGACTCCGCCGGCCTGGCCGTGCTCGCCGGCGAGCTCACCCGCCTGCGCTCCTGCGGCCGTGTGGCCGAGCTCGCCACCCTTGCCGACGCGCGCCAGCTCACCGCCCACATCGGCATCGCACACACGCGCTGGGCCACCCACGGCGTGCCCTCCGAGCGCAACGCCCACCCGCACATCTCGGGCGGCCTGGCGGTGGTGCATAACGGCATCATCGAGAACTTCGAGGCGATCAGGACCGAGCTGCAGGGCAAGGGCTACGTCTTCGAGTCGGAAACCGACACCGAGGCCATCGCCCACCTGGTGCACTACAAGCTGCAGGGTACCCCCGACCTCTTCGAGGCGGTGCGCCAGGCCACCAATGAGCTGGTCGGTGCCTACGCCATCGGCGTAGTCGCCGAGGCCGATCCCTTCCGCATCATCGTCGCCCGTCGTGGCTCGCCGCTGCTGCTCGGCGTGGGGGGCAGTGAGGGCGTGGACGGCATGTACGCCGCCTCCGACACCGCCGCGCTGCTGCAGGTGACGCGCAAGATCGTCTATCTCGAAGACGGCGACCTCGCCGAGCTGCGGCGCGAGAGCTACATCATCATTCGCCCCGACGGCACGCCGGTCGAGCGCGAGGTGCACCTGTCCAGCCTGTCGGCCGACGCAGTGGAACTGGGCAAGTACCGCCACTACATGCAGAAGGAGATCTTCGAGCAGCCGCAGGCGCTGGCGCAGACGCTGGAGCTGATCGGCGGCGGCGCGGGCATCACCCCGCAGCACTTCGGCGCGCGCGCGGCCGAGGTCTTCGACGGTGTGCGCCGCGTGCTGATCCTCGCCTGTGGCACCAGCTACCACGCCGGCCTGGTCGCCCGCTACTGGATCGAGGCGATCGCCAAGCTGCCGGTCACCGTCGAGATCGCCAGCGAATACCGCTACCGCGAATCCGTGCCCGACCCCGACACCCTGGTCGTGGTCATCTCGCAGTCGGGCGAGACCGCCGACACCCTGGCTGCGCTCAAGCACGCCAAGGGCCTCGGCATGCAGCGTACGCTCGCGATCTGCAACGTGCCCGAATCGGCCATCGTGCGCGAGACCGCGCTGCGCTTCATCACCCGCGCCGGCCCCGAGATCGGTGTCGCCTCCACCAAGGCCTTCACCACCCAGCTCGCCGCCTTCGCGCTGCTCACGCTGGCGCTCGCCAAGCTCAACGGGCGCCTGTCCGCCGCCGACGAGGAGCGCCACCTGACCGCGCTGCGCCACCTGCCGGTCGCGGTGCAGAAGGTGCTGGAACTCGAGCCCGAGATCGAGCAGTGGGCCCAGCGCTTCGCCGGCAAGGAGCATGCGCTGTTCCTGGGCCGCGGCAGCCACTGGCCGATCGCCATGGAAGGCGCGCTCAAGCTCAAGGAAATCTCCTACATCCACGCCGAAGCCTACGCCGCCGGCGAGCTCAAGCACGGTCCGCTCGCGCTGGTGGACAAGGACATGCCGGTGATCGCCGTGTCCCCCGCCGACGAGCTGCTCGAAAAGCTCAAGTCGAACCTGCAGGAAGTCCGCGCGCGCGGTGGCGAGCTGTACGTGTTCGCCGATGCGGGCAGCGAGATCCCGGAGTCGGAAGGCGTGCACATCCTGCACATGCCCGAGCACTACGGCATGCTGTCGCCGGTGCTGCACGTGATCCCGCTGCAATTGCTTTCGTATCACGCGGCGCTGGTGAAGGGGACGGACGTGGATAAGCCGAGGAATCTGGCGAAGAGCGTGACTGTGGAGTGACCGGGGGGCGGCCGCAGTTCGGCTGACCGGCCGGTCGCCTGATCGGTGAAGTCAGGCCGCCATGTGTCGGTCACCTGCCGTACAGCCGTCAGGCGATGGCGAACGCCAGCTTCTCGATCCTGCGAACTGGAACGACCGACCCGTCGCTGTCCCCCAGCGTTTTCCGCGGCGCTCCTTCGCGCCCCCCTCGGTTTGCAGACCGTGCCCGAAGGAATCATTACCGCTGCGCAGCGGCGACGCCTGTACGCCTGCAGGACTGCGTCAATGCGGCGGATTGCCTTTTGGTGAGATCCGTGAAAGCCGGGCGTCCCGGCCCTCCCTCACGAGGTTGAGTTCGGCATTCAGTACCCCTGCGAGCAACAGGCTGAGCGCCCAGGCGAGCCAGAGCGTCGCCAGCGTGTGGGACAGGAAGTGCGCGCCCTGGGCCATGCGCGACAGGCCGAGGAGCGCGCCTAGGCTCAAGCCCGCGAAGAGTCCCGAGCGCGCGGCCTTGGTGCCCGCCGGGCGTAGCGCAATACCCCACACCACCCACAAGAACCCCGCCGAGGCGTGCCCGGCTGGAAAGCACTGCCCGGCCTTGATACCCGCCGGTGCCATTTCGAACAAGCGCAGATAAGGCGCATAGCCGCCGAACTCGACCATGTCCCAGGGACAGTAGCGTCCCGTGACCATCTTCAGCAATGTGGTGCAGACCGGGATGAGCACCATTCCGAGCGCGGCGAGCAGGGCGTTGCGCGGTGGCAACCAGCTCAGCCGGCCCATCCAGCCCCTCCGGCACACCGCGAGCATGATGAATGCGACAACGTAGCTGAGATGCTTTGCCCATTTGTGGAATACCAGCTCGAAGAGCCCGCTCTGTCGGATCGGGAAAACGCCTGCTGCCTCGTCGAAGAAGAGATGTGCGAGCTGACGATCTACGTCGGTGGTCTCGAAGAGATAGAGAAACGCGGTGCCGGCAACGAGCAGAAATAGCGCTTGGTTGAGAAGCCAGCGCCGATCCGTGGCCTCGATTACGACGCGACGGGATCGTCCGATGCTCGCCATGCCGCTCACCCCTGGCAGGTCGCCGATAGATCGAGCGTCTCGTCGCGCACGGCGGTTTCGACATCGAGTAAGCCGAGCACGGTGTGGAAGATGTTGTCGTGCGCGGCTGGCGCCCGCGACCGCGCGTGCAGGCAAGCCAGGTCGAGCCCGGTGCGCTGTGCATATGCCTTCGAGAACCACATGAGCATTGGCACCTGTGTCTGCTCTTCGGGGGCGATCGCATACGGCATGCCATGCAGGAAGAGGCCGCGCTCTCCCAGCGACTCGCCGTGGTCGGACACGTACAGCAGTGCGGTGTCGTAGTCGGCCTCGACGCGCTCGAGCCAGTCGATCGTGCCGGCCAACACGTGATCGGTGTAGCGAAGCGCGTTGTCGTAGGCGTTCGCGATTTCTTCCCGTGTGCAGACAGACAGGTCTTCACTTTCGCAGGCCGGGGTGAATTGGCGGAAGGTGGCTGGATAGCGCTTGAAGTAGGCCGGACCATGGTTGCCCAGTTGGTGTAGCACAAGCACCAGATTGCCCTGGTTGTCCTGCAACAGCCCTTGTGCGTCGTGCAGGAGCGCCTCATCCAGACAGCGCTCGCCGCTGCACAGGGCGGGGAGCGCGGCGGAGTCGGGACGCACGATCTCCAGCCCGTCACAGACCCCCTTGCAGCCGGACTGGTTATCGCTCCAGACCACGCGCAGGCCGGCGCGCGCCAAGACGTGAAGCAGCGACTCGCTGCCGCGAATGGCGTCCTCATCGTAGTTGCGACGGCCCTGCGGCGAGAACATGCAGGGCACGGACACCTCGGTGTTGGTACCGCAGCTCGATACCTGCGAGAAGTTGATTACGTCTCGCATGGCAAGCTCGGGTGTGGTGTTCCGCGAGACGTCGGGGTTCAGCCCCCAGTCGGCTGCGCGCGCGGTTTCGCCCACGACGATCACGAACAGTGCGGGCTTTCCTGCCCGGGTCCAGCTCACGCCCAGGTGCGCATCGACGCCGACCGGTGTGCGTGGGCGATCAGCGGCCCTTGCGTCCTTTGTGAGCACGCGGCCGAAGGAATAGACCGAGCTGGCTGGTGCGACCAGGTAGCGCACTTCCTTATGGCGCCGCATCTGGCCGGCGAAATCCTTGAAAACCGTGCCGAGCGCGCCGGCACCGACCAGCACCGCCAGCACGATCGTGCCGAGGCGGATCAGCATCGCGCGCCCGATTGGGCGCTGGCGCACGCGAACACGCTGCAGCAGCAGCAGAGGCGGCAAGCCAACCATGGCCAGCTGCACGAGCAGGGCCCAGCTCAGCAGCTCGCTCGCCTCGGCCACATCGGTCGCCACTGCGTTGCGCAACATGCTCGGGTCCATATAGACCCCGTACCGGGCGCTGAAGTGGCTGGAGGCC
>NZ_JAVEYL010000077.1:0-4921 GCF_034003485.1 Thauera sp.
TACAACAGCCGCTTCAACCTCGCGCGCTTACGATTCCTGGCTACGATCACCGCGCTCTTCAGGAATCCGCTCCACAAGATCAAGGAGCGTCCACCCCGATCGGGATGGGACGCCATGGATCAAAACTTCAGAATCTCGCCATCAGCGGGAATCCGGACGCGATCCTCGATGCCGTTCTGCTGGACGTAGTCCTGCAGTTGCTCGCGGCTCAAGGTCATGTGATTGATCGCATCCATATGGACGGCGACGATGGTCGCGTTCGGCGCGCCGCGATACGCGCGGAGGACATCGTCCTTGCCCATGATGATCGACCCGGGGAAACCGACCAGACGAGCGTCGCCTGCGTTCAGGATGACCACGCTGGGTTTGAAGCTGGCCAAGGTCTGTTCGACCTCGCTGCGCCAAATGGTATCGCCGACGAGGTAGACGGTGGGCGAGCCCGGTGCCTGGAAGACGACGCCCATGGCCTCACCCAAAAGCTCGGCCAGCGGCTTTTCGGCATACATCTCATTCGTGCCGTGCTGGCCGCCAGCCTTCGTCAGGCGAACGCCCTCGAAAACGGTGTTCTCGCCAACGACTCGAACATCGGTGAAGCCCTGCGCACGAATGATTTTGGCGTCGGCTTCGTTCTGCACAAACAAGGGCATGCTTTTTGGAATCAACTGGTGCTCACCACCGTCCCAATGGTCGAGATGCGTATGCGTCACGATCACCGCATCCACGCCCTTCAGCACATCCTGCGCCGGCATGGGAAGCTCGACGAGCGGATTGGCCAGATGACTGCGAACCGTACCTTCAAAGCCCGGATAGGCGCCCTTTTTCGCCAGCATGGGGTCGATCAGGAAGACCTTGCCCGCGTAGCTGATTTTCGACGTGGCGTTGCGGATATGCTGCATCTGCGCCGCTGCCGTGGTCGGCGTCGAGACCTCGGCGGCTGCGTGCGCCGATATACCCACTACCCCGAGGGACAGTGCGAGCGCGATGCTACGAAAGAGTGTTATGGGCTGCATGTTGGTGCTCCAGAGACGACGTTGATCGGAAGCTGCATTGTGGGCAAGCTGCGCCTGCCATAAAATTGGCCTACAGGTCATCTATCGAAACTTTTGGGCCATTGCGCCGAGCACCATCGCGCCATGTCAAAACCCGTTCCTGTCGTTGCTCTGATCGTTCCCCCTCGGACCAGTGCGTTCCACTTTGCCGTGCCACTCATGGTCTTTAGCATGGAGTTGGCAGAAGGACACCTGTTCGACTTGAAGGTCATTGCGCCAGGTGGTCAACCGCTGCAGGCTGAACGCGCGCTTACGGTGGTGCCGGACGGCGGGCTGGAGCTGACGGAAACGGCAGACATCCTCGTGGTGCCAAGCTGGCACGACCTGGACACTCCCCCGCAATCCGATCTGGTCGATGCGCTGGTACGCGCACATGCACGGGGTGCCGACGTCGTAGGTCTATGCTATGGCGCCTATGCCCTTGCTTACGCCGGACTGCTCGACGGCAAGCGGGCCGCTACGCATTGGATGGGCGAACAGGACTTCGGCAAACGTTTCCCGGGCGTAAAGCTCGATATGAACGCCCTCTATGTCGAAGAGGACGGCCTGATCACTTCCGCGGGCACGGGCGCCGGGCTGGACTGTTGCCTGCATATCGTGCGGAAGTATTACGGTTCGAAAGTCGCCAACAAAGTCGCGCGAATGATGGTCATACCGCCGCACCGGGAGGGTGGTCAGGCGCAGTTCATCGAGCAACCGATGGCGTTTTCAACGCAAGATGCGCAGATCAATCGGCTTCTCGACTACTTGCGCGCAAACATCGCCAAGCAGCACACCGTTGAGGATCTGGCAGCGCGCACATCGATGAGTCGGCGGACCTTCACGCGTCACTTCAGCAAAGCGACCAGCATGACGCTGGTCGAGTGGCTGGTGAATGAGCGTTTGCAGCGAGCCCGCGAACTGCTTGAAAGCACATCGCTGCCAGTGGAGAAAATTTCTGATGTCGTGGGGTTTCAAACCCCAGTGTCCCTCCGGCAGCACTTCAGGAAGCGCTTTCAGGTGAGCCCGAGGGACTGGCGTCGGACATTCGGTCAAGGTGAAGAGCGTTCTGCTTAGTCCAGACCAGCGAAATTCGGCTTCCGCTTTTCCACGAATGCCGCGAACGCCTCCTGGGCGGCTGAACTCTTCGCCCGCATCACAAAAGCTTCGGCTTCCAGATTGATGCGTCCCAGAACCTCGTCGGGATGCTTGAGCAAGGCTTTGGTACGGAGCACGGCACCCTGGGGCAGTTGTGTCAGACGGATCGCCTGCGCCAAGGCGAAATCCAGCACGGGCTGCTCTGCGATGACGCGATTGACGAGACCAATCGCCTGCGCCTCATTGGCGGACAGCGGGTCGCCGAGAAGAAGGATCTCGGATGCCCGTTGGTGACCGACGAGTCGCGGCAGGAGCAGACTGGATGCCCCTTCCGGGATCAGCCCCAGTGCAACGAACGGAAACGAAAAGCGTGCGGTGTCCTGCGCAAAAACCAGGTCGCAGTGAAACAGCATCGTGGCGCCAATCCCGACCGCGAGTCCATTGACCGCTGCAAGCACTGGCTTCTTGACCTGGGCGAGTGCATTCAGGAATCGGAAGGGCGGTGCATCCACACTCTCCGGGGGGGAATTCAGGAAGTCCTCGAGGTCGTTACCCGCCGAGAAGGCGTTTCCTGCCCCCGTGAGCAGGATCACACTGACGGACTGATCCGCATCGGCCGCGACCAATGCCTCGCGCAGCTGGTGATACATCGCCCCGGTAAAGGCGTTCTTCTTATCCGGTCGGCTCAGCTCGATAACTTGAACACCACGGTCATGTGAGCTCTTGATCATCCTAATCTCCTCGTTCAATCAAACAGCGTTGGAATCCGCGGTGAGCGGATAGAGTTTGTCGTCGTAGTCTGCAAGGCTCGGGAACTGGAGAGGGGTGGCGTCGGCGACCGACCGGATACGACTTCTCCAGGTTTCCAGGATTTGCTGTCGTGCTTCGTCGGAGACGTAGGGGACGTGCCAGCCAATGAACGGCGGCAACACCTGTAGTCCCGCATAGGCCAGCGTGCCTTGCAGGAGATGCTTCAGCATGCCGTCGAGTGGACCGTGGATCCCCTGCGTACCGAACATATGCTCCTGGCCGCCCAGCGTGAGGCCGACAAGCGCACGACGGCCCACCAGTCCGCCGCGGTCATAGAACCGCTTGCCCCCGTAGACCTGGCCCGACACGAACACACGGTCGATCCAGCCCTTGAGGATGGCCGGCGTCGAGAACCAGAAGACCGGAAAGACCACCACGAGCAGGTCGCACCAAAGGAGCTTGTCGAGCTCGGCGCGGATGTCGGCACTAAGCGTGCCGGTGTTGAGCCCGTGCCGCTGCTCAAGCGCATACGTGCAGTAATCGGGATCGGCGCGATCGCCAAAGTCGGCTGCCGAAGCCACCGGCTGAAAGCCCATGGCATACAGATCCGACACCTGAACCTCGTGGCCCTGCCGTTCGAACTCCTCGACCGCAGCCGACTTCATGGCCGTACAGAACGACTTCGGCTCGGGATGCGCGTGGACAATGAAGACTCGCATGATTTGATTCCCCTGTTTGATTGGTCACGTCCTCGCCGAAGATGGCACCGGTGATGACCCTCTAATGGCAAGTGCATCGCTCTTCCAAAGAGCGAAACGATCACGATGAAGGGCAGTTTAATGACCGGTCCAGACCGTGTAGAGTGGCGAATATGACTATTACTATGCGATTTTCGCCACGTCATGCCCCGTGCCGCAATCCTTACATTCGATGAGTGCTATGCCTCCAGCGTCGGCGGCTTTGCCGACATCCTGCAGGTCGCAAACTCGCACCTGCGGCGACAGCAAGGCACGGCCGCCGCACAGTTCGAATGGCGCTTCGTTTCCTCATCGGGGAATCCCATCGTGGCAAGCAACGGTCTGCAATTGCAGACGCACAAGCTGGAGCCGAGCGAGCGCTACGATCTCGTCTTCATCCCCAGCCTGCACTACGGGGGCCAGGGCCAGTTCGATCAGATCCTCGACCGGCTCGCCGACACCTCCGACTGGCTGGTCGCCCAGTGGCGCGCCGGGGCGTGGATCGCCGCGAACTGCACCGGCACGTTCATCCTGGCGCAGACCGGACTGCTCGATGGCAGAACGGTGACGACCACCTGGTGGCTGGAACGCCAGTTCCGCGCCAAGTACCCGAAGGTGGATCTGCAAATCCGCTCCGTGATCACCGAATCGGATCGGCTGGTCTGCGCGGGTGCTTCGGCGTCATACCTGCTGCAAGCCATCCGCATCATCGAGCGCTTTTCGGGGCCGGCCATCGCCTCGCAGACCGCCAAGAGCTTGCTGATCGACGTGAGCCAGACCAGCCAGGTTCCTTACCTGCCGCTGCTGGCAGAAAGAGCGCACTCGGATTCCCTCGTGGAACGTGCGCAGCATTGGCTCCAGAGCAACATGACCAAGGAATTGCGGATCTCCGTGCTTGCGGACGCGCTCGCGATCAGTGATCGCACGCTCATTCGACGGTTCAAGGCGGCGCTGGGCCAGACCCCGCTGGCGTATCTGCAGGATCTCCGGCTCGAGGCCGCCCGAGCGCTACTCGAGACGGGTGATCTGAGCGTGGAGGCTATAGGCGGCCAAGTTGGCTACAACGACACCAGCTCCTTTTCGCGGCTCTTTCGGCAGCGCATTGGGATGAGCCCCGGGGCGTATAGGAATCGGTTCCAGATTAACTCGGCGCCTTGACGGCATGACGCGTTGAACGACCTCTATCCAAGAGTCCGCCGGTGACCCCGGCTCGACGATTCGCCAGCCGCTCTCAAAGGACCGGAGGCCGGTCCACTCTGAAAGCTGCCGTTGCCCCTTTGCCAGCCCGGAACGACCGGAGTGGGTCGG
>NZ_JAVEYL010000078.1:0-4734 GCF_034003485.1 Thauera sp.
CGTGCATCAGCACGGCGGCCAGGTGTACATGGACGGCGCCAACCTCAACGCCCAGGTCGGCCTGACCTCGCCGGCGACGATCGGCGCCGACGTGTCGCACATGAACCTGCACAAGACCTTCTGCATCCCGCACGGGGGCGGCGGTCCGGGCATGGGCCCGATCGGCCTGGCGGCGCACCTCGCACCCTTCATGGCCGACCACGTGGTGCAGCCCACCGGCGGTGCCGACCGTCCGAACCTCGGCCAGGGGGCCGTCTCGGCCGCGCCCTTCGGCTCGGCCAGCATCCTGCCGATCTCGTGGATGTACATCACGATGATGGGTGGCGAGGGGCTCAAGCAGGCAACCCAGGTGGCGATCCTGAACGCCAACTATCTCGCCGCGCGCCTCAAGGACCATTACCCGGTGCTCTACACGGGCAGCCAGGGCCGCGTCGCACACGAGTGCATTCTTGACATCCGCCCGATCAAGGCCGCCACCGGCATCTCCGAGGTCGACATCGCCAAGCGCCTGATGGATTACGGTTTCCATGCGCCGACGATGTCCTTCCCGGTGCCTGGCACCATCATGGTGGAGCCGACCGAGTCGGAAGATCTCGGCGAACTGGAGCGCTTCGCGGCAGCGATGATCTCGATCCGCGACGAGATCCGTCAGATCGAAGCCGGCACTTGGCCCGCCGAGGACAACCCGCTGAAGAACGCCCCGCACACACAGGCCGACTTCATCGGCGAGTGGTCCCGCCCGTACTCGCGCGAGCAGGCGGTGTTCCCGCTGCCCTGGGTGGCGGAAAACAAGTTCTGGCCCAGCGTGAATCGCATCGACGACGTTTACGGTGACCGCAACCTGTTCTGCGCCTGCGTGCCGATGAGCGACTACGACGCCTGAGTCCGGTAGAATCCCGGCGCTTCTCCGAAGAAGCCACGCCCGAAAAGGCGTGGCTTCTTTTTTGACTATCGACATGCGCTCGCGGCGCCGCCTGCCGTCGAGCCCACTCTCCTTCCGTCCCAGAAAAGCAGCCCGAATGTCGAATCCCCGCGCGAACAACAAGGCACTTTGGTCGAGCCTGCTGCTCACCCATCTCGTTCTGCTCGCGGGCCTGTTGGCCTGGGTTGCGTGGCAGACACAACCGGTCGAGATGCACGACCTGCAACTGACCGATGGCGAGAAGCTGAAATGCGTCTCCTATGCGCCCTATCATCGCCCGGGGCAGACACCGTTCGACGAGAGCCTGCGCATCCCCCATGAGCAGATCGCAGCGGACCTCGCCGCGCTGGCGAAGATCACCGATTGCGTCCGCCTGTATTCCGTGGATCAAGGTCTGGAGCAGGTCCCGGCCGTTGCGCGGGAGGTCGGCATCAAGGTCCTGCTCGGCGCCTGGATCGGCCACGACCGGGAAAAGAATGCACTCGAGCTGAGCCGCGCCATCGAGCTCGCCAACGCAAACACCGACGTCGTCCGCGCGTTGATCGTCGGCAACGAGGTCCTGTTGCGTCGCGAGCGCACCGAAGACGAGATGCGCTCCCTGATCCGCGACGCGAAATCGCGCACGACCGTGCCGGTGACCTACGCCGATGTGTGGGAGTTCTGGACGCGGCACGACAGCCTGGCGCAGGAGGTGGACTTCGTGACCGTGCACATCCTGCCGTTCTGGGAAGACGAACCGGTCGACATCGAGCACGCGCTCGAGCATGTCGCGGCCACCCGCACCCAGGTCGGCGAACATTTCGCCGGCAAGCACATCCTGATCGGCGAAACGGGCTGGCCTAGCCAGGGCCGGCAGCGCGAGGAATCGCGTCCGTCGCAGGTCAACCAGGCCCGCTACGTGCGCGAATTCGTGCATCAGGCGCATCAGCGCGGGTGGGACTACAATCTGATCGAAGCCATCGATCAGCCCTGGAAACGCAGACTCGAAGGCACGGTGGGCGGCTTCTGGGGAATGCTCGATGCACACACGCTAACGCCCAAGTTCCCGCTGTCCGGACCGGTGGCCGAGCGGAGTTCGCTGACCGCGCCACTGCTGGCGACCGCCGCCGGCGCGTTCGCCGGCCTGCTGCTGGCCCTGGGCAGCAGGGGCGGCGGTGCGCTGCGCACGAGCGCGCTGGTGGTCCTTGGCGCCACCAGCGGCCTCATTGCGCTGCTCCATGCCGAGCACGCACAGGTCGCTTACCGCAACGTGCTCGAATGGACCCTGCTCAGTGCCGTCGCCGTGCTTGCCGTGCTGCTGGCGGTGACGTTCGCGCTGTGGCGCGGTACGCCGATCCCCTCGGCAGCGCACGCCTGGCACACGATCCGCGGCAGACTGGCCGGCTTCGGCATCGCCCATGTCCTCGGCCTGCTGCGCGGCGTGCTGCTGTTCGCCGCGGCTGTCGCCGCACTGCTGCTGTTCGTCGATTCACGCTACCGCGACTTCCCGACCCTGCTCTATCTGACGCCCGCTGCACTGCTGGGCGTCGTCGGCTGGTTTCAATCAGCCCACGCGCGCGCAGAACGCATCTTCGCGGCTGTCATCGCCGTTTCGGTCGTCGGGCGCTGGCTACCCGAGCCGGCGAATCCCCAGGCCATCAGCTGGTTGCTTACCGGCCTGGTGCTCGCCCTGCCCGTTCTGCTGGCGCGGTCGCGCCAGGACCAGCAGTGACAGCAGGGCGCCCACGGCGGCTGGATCGTAACTGTAGAACACCAGCCCCGCCAGGCCGCTCAGCCATCCGGCCCACGCAAAACGGCGGCAACCGAGCGCGAAGGCCAGCGCGCCGCAAGCCAGACTGAACCAGCCGATGCGCTGGTGCAGAAAACTCTGCACCAGCGCCGTCTTGAACGTGCACAAAGCACCTTGCGCCTCCACCAAACTGCAGTCGCGCGGCAACACACCGTTCTCCAGCAGTCCATGGCGCACACCCAGTGCGAAACCCAGGATCAGCAGGGCCGAAACGACGATTGCTGCAATACCATATTTGCCCAAACTATTTGGCCTCATCCTGCGTTTCCCTTGTAAATCAGCACTTCGGACCGCGCTTCGAGCGATGTTGCAAATTGGCACCGAATGTAGCTCGTAAGCAGCTGAAATCGTGCATAAAATGCGGTCGCTGGATACAGATAGCTAAAGCCGCGATTGTGTCACATGGATTTCAGCTGCGGTATTTGCGCGCTGCAGAAATCGGCCCTTCCCGATTGTTCCGAGATTCAAGCGGCGGAACTTCCGCCCACCGAGTGCTTCCCCCCTGCTCTGCCCTTCAGGACCTGACATGAAACACGCCGCCTCGATCCTCTACCGTGTCGCGATAGCGCTCGCCATCGCTGCGGGGGTCGCGTTCTTCCAGTACTGGATCTGGCAGCAGTTCAACCGGGGTGCCGAGCACATCGGCACCAACCAGAGCATCAAGGGCTTTGCCTACAACGGATTCCAGCGCGACCAGAGTCCGCTGAAGGGCACCTACCCCACCCCCGAACAGCTCGGCGCTGACCTCGATCTACTCGGACGCATGTCCGACGGACTGCGCACTTACGGCGTCACCGACCTGCCGGCACTGCTAGACCTGGCCGGTGAGCGCGACATGGTCGTCACCGCCGGTGCCTGGCTCGACCCCGATCGGGAAAAGAACGAACGCGAGATCACCGCGCTGATCGAGGCCGCACGCAAGATGCGACACGTCGAGCGCCTGATGGTGGGCAACGAATCCATCCTGCGCGGCGACCTGAGCGCCAGCGAACTCATCGAGTATCTCGACCGCGTGCGCAAGGCCGTGCGCAAACCGGTCTCGACCGCCGAACCCTGGCACGTCTGGCTGAAGTACCCCGAACTCGCCAAGCACGTCGACTACATTACCGTTCACCTCTTGCCCTACCACGAGGGTGTGCCGGTGGAAGCCGCAGTGGAGTACGCCTTCCAGCGCTACGACGAACTGGTGAAGACCTTCCCGCGCAAGAAGATCGTGGTGGGCGAGATCGGCTGGCCGAGCAAGGGCCCGACCCTGGGTGCTGCCGTGCCTTCGCTCGACAACGAGGCGCGTTTCATCCGCGACTTCCTCGCCCACCCGCGCACTGCGCGCATCGATTATTTCCTGATGGAAGCCATCGACCAGCCGTGGAAAGTGGATGTCGAGGGCTGGGCCGGTCCCTACTGGGGAATGTTCAACGCTGACCGCGAACAGAAGTTCCCGCTGGAAGGCATCATCGAACGTGATCCGCACTGGGCCAAGAAGGCCGCGAACGCCGCTGCGCTGGCCTTCCTGCCGATGCTGCTGATCGCCTTCTTCCTGTCGGACTGGAACGTCTTCGGTCGCGTCTTCCTCGCCGGCCTGATCCAGGCCTGCGTGTCGACCCTGATCGTCGGCCTCAACGTGCCGGTCGAGTACTACCTGACCCAGCGCGACCTCATCGGCCTCGGCCTGCTGATCGGCGCCACGGTACTCACCGCCGCGGTGCTGCTGTCGCACGGCTTCGAGTTCGGCGAGATGCTGTTCAAGAAGAAGTGGCAGCGCCGCTTCATGCCGCTGCCGCCCCACGATCCAGACAAGCAGCCCTTCGTCTCGGTGCATCTCGCCTGCTACAACGAGCCGCCGGAGATGGTGATCGCCACCATCGACAGCCTGGCGAAGATGAACTACCAGAACTTCGAAGTGCTGGTGCTGGACAACAACACCCGCGACGAAGCGCTGTGGAAGCCGCTGGAGAAGCGTTGCGCCGAACTCGGCCCGCGTTTCCGCTTCTTCCATCTCGCCAACTGGCCCGGATTCAAGGCC
>NZ_JAVEYL010000018.1:0-90355 GCF_034003485.1 Thauera sp.
GTGGTGAAGAGGGCTTCGATCTGGTTGTTCATCGGGTGCGAGGTCGGCGTCAGTGTCGGGCGGTTGTACCACCGCAGATCATGTTTGTTGAGAAGTCAATTTCCACTGGAAACGGCATAGAGCCGGTCCAGATCTCCTGGTCCCGTGGCAGATGACGCTGGATTGATTCCAGTGCTGCGGGCATATCTGGGCTTTGCCACCAATGGTTCCATTTTGGTACAACGTGGATTCCGGTGATGCTCTCTTTAATGAAGAAGGCGCGGCCAAACCCTTCAAGACCGGTTATGTGACCGGGTCTAGGGCTGGGCAGTCGGGGAGTGAATGTGATCACCGTCTGGCGACTGCCCGGGACTGCAACCATGATGACCGCCACATCTTCGGTTTCGAACAGTAGACGGGAGGCGGCATTGTGCTCAGTCACCAAACCAACGCCCCCTTTTTGACGGAATTCGCTACGCGCGCTCCTTTCACCTTCAGCGCCTGTTCCATCCGCTCATGCATCTTGGTGGCTAACGGCTCTGGGCTTTCACTCAGCGGCAAATCGGGATCGGTCGCAGCCGCCATAATCCGCCCGGCCGCGCTTGCGGCGTGGCCGAACAAACGTTCGATCAGATGCGCCAAGGCGCCATCATTCGCACCCGTCTCGGGCGCGAACGAAGTCATCGACAGTTCGAGCGTATCGACCAGCGGTCGCAGACAACGAGGCCGGACCCAGAACATCGTGCCCGCAAAAAAGCCATCGGCCTCGGCCTCGCCCAGCGCCATCTGCGCGAGCATGCCTTGGTCGTGATAGGGATAATCCTCAAGCCCAAGGTAATGCGGTGCGGGACCAATCATGGTCAGGTCCGGCTGCATGCGGAATGCTTCGAGGATGGCCCCGACCCGCTCCGGACTGCCCAGCAGCGCATCGAAGGACTCCTCCCGCCAGAGGTCGCCCAGTTCCGGCCGCAGTTTTCCCGCGACGTAATAGCCGCGTTTGGTCTGGATCTTCAGCACTGCGTCGTAATCCTTGTCGAGCAGCGCGGGTAGCAGATCGACGAAGGGGCCGATGTCTCTACCCCGGTTGGCGGCGTGATAGAACACTGCGTCCGGATAAACCTCGCGCACCATGGCCTCGATACGTCGCGTCCCCCAGGTAGGCAGGGTGACAATGAGATCGAACGCATCCGGGATCGCTCGCAACCTTTCCAGCATCTCGGGGACCAGGTCGCGGTAATACAGATGCGCCACTACCGCGATACGCCGGTTGCTCTGTGCCAACTGGTTTCGTACCTGGGCGAGATCCTTGCCGCGCAAGGCGGACTCGTCCGCATCGAGCGGGTAATCGCCTAAAGGATTGCCGTCCATCGAAAGGAGGAAATCGGCTGCTGTCGATAGACGTTCCACCAACTCCTCTCGCGTTAAGCCCGGCAGGCGACGCTGTGGGCTGCGTTTTTCACCAAAACCATGCAACAGGTAATGAGCCAATGGCTCCATACCCGCCTCCTTAACGTCAGGGTAGAGATCCAGGTAATGCTCAGGGTTGAGAATGTTTCCCGCGGTCACCACAATTTCCAAACCGCTCGGGCTACTCAAGTTCCCCCGTAGCCATTCGGTGAACGCGTCCATGGCGTCAAAACCACCATGCTTCAGCAGGCATCGAGCCACAGGTATCCACTGAACGCTCTCAGGCGCAGTTACACGTTGGGATGGTGTGCCAGGTTTGGAAACGTTTGAAGGGGGGCCGAACTCCTGATTTCCAGGCTCCGACTTGCCGGCAAAGGCCAACGACTCCGCATAAGTCTGAATCGAGGGTGAGGTGACTTGCCAAAAACCCCTGGCCACCGCAACCGGATCATCGCTGTGCAAGCGATATAGGCGGTCGATCAGTCCAACTAAGCGCTCAAAGGTCGGCACATCAGAGCGAACGCGCGGTGATTGCAGATACCCCCCCAAGAAGAATCGACGCAGCCAACCGATGCCCTCGAGGTAGGTGGCATGATCGAAACGGCCCGCCAGAAAATCATCCAGTGTCGGGAACAGATCGCGGGGCTTGTAGACGGCCTCCCCCAACACAACCACCGGCTTGTCGAAATAGAGTGCCTCGAAACCCACCGAACTGTTCACCGTCAGCACCAGGTCGGACATGGCGATAAGCTGCGAATTTTCGGGGCGCTCGGTCCCAGCTTCTAGCCAGATCACTCGCTCTGCCCATTCAGAAACCGCGGCCTTGGCTAACGACGTTGTATAGCTCCCTTGGGGGCGATGCTTTGTGGCTGGATGCGGGGTGATGATGGTGGTGTAACCGGCATCCGCCAGCTTCGGCACCACATCGAGCACGACATCGCTCAGAGTTTCGTAAGGAGAGAAACGCAGCAGATTAGCGTCGTCGAAGAGTTGGAGCGGCAGGAAAGCCAGTTTTTCCGCTCTGGAGATGCGGTGTGTGAAATCGCCAGGCAAGGGCTGGAATTGCTGTGCATAAGGCTTCGCTTCAATACTTTGCGAGTAAGCAAGCACCGCCTCCTGCCGAGACATGGGTACGCCACCCACGATGTCGCGTAGTTCTGCAATCGAGAGTTTGGGCACCAACCCGGCACCATTGGTACCGTAAGGGTCCATCACCAAAGAATCGAGGAAGGGCGGGCGGGTGCAGCCGAGTTCCATTGCGATCCGGGTGATCGCGCGATCCTTGATGAAGCGGGTTACCGCACCGTTTTCCCCCCAATGAACGATGACGTCGAAGGGGAAACGTTGCCAGATCCGCTCCAGAACCTCTTGGTAATCCTCGCTCACCTTGCCGGTGCCCGCCATCAGCTCAAGCCAGATCGGGATTCCCTCGGAAAGCCAGTTCAGATTGTAGCGATCAAAGATGGCCTCCTCTTGATCGGTCGGCCGGATCAATCGCTTCTCATGAGGCGCGAGCGAATCCTTGATTTGAGCAAACGTGGCACGGTTTGCAAACATCCTGGCATCTAGCTGCGGGCTGTTTGACAGTAGAGGCAGAAAATTCTTGGCTACCGAATGAAAGTGAATCTTCTCGTCCCGTAAGGGGTGAGGCTCTATATAGAACAGGACTCTCATTGAAGTTCTCCCAGCGTGAAGAGCCCACTAACGGAACGATGGTCTTTAAGGAAGGCGAAATTACGCTCGACTAGCGCCCGCTGCTCGGTGCTGCCGAGCGGCTCGGACAAGGCTTCATACCAGTCGTCGGTAGTGGCGGCGAGCGTCACATGATCAGGGCCAATTGTCTGCATGTCGGGAATGGGGCTGGCAATCAGCCGACAACCCGAAAGCGCGGCCTCCAGGAATTTGACCCGCGATTTGCAGGCATTGAACGCACTGTCTTCGAGGGGAGCGATAACCGTGCTGCACTTGGCCATCAGTCCCGGCAGGCGCAGGTAGTTCACGACCGGGGCGACGGAAACATTTGGAAGCGACGCGATGCCTTGTGGTACGGCGACCGGCCCTACGACAAGCAGCTTGAAGTGACTGTTTTCGGAGAGCACGCGATGCAGGGCGGCCTCGACCACGGGGAAGTCACGGTCGTGACTCTTGGTACCGGCAAAGTAGCCGATCACACTGGCCGATCTCCGCCGCAATGGCGTGCCGAGCGACTCCTGAAAAGAAAGAACGGAGTCGGAGACGATATTGGGCAGTACCATGACTTTAGCGTCGGGATTGTATTCGCGCACCCGCTCAGCCAAGGGCGCGGTAGACGCAGTAACCCGATCAAAGGCTCGCAGCCCTTCGAGATTACTGGCAAATGCGTCAATCGCACGCTCCGGAGTAAGCGTGCCGTTCTTGACCGCTGAGGAGCCCAGTGCGAGTTCCTCGTTGCCGAAGATCAGATCGTCATAATCTGCGATCAGTATGCGACCCAGACGCCGCAGACCAGCGACGACCTCGCGAAACGTCGGCCGGGCCATGTTCGGACGATGGAAAACGTAGACGTCGTAGTCGAAACAGGGGTTCTTGTAAAACTGCATCGCGGAGTAGACGGTGCAGAAATGGCCTGCATTCAACAGCGCCTCAGCTGGGTGATAGGCACGATACCGGACGGACGGATCGTCCAAAGGCCGATCACCTCGTCCCGTCTCCGAGATGAAGCAAATGGTTTTGCGTTTCATGAAATACCTGTTTTCGTACTGTTGGACTCTTGACGATCTTTACAAGAACTTCGGTGCATCGGCCCACAACATCCCGTGCAGGTCCTTATCGGACAGCCTTGGCGCTTCGCCGCTCACCAACGGCCAGTCGATACCAAGCGTCGGGTCATCCCAATGCAGCGAGTATTCATCACCAGGGTTGTAGTAGTCGGTGCACTTGTATTGGAACTCGGCCTCGTCGCTGGTGACGTAGAAGGCGTGCGCAAAGCCGGGCGGCACCCACAGCAGTTGCTTGTTGTGCGCGCTCAGGGTGACGCCCACCCAGCGGCCAAAGGTGGGGCTGCGCTGACGCAGGTCGACGGCCACGTCGAACACCTCGCCCCGTGTCACCCTCACCAGCTTGCCCTGGGGCTTTTGCAGCTGATAGTGCAGGCCACGCAGGATGCCGCGCGCCGACTGGCTGTGGTTGTCCTGCACGAAGGTGTAGGGGCCGCAGTGTTGCTCGAACTCGGTCTGGCGGAAGGTTTCCATGAAAAAGCCGCGCTCGTCGCCGAAGACCTTGGGCGTGAGGAGGACGACGTCGGGGATGGCGAGTGGGGTGTAGTCCATGAGGCGTTTACCGTGCAGTGGGGTCAGGCTTGGGCGGGCGCGCGCTTGCCTTGGTTTTGTGTTCGACGAGGCGCTTGAGGTACTGGCCGTATTCGGTCTTGGCGAGGGCTTGGCCTTGCTCGAGCAGGCAGGCGTCGTCGATCCAGCCCTGCTGCCACGCGATCTCTTCGAGGCAGGCGATCTTGAGGCCCTGGCGATGCTCGATGGTCTGCACGTATTGGGCGGCCTCGAGCAGGCTGTCGTGGGTGCCGGTGTCGAGCCAGGCGAAGCCGCGGCCCAGGCGCTCGACACGCAGGTCGCCACGTTGCAGGTAGGCGTTGTTGACGCTGGTGATCTCGAGCTCGCCACGTTCGCTGGGGCGGATGGTCTTGGCGATGTCGACGACGTCGTTGTCGTAGAAGTAGAGGCCGGTGACGGCGTAGCTGGATTTGGGGTGGAGCGGCTTTTCTTCGATGGAGACGGCACGGTCTTCGTCGTCGAACTCCACCACACCGAAGCGCTCGGGGTCCTTGACCAGATAGCCGAACACGGTGGCCCCGCTTGTGGGCGCGGACGCGCGGCGGAGCTGATCGGTGAAGTTCTGGCCGTAGAAGATGTTGTCACCCAGCACCAAGCAAACGGGGTTGGAGCCAATAAAGTCTTCACCGATGATGAAGGCTTGGGCGAGACCGTCTGGGCTGGGTTGTTCGGCGTATTCGAAGCGCACGCCAAACTGCTCGCCGCCGCCAAGCAGGCGGCGGAACATCGGGAGGTCGTCCGGAGTGGAGATGATGAGGATGTCGCGGATCCCGGCCAGCATCAGCACCGAGAGCGGATAGTAGATCATCGGCTTGTCGTAGATGGGCAGGAGTTGCTTGGAGACACCGCGGGTTATGGGGTGCAGCCGGGTGCCGGAGCCGCCGGCAAGTACGATGCCTTTGCGGCGGGTGGAGGTAGGGCGGGTGAGTGGCATGGCGTTGGTTTCTGAATAGGAAAATGGTGGGGGCCATTGCGATTTCGGCGCAGGCTCAGGACAGGCCAAGGCGTTCACCCTGATAGCTGCCGTCCTGCACGCGTCGCCACCAGATCTCGTTTGCCAGGTACCACTGCACGGTCTTGCGCAGGCCGGTCTCAAAGGTCTCCTGCGGGGTCCAGCCGAGCTCGCGCTGGATCTTACTGGCGTCGATGGCGTAGCGCTGGTCGTGGCCGGGGCGGTCCTTGACGAAGGTGATCAGCTCGCGGCGCGAGCGCTTGTCAGCCGGCGGTACCAGTTCGTCCAGCAGGTCGCAGATCGTCTGCACGACGTGCAGGTTGGTCTGTTCGTTATGGCCGCCGATGTTGTAAGTCTCGCCCACCCTGCCCTCGGTGGCGACCTGGATCAGCGCCCGGGCGTGATCTTCGACATACAGCCAGTCGCGAATCTGCTGGCCATCGCCATACACAGGCAGCGGCTTGCCGGCCAGGGCGTTGAGGATGACCAGTGGGATTAGCTTTTCGGGGAAATGGTAGGGGCCGTAGTTGTTGGAACAGTTGGTGACCAGAGTGGGCAGACCATAGGTGCGCTGCCAGGCGCGCACCAGGTGGTCGGAGCTGGCCTTGCTGGCGGAGTACGGCGAGCTGGGCGCGTAGGGAGTGGTCTCGGTGAAGAGGTCGTCGGTGCCTTCGAGGTCGCCATAGACCTCATCGGTGCTGATGTGGTGGAAACGAAAACCTGCCGCCTTCTCCGATGAGGTCTGCGGCAGCGCTTTCCAGTAACTGCGCGCGGCTTCGAGCAGCACGGCCGTGCCGACCATGTTGGTATGGATGAATTCGAGCGGGCCGTCGATGGAGCGGTCGACATGGCTCTCGGCCGCCAAGTGCATGACGACGTCGGGCTGGTGGATGGCGAAAGCCTGGCGCATGGCCTGGGCGTCACAGATGTCGGCGTGAATGAAGGTGTAACGCGGGCTGTCGGCCACGCTCGCGAGGGACTCGAGGTTGCCGGCGTAGGTGAGCTTGTCGATGTTGACCACGGTGTGGTCGGTGTTGGCGATGAGCTCGCGCACGACGGCCGAACCGATGAAGCCGGCGCCGCCGGTGATGAGGAAGGTTCTAGGCATGTTGGTCAGTCTCGGTGGTCGCGCACGATGAGTATGAGCATGCTGAGGATGAGCGCGAGGAACAGGGTGACGATGGCGAAGACGGCCGCGTTGTAGAGGCGCTCGGGGCGGGTCGCGTACTCGGGCAGCAGCGGGCTCTGCAGCACGCTGACCTGCTTGAGTTTACGGGCCGCCTCGAGACGCGTGTTTTCGAGGGCAGCGAGCGCGCTGGAATAGGTTTCCTGGGCGAATCGCGCCTTGAGTAGCAGGGTTTCGTATTCGGACGAGACGCGGTTGAGCGATTGGCCGGCGGCCTGGGCGAGGCGATCGCGCTGGCGGGTGATCTGGTCGCGCAAGGCGTCGATCTCGGATTGCACGCGGCGCATGTCGGCCGATTGCACGCTCTGGTAGCTGGCGAGCGCCTTGCGCTGGGCCTGTAAGCGCGCGAGCTCACCCTCGAGGTTGGCGATGACCTGGTTGAGACTCTCGACGGTGCTGGTGGGCGAGACAAGCCCTTCCTTGTTCTGGAAGGCGAGTACCTCGGCGCGGGAGGCGTCCATGCGCTGCTCCAGCCGCAGGAGCTGGCCTTCGAGGAAGCGCACCTGCTCTTCGGCCAGCCGCCGTCCCATCTCGTTCATGTGCGCTTCGCCGGCTTCGAGCAGCAGCGACACCATGGCGTGGGCGAATTCCGGGGAATAGGCCTGGACTTCGATGTTGAGCACGCCAGCGTACTCATCCATCTCGACCTCGACGCGGCGCAGGTAGTACGCGTGGAGATCTTCGATGGGGGCATCCGCATCGAGCAGGCGGGCAAAAATGTCACCGTTGTCGCTGTAGTGACGGCGAAAATCGAGCTTGTCCTGCACTTGCCGGAGCATGTCGACCGACAAGAGATGCTCACGCAGCAGCAGCAGATCCCTATCGTTCGGTGCCCCAGTGAGGATGGAGGCGAAGCTAATCTGCGGGGCTGCGATCTGCGGGCTTTCCAGCACCACGGTGGCGCGGGACAGGTAGCGGTCCTGCGCCCATACGGACCAGTAGAGGCTGACGATGCATATGGCGACAAAGGCCAGCGCCCATTGGGGTTGGGATTTGATGAACTGTTTCATGAAGCGGTCTGTTTAATCGTCATCTTGCGGGGGTTGGAGGGCCTGCACACGGCGGCGGGCGGCATGCAGGCGTTCGCGAGCAGCCGTCAGGGCATCGCCAATGGGCTTGCGCTCGCGGGGTGGCAGGTTGTCTGCCTTGGCTCGATCGAATGCAATGTGGGCAAGATCGAATTCGGCCTTGTACTTGGCCAGCTGCTGACGCGCTTCAGCGAGGTTGTTAACTTCCGGGATATGACTTTCTACCCCGGCATCCTGCTCCACGGTGGCCGAAACCTTGTGCGCCGCCACAACGTCAGGCTTTCTCACAGCGTCCGTTTCGGCGTGGTAGGCGGCGATGGCGTCGGAAATGTCGTCGTACCAGGTCGCACGCCCGTCCTTGAGGTGGATCCCGGCCTGGCAAAGCTCCTTGAGGATGCCTTCGCCATGGCTGACCATGATTAGGCTGGCCTGGCCGACCTTGTCCTTGAAGGCCTTGGTGGCCTTGTCTTTGAAGGCGCGATCGCCGACGGAGGTGGCCTCGTCCGATAGGTAGACGTCAAAGTCGAAGGCCAGCGACAGCCCAAAATTAAGTCGTGCCCGCATGCCGCTGGAGTAGGTCTTGATCGGCTCATCGAAGGCATCACCCAACTCGGCGAAGTCCTGCACCTTCCGGATGATCTCGTCGACCTTGTAGCGCCCGCCATGGACACGAGCGACGAACTTGACGTTCTGCCGCCCAGTCATGCTGCCCTGGAAGCCGCCACTGAGTCCGATCGGCCACGAGACGCGGCATAGGCGACGGACCTCGCCACGGTCGGGGTTGTCCATGCCTGCGATGAGCCGCAGCAGCGTGGACTTGCCCGCGCCGTTACGCCCCAGCAGCCCTACGCTTACCCCATTGGGGATGCGCAAGTTGATGTCCTGCAGCACCCAGCCCGATGCGCTGTGCTGGTAGTGATAGCGCTTGTATAGGCCCTGGATCTCGATCATTGCGTCTTCAGCTTTTCTTTGAAGCGCACGTGCATCACCAGGCCGAGGGCGAGCGTGGCGAGCGTGAACAGTCCGAAGTAAATCGCGCTGGTTCCATGTACGACCTTGTAGCCATCGAAAAAGCCTGCTCGCAGCAACTCGACGCCATGAACAAGCGGGTTGTACATGAGGTACTCGAGCACTCTGTGGGGCAGATGATTGAGGGGGAGAATGACCCCGGAGAGGATCATCAGCGGCATTGTGCTCATACGGAACACCGTGGCGAGCTCGGGCACCAGCGTACCGGCCACGGAGGCGATCAGCCCCAAGGCCACTCCAACGCACCAAAGCACAATCCACCAGCCAATGGCTGCTATCGCGTTATCGGGAACCAGATCGATATGGAAGAACAGCGCCCCGAGAATGAACAACAAGAAGATGAACGTGTGCAGGACGCCTTCCACTGCGTTTCGAACCAGGACGGGATCCACGGGCTGCACCTGACGATAGGCAAACAACGCACTATTGGCGTCTACCGCACCCATGCTGCGAAGCATGCCGTCACGGACGAGGAAGTAGCCCATCATCCCGGTAATCATCCAGGGGATGAACTCGGCATTGGCTACCAATGCATCACCACCTGCAAACGAGCGTGGCAGCAGCATGATCAGCGTGAACGCCATGGGCTCGGCAATCATCCAGAACCAGCCCATACGGTCGGCCATGGTGCGCGAGATTGCCTCCCGCATGAACAGGGCGTACCACACGCTGCGGGTGACCTGCCACGAGGTGCGCACACCGTTCGACAGGGGCGCATTGGATGCTTGGCTCACGAGGCGTTTCTCCAGCGGCCCGGCTTAAAGATCGAGCGCGACCTTGGTGGCCACGGCGATCTGGAACAGGATCTGGCTGATGGCGGTGGCCAGCGGCAGGTTCTTGGTGGGCACCTCGGGCATCACCAGGATCTCGTCACCCGTACGCAGCGCGACATCCTTGGCATTGACGACGGCGCCGCTCTGGCGGACCACCAGGATGTGGCCCTTGTCTGCACGCTGGGTGAAGCCGCCGGCACCTTCGATGTAGTCCTTGGCACTCATCCCGGGCTTGAAGACCACGGCCTGCGGCACCACGACCTCGCCGCTGATGAGGATGGAATCGCTGACCTCGGGGATGGTGATGACGTCGCCGTCCTGCAGGCGGATGTCGCTGATGCGGTCGTCGTGGGCGACGACGAGACGGCCGCTGGGCTTGAGCTGACGGGCGCGCTCGACGAACTTCTGGATCATTTCGGCTTCGCGCACCCGGATCTGGGCTTCGTCGTTGGTTGACGACTGGGCGCCCAGGTAGGCGGTCTCCAGCCTGCGCAGGCTCTCCTGCAGCGCTGCGGCCTGCTGGGTGGCGACACTTTCGCGGCGGATGGAGATGCTCTCCACCGCGGTCATGCCCTTGGGCACGGCGATGGCGTCGAGCAACTCGCCAAGGCGAGCGTCGCGCGGCAGCGCGTAGCGCGAGGGGCCGTAGTAGCTGCCTTCGAGCTGGATGACGATGGTTTCGCCGCGCTGGTCCGCGCTGAACAGGACCTCGTCGCCGCTATGCACTTGCTGGGTGGCGAAATTGCCCAGCGTGAAGTAGCTGGCGAAGGGGCCGTCCTTGCGCGCGCCGCGCAGCAGCACGTGCGACACGCCGCTGTTGAGGCGGGCCAGCTCAGTGACTTCGGCGCCGGTGAGGCGGTCGCCGATGAGTTCGTAGCGATACTCGCGCTGGACGTCGCCCACCACGGCAATGGCTGGGCCGCGCTCGCGGACGACGATGGTGTCGCCGTCGCGGAACTGCGGGCGGGCGATTTCACCGTGGAGCAGGAAGTTATAGAGGTCGACCGTGGATACGGTGCGGCCATCGCGCACCACGCGGATCTGGCGGTAGCTGCCGAGATCCTTGTCGATGCCGCCAGCCTGGTCGAGGAAGTAGAGCAGCGAGTCGCTGGGGGTGCCGGCGTAGCGCCCCGGGTTCTTGACGTAGCCGGTGACGTAGATACCGACCGGCTGCACGCCCTGCAGGTTGGTGTAGACCTGCACCTCTTCCGGATAGACGGCACGGATGGCGCTGCGCACGGTGCTGTCGAGCTGCTGGCTGTTTTGGCCTTGCACGGTGAGGGGGCCGATGCCGGGGATGAAGACGTTGCCTTGGGCGTCTACGGTGAGCACGCGGTCGATTTCCACCGCACCCCACACACGCAGGGTGACCTGATCGCCGGGTTTGATCTTGTAGCCGGGGTTGAGGCCATCGGCCATCGCTGCGCGGAACCCGCCTTCGAAGAGGTTGCCGCCGAAGGGCGGCAGCGTCCTGGAGGTCTCGTTGACCTGCTCCTGCGCTAGCGGCGCGTAGTTGGGGTTGTTCCAGTTGGCGCGCGGGGTATCGTCTATTTCGGGCTGGGCCTGTTGCGCCTTGGGCAGGACTTCGTTTGGCAATGCGAGGCTTTGCGCCCAGGCAACCGCGGGCAGGCAAGCGCAGCCGAGGGCGAGCAGGAGACCGGCGGCGACATTTTTAACGGTGCTCATCAGCGTTGTGCTCCGACGGCGATGACTTCGGTGACCAGGCGATGTGTTTGCCAGCCTTGGGCGGTGTTACAGGCGAGCTCGGCGCTGGTGTGGCCAGCGCCAGCACGCGCAACGCGTAGCTTTCGGCACTCGCGTCCGCTGGCGGACAGGTAGGCTTCTTGCGCGGTCACTTCTACGTGACTGCCCCAGGGGCTTGCGGCAACCGCCAGCACCGAACCTTCCGGCGCCTGAGCCAAAAATGTGCCGAGTGCGGCATCGAGTGGCGTGCCGGACTGGCTACCGGAGATGACGCCGGGCGCCGCAGTGGCGGGGAACATGGGTTGCAAGGCGGCGCAGCCGCCAAGGGTTGCGCCCAGGGTCAGCGCAAGCAGCAGGCGCCGGCCTGCTGCTGCGGCCGAGAAGCTAACATCGGGGTGCATCGGGAGATCCTTGTTGTCTGGCATACGGTGACCAGGTAAGCAATGTTCTGTTCAGTGCTCGGCCAGCGTGGCGACGAGCTGTTCGATGTGCGACACGGTGTGGTCTGCGCTGATGAAAAAGCGCAGCCGCGCTGCCTTTTCTTCCACGGCGGGGTGGATGATGGGCTGGGCGTTGATGCCGTGTTCGAACAGTTGGCCGGACAATCTTGCGGCCTTGAGCGAGCTGCCGGTGATTGCGGGGATGATCGCATGGCCCTGCGAATAGCCGGTGTCGATGCCTGCCGCGCGGGCTTTTAGCAGTACGAGCTGGGCGCGCTGGTGTAGCTGTTCGACGCGTTCGGGTTCGCGCTGCATGATGCGCAGGGCTTCGAGTGCGGCAGCAGCGAGCGGCGGCGAGATGCCAACGCTGTAAACAAAGCCAGGCGCGGCGTACTTGAGGTGCTCGACCAATGCACGTGCCCCGGCGATGTAGCCCCCGCACGCGGCAAGCGTCTTGCTGAGCGTGCCCATCCAGATGTCGACGTCCCGGCCGGCGACGCCGTAGTACTCGTGCAAGCCCTTGCCCGAGGCGCCAAGCACGCCAAGCGAATGCGCCTCGTCCACCATCAGGAAGCACTGGTGCCTACGCTTGATGTCAATAAGCGCGGGCAGGTCGGGGATGTCGCCGTCCATGCTGTAGTGGCCTTCGACGACGATGAGCACGCGCTCGAACTGGCCACGGATGTCGCCGAGCAGACTGTCGAGCGCCTGCGGGTCGTTGTGCGCAAAGCTGCGCCGCGCGGCGCCGGAGAGCTTGACCCCTTCCATCACGCTGTTGTGGATGAGGCTGTCGTGGACGATGAGGTCCTTGGGGCCGAAGAGCGTGGCAAGGGTCGATACGTTGGTGGCGTGGCCGCTGACGAAGACGACGCAGTCGTCCACCGCATAGACGTCGGCCAGCGCGCGCTCGAGCTCGCGCTGGATGGGGCGCTCGCCTGCCACCAGCCGACTGGCAGAGGCCGACGTGCCGTAACGTTCTATGGCGTCCCTGGCGGCCTGGTTGACGCGCGGATCGCCCGCCAGCCCGAGATAGTTGTAGCTCGAGAAGTTGATGAAATCGCGGCCGTCAATGCGGGTCACGGCACCGGCTACACCGTCGTGTGAGATGAAGAAAGGGTTGCGCAGGCGCAGCCGGTCGGCTGCTGCCTTGGACACGAGCATGCGTTCGTAGTCGGGGTGGCGGTCGAAGCGGGTGAAGGCCTCGGGCACGTTCGAACGGCGCAGGCCGCGGCTGGCGGGTAGTGACGTCGCTGTGTCCCCTGCCCCGCTTTTCTTGCGCAGAAAGCGCTCGATGAGCTGCGCCTTGGCCTTGGTGCCGAGCGATTCCTGGCTCATTGGGTGAGCCCCCTGCCTTGTTCGGTGAGCGCACGTGCGTCTTCGACGAGCGCGTGCACGTCTTCGGCGGCCATCGATTCGCCGTGCTGGCGAACCAGATCCTGAACCACGGCCTCTGCCCCGCTTGCGGCAGCGTCGTCCGCTTCGGCGCCGCCCAGGAGCTTGTGGACAATGCGCTGCGTGACCTTCTCGGCGGTGGGCGATTCGTTGAGCATCATCACCGGCAGCGGGATGCCCAGACGCTGCTCGAGGCCCAGGGCCAGCTCGACCGCCATCAGCGAGTCTAGGCCGAGGTCGTGCAGCGAGCGCGAACGGTCGATGCGATCGGGGCTGATGGCAAGGATTTGGGCGACTTCCTGGGTGACGAGTTGTTGAACGATGGCCGCAACCTCGTCGGGCGTCTTGCCGGCGATGAGGGCGCGGAAGTCGGCGTCATCGTCGGAGAGGCTGCTGTGCTTGCGGCTACGGTTGAGGATTGCGAAGCGGTCGCAACCGGCGGACGGCAGGAGGCGGGCAAGCGCGTTCCAGTCGAAATTGGCGACGGCGCGGCTACTGCCCTCAATCAGGACATGTTCGAGTTGGCTCAACGCCTGCTGAGCCGACAGCGGCGGCCTGCCAAGCCGCTGGGCGAGGCTGTCGCGCACCGCAGTGTTGCGGGTGAGATAGCCGACATCGCCAATCGGCCCCCAGCCGATGGCGGCTGCGGGCAGGCCCATCTGCCGGCGCATCTCGGCAAAGCCTTCGAGCGCGGCGTTGGCGGCTACGTAATTGGCCTGGCCAGGGTTGCCGATCGACGTGGTGATCGACGAGTAGAGCACGAAGTGTTCGAGCGCCAGCCCGAGGGTGGCCTGGTGCAGGTTCCAGGCGCCGACGAGTTTGGGCCGCAGCACGGCGTCCATGCTGGCGGGGTCGAGGTTGGCGATGAGCTTGTCGTCGATAACCATCGCGGCGTGCAGCACGCCGGTGAGCGGCGCTGCACTATCGCGGAGTTGGTCGACGAGCTGCGCCACGGCGTGTGCATCGGTGATATCGCAGGCATGGGCCTGGACCTTGACGCCGAGGGCGCCAAGTTCTTCGATGGCCTGCGCAGCACCCGATACCTCAACGCCGCGACGGCTGACAAGCACCAGATTGCCAACCCCGTGCGCGGCGAGCCAGCGCGCGGACTCCAGCCCGAAGCCGGACAGGCCACCGGTGATGAGCCAGGTGCTGTCCTTGGCGGGCTGGAAGGCGCGGTGAGCCGTGGAGGATTGCCTGATCTGCGGCCGCGCGTTGTTGAGAGAGACGACGACCTTGCCGATGTGGCGTGCCTGCTGCATGACGCGGAAGGCATCCACGACGCGATCGGCATGGAAGACGCGGTACGGCAGTGGCGACAGCACGCCCTCACGGAACAGCTCCATCATCTCGCCGAACATGCGGGCGGCGAGCGTGGGGCGAGCCGTGAGCAACTGGTCGGCATCGATGCCGAAGTAGCTGATGTTGTCCTTGAAGGGGCGAAGGCCGATCGGAGTGTTCTCGAAGAAGTCGCGCTTGCCGAGCTCTAGGAAGCGCCCGAAGGGCTTGAGCACACGCAGGTTGCGGCGGATGGCTTCGCCCGCCAGCGAATTCAGGATGACGTCGACGCCCTCGTCGTTGGTGGCAGCGAGGATGTCGTCGGCAAAATCGAGCGTGCGCGAATCGAAGACATGGTCGGCACCGAGCAGGCGGACAAAGTCGCGTTTGTCGTCGCTACCGGCGGTGGCAAAGACTTCTGCTCCAAGATGTTTGGCCAACTGGATGGCGGCAATGCCGACCCCGCCCGCGGCACCATGGATGAGCACGCGTTCGCCCGGTTGCAACGCGGCAAGGTGCTGGAGCGCGTAGTAGACCGTGAGGAAGACCGTTGGCACCGTGGCGGCGGCCTCGAACGACCACTGCTCGGGCATGCGCGAGACGGCGTCGCGGCGGGTGACGACGTGGCTGGCGAAGCAGGCGGCCCCGAAGCCCATGACCTTGTCGCCAACCTCGATGTCGTGCACATCGGCGCCGATGCGGGCGACGACGCCGGAGAATTCAAGCCCGAGGCTTGCGCCCGCGAAGCCGCTTTCCACCGCTTCATCGGGGAGCAGCCCCATGAGGTACATGACGTCGCGGAAGTTGAGGCCGGTGGCCTGGGTGCGCACTTCGACCTCACTCGCCCCCAGCGGCTGTTCGGCCTGCGCCAGCCACAGCAGGTTGCGAAGCTGACCGGGGATGCGGAAGTCGAGCCGGAAGCGATCGGCGCCCTGGTCGGTCGGGGCAGTTGTGGGCGGCTCCTCACGCATGACCAAGGTGTAACGACCGGGGTTGGCGAGCACGATTTCGCTGGCATTGTCCGGGCGCAGGAGCTCGTTCTCGAGCCGGGCCAGCGTTTCAGGTGCATCAAGCGCGCAATGCAGGTCTATCAAGGTGGTTTCGAGTGCGGGGTGTTCGTTCATGACGACACGCCCGAAGCCCCAGAGCGCTGCCTGCTCGGGATTGTGCCGTACCGACGCCGGGAGCTCGGAGGCGAGCGCCCCACCTCGGGTCATGAGCCACAGGCGAGGAGGTTTGCCGCCGCACATGGCGAGGGCCTGGACGTCGAGCAAGGCCTCGGAAAGCAGCGACGAGGCGTTGTCGCGCGTCGCGGCCCATCCCTGGAGTCGCACGACGTGTTGGACCTCGGCGAGCTCGCAGCCCTTCAGGCTCGGCGCAATCTCGACGCGCTGGCCAGCGGTTTCGAGCCGGGTCTGGAGCCGTTGGGCCAACTCTGCGGAGGCGTCGTCAGCAATCAGCAGCCACGATTCTGACGCGGTCGACTGCAAGGCGATTTCGGCAGTCTGCGGGCGACGGGCAAGTACGAGGTATGCGCCCTCAGCCAGGCCCGCCGCGGCCAGCTCTTCGAAGCTTTGCACATCATCGAAACCCTGCTGCCTGAGCGCTTCTTCCCAGGCCTGGGGCGGTAGCAGGCAGGAGTTGGGCGCGCCAAACTTCAGATCCGGGAGTGCGGTGTCGTGCCACCAATCGGGGGCAAGACCGTTGATGAAGTCAGCGCTCCAGTCGGGACGGCGCTCGGCGAGCAGCAAAAGGCCTCCAGTGGCTAGCCAGTCGCGTACCTGGGAAACAGCGGCCTCGGGGCTAAGCGCCTTGTGCAGCGCGTGGCGGACGATAACGACGTCGAAGACGTCAGGTAGTGGCTTGTCGGCGCTGAGCTTCCAGTTGGTGCTGCTCAGGGTTGCGACCGTGAGGTTGGCGAAGTCGGTGTATTCGGTTTGCTGACGCGCTGCCGTAGCCTCATGCGGCAGTGCGAGCACATAGTCGAGCCGGTCTTCGGGCAGGGCGTCGAGCAGGGTGCGCGGAAGTTCGCTGGGGCCGGCGGCGATCTCGAGGACGCGCAGGCGACGGTGGCCCGGCACGGAGTGAGCAATCCGTAGCAATGCGTGATGGACTGCTTGGCGAACACCGAAATATGCCGGGTCGTCTTCGTACAGGGTTTCGGCCGCCGGCGCGTGCGCCAGGTCGTGCGCAAAACCGTTGGCGTCGAGCTCGCCGGCGAGTAGTTGCGACAGATGAAGACCGACACGCCCCATCAGCACGAGCTGAGGGAGACAAGCCGGGTGCTCGTGCCGCAGCGCCTTCCAAATCTCTTCGGATGCCGGCAGGCCGCTATCGGCGACGAGCGTCCAGGCGCCTTCTTCCTGGACGAGCAGCGCTTCCTGGCGCAACAAGTCGGCGAGCCAGCGGGCATAGGGCGAAGCCGAAGTCGCAAGAGCCTGCAGACCGTTTTCACGCTGCGCAAGCACCCGGAAGGCTTCGTGGGCGAAGGAGAGCACCAGCGCCTCGAAGAGTGGCAATGCTTCCTTGAACCACAGCTTGCGCTGGGACTCCAGCGTGGCCATTGCCTCGTGGATGTGCTCGGCAAGCTGCGCCACAACAGGGAGTTCGCTAGCGCGAGCATCCATCGGATGCGGCTGCAGCCAGGGAACGATGCGCCAGTGCGCCACCTTGCCTTCGTCCCTGTGCCCCAGGGGCGCGGCACGGAAGCGGCAGCCAGACACGGTCGCCACGAGTTGATCGTCGGCATCGAGCAGTTCGAAGTCTGCCAGCACCGAACGCGCACTGCGGCGACGCAGCTTGGCACGGAATTTAGTGACGATGCCGCGGCGGTGTAGCGTGAGCGCGCTGGCCTTTACCGGCAGCAGCGCGACGCCCTGCCCCGACTCAATGTCGGCACAGAAGAAGTCGACGAGCGATTGGTAGCAAGTGTCGAGCAGCGCGGGATGGATGAGATAGGTGTCGTCGGCCGGATCTTGGACGCTGGCTTCGAGTACGGTGTCGGCAACGCGCGCCTGGGTCAGCCTCTGGAACGCCGGGCCGTAGTCGAGGCCAAGGGTTCGGGCGAGGTGATAGTGGGTTGCGCCGCTGATGCAGGTTGCTGACGCAGGCGGCGGCGCGATGCGCGCAACGGCACGGTGCGTGCCGGCCTGGAGCAATCGGCCGGCGGCGTGGAGCGTCCACTCGTCGTTGGACAGTCGCTGCCGGCTCTTTATCTGGAAGCTGCCGTCGCGCGGACTCAGGGTGAGGCGCAGGCTGCGGGCGTGCTCTTCGGCAAAGACCAGCGGCGAGACGATGTCCAACTCCTCGAAAGCGAAGCGATCGCCCCCCAGCCATTCGCGCGCGGCGGCGAGCGCCATTTCGGCGTAGGCCGAGCCAGGAAACACGACCGCAGCGCCGACCTTGTGGTCACCAATCCAGGGCACGACGACAGGGTCGAGGGTGTTCTCCCACGTCCATTCGGCGTCGGGGATGCGCCAGCCCAGCAGCGGATGGACGCGCCGGCGCTCGAACGAGCCGAGTCCCTCGCTGGTGCGCGGATGCCAGTGGCGTTCGCGCTGCCAGGGGTAGTTGGGCAGCCGTACGTGCCGGCCGGGAACGGGGAAATACGCCTGAAGCTGCGGCTTGGCTGCGAGCAGGTGCGCACGCAGCGCGGTATCGACGATACGCCCCCAGCCGTCCGCACCCTTGCGCAGGGTCGACAGGACTCGGACCTTGCCTTCGACCGCGGAAACGCATTCCCGGATGTAGCGCTGCAGGATGGCATTGGGGCCGATCTCGACGAAGGCGCGACAATCCAACGCGGCAAGCCGTGCGACCGCGTCGGCAAAGCGCACCGGCTCGCGCACATTGCGCCACCAATAGCTGGCACCAAGCAGGGAGCCGTCGAGCACGTCGCCGGTTACGGTGGAGACGTAGGCGATATCCACCGTCGGGCGGGGACTGAGACCAGCGAGGCGGTCGAGCAAACTCGCCGCGATCGGGTCCATGTGCCGGCTGTGGAAGGCGTAGTCGAGATCGAGCAGGCGGAAAAACGTACCGCGAGGCTTGAGATAGGCTTGCAGGCGCTCGAGGTCAGCGAGGCTCCCGGAGAGTGTGACGTTGTCCGGGCTATTGATACCGGCGACGGCAATGTCGAACGTGCCGCCGAGTCCACGGCTGGAGTCGGCACTGGAGCACTCCGCGATCACCGCCTCAATTGCGCTCGCCGACATGCCGACCGCGGCCATGCGGCCCGCACCACGGGTCTGCCCCTGCGCCTTGCTGCGCGCGACGATGATACAGATGGCCTCATCAAGATTGAATGCACCCGCAGCCCAGGCGGCAGCCACCTCGCCCACGCTGTGGCCAGCCACGGCGTGGGGCACGACACCCTGCTCGCGAAGCAGGCTGGTGACGGCAACCTGAATGGCGAACAGCAGCGGCTGGGCGATGACCGTGTCGTCGAGGCGTGCGGCCGAGGCGTCGGCTTGCAGTTCGGCGAGCAGCGAGAAGCCGGCCACTGGCTGCATCTTTGCGTCGAGCTCAGCAATGATTTCGGTGAAACGGGGTGACTCGGCGAGCAGGCTTACGCCCATGCCGACCCACTGAGCGCCGTTGCCGGAGTAGATGAAAGCGATGCCGCTGCCATGCGGCAAGGCGTCTTCCAGCATGCAGCCCTCGGCGGCTGTGCCCCGGGCAAAAGCCGACAGCGATGCGAGCGCCTGGTCGATCGTAGTCGGCGCCAGCGCGAGGCGCGTTTCCAGGCGCTCGCGTCGGTGGGCCACGGCATGGGCGATGTCGTAGAAACCCTGAGGATCTTGGCCCCGCAGGCGATCGGCGTAGCGCGCGGCGAGCTCTCGCAGGGCCGCGTAGGAGCGGGCCGAGAGCAAGAGCGGCGGTAACGCCACGGGGGCGTGCGCTTGGTCAGGGGCATCGGGCTGGCGATACTCCTGCAGCAGGACGTGCGCATTGGCACCACCAAACCCGAAGGAGTTGACCCCCGCGATCAGGGGCTTGTACGTGTGCGGCGCAAACAGGTGGTACTTGGTGACGGGTTCGAGGTTAAGCCGCTCGAAATCGATGTTCGGGTTGAGTGTTTCGAGGTGGATCTGTGGCGGCAAGGCGCGGTTCTTGAGCCCGAGCACGGCCTTGACCAGCCCCGCCATTCCGGAGGCAGGCTCCAGGTGGCCGAGATTGGCCTTGACCGAGCCGATCGGCAAAGGCGCATCGCGACCCTGGCCGTACACCGAACCGATCGCGGCTGCTTCGATGGGATCACCGACCGCCGTGCCAGTGCCGTGGGCTTCGACAAAGTCTATGTCGGTTGCCGCCAGGCCGCTCTTGCCCAAGACGGTGCGCATGAGTTCGGCCTGACCGTCGCGGCTGGGGATGGTGATGCCCGTTTTGCGGGCACCATCGGCGTTTACGCCAGTGGCACGGATCACCGCCTGGATGTCGTCACCGTCGGCCAGGGCTTGGTCTAGCGGCTTGAGCAGCAACACTGCACCGCCTTCTGCACGCACATAGCCGTTGCCAGAGCCGTCGAAGGCTTTACAGCGGCCATCGGCAGACAGCATCGACGCCTTCGTGAAGCCCACAAAGGGATAAGGATGCAGCAGCAGATTTACACCGCCGACGAGCGCGGTCATCGCCTCGCCGGCCTGAAGGGCCATGCAGGCGTGATGCAGCGCAACCAGCGACGACGAACAGGCGGTATCCACGGCAAGCGACGGACCGTGGAGATCGAAAACGTAGGACAGCCGGTTCGCCGCAAGACTGAGCGTGTTGCCAGTCATCGAGTGCGCAGTCATCGACGCCAGATCATCAAGACTTCGGATGCCGTAGTCGAGGCCGGAGATACCGACATAGACCGCACACTGAGTTCCTGCCAGGGAAGAGGCCGGAATCTGTGCGTTCTCCATCGCCTCCCAGGCCATTTCGAGCAGCAGGCGCTGCTGCGGGTCGAGCCAGGCCGCCTCGCGCGGCGAGATCCCGAAGAAGCCGGCATCGAACTCATCGATCCGCGACAGCACGCCGGCCGAAAAAGTGATGCTGCGGCCGGGTTCGGCGCGGCGGGCGTGCTGCAGTTCGTCGACCGCCCAACGGTCGGAGGGAACCTCGGTGATTAGGTCGCGCTTGTCAGTAAGCGCCTGCCAGAAACTCTGTTCGTCACTCAGGTCGCCGGGGAAGCGGAAAGCCAGGCCAACGATCGCGATAGGAGTTACTTGGGAAGTCGTATCTGCTGCCCAATTTGGGACCTTTTCGGTCTCACTACACGTTAAATCGAATTGGCACTGATCTACATTGCTGGGCAGATCCATCAATCAGTCTCTTGATGAAAGCAGCACTGCATAACCCCTGTCATGCAGCGCTGCCTTCAGAAGGGGGTCGAGCTACTGTCGTAGAAGCTCTTAACGACAATAACCACGAAATATTTAGCCCGTGACAATATCATTTGATCGAATGCTGTGCCACCACATAAGAGCAGCGAACACCGTTCGGTAGACTTCTCACGAAGTGGATTCGCGTTACGCGCGACATGCCTACTCAAGCTCGCGCAGCATCTCCAGCGCCTCTTCCACCCGCTCCACCGCAATCACTCGCATCCCCTCGATCGCGTGCTTGGGCGCGTTCGCGCGCGGCACGATGGCGGTGTCGAAGCCGAGCTTGGCGGCTTCCTTCAGGCGCTCCTGCCCGCGCGGCGCAGGGCGGATCTCGCCGGCGAGGCCGACTTCGCCGAACACCGCAAGGCCGCGCTTCAACGGGCGGTCGCGCAGCGAGGACACGATGGCGAACAGGATCGCGAGGTCGGCCGCGGGCTCGGTGATCTTGACTCCGCCGACGGCGTTGACGAACACGTCCTGATCGAAGCACACGACGCCGGCGTGGCGGTGCATCACCGCCAGCAGCATCGCCAGCCGGGTCTGCTCGAGGCCCACCGAGAGCCGGCGGGGGTTGGGGCTCTGCGAGGCGTCGACCAGGGCCTGGATCTCGACCAGTAGCGGGCGCGTACCCTCCTGAGTGATCAGCACGCAGCTTCCCGCGACCTGCTGCGAATGCTGCGACAGGAAGATCGCCGACGGGTTGGATACGCCGCGCAGGCCGCGCTCGGTCATCGCGAACACGCCGAGCTCGTTCACCGCACCGAAGCGGTTCTTGAACGCGCGCACCAGCCGAAAGCTGGAGTGGGTGTCGCCCTCGAAGTACAGCACGGTGTCGACGATGTGCTCGAGCACCCGCGGGCCGGCGAGCGTGCCGTCCTTGGTGACGTGGCCGACCAGGATCAGGCTGGTGCCGCTCTGCTTGGCGAAGCGGGTGAGCTGCGCCGCGCATTCGCGCACCTGGGCGACCGAGCCGGGCGCGGACTGCAGGGTTTCGGAATAGACGGTCTGGATCGAGTCGATCACCGCCACGCGCGGGCGCGCCTCGCGCAGGGTGTGGAGGATGCGCTCGAGGTTGATCTCGGCCAGCATCTGCAGCGGTGACGGCGGCAGTTGCAGGCGTTGGGCACGCAGCGCGACCTGTTCGCCGGATTCCTCACCGCTGACGTAGATCACGCCGCTGCCGGCGCGCGCCTTGCTCCCCTGTGCAGACAGTTCCGCCAGATTGGACAGCGCCTGCAGCAGCAGGGTGGATTTGCCGATCCCCGGGTCGCCGCCGATCAGCACAACACCGCCGGCGACGAGGCCGCCGCCGAGCACGCGGTCGAATTCGTCCAGGCCGGTGGGCTGGCGGGGTTCCTCACGGGGTTCGAGCGCGGAGAGTGGCTGCAGGCGGCTGGTCTCGCCGGCGAGCGCTGCAAAGCGGCTGCCCGCTGCGGGCGCCGCCGGCTCGAGCACGGACTCGACCATGGTGTTCCAGGCCTGGCACTGCGGGCACTGGCCTTGCCAGCGCAGCGCCTGCGCGCCGCACTCGGTGCACACGAAAGCGGTCTTGCTGCGGGCCATCAGCGCGACCCGCCAGATGCATCAACGATCGGGCACAGCAAGGATTCAGGCCTCTTCTGCCTCTCGGGCCATGCGTGCGAATTCTTCGCAGGCGTAGTCGGCAAAGGCGGTGATGAGGCGGGAGCGGAACTTGTCGCGCGGCACGATGACTTCGAGCGGCGTGTAGGTGCGGGGCTGCAGCGGAATGGCGACCAGCCGGCCTTCCTCGACGTCGCGATGGATGGCGCGTTTGGAAGCAATCGCGAACCCCAGTCCGGCCGCAGCAAGCTGCTTGATCGCCGCCAGGCTGCCGAGTTCGGCGCACAGCGTGATCTCGCTGCCGGCGACACCTGCCGCTTCGAAGAATTCGTCGGCGATCTGGCGGATGCCGTTGCCCGGGTCGCGGTCAATGAAAGGATGGCCGACGAGGTCGCGCGCGGTGAGCTGCTCTAACTTCGCGAGCGGGTGGTCGGGGCTGCAGATCACCAGCAGTTCGTCGCGCGTCGCCGGGCGGCGCTCGATCGATTGCTGCTCGGTGGCGATCTCGATCAGGCCGATGTCGAGGTCACGCGCGGCGACACGGTCTTCGGTGAGCTTGGAGGTGCCGACGACGACCCGCGGCAGCACGCCCGGATAACGCCGCTTGAAACCCTCGAGGACCTGCGGCAGCCAATAGGCGGCGATCGTGGTGCTGGTGCCGATCTTGATCTGGCCGGCGAGATCGTCGGTGAGTTCCGAAACGCGCGAATCCAGCTCTGCCGACAGGCCGAGAATCTTTTCGGCGTAGGCCAGTACCAGCTCGCCAGCGGGCGTCAGCGTGATCTTGCCGTGGCCGCGGTCGAGCAGGCGGGTGTCGAAGTGCTCTTCCAGTTGCTTGATCTGGAAGGTGACGGCCGGCTGGGTCATGTGGAGGTGCTCTGCCGCGCGGGTGAACGACCCGTGCTTCGCCACCGCGTGGAATACTTGAAGTCTGCGATCTGCCATGATAAGAATAAGTAAGATTTATTTTGCGAATTAAAGCACAGTCTGAGCGTTTTTGCGCGCCCTCGAAAAACCGCAGTGATCCGGCGGCTCGACGAATGCGCAAATGCACCACGCCGAAGCGCCAGAAACGGCGCCAGCACGTGCTTGCGGCAGCTTTTCATGGGACTTGCGCAAGATCATCACGACGCAAACCGCTTCATGATATAAACCGCGCTCCACACCCGTGATCCGACCCCGCGATGCCGCTCGGCTTCTACATCATCATGGCGGCGCAGTTCTTTTCTGCGTTGGCCGACAACGCGCTGTTGATCATCGCCATCGCCATGCTGCGGGACATGGCAGCCCCGTCTGAATTCGAGCCCCTGCTCAAGCTGTTCTTCACGGTGTCGTACGTGGCGCTGGCGGCCTTCGTCGGCGCTTTCGCCGACTCGATGCCGAAGTGGCGCGTGATGTTGATCAGCAACACGATCAAGATCGGCGGCTGCCTGATGCTCTTTCTCGGCACCCATCCGCTGCTCGCCTACGCGGTGATCGGTCTTGGCGCCGCATCGTATTCGCCGGCCAAGTACGGCATCCTCACCGAGTACCTCCCCCACCGCCTGCTGGTCGTGGCCAACGGCTGGATCGAGGGGCTGACCGTGGGTGCGATCATCGTCGGCACGGTGATGGGCGGGGTGATGATCCGCGACGACATCTCCAGCGGCCTGATGGGCCTGGGCTTGCCCCTCGTGAGCACGCCCTTCGAGGCGGCGGTCATGGTGGTCGGTGTGCTGTACCTGATTGCGGCCGGGTTCAACTTCTACGTTCCCGACACTGGCGTCGACCACAAGCCGTTGAAGAACAATCCGATCTACCTGATCCACGACTTCAACCACTGCCTGCGCCTGCTGTGGCGCGACAAGCTCGGCCAGATCTCGCTCGCCGTGACCACGCTGTTCTGGGGCGCGGGAGCGACACTGCAGTTCATCGTGATCAAGTGGGCGGAACACAATCTCGGCATGAACCTATCGCAGGCCTCGATGCTGCAAGGCGTGGTGGCGCTCGGCGTGGCGACCGGTTCGGTTCTCGCCGCACGCTACATCTCGCTGCGCAAGGCCGTCAGGGTGATTCCGCTCGGGATCGCGATGGGGCTGGGGGTGATGACGATGGTGGGCGTGACCCAAGCCTGGATCGCCATGGTGTTGATGGTGATCGTCGGTGGTCTTGCGGGCTTCTTCGTCGTGCCGATGAACGCGCTGCTGCAGCACCGCGGCCACATCCTGATGGGCGCAGGCCACTCGATCGCGGTGCAGAACTTCAACGAGAACCTGTCGATCCTGATGATGACCGGCACCTATGCGCTGCTGATCATGTTCGGGCTGTCGATCAATATCGTGATCGTCATGTTCGGCCTCTTCGTCGCCGGCACCATGTGGCTGGTGAAGTGCCGCCACGAACAGAACCAGCGCGAATTCGACAACGTCGCGCTGCTCGAAGACCGGATGCACTGACCTCGAACCGCGCGTCGTGTCCGCCTGCTCCGGGCCCGCCGCGGCAAGCGTCGGTCGCGTTCCTGCTAGGCCTCGCCGGCCATCATCCGCCGTGCAAAACAGAGATCTTCCCAGGCCTTGGCCTTGTCCTGCGGATTGCGCAGCAGATAAGCAGGGTGATAGGTGACCACGACCGGTATGCCCTGGCGTTCGAAGCGTTTTCCGCGCGCAGCCGAAATGGCGAGTTCGCGGTCGAGCAAGGCCTGCGCCGCGGGACGACCGAGGGCGACCAGCAGGCGCGGCTTCACGAGTGCGATCTGGCGGTCGAGATAAGGCAGGCAGGCCGCCAGCTCGACACGCTCGGGCGTGCGATTGTGCGGTGGGCGGCATTTGACCGCATTGGCGATGTAGACGTCCTGCGTGCGATCGAGCCCGAGGGCAGCGAGCATGTTGTCGAGCAGGCGCCCGGCCTGGCCGACGAAAGGCTCGCCGCGCTGATCTTCCTCGGCGCCCGGCCCCTCCCCTACGAACATCCAGCGCGCCTGACGATCGCCCACGCCGGGCACGGCCTGCTTGCGGCGCTCGCACAGTGAGCACGCACGGCAGGCGCGGATGTCATCCTCCAGGGCCGCCCAGTCGAGCGTTTCGATGCGCGCCAGCCGTTCGCCATCGTCGGGCTGGAGGAATTGTTGCGGCGGACTCGGCTGGCGGGCGTGCTTGCGCTCAGGGACGGCAACCGAATGCGCTACGACTGAAGCCGCAGCAGGGGAAACCGCCATCGCAGCCGGTGCAGGCCCCGGCGCCGACGGGATAAGGCTTCGTGCCTGGTTTCTTGCCTTCGCGGGCGGTGGCTCCGCCGCAGGCTGTGTCGGCGCGGTCGCTTCGGGAACGAACGGCTCCTGCTCGTGGCTGCCGCGCTTGAGCCAGATCGGCCCCAGGCCCATCTCGCGGAGCGCGGCAGCGCGCCACGTCGATATGCGTGCCGCCATCAGAGCGCAAGCCTCATCACGATCGCGTCTTCACGACCTTCGGCGGCCGGATAGTACCCGCGACGCCGGCCGATCTCGGCAAAACCGAAGCGCTCGTAGAGCCGCAGCGCAGCGACGTTGGAGGGACGCACTTCGAGGAAGAAACTTTCTGAGCCGCGCTGTTTCGCGCGCGCACACAGCCAGTCCAGGAAATGTCGTCCAAGCCCGGTTCCCTGCGCGGCAGACACCACACCAAGATCCAGCAGATGCGATTCGTCCAGCACGTTGAGCACGATCGAGTAGCCGATCCTCTCGCCCGCATCTTGCATGATCCAGGCCTCGTACCCCGAGGCGAGCGCATCGGCGAAACTCGCCCGTGACCATGGATGGGTATGCAACTCGGCTTCGCACGCGGCGACCCAGTCGAGGTCGCCTGTAGTCATCACAGCGAACGACAGCTCCCGCATCAGGCACGCCCCCCGCGCGCCAGCCGTTCAGCCGTGGTCAGCGCGACCTTGTCGCGCACATAGAACGGTGCCGCAAGTTCGGGCGGCGTCAGCGCTGCGCGCGCGACCGCCACCGCACCCAGGCGCGCCACTTCCTCGGCACGGGGCACCATGTCCGGTCGGCAGCCGGTCAGACGCCCGAGGAATCGTGCCTCCAGTTCCTGAGGCCACACCTTGAACGCCGAGCCCGCTGCAAACCAGTCGCCCGCGGGCAGTTCCAGCTCGAGTGGATGGCGGCACCCCGCCTGGCCGACGGCCATCGGCACATCCTCCGCGTCCTGTTCGAAGGCCGCGTGGTAGACCTCGCCCATGCGCGCATCGGTCGCCACGAAAACACGCCTCACGCCAGCCTGTAGAGCAACTGCCTGCAGGCTGCCGACTACCGCAACGCCCAGGTCGGCACCGAGCGCAATACCCTGCGCCACGCCGCAGGCCAGTCGTAAACCGGTGAATGCACCGGGCCCGGCACCGAAGGCGATGGCATCAAGTTGGGTGACCCCGATCCCGGCCTCGATCAGCAGTTCACGCAGATCGCGCAGCACGGCCTCGGAGTGATTGGCAGCGCCCTGGATGCGACGGACAAGCAATTCACCGCCGTGCAGCAGGGCGACGCTGCCGTGCTCGGTGGCGGTTTCGATGGAGAGGATGTTCATGGGGCCAGTATTCTACCGGCTGCAGGCCAAACCGGCTGTGGCCCCCGCCAAGGCGCTGACGCAAGCTCGCTGTGTCCGGCAAACGGGCTGTCAGCGTCGCCCCTTGCGCGGAGGGGAGTCGTCGCGGTACGCACCGCGGGACGCGTCGCGCAGGTGCTGACGCAGGTTGCTGCGTTCCTCCTCGCTCATCTTGCGCCGTTGCTGACTCCGCTCGCCCTCGCGCTCCTGACGATCGAGCGTGTTGCGCCAATCCTTGCGCTGGGTAACCTCGGCTGCCCGTCCGCCGCGCTCCTGCGCCTCGCTGGCAAAAAGGTCCTGAACGGACTGTGCATGCGCGGGGGATGTCGCCACGACGCCGAGGCAGAGCAGCGCGGCGCCCGTCGCAGAACACGCCCTGCCGCGCATGGTGCCGAGGCGTTGCGTCAGGGGCGTGAAGAGTCCGGCTGCGGGATGGAAAAGGTGCGTCATCAACAACAATCACCGAGTAAGCAAAAAGAAAAGCATGCACATCGGCCCAACAGGGCGAGCAGGCACCCCGAACATACGGCAATCGGCCTCATGCCGATAGTTGCAAATCGCACGGTGCAGGCTGATTTGTAAGGTGACATTGCACGTTCATCCCGTACTTACGAAGGGTTACCCCGCCCGCCCCGGAGTAGCCCATCGAGACGCTGGCACGGGCGCACGACTCAGGCTAGCATCTCGACCATGAACCAGAAAACACGCTATCGCATTCTCGTCGTGGACGATGACGCCCGCTTGCGCGAGCTGTTGTCGCGTTACCTGCAGGAGCAGGGCTTCGCGGTAAAGGCCGTAGGCGACGCGCCAATGATGGATCGCGCGCTGCATCGCGAGCACTACGACCTCATCGTGCTCGACCTCATGCTGCCTGGCGAGGATGGGCTGGCAATCTGCCGCCGCATGCGAGCAACGGAAAACCAGATTCCCATCATCATGCTCACCGCCAAGGGCGACGACGTCGATCGCATCGTTGGTCTCGAAATGGGGGCTGACGACTACCTCGCCAAGCCGTTCAATCCGCGCGAACTCGTTGCGCGGATTCAGGCGGTGATGCGTCGTCAGCCGCAGACCCTGCCCGGGGCACCCACTGCAGATGACGAAATCGTCGTCTTCGGCCGCGTCAGGGTCAATCTCGGCACGCGCTCCCTGGTTAGAGACGGCGAGGAGATCCAGCTCACCACGGGCGAATTCTCCCTGCTCAAGGTCCTGCTCACTCATCCTCGCCAACCGCTTTCGCGCGACAAGCTGATGGAGCTTGCACGTGGTCGCGAGTACGGGGTGTTCGACCGTGCGATCGACGTGCAGGTCTCGCGGCTGCGCAAGCTTGTCGAGGACGACCCCGCCAAGCCGCGCTACATCCAGACCGTATGGGGGTTCGGCTACGTATTCGTGCCGGATGACCAGAAGGGTGCGACCGAGGCCAGCGATAGTGCTGCCAGTGGCGGCGACGCAGAGGGCAGCTGAAGAACGCAGGATGACGCAAGCCCTCAAGGCCTCTCCCGGGCCTGCGCCCCGGGCGTCAGCGCGCCGAACCTGGCTGCCGAGCACACTGCTGTGGCAAACCTTTCTGCTCGTCGCCGTGCTGCTGATTCTCGCGCTGGGGGCGTGGTCGCAGATCTTCAGGTATTTCCAGGAGCCAGCCCGCTCGCGCGATGTGGCGCAGATGGTGGTGTCGGTGGTCAACCTCACCCGGACCGCACTGATCAACGCCGACTTCGATCGCAGAATCGACCTCCTGATCGATCTGGCCGCGCTCGAGGGCATCCGGATCTATCCGGCCGAGGCCACCGACGAGCTCGTGCCGCTGGCCGATACCCGACCGCTGCGCTTGCTGATGACCGACGTCCGCCGACAGCTGGGCGACCACACCCGTTTCGCCTCGCGCTGGAAGTCGCTGGACGGATTCTGGGTGAGTTTTCGCCTCGACCCGGACGACGCGCACGACGAATACTGGGTCATGCTGCCGCCCGATCGCATCGAGAACGCGGACAGTTTCGACTGGCTGGCCTGGGGAAGCGGCGCGCTGATTGCGGCGCTGCTCGGCGCATACCTGATCGTGGCGCGAATCAACGCCCCGCTGCGCCAGCTCGCCCGTGCGGCGCGCATGGTCGGCAGTGGCGAAACACCGCCGCCCCAGGCCGAAAGCGGACCCCAGGAGATCGCCGTTGTCGCCCGCGCCTTCAACCAGATGACTGGCAACCTTGCACGCATGGACGAAGACCGGGCCTTGATCCTTGCTGGTGTATCGCATGACTTGCGCACGCCACTTGCGCGGCTCCGACTGGGCATCGAGATGTCGGGCGCGCCCGATAGCGAGGTCACGGCGATGGTCACGGACATCGAGGAGATGGATCGCATCATCGGGCAGTTCCTGGACTTCGGGCGCGGCGACTCTCAGGAGGCGGTGGGACCGACCGACCTTGCGGCGCTGGTTCGCGAGGTCACCGAACCTTACCGCCTGCGCGGCGTGCAGATCCGCCTCGACCTGCCCGATGCGCTCATCGTGCCGGCGCGCGCGCTATCGATCCGGCGCGCAGTCACCAACCTGATCGACAACGCGCTGCGTTATGCGGGCTCAGACAAGGCGCTCGACATCACGGTCGATGCCGGCGCCGAATTCGCCCGCATCGAGGTTGCCGACCGCGGTCCCGGCATTCCCGAGGCCGAAGTCGAGCGCATGCGCCGTCCGTTCACTCGACTCGAAAATGCACGCACGAACACCAAGGGCGCCGGGCTCGGGCTGGCGATCGTGGATCGGGTGATGCGCATGCACCATGGCCGGCTCGAGCTACTCGCGCGGGAGGGCGGTGGACTTCGTGCGGCGCTTTGCCTTCCAGTCGGCAGCGCCGCGGGCGGAAGCGATAGAATGCGGCGTCCCGCCTCAGGTACCCCGCGTAGATCATGAAATTTCTCTTCGACCTCCTGCCTGTCATCCTCTTTTTTGCCGCCTACAAGGTCGGTGGCGCCAACCCGGAAGCCGCCCATGCGCTCGCTGCGGGCTGGCTCGGCGACGGAACTGCCGAATCGCAGGCACCGATCCTGATCGCAACCTTCGTCGCCATCATCGGGACCATGCTCCAGATTGCACTGGTGTGGGTGAAGCACCGGAAGGTGGACACCATGCTTTGGGTCAGCCTCGCGATCATCGTGGTCTTCGGCGGCGCGACCCTTTTCTTCCATAACCCGACCTTCATCAAGTGGAAGCCGACGGCGCTGTACTGGATGTTCGGTGTCGTGCTGCTCGGCTCTGCGTGGCTGCTGCGACGCAACCTGATCCGCAAGATGCTCGAGGCGCAGATCAAGCTGCCCGACCCGATCTGGAACCGCCTGAACCTGGCCTGGGCCGGGTTTTTCATCGCGATGGGCCTGCTCAACCTTTACGTTGCCTATAACTTCAGCGAAGAAACCTGGGTGAATTTCAAGATGTTCGGCGGCATGGGCTTGATGCTGGCCTTCGTGCTCGCGCAGGGCTTTTATCTGTCCCGTCACATGGAAGAGGAAACCAACTGATGTACTACGCACTGATCGGCGAAGACGCCCCCGGCACGCTGCAGACGCGGCTCGCGGTGCGCCCCGAGCACGTCGCCCGACTCGAAGCCCTGCGCGATGAAGGCCGCCTGCTGCTGGCCGGACCGATGCCTGCGATCGACTCACCGGACCCGGGGCCCGCGGGATTCACCGGCAGCCTGATCGTTGCCGAATTCGACTCGCTCGCCAGCGCCGAAGCCTGGGCGCAGGACGACCCCTACGTGCGTCACGGCGTCTTTGTCCGGACTACGGTCCGACCCTTCCGGAAAACCCTGCCGTGAGCGCCGAGACGCTTACGCGGATCCGGGAAATTCTGGCCGCACAGTTCGAAATTCATGCCCTCGAGATCCACGATGACAGTGCGCTGCACGCCGGCCATGCCGGTGCGCGCGAAGGTGGCGGACACTATCGGGTATTTATCGTCTCCCCGAGTTTCGAGGGCTGCAGCAGAGTGCTACGACAGCGTATGATCTACGACGCGCTTGGCGGCATGATGAAGAACGACATCCATGCCCTCGCCATCCGCGCGCTTTCGGCCGACGAGGCCACCAAACAAGCAAACTGAAGGAATCTCCATGAAACATTTCCCGAGCCACCTCGCCGTGGCACTTCTGGCCGGCTTTCTCGCCCTCCCCGCTTTCGCTGCAGAGTCCATCGCCCAGGTCAACGGCGTCGCGATTCCTTCGGCCATGGCCGAGGCGATGCTTGCCGAGCAACGCGCGCAGGGCGCGACTGAAAACGACCAACTGAAGAACGCCGTGCGCGAAGAGTTGATTCGGCGCGAGGTCCTGAGCCAGGAAGCAGGCAAGAAGGGCCTCGACAAGAAAGCGGACGTGCAGGCGCAGATGGACATGGCGCGCCAGGCCATTCTGATCCGTGCCTACCTGCAGGAGTACGTGCGTGCGAACCCGATCAGCGACGCCGACCTGAAGAAGGAATACGAAGGGATCAAGGGCCGCATGGGCGACAAGGAATACAAGCCGCGCCACGTGCTGGTCGAGACCGAGACTGAAGCCAAGGCGATCATCGCCCGCCTGCAGAACGGCACGCCGTTCGAAGAGGTGGCCAAGGAGTCGCGCGACCCGGGATCGAAGGAGCGCGGTGGCGAACTCGGCTGGAGCAACCCGGGCATGTACGTGAAGCCGTTCTCGGACGCGATGGTGAAGTTGCAGAAAGGCAAGTACACCGCCACGCCGGTCAAGAGCGACTTCGGTTACCACGTGATTCAACTCGACGACATTCGGGACGTCCAGGCTCCGCCCTTCGACGAGGTCAAGCCGCAGCTGCAGCAACGCCTGCAACAGCAGAAGGTCGAGCGTCACGTGCTCGAACTGCGTGAGAAGGCCAAGGTGGAGTAATCCCCCGGTGAGGTCCCGGCAGGCGCTACAGCGAGCCGGGCCGATCGAGGCACCACGGACAACGCCCGCTTCGGATGCCGAAGCGGGCGTTGTCTTGTGGCTTTCAGCCTGCCGATTCTGCCATCACCAGCGGAAAGCGGAACCGGCAGTGGCCGATCAGAATTGCTCTTCGCTCAGCTCAAGGGCGCCTGCAGCACCATTGACAACCGTGTAGGCAAGCCCCGAGGCCTGCGACAACACGTGATCGGCATAGAAGCGTGCGGTGACGATCTTGGTCTGGTTGAAGCTCGCGTCACCCTCGCCTGCATCGAGCAGGCGCTTGGCGACCAGCGCCGAACGTGCCATCTGCCAGCCGCCGGCAACAATACCGAGGAGCTTGAGGAAGGGCACCGAGCCCACGGACGCGCCCTTCACGTCCTTCGCGTACGTGGCAAGGATGTAAGCGACCGCTTCTTCAACTGCAGAAATACCAGTCTTGAGCGAGCGGGCAATTGCAGCGAAGGACTCGCCCTCCACTGCAGCCACCTCGGCCTCGACCGCGCGCATCATCTTCACCACGGCGCCGACGGTCGCGCCGTTCTCACGTGCGATCTTGCGCCCGATCAGGTCATTGGCCTGGATTGCGGTCGTACCTTCGTAGATCGTGGTGATGCGCGCGTCGCGGAAGTGCTGTGCCGCGCCGGTCTCCTCGATGAAGCCCATGCCGCCATGGACCTGCACGCCGTCCGAGGTCACATCGATCGAGTTTTCGGTGAACCAGCCCTTGACGACCGGGATCATCAGGTCGACGAAGGCCTGACTCTGGGCGCGGACAGCCTCGTCCGCATGGTTGTGTGCCTTGTCGAAGGCAGCGCCGACCACGTAGGCGAGCGAGCGCATCGCCTCGGTCTTGCTCTTCATGTTCATCAGCAAGCGACGCACGTCGGCATGGTGAAGGATGTTGACCTTCGGACCACCACGCACGCCGGCATCGGTGCCCTGGACGCGATCCTTGGCGTACTGCAGCGCGTGTTGGTAAGCGCGCTCGGACAGCGCCAGGCCTTCCATGCCGACCGCAAAGCGAGCTTCGTTCATCATGATGAACATGTACTCGAGGCCACGGTTGGGTTCGCCCACCAGCGTGCCGATTGCGCCGCCATTGTCGCCGAAGGCAAGTACGGCGGTCGGGCTCGCGTGGATGCCGAGCTTGTGCTCGATCGAGACGCAATGTACGTCGTTGCGCGCGCCCAGGCTGCCGTCCGCACCGACCAGGAACTTCGGCACGACGAACAGCGAGATGCCCTTCACGCCCTCGGGCGCGTCCGGCAGGCGGGCGAGCACGAGGTGGATGATGTTGTCGGTCATGTCGTGTTCGCCGTAGGTGATGAAGATCTTCTGGCCGAAGATCTTGTAAGTGCCATCACCCTGCGGTTCAGCCTTGGTGCGCACGGCCGCGAGGTCCGAACCCGCTTGCGGCTCGGTCAGGTTCATCGTGCCAGTCCACTCGCCCGACACCATCTTGGGCAAGTACATGTTCTTCTGCTCGTCCGTGCCGCGCAGCATCAGCGCTTCGATAGCGCCGCTGGTCAGCATCGGGCACAGCGAGAAAGCCATGTTGGCCGATTTCCACATCTCCATCACGGCCGTCGCGAGCAGCTTGGGCAGTCCCTGGCCACCGTATTCCGGGTCACACGGCAGTGCGGTCCAGCCCGATTCGGCAAACTGCTTGTAAGCGTCCTTCCAGCCCGGTGCGGTGGCGACTTCACCGGCGCTCCACTTGGCACCTTCCTGGTCGCCGACCCAATTCAGGGGTGCGAGTACGCCGCTGGCGAATTTGTCGGCTTCCTCGAGGATGGCGTCTACAAGATCGGCCGAAACCTCCTCGTTTCCGGGCAACTGCGTGACTTCATCCAGACCGGCGAGTTCGCGCATCACGAACTGCATGTCGCGGATGGGGGCGTTGTAGTTACTCATTTGTCTTTGCGCTCCAGAAATAGGTGAAACGAACTTACTTATCGAGCAGATAGCGGCGATCGTCGAATGCGGCAACCCATTCGGGCCGATACACCACCATCAGGGTGATCACTGCGCCACTGATCCAGGCCTCGGAAAAGCCGAGCAGCAGGAAAAATGGGAGGTATTCGTTCAGCAGAAAACCGGCGGAATACGCGCCAGCAGACACCATGGCAGCGGACGCCACCAAGCCCTGCACCACTACCGTCAACGCTGCACCCGCGAATCCGATCACGAACACGAAGATGAAGAAATGCGCCGGCAGCCAGCGCTCTACCGCGCGTTGGAACACATGGGCGAAGGCGATCGGCACCATGACCATCAGCACGAAATTGACCGGCCAATCGGTCCACTCGACCACCCCATTGACCATGATGCCGCTCAAGGCAAGCCCCAGGGCCAGCACGGCGAACCAGGGGCCTAGCGCGAGAGTTGCCGCCATTGCGCCGAGCATGTGCAGACTGAGGCCGGGCTTGACCCCGGCCTTCATGCTCCAGATCAACATCAGTCCCACCGCAAACCCGAGCAACAAGTTCAACTGCGCGGGTTGCCGCAATCGCCCCCACGGCGCATGACGAAGGGTCAGGTAAAGACCGAGCACCGCGAGGGCCAGCATGACGCCCTGCCCTGCTCCAGGAAACAGCGTCGCGGGAAGGTCCATGCGCGTGGGATTGGTCGTAAACCAGGGCCTTGGCGGGCTCTTTCAGAGCGCGCCGGTCAGTTCCGGAATGACCTGGAACAGATCGCCCACGAGGCCGTAGTCGGCCACCTGGAAGATCGGCGCCTCCGGATCCTTGTTGATCGCGACGATCACCTTGGAGTCCTTCATGCCCGCCAGATGCTGGATCGCGCCCGAAATGCCGACCGCGATGTAGAGCTGCGGGGCGACGATCTTGCCGGTCTGACCCACCTGATAGTCGTTGGGTACATAACCGGCATCGACCGCGGCGCGGCTGGCGCCGAGCGCGGCGCCCAGCTTGTCGGCCAGGGGCTCCAGCAGTTGCTTGAAGCTGTCGCCGCTGCCCAGACCACGACCGCCGGAGACGATGACCTTGGCGGCGCCGAGCTCGGGGCGTGCACTCTTGACGATCTCACGGCCGACCAGCGCGGTCACACCGAGGTCGGTGCCCGCAGCGACGGCCTCGATCGGCGCGGCGTTACCTTCGGCGGCGGCCGCGTCGAACGCCGTGGTGCGCACGGTGATGACCTTGATCGCATCGGCGCTCTTGACCGTGGCCAGCGCGTTGCCGGCGTAGATCGGGCGCACGAAGGTGTCCGGCGCCTCGATGGCGACGATTTCGCTGATCTGCGCCACGTCCAGCAGCGCGGCTACGCGCGGCAGCATGTTCTTGCCCGCCGGGGTCGCCGGGGCGAGCACGTGGCTGTAATCAGCGGCCAGACCCTTCACCAGGTCGGCAACGTTCTCTGCGGTCTGAGCTTCGTAGTGCGCGGCGTCGCACACCCGCACCTTGGCAACACCGGCCACCTTGGCGGCGGCTTCGGCCACGGCGGCGCAGCCGGCACCGGCTACCAGCACATGGACGTCGCCACCGAGCCTGGTGGCAGCGGCCACCGTGTTGAGCGTCGAGGCCTTGAGCGATTGGTTGTCGTGTTCTGCGATAACGAGAATGGCCATGTTCAGATCACCTTCGCAACGTTCTTGAGTTTGTCGACCAGTTGGGCCACATCGGCCACGCGCTCGCCGGCGCTGCGCTTGGGCGGCTCGGACACTTTCAGCGTGGTGAGCCGAGGCGTGACATCGACGCCGAGGTCGGCCGGCTTGACCGTGTCGAGCGGCTTCTTCTTCGCCTTCATGATGTTGGGCAGCGTGGCGTAGCGCGGCTCGTTCAGGCGCAGGTCGGTGGTGACCACCGCCGGCAGCTTGATCGACACGGTCTCGAGGCCGCCGTCGATTTCGCGCGTCACCGCGGCCTTGCCGTCAGCGAGGGTCACCTTGGAGGCGAAGGTCGCCTGCGGCCAGCCCGCCAGCGCAGCCAGCATCTGACCCGTCTGGTTGGCGTCGTCGTCGATCGCCTGCTTGCCGCAGATCACCAGATTCGGCTGTTCCTTGTCGCACACGGCCTTGAGCAGCTTGGCCACGGCCAGCGGCTGCAGTTCGACATCGGTCTCGACGAGAATGCCGCGGTCGGCACCGATCGCCATCGCCGCCCGCAGGGTCTCCTGGCAGGCTCCCAAGCCGCAGCTCACCGCCACCACTTCGGTCACTACGCCGGCCTCCTTCAGACGCACGGCTTCTTCCACCGCGATCTCGTCGAAGGGGTTCATGCTCATCTTGACGTTGGCCAGATCCACGCCGCTGCCGTCGGCCTTGACGCGAACCTTGACGTTGTAATCCACAACGCGTTTGACGGGTACGAGAACTTTCACTCTGCCGCGCTCCTTGTTAGTGCTGATTGACTGAACGGTCCGTTGCGCCGGACACGATGATTATGTCACTGCCCTCCCCTGAAGGCACTGCTGCACAGCAGCAATTCCATACGGAGAGGTATGCGGCATACGGTAGCGTATGGAAGCAGAATCGTCAATACTACGCCGTATGGAAAATCCTGCAAAAAAACCTCGCACCCAACTCGACCGCGATGCCTGGATCGCCGGCGCCACAGAGGTGCTGGCTGAGGAAGGCATTGCCGGATTACGTGTCGAAGTGCTCGCCAAGCGCCTGAAGGTGACCAAGGGCAGCTTCTATTGGCATTTCGCCGACCGTCGCGATCTCCTGATGGCGGTCTTGATCCACTGGCGGGACGGGCGGATACGAGACATCATCAAGCAGACCCGCGCCCAGCCCGGCCGCGAGCTCGAACAGATCTACCACGTCATCGACGTGTACAGCGCGAGCCGCAACCGACGCGGGATGCTGATCGAGCTGGCAGTACGCGACTGGGCCCGCCGCGACGCGGAAGCAGGCGCGATCGTTGCTGAAGTGGATGACGTGCGCTTGCGCTGCGCGCGCGAACTCTTCCTGGCCTGCGGTGTGCCGATGGAGGAAGCGTCGAGCCGCTGCATGCTGCTTTACGCCTACGTCTTCGGCGTCTCCCTGATGATCTACGAGAAATTCGACACCGATGTCGCTCGTCTCAAGCGCGACATCGCCGACCTGATCGCGCGATCGCTGTCGATGACGCCAGGCGCAAACGCGGCCTGAGGGTCAGCCGGGCCGCCAGCCGCCGAGCACCTCGCACACGTTGCGCCCGGTCGTATCCACGACTTCATCGACGCTGATTCCGCGTAACCGGGCCAGCAGCGCAGCATAGCGCGCGAGGTTGGCCGGGACGTTGCGCCGGCCTTGCGCCCAGGCAGGCGGGATGTCGGGGGCGTCGGTTTCGAGAACGACCGAAGACAAGGGCAGCGTGCGTGCCAGCTCGCGAATCCGGGTCGAGCCCTCGAAGCTCATCGCACCGCCGAAGCCGAGGCGAAAGCCCAGGTCGATGAACACCTGGGCCTGCTGCCGGCTGCCGTTGAAAGCGTGCGCGATGCCGCCGCGAACCCCGATGCGGCGCAACTGCTTCAGGATCGGATCGACCGCACGGCGCAGGTGCAGGATCACCGGCAGGTCGTAACGCCGCGCCAGCTTGAGTTGCGCGACGAAAAGTTCGAGTTGCCGGGCCGGATCGACGTCTGTGACGAAATGATCGAGGCCGATTTCCCCGACCGCACGTGCGGCACCGCGTGCGAGGTGCGCCTCGAGGACATCGAGATCGTCGTCGTGGGCTCCCATGACGTACATCGGGTGAACACCGAGGGCTGGACAGACATCCTGTCGTGCGGCCGCGAGGCCAAGAACCGCGTCGAACCCCTGCCGCTCGACGGCCGGAACGACGAAGCCCTTCACCCCTTCGGCGCGCGCATTGTCGATCACCTCGTCGCGGTCCGCGGCAAACTCGGCCGCGTCGAGATGAACATGCGAGTCGATCAGCATCCCAACCCGCCGCGGCAGGGGGCCGACATCGTCAGCGCCCCTTGAACTCCGGCTTGCGCTTGGCGATGAAGGCGTCGATGCCTTCGGCGGCGTCTTCGCACATCGCATTGCAGGCCATGGTCTCGGAGGCGAGCTGGTAGGCGCCATCCAGACCCATCTCGAGCTGCTTGTAGAACATCTGCTTGCCCATGCGGATCGCCAGCGGCGACTTGGCCACGATGGACGCGGCCAGGCGCGCCACCTCGGCATCGAGTTGCTCGAGTGGCACGACGCGATTGACGAGCCCGCGGCGCTGGGCTTCAGCGGCATCGATGAACTCGCCCGTCACCAGCATCTCGAAGGCTTCCTTGCGCCCCATGTTGCGCGACAGGCCGACACCCGGCGTGGCGCAGAACAGGCCGACGTTGATGCCCGAGACGGCGAAGCGCGCCGTGTCCGCCGCAACTGCAAGATCGCACATCGACACGAGCTGGCAGCCTGCCGCGGTCGCGATGCTGTGCACGCGTGCGATCACCGGCTGCGGGAGTTCGGTCAGCTTCATCATGAACTTTCCGCACAGGCGGAACAGGCGCTGCTGAAATTCGAGCGTGTGATTGCCGCGCATCTCCTTGAGATCGTGGCCGGCGCAGAACGCCTTGCCCTCACCCGCGAGCACGATCACACGCACGCTTTCGTCGCGAGCGATCTCATCGACTGCGGCGATCAGCGCCTCGAGCATCTCGAAAGAGAGCGAGTTGAACTGCTGCGGACGATTCAGCGTCAGCGTGGTCACGCCGTCATCGTCGCGACGAAGCAGGATGGATTCAGGGGTAACGGCGGTGGTGGTGGTGGTACTCATGCGGCGGTCTCCTCGCGGTGTCTGGCGGGCTTTCGGGATTGGCCCGGCCTGTGCAGTTAACGTTAACGTCAATACGCGATCAACGCCAGCCCTTCACGACGCGCTGGAGACACCTCCAGCGCGTCGGCACACTCAGTCAAAGGAAGCGGTTGACTTCGCCTTCTCGCGCAACACGAACTTCTGGATCTTGCCAGTCGAGGTCTTGGGCAGTTCGCCGAAGATGATCCTTTTCGGTACCTTGAAGCCCGCAAGATGCTCGCGACAATGCGCCACGATCGCCTCGCTCGTCGTCTCCGTGCCATCGCGCAGTTCAACGAAGGCGCACGGCACCTCGCCCCACTTCTCGTCCGGCAGCGCGACGACCGCGGCCGCCATCACCGCCGGATGCTTGTAGAGCGCGTCCTCGACCTCGATCGACGAGATGTTCTCGCCGCCGGAGATGATGATGTCCTTGGAGCGATCCTTGATCTTGACGTAGCCGTCCGGCTGCATGACCGCGAGGTCGCCGGTGTGGTACCAGCCGCCGCGGAAGGATTCGGCGGTGGCCCCCGGGTTCTTCAGGTAGCCCTTCATCACCAGGTTACCGCGGAACATGATCTCGCCCATGGTCTCCCCGTCCCACGGTACCGGCTCCATGGTGTTGGGATCCATCACCGTGATCCCTTCCTGGGCGTGGTAACGCACCCCCTGGCGGCCATTGAGCGCGACCTGCTCGGCAAGCGGCAGGTCGCGCCACTCGTCATGCTTGGCGCACACGGCCGCGGGGCCATAGGTCTCGGTCAGGCCGTACACATGGGTGAGGTCGACGCCGATCTTCGCCATGCCCTCGATTACCGCTGCCGGCGGCGGCGCGGCGGCGACGAGACCGAACACCTTGTGGTTGATGCCCTTGCGCCACTCCTCCGGCGCGTTTGACAGCATCGAATGGACGATTGGCGCACCGCAGTAGTGGGTGACACCGTGGTCGCGGATCGCATCGAAAACCAGGCGCGGATCGACGCGCCGCAGGCAGACGTTGATGCCGGCGTTGGCTGCCATGGTCCATGCGAAGCACCAGCCATTGCAGTGGAACATCGGCAGCGTCCACAGGTACACCGAATGCGGCGGCATCCCCCAGGACACGATGTTGGACATCGCGTTCAGGTAGGCACCACGGTGGTGATACACCACGCCCTTGGGGTTGCCCGTGGTACCCGAAGTGTAGTTGAGCGAGATCGCCTCCCATTCGTCTGCCGGCTGCTCGAAGACGAAGTCCGGGCTGCCGGTGGCAAGCAGCGCCTCGTAGTCCTGTGTGCCGACAAACTCACCGGGACCGGTGTACTCGGGATCGTCGACGTCGATCACGATCATGTCTGTGCGGCCGGCGAGCTCGATCGCCTTTTTCACCATGCGCGCGTACTCGCGATCGGTGAGCAGCACCTTGGCCTCGCCGTGGTTGAGGATGAAGGCGACCGCCTCCGCATCCAGCCGTGTATTGATCGTGTTGAGTACCGCACCGCATGCCGGCACACCGAAGTGCGCCTCGAACATCTCGGGCGTGTTGTTGAGGATCGTGGCGACGGTTTCACCCTTGCGTACGCCAAGCTGCTTGAGCGCAGACGCGAGCCGGCGCGCCCGCGTGTAACTTTCGTGCCACGTGTACCGACGCGCACCGTGGATGACGGCAACGCGGTCGGGATAGATGTAGGCGCTGCGCTCGATGAACGTGAGCGGCGTCAGCGCCACATAGTTCGCCGCGTTCTTCTCCAGCCCCACTGCGTAGGGCGACTGTCCGCTTTCGCTCATGTTCGACTTCCCTCCTCTTCCCGATTGCCGTCCATTGGGACGGATTGTCCGTATTGTTGATTGTTGTTGTTCAGGCGCCGCAGCGTCCGTTTGCATTCAACCCGCCGCCAAGCTCGCGGTCAAGCTCCGATATCCAGCCCGAAAGGGCTGCGCCGAGGCCTTGTGCGCCGGCGCGGAACGCCTGTGCGCCACCACTGGCATCTGCGCTCGGTGCCGGCTCAACGACGCGAAATTCGCGGGTCGCGAGGGCAAGGTCGGAACGCGGCGGCAACAGTCCGGCGCGAAGCACGATCTGGATTTCGCTCCGGTCGGCGGCGCCGAACACCTGGACGAACTCGTCCAGTTCGATGCGCAGGCGGCAGCGCCCGCTCGCCGCCTCCGGACGCAGCGCGCGATCCAGGACCAGGCCGAGCATCGCCGCTGGCTCGGACACCCATCGGCTCTCGGCAAACGCACGCCTGCGCGCCGGGTCGCTCCATGCGAGCCGGTAGTGCATCGCGCTCGATGCCAGCCAGGGCGGCGTCACGACGACGATCTGCGCGGGGGCAAGGGCAGGCGCCAGGGTACTGCGCTCGCCCAGGCCGAGGTCGTAGGCCGCCATCGGCGGCGGCTGGATCTGCAAGCCGCCGCACCCCACGAGCACCAGCGCGGCAAGGGTCATCGGCAGGCTGCGGCGAGCCGACCGGTAGAGAAGACTCGAAGGTGGTTTCATGTGGCGTCTTCCATCGACATTACGGCCTCACTGCCGAGGCGCGAAGCCGCGTTCGCCCGGGCCCGGCTCGCGCGCCCCACGTCCCGTCAGCAACATCTGCGGCGTCGACTCGACTTCGTCGATCAGGCGCCCGAGGCGGCGGGACGTGGCGGTGAGGTCCCCCAGGAGGGCATTCAGTTGCGGCAGGGTGCCGTCAACCAGGCTGTCACTGGTCGACGTAGCCGCCTGGTCGAAACGGACTGCCATCTGATCCACCCGCTGCATGAGCCGGCGCAGATCCGCGACCGCTGGTCCGGCCTCCACCGAGGTTCGCTCGAGATTGGCGAGCAGGCCCGAGAGCCGCGAAACGTTCTCCGGGCTCAACACCTTGCGCACCGCCGCAAGCGTTTCGGGCACCTCGGCAAAGCTCCGATCCATGCCCGCTGCGGCCGCCTCGAGGTGGGTGACCAGGTTGCGGAAACGCGCAGCGCCGTCTTCGTCGAACAATGCGGCAAGCCGCTCGGCCACAGTGCCAAAGCGCTCGAGCGCGACCAGTGTGCGATCGGTGATCTCATCGAGCAGCCCGGGGCCGAGTGCAATGCGTGGCGGTTCGCCTTGCTCCCCCACGAGCGGCGTGGGATCGGCTCCGCGATCGTCGAGCTGGACGTAGGCGAGCCCGGTGACACCGAGCGTGCCCAGCGTGGCCGTCGTGCCGCGGGTGAGCGGCAGGTCTGCCAGCACCTGGACACGAACGAGGATGTTGCGCAGGTTGGCCATGTCGATACGGATCGATTTCACCGTACCGACCGAGAGACCCCGATAGCGCACCCGCGACTGTTCACCCAGTCCGTTGATGTCGCCGCGAGCGACGAGTACCACTTCGCGCATCGGCTGCCGGTCCTGCGAGAACCACCACAGCGCAAACACGATGCCGGCGCCCAGCGCCAGGGCGAACAGCCCGGCGGCGAAAGCGTGTGCGCGGTCTTCCATGTCAGCGTACTCCTTGTGATCGGGCGAGCGCCCGGCGTCCGTGTTCGCCGTGGAAGAAGCGCGCAATGAAGGGATGATCGACCTCCAGCGAGTCCTCCAGCGATGCGTAACTGATGATGCGCCGATCGGCGAGCACCGCAACCTTGCTCGCCATCGCCGCCAGGGTGTCGAGATCGTGGGTGACGAGCACGACCGTCAACCCCAGCTCGTGGTGCAGGGACCGGATCAGGCGCACGAAGGCCGCGCTGCGATCCGGATCCAGCCCGGCGGTCGGCTCGTCGAGCAGCAGCAACTCCGGCTCCAGTGCCAGGGCCCGCGCCAGCGCAGCGCGCTTGACCATGCCGCCGGAAAGCTCGGCGGGCATCAGCAACGCATGCTCGGGTGCCATCTCCACCATCGCCAGTTTGAGCGCCACCAGATCGCGGATCTCCTCATCCGTCGCCACGCCGAGTTCCCTGAGCGGAAACGCGATGTTCTCACCAACGTTGAAGGCAGAAAACAGCGCTCCCTGCTGGAACAGCACGCCGAGGCGACGCTGGCGGGCGATGCGTTCGCGGACGCTGCCAGCGTCGAGCGCCTCGCCGAACAGTTTTACCGTCCCCGCGACAGGCCGGGTGAGGCCGATGATGTGGCGCAGCAACGTGGTCTTGCCGCTGCCCGAGCCTCCGACCAGAGCGACGATCTCGCCCGCAGCGATATCGAGCTCAAGCCCTTCGTGCACCACGTTGCGCCCGAACCGGGTGGAGATACCTGCGAGGGACACGACGGGCTCCTGCATCGCGTCACCTCAACCCGGAATGCCGATGGAGCGGGTCGCGATCGCGAACACCGCATCGACGAGGATCACGACCGTGATCGAAGACACCACCGACGCGGTGGTGTTGGTCGACAGGCTCTCGGTGTTCGGTTTGATCCGCAGCCCGAAATGGCATGCGATCAGCGCGATCAGCAGCCCGAACACCGCCCCCTTGGCCAGGCCGATGTAAAGGTTGGCGATCGGCACGGCGTCGGGAAGCGCCTGCACGAAGAACGCGAAGCTCAGGTCGAGCTCGACCCAGGCCGACACCCACCCCCCGAGCAGCGCAATCGCAGAGGTCCACAACACGAGCAGCGGCATGGCCAAGGTTAGCGCCACCACCTTGGGCAACACCAGACGCAGAGATCGGGACACCCCCATCGCCGCCAGCGCATCGATTTCCTCGGTCACGCGCATGACCCCGAGCTGTGCGGTCATCGCCGAGCCGGAGCGCCCCGCCACAAGCACCGACACCAGCACGGGGCCGAGTTCGCGGATGATGCCCAGGCCGAGGATGTTGACGATGAAGACGTCGGCTCCAAAGGTCTTCAGTTGCAGCGCGGACAGATAGGACAACACCACCCCGATCAGGAAGCCCACCAGTGCCGACACCGGCATGGCTTTCACACCGACCTTGAAGACGTTGGCCGAGATCTCGAGCAGGGGCCACTGGCGTGGATGGCGCATCAGGTGCAGCAGGTCCAGCAACAACTGGCCGAGCAGAGCGATGAAGGCCTGCAAGTGCTGCGCGAAGGCAACTGCGGCGCGACCGAGCACCATCACCGCATCGGCAAGCGTGAAGGCTGACGCGTCCGGCAGCGGATGCTCGCTGCTGCGCGCCACGCGCGCGATGATCTCGCGTTGCGCAGGGTTCAGCTCGAGCCGATCAGGCCACTGCCGCCCCCAGGCGCGCCACAGCAGCGTCGCCCCGAAGCTGTCCAGACGGGTAACCGCCTGCAGGCTCCATGCTGCGCCGCTCGGCGCCGCGGCAAGCTGGTGACGGAGCGCGGGCAGGTTGCGACGCAGGCCGCGCAGGGTCCACTCCCCCTGCAGGCGGACACCCTCGTGCCCGACCACGAGCATCTGCAGCGTCGCGCCGACCTGGCTGCCCCGTTTCATCGGGAATCAGGTCGTCGGCACGCGCAAGCTCAGTGCGCGGATGTAGAGCGCCCGCCCCAGCCCCAGCCATTGGCGCCGCTCCTCCTCGAGCGCGGCAGCGGTGAGTGGCAACTTCTGCAACCAGCCCGGCGCCGCGGTCACGGTGAAGCCGCGGCCCTCGCGCTGCATGGTCACCGGCGGCAGGCCGCGCGCATCGCGCGCGCGATGGATCACGACCGCCAGACGCATGCAGGCGATGAGCAGCCAATCGACACTTCCGGGGTCGATCGAAGCCACGCGCTCGAGCTTGCCACGGTGCGCCAGCACCAGCCGCGCGAGTCGTGCCTGATCCATGCGCGAAAAGCCCGGCATGTCGGCATTGCCCACGATGTAGGCGCTGTGCTTGTGATAGCTCGAATGCGCCACCGAGATGCCGATCTCGTGCAGCATCGCCGCCCAGCGCAGGAAGCGATGGTCGATGTGTTCGGGGTCGGCCATCTCGGGCTCGAGTTGGGCGAGCAGCGCACAGGCGGTGTCGGCCACCTGCTGCGCCTGGCGCAGGTCGACGTTGTAGCGCCGCATGAAGGCACTGACCGTCGCGTCGCGCAGGTCGTGATGGTGGTAGCGGCCGAGCAGGTCGTAGAGCACGCCGAGCCGCAGCGCGCCCTCCGAGAACACCATGTGCTCGAGGTTGAACTCCTTGAACACCGCATTCATGATCGCGAAGCCGCCCAGGATCACCGGCAGGCGATCGCCCTTCAGCCCGGCCAGATCGACGGCGTCCACGCTGCCGGCGCGCAGGAGCGCCGCCTTGAATTGCTCCAGACCGTCACGGGTGATCCCGCCCCGCGAAAAGCCGTTCTGCTCGAGGATTTCGAGCAGCGCCTTGGCTGTACCGCTCGAGCCGACCGCCTCTTCCCACCCCGCCTCGCGATAGCTCGCGGAAATCGTCTGCAACTCGCGACGGGCGGCGAGTTCGGCGTCCTTCATGCCGCGCTTGTCGATCCGGCCGTCGGGGAAGAAGCGCATGCTGAAGCCGACGCAGCCCATGTAGCGCGATTCCAGCAACAGGGGCTCGAAGCTCTTGCCGACGATGAACTCGGTGGAGCCGCCGCCGATATCGACCACGAGTTGCTGCTTGTGCGGATCGGGCAGCGTGTGTGCGACCCCGACGTAGATCAGGCGCGCCTCCTCGCGTCCGGCGATGACCTCGATCGGGATGCCGAGCGCGGCTTCGGCGCGGATCAGGAATTCCTGCGCGTTCTTGGCCACGCGCAGGGTGTTGGTCGCCACCGCCCGCACACGCCCGGCGGGGAAGTCGCGCAGGCGTTCCTGAAAGCGCTGCAAGGCCGCGACCCCGCGCTGTTGCGAGGCCAGGTCGAGCTTCTTGTCGGGCGACAGGCCCGCGGCGAGCCGCACAGCCTCCTTCAATCCATCCAGAGGATAGATCTGGTCATTGACGATGCGCCCGACTTGCAGTCGGAAACTGTTCGAACCCAAATCAATCGCTGCAATCAGATCTCGCATCATGGCTTCGGAAACTGACGCGTGGAGCGCCGAAGCCCCGGATTCTATCATCGGCACCCAGCCGGCCGTCGCAGGCGACAGCGCACGCCGGCGCGGGCCAGAGCCATGCCGATCAATACCTCCGTTGTCATGAACTCGCAACGGAAGTGTCACATAATCACGCATGCCGCATCGCGCCCAGGACTGCCCATGTATACCACTCGCCCACTTCTGCCCTACCCGCCCGAACATTTCCTCAACCGCGAACTGACCCTGCTGCAGTTCCAGCGCCGCGTGCTGGCCCAGGCCGCAGACCCCACCGTTCCACTGCTCGAACGCCTGCGCTTCCTGTGCATCGTGTCGAGCAACCTCGACGAGTTCTTCGAGATCCGTGTTTCCGGCATCAAGGAGCAGATCCGCATCGGCAGCCGCAAGTCGGGCGAGGACGGCATCGCGCCCGCCGATCTGCTCGAGCGCGTCAGCGACGAAGTGCATGAAATCATCTCGGAGCAGTACGCACTGCTCAACGACGACATCCTGCCCGCGCTGGAGCAGGAGGGCGTGGTCTTTCCGCGCCGCAGCCTGTGGACAGAGGCCCAGCGCGCCTGGATCCACAATTACTTCATGCGTGAGGTCATGCCGGTGTTGACGCCGATCGGCCTCGACCCTGCTCACCCTTTCCCGCGCGTGCTCAACAAGAGCCTGAACTTTGCCGTCGAGCTCGAGGGGCGCGACGCCTTCGGCCGCGATTCCGGCGCCGCAATCGTGCAGGCGCCGCGCGCGTTGCCGCGCGTCATCCGGCTGCCGCGCGAGCTGTGCGAACAGGAGTACGCCTTCGTTTTCCTGTCCTCGGTCCTGCACGCCCACGTCGGCGAGCTGTTCACCGGCATGAACGTGCTCGGTTGCTACCAGTTCCGTGTCACCCGCAACTCCGACCTGTTCGTCGATGAGGAGGAGGTCAAGGACCTGCGCGCCTCGCTCAAGGGGGAACTGCAGCAGCGCCACTTCGGCGATGCGGTGCGCCTGGAAGTGGCGGACAACTGCTCCGACGAGATGGCGAGCTTCCTGCTGCAGCACTTCCACCTTACGCCCGACGACCTGTACCGCACGCCGGGCATCGTCAACCTGGTGCGGCTGATGCAGGTGCCGGACTGGGTGGAACGCCCCCACCTCAAGTACCCGCCCTTCGTCCCGGGCCTGCCCAAGGCGCTCGACAAGCGGCGCCAGATATTCACCGCGATCCGCGCCGGCGACATCCTGCTCCATCACCCGTTCCAGAGCTTCGGCCCGGTGATCGAGATGTTGCGCGCCGCAGCGGACGACCCGCAGGTGCTGGCGATCAAGATGACGGTGTATCGCACCGGCACCGACTCGGTGCTGATGGAACACCTCGCCCGCGCCGCGCAGAAGGGCAAGGAGGTCACCGTGGTGCTCGAGCTGATGGCGCGCTTCGACGAAGAAGCCAACATCACGCTCGCCAACCGGCTCGAGGAGGTCGGCGCGCATGTGGTGTATGGCGTGTTCGGCTACAAGACCCACGCCAAGCTGTTGATGATCGTGCGCCGCGAGGACGACGGCCTGCGCCGCTATCTGCATATGGGCACCGGCAACTACCACCCGCGAACCACGCGCTTCTACACCGACTTCGGATTGCTGACCTGCAACAAGGAGATCGGCGAGGACGTCGCCGCGGTGTTCAAGCAGCTCACCGGGCTGGGCACGGCGACCGAGTTGCGCCACCTGTGGCAGGCACCGTTCACCCTGCAGCCGAACGTGGTGGCGGCAATTCGCCGCGAGGCGGAGATCGCACGCGAGGGTCGGCGCGCACGCGTAATCGCGAAGATGAACGCGCTGCTCGAACCGGAAACCATCGAGGCGCTTTACGAAGCCTCGCAGGCGGGGGTCGAGATCGACCTCATCGTGCGCGGCCCGTGCGCGCTGCGTCCGGGCGTGCCCGGCCTGTCCGAAAACATCCGCGTGCGCTCGGTGGTCGGCCGCTTCCTGGAACATACGCGCATCTTCCACTTTCACGCCGACGGCGAAGACCAGATGTACCTGTCGAGCGCGGACTGGATGGACCGCAACTTCTTCCGCCGCATCGAGATCGCCTTTCCGGTGCTCGACCCGCGCCTCAAGCGCCGGGTGATGAAGGAAGGCCTGCGTCCCTACCTCGGCGACAACTGCCAGGCCTGGGACATGCAGCCCGACGGCAAATACCGGCGCAAGCACGCGCGCAGCATCCGGCGCGCGGCGCAACTGATACTGCTCAAGGAGCTCGCGGCGAGCAGTTGAGGGACCCGCCCGTGGGAGCGGGCTCGCCCGCGAATGAGACTGTGGTGGCGCCCATTCGCGGGCAAGCCCGCTCCCACGAGGACCTGTGATGGCCTGGGAGCCGTCCTACTTGCGCTGGGCGTCGATGACCCCCGAGACCTCGCGGATCAGCGTGATCGCGCGCTGCACCTGCTTGATACCATTGACCTCCATCGTGAAGCGCATGTAGGCGGTACCCTTCTTGGTCAGGGTGTTCACCGCGATCACGTTGAGCTTCTCCCGCGACAGCACCTCGGAGATGTCCCGCAGCAGCCCCTGACGGTCGGCTGCCTGCACGCTGATGTCCACCTGGTAGAGCGCGCTGCGCTTGTCGTGCGCCTTCTCGCCCCACTCCGCAGGGATCACGCGCTCGGGGAACTTGCGCACAAGGTCCTGGAAGTCGGCGCAATCGACACGGTGGATCGAGATCCCGCGCCCCCGGGTGACGAAGCCCTCGATCGCATCGGGCGGTGCCGGCTTGCAACAGCGCGACAGCGAGGTCATGAGCTTGCCCACCCCGACGATCAGGATCTTGTCCTGATTGTCGCCCGAACGGCTGCGACTGACCACGAACTCCGGCTCTGCCTCGGCCGCCGGCTCGGGCGCACTGCCTTCGCGCAAGGCGGTCTGCATGGCACGCGGGCCGACCTCGCCACGGCCGGCAGCAAGGTAGAGCGCTTCAGCGTTCTTGAAGCCCAGGCGCTCGGCCAGGCCGTCGATGTTGGCCTGCCCGTGGCCATCGCGCTGCATTTCCTTGGTGACGAAACTGCGTCCACGGTTGAGCAGCTCCTCTTCGTCGAGCTGCGCGAAATATTGCTTGATCTTCGTGCGCGCGCGCGAGGTGGCCACATAGCCCTGGCGCGCGTCCAGCCAGTCGCGCGACGGGCCACCCTCCTTGGCAGCGACGATCTCGACGGTCTGCCCGCTTTCGAGCTGCGTGTTGAGCGGCACCAGATGGCCGTCAACCTTCGCGCCGCGGCAATGGTGGCCGACGTCGGTGTGCAGGCGATATGCAAAATCCACCGGTGTGGCGCCGCGCGGCAGATCCACGACCTTGCCCTGCGGCGTCAGCACATAGAGCGTGTCGTCGAGCGAGGCGCGCTTGAACTGCTCCATCCAGTGCGCCGAGTCGGTGACTTCGTCGCGCCACGACAGCAGGTTGCGCAGCAGGGCGATCTTCTCGTCGTAGTCGCCACCCTGCTGAGCGCCTTCCTTGTAGCGCCAGTGCGCCGCCACGCCGAGCTCGGCGTGCTTGTGCATGTCGAAGGTGCGGATCTGCACCTCGAGCGCCCGACCATCGCCCGCCAGCACGGCGGTATGCAGCGACTGGTAGTTGTTGCCCTTGGGCTTGGTGATGTAATCGTCGAACTCCTGCGCGATCGGCTGCCACATCTGGTGCACCATGCCGAGCACCGTGTAGCAGTCCTTGATCTCGGGCACGAGCACGCGCAGCGCGCGGATGTCGTACACCTGCGAGAAGTCGAGCCGCTTCTTGCGCATCTTGTTGTAGATGCTGTAGATGTGCTTGGCCCGCCCCGTGATCTCGGCCTGGATACCCATTGCGGCGAGCTCGTTCTTCAGGCGCTCGATGGAATCGTGGATGAACTGCTCGCGCTCCACCCGGCGCTCATCCAGCATCTTCGCGATGCGCTTGTACGTCTCCGGCTCGATGAAGCGGAACGACAGGTCCTCGAGTTCCCACTTGATCTGCCACACGCCGAGCCGGTTGGCGAGCGGCGCGTAGATGTCCAGGCTCTCGCGCGCAACGTCGACCCGCGCATCGCCCGGGAGGTCGGTGTAATAGCGCAAGGTCTGGGTGCGCGAGGCGAGCCGCACCAGCACGACACGGATGTCCTCGACCATCGCCAGCAGCATCTTGCGCAGCACTTCGGTCTGCGCCCGAATCTCGGGTGCAGAGGTCGTCGTGGCGAGGCGGGTGAGCACACGCAGGCCGTTGAGCTTGTGCAGGCCGCGCACCAACCCCGCGACCGCCGAGCCGAAGCGGGCGCCGATCTCTTCGCCGGGGTCGTCGAGTTCTTCCCAGGCGGCGAACAGCAGCGCAGCAAGCCGGGTTTCGGCATCGAGACGCAAGGAGGCGGCGATCAGCGCGGCACCGAGCGCATGCGTCCACATCGGCTCGCCGGTGCCGAGGACCTTGCCTTCGTAGAGGTCGGCGATCCAGTCGAGCGCCTGCTCGATGCGCGCACGCTCCTGCGGCTCGAGCCCGGCCGCGAGCATGTCGATGGGGGGCGCGGTGTCGCCCTGGGAGATGGCATGAGTGACGGAAACCATGGTCGCGATTATCCCACATCACGCAACGCGACGACGTAGCCTTGCGTCACGCCCGCCATGGAGACGTTGGCGCTCGGCGTCGTCTGCTCACCGCGTCCTGTGCGATCATCCGTTGCGTCAGCCCCCGGGTACGCTGCAGCCCGCCGGCACCTTTCCTCGACTCAACAACCCCCACCTCATGCTTGGTCTCGTGCGCCGACTCCTGGGCATTGCCCCACCCCACGCCGACGTGCCTGCGGCACAGTGGCAGCGGGTCGAGCGCGGCCTGCCCTTCCTCGACTACCTGCCGGCCGCCGAGCGCGTGCGGCTGCGCGAGATGGCGCTGGAGTTCCTGCGTCGCAAGGAGTTCCACGGTGCGCAGGGCCTGCAGCTTGACGACGACATGCTGCTGGCCATCGCCTTGCAGGCCTGCCTGCCGGTTCTCCACATCGGATTGCAGGCCTACGACGGCTGGGTCGGGGTCGTCGTGTACCCGGGCGATTTCGTCGTTCCGCGACGCACGGTGGATGAGGCCGGGGTGCTGCACGAATACGACGACGAGGTGCTCGGCGAGGCCTGGGAAGGCGGGCCGGTTCTGATCGCCTGGTTCGGCCACGAGGACGGCCCGCCGGGGGTGAATGTGGTGATCCACGAGTTCGCGCACAAGCTCGACATGGAGAACGGCGGCGTCGACGGCTTGCCGCGCCTGCGCCCGGGGATGTCCCGCCAAGCCTGGGCCGAGGCCTTCGCGCAGGCCTACGAAGACTTTTGCGCCGAAGTCGATCGCGGCGCGGACACCGAGATCGATCCCTACGGCGCCGAGCATCCGGGGGAGTTCTTCGCCGTGGTCTCCGAGGCCTTCTTCGAAACGCCCCACGTGCTCAAGCGGCGCTTCCCGGCGGTCTATGCGCAGCTATGTTTGTTCTACGGCCTGGATCCGGCCACCCGGTTACCAATCGCCCCCACTGCTGGCCGCCCCTGAACCCACCTGCTGGAGCGCCCTCATGAGCGAGCGCAAGCGCCTGCTGATCGTCTTCCACACCCAGAGCGGCAACACCGGACGGCTCGCAGACGCGGTGCTTACCGGTGCGCGCCGCGTCTGCGAGGTCGATACGGTGATGAAGCGCGCCTTCGACGCCGGCACCGAGGATCTGCTCGCCTGCCACGGCCTGCTGCTGGGTACACCCGAGAACTTCGGCTACATGTCGGGTGCGCTCAAGGACTTCTTCGACCGTACCTACTACCCTTGCGAGGGCAAGCTCACCGGCCTGCCCTACGCGGTATTCGTGAGCGCGGGCAACGACGGCACCGGCGCGGTGCGCGAGATCGGGCGCATCGCCAACGGCTATGGCTGGAAGGTCGTGTCCGAGGCGCTCATCGTGCGTAAGGAAATCACCCCGGAGGATCTCATCCGCGCCGAAGAACTTGGGGAGGCCCTCGCGGCCGGGCTGGCGATGGGGGTGTTCTGAAAAAACTGTCCCGCGGGCGGCCACGGTGACACCCCTTGCCCCGGCTGGCTTTGCGCGCAGCGCTTCCATTTTGCGCAACTTGATTTCACACAATGGAAACAAACGTGATTGGCAGACCATACCGGCGTAGCCTAAGCTGCAAGTGCTTCTGTCGCTCGAACGCATCGGGTCTGCCCCGGCGGGCCCCACGATTCAACTCGCAACGGAGGGTGCCATATGGCCATTACCTGGATTCTGGTTGCCAACGCCAGCCTCGCCAAGCTTTACGCAAACCTCGGCCCCAACAAGGGGCTGACGCTGGTGAAGGAACTGATCCACCCCGAAAGCAGACAGAAAAACGGCGAGCTCGTCTCCGACCGTTCGGGCGCCATGGGGGCGGCCGGATCGGGTGGCGGGTCGATGCAGCCGCAGACCCTGCCCAAGCAGCACGAAGCCAAAGTCTTTGCACAGGAAATCGCCCAGGCGCTCTACCAGGGTCGCACTACCAATGCGTTCAAGCGCGCCATCCTGGTCGCACCGCCCGCCTTCATGGGCCTGCTCAATGCAGTCATCGACGGCCCGACGGCACAATTGATCACCGATCGTTTCGAAAAGGACTACACCAAGACATCCGAAGACGAACTCGGCGAAAGGCTGGGTTCGACGATCTTTCTCTGATGAAGGAGGACCTTCCGCAGATGCTTCGAGACTGTTCTGTCACTCGCCGACGGCTAATGAGCCAGACGCAAAGGAGGACGTGTTTGAGCTTGGCGTACAGGATTCACCCTACCTGCTGAAGGCAACACCAGACTGACCATATTGTCTCCACTCGCGAGACCGGGGCGCCGGAAGGCAGCCCCAAAAAAACGGGGCGCTGTGCGCCCCGTACCCTTTTCAGGATGGCCCATCAAAGGGGCAGGCGCACCCACCGCCCCAACCCCCCTCAATCCCCGCCATCATCCAGCGGCCAGCGCCCGAGCACACGGTAGTGCGCTCCGCCCTCATCGCGCTCCGACGCCACCAGCACGAAGCTCGCCACCGGCCAGCGCAAGCCCGGCATCTCGCCGCGCGGGGGCGAACGCACGGCATTGCGGACGAGCGTCACGTGCGGATTGAATGCACGCGCCTCCAGCTCGAAGCCTGCTGCATGCAAGCTCGCGCCAAGTTTCTCCGCCAGGGCTGGAAGCGCGGCGGGAACGTTCGCGCTCCCGGCCCACAGGATCCGATTGCCGCGCCAGCTCCCCACCCGGTCGAGCTCGAGGATGAAGCGTTCGCCCCGCACCGACTGCGCCACGGTCTCGAGCGCAGCCAGCCTCGGCATCGCCACGTCGCCGAGAAAGGCCAGCGTCAGATGAATCGTGTCGCGCCGCATCACCCGTCCGCCGCACTGCGCATGCAGGGCGCGCGCCCGTGCATGTAGCGCAGCCGCCGTGGCAGCACCTGGCCACAGGGCGAAGAAGACGCGCACCCGCGCCGGCATCACCGCCGCCGGCGAGTGCTCGCTCATGCCTCGCGGGCAAGCAATGCCACCACCTGCGCGGCGATGCCCTCGCCACGCCCGGTAAAGCCGAGCTTCTCGGTGGTCTTGCCCTTGATGTTGATCGCGCCCGGATCCATCGCCAGATCGGCGGCAATGTTCCGCACCATCGCCGGCGCATGGGGCAACACGCGCGGCGCCTTGCAGATCACCGTGGCGTCGATGTTCACCACCTGCCAGCCCGCCGCGCGCACGCGGGCGAAGGCCTCGCGCAGAAGCACACGGCTGTCGGCGCCGGCATGGGCCGGATCGGTATCCGGAAACAGGCGCCCGATGTCGCCCAGCCCTGCCGCACCAAGCAATGCATCAGTGAGGGCATGAAGCAGGACATCGGCGTCGGAATGACCGAGGAGTCCCTGCTCGAAGGGAATGCACACGCCGCCCACGATCAGCGCACGCCCCGGAACCAGCGCATGCACGTCGAAGCCCTGGCCGATACGGAACGGGAAGTTCATCTGTTTTGTCCCTGCCGATGTTGAAGAATCCACTCCGCCAGATGCAGATCGAGCGGATAGGTGACCTTGAGGTTGGTCGCGTCGCCCTGCACCAGGCGCGGACGCAGGCCGGCCGCCTCGATTGCGCTGGCTTCGTCGGTGACGTCCTTGGCGTGCTCGAGCGCGCGCCGCAGCATCACGTAACGGAACATCTGCGGGGTCTGCGCCTGCCACAGGCTGTCGCGCGGCACGGTCTCGAGCACGTGATGGCGTTCGTCCGCGCGCTTTAGCGTGTCGGCCACCGGCACCGCGAGCAGGCCGCCGACCTCCTCATGGGCAAGTTCGCGCACCAGCTTCTCGACATGCCAGGGCGCAAGGCACGGGCGCGCGGCATCGTGCACCAGCACCCAGTCGCTCTGCACAGCCTCGCCGGCGATCGCGCGCAGGCCGCCGAGCACGCTGTCCGCCCGCGTCGCGCCACCGCAGAACAGCGGACGCAGCTTGGGGCCGAGCATCGACCAGTCGTGACGCGACCACTGCGCATCGTCCACCGACAGCACGACGAAGACCTGGTCGATCTCGGGTGCGGCGCACAGCACCGCCAGAGCATGGTGGATCAGCGGCCGCCCGAGCAGCGGCAGATACTGCTTGGGGCGCGCGGCGCCCATGCGCGAGCCGCTGCCGGCAGCGGGCACGATCGCAAAATGGCGGGGCTGTAAGTTCTGCATGGGCGGCATTCTATCCGCGCGCACCGTTTTCGCGAGCAAGCCCGCCCACGCGCCCGATCCCACGCACCCGAACCGGCGCGCCGGCTCACGCCTGCATGGTCGGATCGGGAGCCTATAATGGGGTGTCTTCCCGCGTCAGACGACCCACTTCCCGGGACACGTAAATGGCTCTTGCTTCGATCCGTCCGCCGGCCGTGGCCGGTCAGTTCTATCCAGGCGACGAGCGCGTCCTGCGCACGCAGCTCGCTGAGATGTTGAGCACCGCGGTCGCACTCGAGGCCGCACCGACGCCCAAGGCGATCATCGTGCCGCACGCCGGCTACATGTATTCCGGCCCGGTGGCCGCCAGCGCCTATGCGCTGCTTGCGCCGCTGCGCCAGACGATTCGGCGCGTCGTCATGCTCGGCCCGACTCACCGCGTCGCGATTCGCGGTCTCGCCTTGCCCGCAGCGCAGGTGTTCGCCACGCCGCTGGGCGACGTACCGGTCTCGCGCGCCGACTGGATGGCCCTGCAGGCGCGCGGCGACGTCATCGTGGACGACCGTCCGCATGCCCTCGAGCACTGCCTCGAGGTCCAGCTCCCCTTCCTGCAGATGATCCTCGAGCGCTTCGAGATCGTGCCCCTGCTCGTCGGCGACGCGCCGGCCCAGGACGTCGCCAGCGTCATCGAGCAGCTCTGGGGCGGCCCCGAGACCTTGATCCTGATCAGCTCGGACCTGTCGCACTACCTCAGCTACCGCGAGGCGCAGTGGTCCGATCGTGCGGCGGTGGAGCAGGTGCTCGAACTGCAAGCCGGCCTAGACCACGAGCAGGCCTGCGGCGCCACGCCGATCAACGGCCTGCTGATCGCCGCGCGCAAGCACCACCTGCGCGCGCACCTGCTCGACCTGCGCAACTCCGGAGACACGGCGGGCGACCGCTCGCAGGTCGTCGGCTACACCAGCATCGCCTTCTGTGAAGCGGAAACCCCAAGCCATGCCCGACACTGATCTCGGCCCCACCCTGCTCGCTCTCGCCCGCCAGGCCATTGCGCACCGCCTCGGCTGCGCCCCCGCGCCGGTCGTGCCCGCCGATCCGCGCCTGCACGAGAAAGGCGCGACCTTCGTCACCCTGACCAAGGACGGCGACCTGCGCGGCTGCATCGGCAGCCTGCGGCGCTCGCGCAAACTCGGCGAAGACGTGCTCGCGAATGCCATCGCGGCGGCAATGGACGACCCGCGCTTTGCACCGCTCGAGGCCGACGAGCTCGATGCGATCACGGTCGAGGTTTCGCTGCTGTCCGAACCAGAGTTCCTCGAGTTCGCTGACGAAGAGGCTCTCCTCGCCCAGCTGCGCCCGGGTGAAGACGGCCTGATCATCTTCTCCGGTTGTCGCAGCGCCACGTTCCTGCCGCAGGTGTGGGAGCAACTGCCCGAGCCGCATCAATTCCTTGCGGCGCTCAAGCACAAGGCCGGCCTGCCGACCCACCGCGAGGTGGCCGGACTGATGGCCGCGCGCTACCACGTGCAGAAATGGAAGGAGACCGCACAGGAGGCCTCATGAACACCGCGCCCGAGTCCGCCAGCGATATCGGCGGCCCAGACCCTGGTGGCCCCGACGTTGGCAGCCCCGACGTTGGTAGTCATTTTCCCGCTCGCTACTGGCACCGCCTGGACGACGGCCGCTTCCAGTGCGACCTGTGTCCGCGCCTGTGCAAGCTGCACGAGGGCCAGCGCGGCGCCTGCTTCGTGCGCATGCGTGCCGGCGACGAGATGCTGCTCACCACCTACGGCCGCAGCTCCGGCTTCTGCATCGACCCGATCGAGAAGAAGCCGCTCAACCACTTCTACCCGGGGAGCAAGGTGTTCTCCTTCGGCACCGCGGGCTGCAACCTGGCGTGCAAGTTCTGCCAGAACTGGGACATCTCCAAGTCGCGCGACATGGACACGCTGATGGACCAGGCCTCGGCGCAGGAGATCGTCGCCACCGCGCTGCACGGGGGCTGCCACAGCGTCGCCTTCACCTACAACGACCCGGTGATCTTCGCCGAGTACGCGATGGACGTGGCCGATGCCTGCCACGCGCAGGGGCTCAAGACCGTTGCCGTCACCGCCGGCTACATCAGCGAGTGCGCGCGCGAAGACTTCTTCTCGCGCATGGACGCGGCCAACGTCGACCTCAAGGGTTTTACCGACGACTTCTACGTCAAGCTGTGCGGCGCCCACCTCCAGCCGGTGCTCGACACCCTGGTGTGGCTCAAGCACGAAACCGATGTGTGGGTGGAGCTCACCACGCTGCTCATCCCCGGCCAGAACGACTCGGATGCGGAAATCACCGCGCTGTCGAACTGGGTGTGCAAGGAGTTGGGAGCGGACGTTCCGCTCCACTTCAGCGCCTTCCACCCCGACTTCAAAATGGCCGACATCCCGCCCACGCCGCCCGCCACCCTCGCGCGCGCCCGCCGCATCGCGCTCGATGCCGGCCTCAAGCATGTCTACACCGGCAACGTGCATGACGCAGAAGGCGACACCACCCATTGCGCCCGCTGCGGCGAGTCGCTGATCGTGCGCGACTGGTACGAGATCCGCAGCTACCGGCTCACGCCCGAGGGCGCCTGCCCGCACTGCGGCCAGCGCCTGGCCGGGCGCTTCGGTGCGGTGGGTGCAGCCGTAAACGATGCCTTCGGCGCGCGCAGGATTCCGGTTAACATCCACCGCCATTCCTCTGGCCGCGGACCGCTTTCGTGAAATTGCGTCACACCCAACTCAGCATTCCCGCCAACGGCGTGTGGCTCGACGGCATGCTGGCGCACGCGCCCGACGTCCGCGCGCTGGCGCTGTGCCTTCGCTCCCATGGCCACCCTGCGCTCGAGCAGCCGGCCCGCCCGGTCGAGCTGACCTTGCAGGCTGCAGGCTTCGCGACCATGACGGTCGATCTGCTGACCCGCCAGGAAGTCCAGCGCGACCCCGACGCCTCGTACAACATCCCGCGCCTCACCGAGCGCATTCTCGCTGCGGCCGAATGGACAGCGCATCAGCCGCCGCTGGCCGGACTGCCGCTTGCCCTGGTCGTCAGCGATACCGGTTGCGCTGCGGCCATCCGCGCCGCTGTGCGGGCGCCGGACCAGTTTATCGCCATCGCCTGTCTCGGCGGTCGCGCAGACTTGGCCGGGGCCGAGCCCCTGCGTGCGGTGCGCACACCGGTGCGCCTGATCGTCACACCGGGCACCGCCGAAGCGGCCATCCTCGATCGCGCCTATCCGCTCATGAAAGGCGGGCACCACTGGCTTGCGCTTGCTGCAACCGAGGACGCGCGCGAACTCGAACAGCTCGCCGCGCGCGCCGCCACCACCTGGCTGCGCCAGCACCTGCGGCAGGTGCAGGGCACGCCGCAGGCGTGAACGCGCTTAGTCGCGAAAGGCAACCCACTCCTCCAACGGCGCGCGCTCGGTCCTGAGCGCGTTCTCCGCGGCTTCCGGGTCGGCATGACCGAGCGACATCCCGCAGATCAAGGTCTCGCTTTCCGGAATCCCGACCTCCTGGCGGATCAGCCGATGGAACTGGATCAGCGCCGCCTGCGGGCAGGTGTCCAGCCCGCGCGCCTTGGCGGCGAGCATCACGTTCTGCAGGAACATGCCGTAATCGAGCCACGATCCCTGCTCCATGAGCCGGTCCACGGTAAAGATCAGCCCGACTGGCGCATCGAAGAACTTGTAGTTGCGCGCGAACTGTTCGTGCATGCGCTTCGCGTCGCCCTTCTGGATGCCTAGCAGGCCATAGAGCTGCATGCCGACCTTGCGCCGGCGGTCGATGTAGGGCGACACCCACTGCTTGGGGTAGTACTGCCAGGGGTCTGAATGCGTCGCCGCCTCTTCGGGATCGTCGAAGGCCGCGAGCAGGCGCTCGCTGACGCGTGCCTTGGTCTCGCCGGTCAGCACCCAGGCCTTCCAGGGCTGGATGTTGGTGCCCGAGGGCGCGCGCGCGGCGACCTCGAGGATCTCGGCAATCGTCTCGCGCGGCACCGGGTCCGGCACAAAGGCGCGGCAGGAATAGCGGCTCGTGATCACTTCATCGACGGCAGACTGCTGGGGGTTCTTCATGGGTTCAGGCGCTCCTTGGGTAAGCGTTGGCAGACCTGCATGCGCAGCTCCGGGGTGATGGTGCGTTCATGGTTCCGTTCACGTCAACGTAAGCAACGCGCAGCTACCGGACCGGCCCCGACGACCAGCAGCGCCCGCCCGCGACCACCCGCTCGCGCGCGAGCGCCATTGTCTGACAAGCTCGCCCCCGGCCAATGCAGAGCCATCGACAATCACCGCGCGCACCAGCGCCCGGATGAACGATAATTCCGCCTTTACCGCCAGTAACGCCCCTCGCGGTGCGATTGACGCGCCAGCCTCCTGAAGGCCCGCCGCTGCGGGCGACGTACACGAACCCACGATGTCCCTCTCCTTCGACGCCCTCCTCTCCCGGCTCGCCACCCAGAAGCTGCCCAAGCCCGGCGCCCGCCTCGAACTCGAGCCGCTTGCCGGCTCGGCCGATGCGCTCGCCGTCGCCCAGCTCGCCGGCCGCGGGCGCATGCTGGTGGTGATCACCGCCAACCCGCTCGACGCCCAGCGCCTGCACGACGAGATCGCGTGGGTGGCGCCCGGGCTGCGCGCCCACCTGCTGCCCGACTGGGAGACCTTGCCCTACGACAGCTTCTCGCCCCACCAGGACCTGATCTCCGAGCGCCTGTCCACGCTCTACGCGATCAGCCGCGGCGAGACCGAGATCGTGCTGGTGCCCGCGTCGACCGCGTTGTATCGCATGGCGCCACCGGGCTTTCTCGCCGCCTACACCTTCTTCATCAAGCAGGGCGAAAAGCTCGACGTCGAGCAGTTCAAGGCGCAGATGGCGCTGGCCGGCTACGCGCACGTGACCCAGGTGGTGAGCCCGGGCGAGTTCTCGGTGCGCGGCGGGCTGGTGGACCTGTTCCCGATGGGCTCGCCCCTGCCGTTTCGCATCGACCTGTTCGATGACGAGGTCGAGAGCATCAAGACCTTCGACCCCGACACCCAGCGCACGGTGTATCCGACCAAGGAGATCCGCCTGCTGCCGGCGCGCGAGTTTCCGCTCGACGACAAGGGGCGCACGCAATTTCGCAGCCGCTTCCGCGAGACCTTCGAAGGCGATCCGACGCGCGCGGCGATCTACAAGGACGTCACCAACGGCATCGCCCCGGCCGGCATCGAGTACTACCTGCCGCTGTTCTTCGACGACACCGCGACGCTCCTCGACTACCTGCCCGCCGACACCCCGGTGCTGCTGCACCGCGACGTGCCCGGCGCGATCGCCGAGTTCTGGAAGGACACGCGCTCGCGCTACGACCTGCTCAAAGGCGACCGCACCCGCCCGGTGCTGCCGCCCGAGCAGCTCTTCCTGACCGACGAGGCCTTCTTCGTCGCGCTGAAGAACCTGCCGCGCCTCTCCATCGCCGCCGAGGCCACCGGTGAGGCCGCCGATGCACTCGCCCTGCCGCCGCCCGAGGTCGCCGTCGAGCGCAAGGCCACCGACCCGCTGCACAAGCTGAAGGCCTTCATCGCCGGCTTCGACGGCCGCGTGCTGCTGCTGTCGGACTCGCCCGGCCGGCGCGAGACCATGGCCGAGTTCTTCGCCGAATACGACGTCCGCCCCGAGGCCACGGCCGACTTCGGCGCCTTCCTCGATTCGGATGCGCGCCTGGCGCTCGGCGTCGCGCCGCTCGCGCGCGGCTTCGTGCTGCCCATGGCAAAGCTCGCGGTGCTCACCGAGACCGAGCTCTACGCCGCCACCGGCCGCAGCCGCGTCCGCCGCGACAGCCGCAAGGCCGCCACCATGGAAGGCTGGCTGCGCGATCTGTCGGAACTGAAGATCGGCGACCCGGTGGTGCACGTCTCGCACGGCATCGGCCGCTACCTCGGCCTCATCCACATGAACCTCGGCGAGGGCGACACCGAGTTCCTGCACCTGGAATACAACGGCGGCGACAAGCTCTACGTGCCGGTGTCGCAACTGCACGTGATCACCCGCTACGCCGGCGCCGACCCGGACGCGATCGACCTGCATCGGCTGGGTTCCGGCCAGTGGGAGAAGGCCAAGAAGAAGGCCGCGATGCAGGTGCGCGACACCGCCGCCGAGCTGCTCGCGCTTTACGCCCAGCGCGCCGCGCGCCCCGGCCACCGCTTCGACTTCAAACAGCACGACCTCGAAGCCTTTGCAGAGGCCTTCGGCTTCGAGACCACGCCCGACCAGCAGGCTGCGATCGACGCGGTGATCGCCGACATGAGGTCCGGCCGTCCGATGGATCGCCTGGTGTGCGGCGACGTCGGCTTCGGCAAGACCGAGGTCGCGCTGCGGGCCGCCTTCATCGCCGTGGCCGACGGCAAGCAGGTGGTGGTGCTGTGCCCGACCACGCTGCTCGCCGAACAGCACTACCAGACCTTCGCCGACCGCTTCACCGACTGGCCGATCAAGATCGCCGAGCTGTCGCGCTTCAAGTCCGCCAAGGAACAGGCCGAAGCCCTGCAGTTGCTGGCAGAGGGCAAGGTCGACATCATCATCGGCACCCACCGCCTGCTGCAGAAGGACGTCGTCTTCAAGCGCCTCGGCCTGGTGATCATCGACGAGGAGCACCGCTTCGGCGTGCGCCAGAAGGAGTCTCTCAAGCAGCTGCGCTCCGAGGTCGACATCCTGACGCTGACCGCCACCCCGATCCCGCGCACGCTCGGCCTGGCGATGGAGGGCCTGCGCGAGTTTTCCGTGATCGCCACCGCCCCGCAGAAGCGGCTCTCGATCAAGACCTTCGTGCACCCATCCAGCCGCGGCCTGATCCGCGAGGCGGTGATGCGCGAGTTCAAGCGCGGCGGCCAGGTGTACTTCCTGCACAACGAGGTCGACACCATCGACAACATGCGCGACGACCTCGAGGAGCTGCTGCCCGAGGCGCGCATCGTGGTCGGCCACGGCCAGCTCCCCGAGCGCGAGCTCGAGCGCGTGATGCGCGACTTCACCCAGCAGCGCGCCAACCTGCTGCTGTGCACCACCATCATCGAGACCGGCATCAACATCCCCACCGCCAACACCATCCTCATCAACCGCGCCGACCGCTTCGGCCTGGCGCAGCTGCACCAGCTTCGCGGGCGCGTCGGGCGCAGCCACCACCAGGCCTACGCCTACCTGCTCACCATGCCCGGCGCCAAGCCGAGCGCGCAGGCGCAGAAGAGGCTGGAAGCGATCGCGATGATGGAAGACCTCGGCTCCGGCTTCTACCTGGCGATGCACGACCTCGAGATCCGCGGCGCCGGCGAAGTGCTCGGCGAGAACCAGTCGGGCGAGATCCAGCAGGTCGGCTTCAGCCTGTACACCGAGATGCTCAAGCGCGCGGTCAAGGACCTGCAGGCGGGCAAGGAACCCGACCTCACCCAGCCTCTGGAGGTGGTGTCCGAGATCAACCTGCACACCCCGGCGCTCTTGCCCACCGACTACTGCCCCGACGTGCAGGAACGCCTCACGCTCTACAAGCGCCTGGCCAACTGCGAGCTGGAAGAAGATCTGCGCGCGCTGCAGGAAGAGCTCATCGACCGCTTCGGCGAGGTCCCGCCGCAGACCACCGCGCTGATCGAGACCCACCGCCTGCGCATGCTGGTGAAGGACTACGGCGTGCACAAGCTCGACGCCTCCGAGGCGCAGATCAGCGTGCAGTTCGCCAAGGACGCGCCGATCGACCCGGTCAAGGTCATCTTCCTGATCCAGAAGGACCGCAGCACCAAGATGGCCGGCCCGGAGAAGCTCGTGCGCCGCGCCAGCCTGCCCAACCTGAAGGACCGGGTGAAGGCGGTGAAGGAGCTGCTCGACGCGGTGAAGGTCTGAGCGGGAGACGATCATGCTCATCAACTGCACCGCCTACCAGCACGGCCGCAAACTCGCCGACATCCCGGTCGCGGACATCAGCGACTATCTCCTGCAGCCCGACACCTTCGTGTGGGTCGCACTCAAGGACCCCACGCCCGAAGAACTGGCGGTGATGAAGGAGGAGTTCGGCCTGCACGAGCTCGCGATCGAGGACGCCAACCACGGCCACCAGCGCCCCAAGGTCGAGGAATACGACACTGAACTCTTCGTGGTCATGCACCTGATCGAGGAGAAGGACAACAAGCTCGAGGTCGGCGAGGTGCATGTCTTCGTAGGCCCCAACTACATCCTGTCGGTGCGCAACAACAGCTCGCGCGACTTCCTCGGCGTGCGTGCGCGTTGCGAGCGCGAGCCGAAGATGCTCGCCAAGGGCGCCGGCTACGTGCTCTATGCGCTGATGGACGCGGTGGTGGACCGCTACTTCCCGCTCATCGAAAAGCTCGAGACCGAGGTCGAGGCAATGGAGGACCGCATCTTCACAAAGGGCGCGGCCAGCTCCAACATCCGCCGCCTGTACCGCCTCAAGCGCAAGGTCACCGTGCTCAAGCACGCCGTGCTGCCGCTGATGGAAGCCGCCGGCAAGCTGCACAGCGGCCGCGTGCCCGAGGTCTGCGCCAAGAGCCGGCACTACTTCCGCGACGTCTATGACCACCTCGCGCGCATCAACGCCTCGCTCGACAGCCTGCGCGAGATGATCGGCACCGCGATCCAGGTCAACCTGTCGATGGTCACCATCGACCAGACCGAGATCAGCAAACGCCTGGCGGCCTGGGCCGGCATCTTCGCCGTCGCCACCGCCTTCGCCGGCATCTGGGGCATGAACTTCAACCACATGCCCGAGCTGGAGTGGAAATACGGCTACCCCTTCGGCATCGCGGTGATCGCCGGTACGAGCGCGTTCCTGTGGTGGCGCTTCCGCAAGGCGAAGTGGCTGTAAAGCCCGGGGCCACTCGGCAACGTCACTCGCCTACAATCCGGGCCACGACCCTGGACTGAGAAACGCCATGAACTTCTTCGACGATCTGGCCCGCAGCCTCGAGCGCAACCGCATCACCCGCCGTCAGGCGCTGTGGCTCCTTGGCGCCGGCGCTGCCAGCCTCTCGGGCTGCGCCACCTCACCGGTCACCGGCAAGTCCATCCTCGTCGGCATGAGCGAGGCCCAGGAGAAGCAGGCCGACGCGCAGGCAGCGCCGCACCAGTTCTCGCAGGACCTCGGCGCCATCCAGGATGAATCGGTCAACCGCTACGTGAGCGACCTCGGCCAGCGCATGGGCGCGCTCACCCACCGCCCGCAGATGCCGTATTCCTACCGCGTGCTCAACGCCAACTACGTCAACGCCTACACCTTCCCCGGCGGCGCGATGGGTGTCACCCGCGGCATTCTCGCCGACCTCGACGACGAGGCCCAGCTCGCCGCCCTGCTCGGCCACGAGCTCGGCCACGTCAACGCTCGCCACGCCGCCCAGCGCCAGGGGCAGAACATGGTCGCGCAGGCGGCCATCGTCGGCCTCAACGTGGCGGCGCAGAATTCCGACTGGGGCGGGCTCGTGGGCATCGGCAGCCAGATCGGCGCCAGCGCGCTGCTGGCGAGCTACTCGCGCGAGCACGAGCGCGAAGCCGACGCCCTCGGCCAGGAATACCTCGTCAAGGCCGGCTACCCGGCCTCCGGCATGGTGCGCCTGCATCAGTTGCTGGTGACGGAGGAGAAATCCACCCCGTCGCTCTTGCAGACGATGTTCTCCACCCACCCGATGAGCCGCGAGCGCATGCAGGCCGCTCAGGCCGCCGCCGACACCCGCTTCCGCATCAGCGGTGCGCTCGATCCACGCCGCGAGCGCTTCATGGACAGCACCGCCAGCCTGCGCCGCATCCGCCCGACGATCGACGCCTGCAAGAACGGCGAGACCGCGATGGCGGCCAAGCAGTACGCCAAGGCCCAGACCGAATTCCAGAGCGCGCTCACGAAAACCCCGCGCGACTACGCCAGCAACCTGCGCATGGCCCAGTGCCTGCAGGCCCAGGGACAGACCGCGAGAGCGGCGAACTACGCCGACAACGCGCGCGAGATCTACCCGCAGGAGGCCCAGGCCTACAAGCTCGCCGGCGTGCTCGCCCTGCAGCAGCGCGATGGCGCGCGCGCCTACCAGAACCTCGACCGCTTCGACCGCCTGCTGCCGGGCGACGCCGGCATCACCTTCCTCAAAGGCGTCTCGCTCGAAGGCATGGGCAATCGCCGCGGCGCAGCGCAGCACTACGCCGCCTACCTGCGCCAGAGCCAGCAGGGCAACGCCGCGCAGTATTCGTACAACCGGCTCAAGGCCTGGGGCGTGGTGAAGTAAGGCTGAAGCGGCTGTGCTCACCGCCCTCCCGCGCCGTGCAGCTCGCGAATCTCGCCATGGCGGAAGCACTCTGCCACGTGATCATTGACCATGCCCACCGCCTGCATGAAGGCGTAGCACACCGTCGGCCCGACGAAGCGGAAACCCAGCCGCTTCAGCTCCCGGCTCATGGCTTTCGATTCCGCCGTTTCGGCCGGCACGTCGGCAAGCGTGCGACGCGCACCGTCACGGGGCACGCCATCGACGAATTTCCATAGAAGCGCGTCGAGCGAGCCGAAGCGCGCCTGCACCGCAAGCGTCGCACGCGCGTTGGCGATCGCCGATTCGATCTTCAGTCGATTACGCACGATGCCGGCGTCGGCCATCAGCCGCTCGACGTCGCCCGCGGCGAAACGGGCGACCTTCTCGGCATCGAAATTGTCGAAGGCGCGGCGGTAGTTTTCGCGCTTGCGCAGGATCGTGATCCAGCTCAACCCCGCCTGCGCACCCTCGAGCACCAGCATCTCGAAGAGGTGACGGTCGTCGTGGTTGGGCACGCCCCATTCGAGGTCGTGGTAGGCGGTGTAGAGCGGGTCGGTGCCGCACCAGGCGCAGCGGTCGGGCATTGGGGGCGCTCCTGCATGTCAGTGGGGCGATGGTACGGCAGCAGTTGGGGATGCGCGAACCGGGGGGACTCGCGAGAGCGTCGGGGCCGCGAGCCAGTGCGCGTGTGCGCCTTGCTGGCGTCAGGTGCGCTCCGGCCGCCGCGACCTGCGAGGCGGATGGCCGGAGCCTGCGGCGGCTTTCTGGGCGAGCGATTGGTCAAGGCAAGGCGCAGCATTCAGCCCGACGGCAAGCTCGACGACGTGCAATCTCGACTTCGAAAGCCAATACGAGCAGGTCCGTATCCGTTACGCCGAGTTTCGGCTCGGCGATTCTGTCGGCCGGCTACGGCAGCAAGGGTGTCGACGATGATCGCGGGCACGACAGGTTCGCCGCGATGTGCCGATGATCGGCGGGGCCGTTCGCTCAATGATCTGATCGGCGTCGCGAGTTACGGCAGTGCGCGGGCGAGCTTGAATGAGTGCTTCCCCGGCCAGAACAGGTCCCGCACGGCGAGTCATCGGTGCAGTGCGCTGGCTGCGGATGATGGTCATGGTTGCACTTGGCCCGCGCTGGCCTGTTTCGATCAGCGACCGCTTGCCGCTTTTGAGGGCACCGACCGCAACGCGGGCGGAAACATCACATTCGACACTTCCGTGTAGATGCCGACCAAGTGACCACCCAGGGTGCCTGTGATGCCGAGCAGCACGCTGCCCAGCAGTGTCAGTCCCGCGATGATCCAGCGCGACAGGCCGGGGGTGCCATCAACCGGCACGCCCGACCCGGGCCGACACCCACCTGGCCCTCGCCTCGCGCCCTGTCAAGCCGTCGCACCCTGTTCGAGCGTGGCCACCAAGGTGATCTCGGGAACGCTCGCCAGCGCCTTCGACAGCGGGCAATCGCGCTTGGCCGACGCGGCGATCTCCTGGAACCGGGCCTCGTCGAGGCCGGGCACGACGGCGTTCAGGCGCAGCGCGATGCGGTCGATCACGAAACCCTCGCCCTGTGCCGATAATCGCACATGGGCCTGCGTGTCGGCCGAGGACGTCGCAAACCCCGCCTTGTCGCAGGCGAACGAGAACGCCATGGTGAAGCAGGCGGCATGCGCCGCGCCCAGGATCTCTTCAGGGTTCGTGCCGCGGCGGTCGTCGCCGAAGCGGCTCGCGAATCCATAGGGGTAGTCCATCAGCGCCCCGGACTCGGTGCTGATCTTGCCCGTTCCATTCTTGCCTGCGCCCGTCCAGAGAACGCTTGCGGTCTTCTCGGTCATGGTGACTCCATTCAGTGGTGAAGACGGTGGCTCACTTGATGCGTGGCCCCTTGATCTGCGCGTCGGGTTGGCTCAGGCGCCCGGCGCGCAAGGAATTGACGGCCTGAACCACCGCGCGGGCGACGTTGCGCACCTCTTCCTGCACGGCCTGGTCCTCGTCGAGCGCGTCGTGGCTGTTGTAGTAGGGCTCGTAGTAGCCGATGTAGCGGTCGAGACTTGCGGCGGCGCCGGCTTCGATCAGCCCCATCCAGTCCAGCCAGTCGGTGAGGTTGCGCCGGTGCGTCTCGACGCCGGCCACGTCGCCGTGGACCACGACCCCATAGGCCCGGCCGGCCAGGTGCTTGGGGTAGTCCCAACCCTGCACTTCGATGGCCTTGGCCTCGGCCACGCGCTTGCCATGCGTCGTCGTCGGGTCGGGGTTGCCGCCATCGGCGCAAACCAGGCGGTCGATCATCAGCTTCAGCGGGCTCGGCGACTGGTACCAGTAGGTCGGCGCCAGAACGATCACGGCGTGGGCCGCCACCCAGCACTCGTAGATATCCGCCATCCAGTCCTCGGCCTGGTTCAGTGCATGGTGCGGGTAACAACTGCAGGGCCAGTGGCACAGCGGCATCGCGCTCGACACACAGCCCTTGCAGGGGTGAATGTTGCGGCCGTACTCCGAGGTGACGAGGCTCAGGTCCAGCACATCGGCCTGCATGCCTGCACCCTCGACCGCGTGTCGGGCCAATTCGGTCAGCCGCCAGGTCTTCGACATTTCGCCCGGGCAGGTGCCGTCGTTGCGGGCGCTGCCGCAAACCAGCAGCACACGCGAGGGCGCTGCGCTGTCGCTCCACCGCTTCTGCGCCGCCTGCAGGCGCGCGCGGGTGTCCAACCACTGCTGCGACAGTTCGTAGCCGGGGTCGGCGAAGCCCGGCCCGGCGGGCCGGGTTATCGGTGCTTTGCGACCGTCCTGCAGCGCCTCCCAAGCGATGGCCTCGAGCCTGGCGATGGCCTCGCGCTCGCCTTCGAACGCCGGGTCGTAAAAGCGAACCTGGAAGCGCTCATGAAACTGCTCGCGCGTCAGGGGTGGTGGCGCCTGGCCGGTGCGGATGTCGGTCATGGGTGGTCACGCGCCTGGCCAAGGCCGGGCGGCTCCGCGATCCAGTGACCCAATGCGGCGCGACGGGAGTGATGCATACGATCTCCTGGCTGTGAGATCCGGCCCAAAGTGGACGGGGAGAGACTGGATCGTCCGCCGCGAACGTCGGACCGTCCGTGCGCTGGCGAACATCGGCTGCGCATTGCCTTGCGGCAAGCCCGGCGCAGCCAATGTGCGTCAGCGAACGGCAGGCTTTGAATCGATGAACCAAGGTGGAACGGCCTGTCGGATATGAACGAGTCTGCGATGTCACGGATTGGGAATGGACTGCCGCTGCCTTTCGGTGGGGTAGTACTTGAAGCGACGGACGCTGGAGTCGTTGCCGGCCACGTGGCCCTGCAGCCGACGCGAAGGCGCTTGACACTTCCACGCTTGACATTCCCATGTTGGGAAGCTTGATGCTTCTGTCGCGCTCACACCTGGCGCAACGGTTTGAAGGAGATGACCATGGACATGGGCACACACCCAAAGCGCAGCGGCCAGGCCGCTCATTCGCATGGCTCAGCGCAGGTTGCGCACGCGCATCCTGCGTCCGGGGCCACCGACGACGCGCTGAAAGATCCGGTCTGCGCGATGACGGTCACCACGGACTCCCCGCACCAGGCCGAGCATGCCGGCCGGTCATACTGGTTCTGCAGCGCCGGCTGCCGCACGAAGTTCCTGGCGCAGCCGCAGAAGTACCTGGCGCCGCAGGCCGCCCCTGACGAGTCGACGCCTGCCGCTGCGGCCGGCACGATCTTCACCTGCCCGATGCACCCGGAGATCCGGCAGGATCACCCCGGCAACTGCCCCAAGTGCGGCATGACGCTCGAGCCCGTGATGCCCAGCCTGGATGAAGAGGCCAACCCGGAACTGGCGGACTTCGCGCGCCGCTTCTGGTGGACCTTGCCGCTGACGGTGGTCGTGACGACCCTGGCGATGTTCGGCCATCGGCTGGGCTGGATGGCCATGGGCACGCAGAGCTGGCTGGAGCTGGTGCTGACCGTGCCCATCGTGCTGTGGGCGGGCTGGCCGTTCTTCGTGCGCGGTGCGCAGTCCGTCGCGCACCGCAGCCCCAACATGTGGACGCTGATCAGCCTGGGCACGGGTTCGGCCTTCGTCTACAGCGTGGTGGCCACCATCGCGCCGCAGGTGTTCCCGGACTCCTTCATCTCGATGGGCCGCGTCGCGGTCTACTTCGAGGCGGCAGCCGTGATCATCTCGCTGACGCTGCTGGGCCAGCTGCTGGAGCTGAAGGCGCGCGCGCAGACCTCGGCGGCGATCAAGTCGCTGCTGGGCCTGGCGCCCAAGACGGCACGCCGCATCGCGGCGGACGGCACGGAAGAGGACATTGCGCTGGCCCATGTGCATGTCGGCGACAAGCTGCGCGTGCGGCCCGGTGAGAAGGTGCCGGTCGACGGCGTGGTGGTCGAGGGCAGCAGCGCGGTCGACGAATCGATGCTGACGGGCGAGCCCTTGCCCGTGACCAAGCGCGTGGGCGACAAGCTGATCGGCGCCACGCTCAACACCAGCGGCGCGCTGGTGATGCAGTCCGAGCACGTCGGCTCGGCCACGGTGCTGTCGCAGATCGTGCAGATGGTGGCCCTGGCGCAGCGCTCGCGGGCGCCGATGCAGCGCATGGCCGACGCGGTGGCCGGTTACTTCGTCTATGGGGTCGTGGCGGCAGCGGTGCTGACCTTCTTCGGCTGGGGGCTGTTCGGGCCCGAGCCGAGCTGGGTCTACGGCCTCATCAACGCCGTGGCGGTGTTGATCATCGCCTGCCCCTGTGCGCTGGGCCTGGCCACGCCGATGTCCATCATGGTCGCCACCGGCCGTGGCGCCACGCACGGAGTGTTGTTCCGCGATGCGGCCGCGGTCGAGAACCTGCGCAAGGTCGACACGCTCATCGTCGACAAGACCGGGACGCTGACCGAAGGCCGGCCGAGCTTCGAGCAGGCCATCGGTGCGGACGGTGTCGATGCCGACGAGGTACTGCGCCTGGCCGCGAGCCTCGACCAGGGCAGCGAACATCCGCTGGCCGCGGCCATCGTGACGGCTGCACGCGAGAAGGAGCTCGTGCTCGACAAGCCCGAGCAGTTCGATTCCGCCTCCGGCATCGGCGTGCGCGGGACGGTGACCGGCAAGCGCCTCGCCTTGGGCAATACCGCGCTGATGGAGCAACTCGGCGTCGACGTGGCCGTGATGGCGGCACAGGCCGAGGCGCTGCGCGCCGAAGGCGCCAGCGTGATGCACCTGGCCGTCGAAGGACAACTCGCGGGCCTCCTGGCCGTGTCCGACCCGGTGAAGTCGACCACGGCCGAGGCGTTGGCGAGGCTGCGCAAGGCCAACATCCGCGTCGTGATGGCCACCGGCGACGGCCTGACCACGGCGCAGGCCGTGGGCAAGCGCCTGGGCATCGACGAGGTGCACGGCGAGGTCAAGCCGGCCGACAAGCTCGCGCTGGTCGAGAAGCTGCAGTCCGAGGGGCGCGTCGTCGCCATGGCCGGCGACGGCATCAACGACGCGCCGGCGCTGGCCCGTGCCGATGTCGGCATCGCCATGGGCACCGGCACCGACGTGGCGATGAACAGCGCGCAGCTCACGCTCGTCAAGGGCGATCTGCGCGGCATCGCCACAGCCATCGCGCTGTCGGTGGCCACCGTGGCCAACATGAAGCAGAACCTGGCGTTCGCCTTTGTCTATAACGCGCTCGGCATTCCGCTCGCGGCCGGGCTGCTGTTCCCGTTCACCGGCTGGCTGATGTCGCCGATGATCGCGGCGCTGGCGATGAGCCTGAGCTCGGCGTCGGTGATCGGCAATGCGCTTCGCCTGCGCGGCGCCGCGATCGACGCGGGGTGACGGGCCGCGCTCCGTCTTGCGCAGAATCCCGCCTTTTGGTTGCTGCCCGGCGCGCCCTTTACCCGCGCTGCCACATTTGGGCGGACGTGCTTCGCGCAACAGGCTGCCCCGGACGCTTCAGGGCGCCAGTTGCGCGATGGCGAACAGGCCCAGCACGAGCAGCGGGACAAACACCGCAAGAAAAGCAGCGAGCCGCATCCCCAGCAAATCCGGCAGCATGATGCGGCCGCGGTTGCCGATCTTCTTGATCGTCGAACCGAGATAGCCCGATGTCTCGGCGTAGAGATAGCTGCCCGCCAGCAGTCCGACGATGCCGGCGATGGCGTCGTAGCTGCCCTGCCCCAGCGCGACCACCCCGGTCCCCGGGCAGCAGCCGAGCACGCCGAGACCGACCCCGAAGAGCAGCCCACCGACAATGTTGGCGGCGTAGTGCGTGGGCTTCACGTGCAATTCGACCAGGCCCAGCGCGCGCAGCGAAAAAATGCCGAGCATGCCGACGATGATCGCCGTCAGCATGACCTTGATGACGGTAAAGTCCGTGAGCAGGAACTGGCCCATCAGCACCTCGTATCTGGCGACGCCGCTCTTCTGCAGCAGGAAGCCGAACACGACGCCGAACAGAAGGCCCAGCACGAGCTGGCGCGCTGAATCCGGTTTGCCGGGGTCGTTCGTGTGATCGGGTTCGGGGGTCTTCATCGCGCTTCTCACAGTCGAAACAGCAGATGAGCGGTCGCGACGGCGCCGATGAAGAAACACGTGAGCGCGACCCACGAACTCACCGAGAGCTGGAGCGCACCGCTGATGCCGTGGCCGCTGGTGCAGCCACCCGCCAGCCGGGCCCCATACGCCAGGATGATGCCGCCGACAAACGCGACCCCGAGACGCAGCGCCACATCAGCACCGAAACGCTGTTCCCACAAGGCGGGCACCCATGCGGCGGTGATCTCGCCGCCGCTGACTGCGGCGATGAAGGCGCCGAGGAGCATGCCTAAAACCAGCATCACCCCCCATTCGATCTTCGGTTTCGTGTCCTGATAAAACTTCAGGTTCTCGGTATGTGCCCTGGAGAACAGGTTTCCGACCAGGCCTGCCAGGCGGGCGTAGGCGGTCGACACGCTCAGCGGCTTGTTGGAAAAATAGAATGTCGCCATCGACAGCAGGCCGATCAGCGTGCCGACGAGGTAAGGCGACCACGCGCCCGATGTGGATTCCATGATCAGTCTGCCTTCTTCGTTTCGCCGGGCTTTTCGAGCGGGAGACCCAGCTTTTCCCACGCGCAGATTCCGCCGAGCATGTTGTGGATGCGCGTGAAGCCGTTGCGCTTGAGGATGCTTGCGGCCACGCCCGAGCGGTGGCCCACGTTGCAATGGACCACGATTTCGCTGTCCTTGGGCAGCAGCGGGAGCTGGTCCTCCAGATGGCCGACATAGCGGTGCAGTGCGCCCGGGATGTGTTTCTCGTCCCATTCATATTCGTCCCGCACGTCGAGGACTTGGACGCGCCCCTGCTGCACCCAGTTTGCCGTCTCGGGGGCGCTGGTCGTCGCAATGGATTCGAGCGGCAGTCCCTGGTCGCGCCAGCTTTCAATGCCCTTGGCGAGGGTGCCCTCGACCGAGTCGATGCCGATGCGCGCGAGCGACATCACCGCGAGGTCCATGGCTTCGGCGCCGTCCGCAATCAAGAAGATGCGGGTGTTCTCGTTGGCGACCCAGCCACCGAAGGCCGGCAGCCCGTCGAGCCAGATGTTGTAGGCACCGGGAATGTGTGCCGCGGCAAAGGCTTCCGGTGAGCGGGTGTCGATCACCACGCCCTCTCTCATGCGCTGCTGGAATTCCCTGGGCTGCAGCACCCGCGCGGCCAGCGGCGACTTGAGCGGCCTGCCGGGAAGCAGGTTCACCTTTTCCAGGTGCAGGAAGTAAGGCGGTCGCGCCATTTTTTCCGCCAGCTTGTGCGCAACGAAGTCGCGGCGGCTTTTGCGGAACACGGGATTCGTCGCCTTCTCGATGCCCAGGGTGGAGTCGTCGCGCTCGGATATGTTGCCGCCGCAGGCCGAGCCGGCGCCGTGTGCCGGAAAGAGCAGCGTGTGCTCGCCGAGCGGCGCGATCTTGCGATGAATGGCGTCGTACAGGATGCCGGCGTTCTCGCCGGTCTTCTCCGGATCGGGCAGATCGGTCCGCCCAGTGTCGCCGACAAACAGCGCATCGCCGGTAAAAACGCCCCAGCATTTGTCGCCGGAGTCCTCCACGTACACCGCGTAGGACATGCTCTCCGGCGTGTGGCCCGGCGTTGCAAGCGCGACGAAGCGGGTGGTGCCCACCTTGAGCTCCTGCTCGTCTTCGAGTTTCACATCCGTCTCGCCGAACAGCGCGTGGCTGCCGCCCACAATTTTCGCGCCGGTCATCTGCGCCAGCGTTCGCGAACCGAACTCGAAATCCTCCTGCCGATGCGTCTCCAGGACGAAGGCGATGGAGAGGTCGTTCTCGCGGGCCAGACGCAGATAGTCGTCGACGTCGCGGCGCGGGTCGATCACGACGGCGAGCCCGTCTCCGCACCCCAGGACGTAGGCGTTGTGTCCCAGGCCGGGTGTCTTCAAGCGTTGAAAGAACATCGATATCTTCCCGAAACAGAATGTTTGTCGTGATCAGGCCCCGGGGGCGAAGTGGGCGCGAACAGCGCAAGACTCCGGGGCACGAAGGCGTGACCTACAGCACCCGCATGAAGGCCACCAGATCCTGCTTCTCCTGCTCGGTCAGCTTCAATTCCAACACCAGATTGAAGAACTCGACCGTGTCGTCCAAGGTCAGCAGCCGGTCGTCGTGCAGATACGGCGGCGAGTCCTTGATGCCACGCAGCGGGAAGGTCTTGATCGGGCCGTCGGCCGACGCCTTGCGGCCGTTGATCGTGACCTCATTGAAGAAGCGCTCCACCTTCAAGTTGTGCATGAGGTTGTCGGTGTAGTACGGCGGGGCATGGCAGCTCGCGCATTGGCCTTTACCGAAGAAGACTGCTTGACCGCGCAGCTCGCTCTCGCTGGCCTTGGCCGAAATGAGCTTGCCGAAGACGTCGAGTTTGGGCGCGGGCGGAAAGTCCAGCAGTGCCTGAAACTCCGCCATGAAATGCACCTGGCTGCCGCGTTCGAGGACGTTGGTTCCCTTTCGCGCCGCGTCGGCCGGGATGCCGTCGAAGTAGGCGGCACGCTGCTCGAACTCGGTGAAGTCCTCCACCGTCTTCAGCGCCCGCTGCGAACCGAACAGGCGCTGAACATACAGGCCGCGCAGGGTTGGCGTGTCGATCCGATGGCGATGCTCGTTGGGCCGAATGTCGCCTACCGTATGGGTGGCGGCGTTGGTATGGCCATTGGCGTGACAGTCGAAGCAGGCGACACCCTGAGAGGGCTTCAAGCTGCGGCGGTCTTCGATGGCGTTGAACTGTTGCTGCGGAAACGGGGTGACCAGCAGGCGCAATCCCTCGAGCTGCTTGGGATTGAGGATGTCCTTGAAAATGTCATTGAAGTTGCTCAGCGTCACCAGCTTCCCTTGCGAAACGTCACCCAGATCCGGCCGCGTCGTCAAATAGATGGGGGCCGGGAACTCGGGGAGGAGGTGATCCGGCAAGTCGAAGTCAAGGTCGAAGCGGGTCAGATCACGATCGGTCTGTTGTTTCGTTTCCTCAATGAGGAACTTCGGGAAGATCATGCCGCCCGCTTCGTGGTGGGGATGTGGTAACGGCAGAAAGCCCGCAGGCCAGAGCTGCCTTTCCTTGACCTCCTCGGGCGACAAGGCGGCGAGGTTTTCCCAGCTCGTGCCGCTGGGCAGCTTGACGCGCACACCCTCCTGGACCGGCTTGCCGCGCGACATGGTCGTTCCAGTGGCCGGCCGGTCAGCGAGGTCGTAGCGCTCGGCGAGCAAGCTCTGCTGGCGCTGCGCGAAGGTCGGCTTGTCCGCTTGAAGGCGTTTTGTCAGCGTGGCGAAGTCTTCGGTGGCGGGGACTTGCGCGCCACTCAGCATCGGCAGCGCCATGGCGATACCCGCTGCAAAAAGTACTTTCCTGTTCATGTTCCCTACTCCTTTTGCGCAAGGAGGACTGGATACCCAGATGGTCGGCCCTCCTGGTTCAACCACCTGGCTGGCCGCTCGGGCCGTTCCCTACAACTGCGAGCCGATGAGCGACGCTGCATGCTCGATCAGCTTCTCGGAAAGCGGCCGCTGCTGCCATGCTTGCAGGCTGATCCGGCGCGAGCGCAACAGATCGGCATTGAACACGTCGACCTGCTGGCGCGCGAAATCGGCCGCATAAATGTTGAGATTGGCTTCGTCGTTCAAGCGAAAGGAACGGCTGTCGAAATTGGTCGAGCCGACCGACACCATCAGGCTGTCGATGATCAGCACCTTGCAGTGGTACATCGTCGGCTGGTACTCGTGGATCTCGGCGCCGGCGGCAAGCAGGTCGCCCCAGCGCGCACGCGAGGCGTTGCGGACGATCGCCGCATCGGTGTGCTTGCCGGGCACGATGATCTGCACCTTGACCCCGCGCTCGAGCGCCGCTGCCAGCGCCTTGGTGCTCAGCTCGTCGGGGACGAAATAGGCACTCGACAGGTGGATCGAATGCTGCGCCGACGTGATCGCCAGCAGGTACATCAGGTGCATGCTCTCGCTGCCGCCGGAGGGTGAACTGCTGAACATCTGCGCGGCGTCGTTCCCGGCTGCCGGCAATTCCGGGAAGTAATCGTCGCCATGCAGGACGACACCGGTGGCCTTGATCCAGTTGTCCAGAAACACGGCCTGCATCTGCGCCACGACCGGACCTTCGGCCCTGAAGTGGGTGTCGCGCCAGTGCTGCGGGTCCTGGGCATCGCCTGTCCACAGCCCGGCGATGCCGACGCCGCCGGTGAAGCCCACCTTGCCGTCCACAACCAGCACCTTGCGGTGGGTACGGTTGTTCATCCGCGCCAGGGAGTACCAGGCGGGCTTGTGAAACTTGCGCACCTCGACCCCGGCCGCCTCCATGGCCTCGACATGGGCCGGGTCCATCTTGTTGCTGCCGACCCAGTCGAGCAGCACGTGCACCCTGACGCCGGCGCGGGCACGCTCGGCGAGCGCGTCGGCGAACTCCTTGCCGATCGCGTCCGACCAGTAGATGTAGCTCTCGAAGGTGATGGTCATCCTTGCGTCGCGAATGGAAGCGAGCATGGCGGGGAAGATCCGGTCGCCATTCAACAGGGCCTCGAAGCGGTTGCCCGGCAGGATGGCCGGCCCGAGCAATACACCCATGGCGCGCGCAAAGGCCGGATCGGCGGCCGCATACAGGCGCTCGACGCTTTGATCGAGCTTTTTCTCGCCGGTGGTGAAGTTCAGCGCCAGGACCACCACAAACATCATCACCACAATCGTGATGAATAGTCCCGGCATGGAGATCATTGCCTTCATTGCGCGATTACCGATCGGGTCCCGTGCATCGCGTGGCGCTCCGCACTTGGCATTTACCAGAGGCTCTGATCTTCAATGCGGGCCCGACGAGCGTCTGTGCGTAGGCGCACATTGCGGCGGGCGCAGGTTCGCTCGGTGCGGTTCTTGACGGCGGAAGTTTCGAACGCGCCGGTTGCCTGTGTTGGTGAGCGCACAGACTCGAATTGCGCAAGCGCACACCGTGCGAATCGTGCCCTCGTCTTGAGGCATGACACCCGCCAGATCGCAACTCACGCTAAGGACCTGCCATGGCTATTACGACCACTACACCGCTTGATCCACTGGAACGCGGCTACGGCCCGTCTGACCGGCACGTCGAGACCTCACGCTCGGTGACCAGCGCCGTCTCCTGGGGCGCCATCGTTGCGGGCGCTGCCGCCGCAGCCGCCTTGTCGTTGATCCTGCTGATTCTCGGCGTCGGGCTGGGTCTGTCTTCCGTATCGCCGTGGGCGCGTGAAGGCCTCAGTGCGGCGAGCTTTGGTGTGTCCACCATCGTGTGGCTGACGCTCACGCAGTTGCTGTCGTCCGGGATGGGTGGCTACCTGGCCGGCCGACTGCGAACGCGATGGATGAATACGCACACGGACGAGATCTATTTCCGTGATACCGCTCACGGCTTTCTGGCTTGGGCCGTGGCCTCGTTGGCCACCGCCGTACTGCTGACTTCGGCTATCGGGTCCATCGTGAGTGGTGGCATCCAGGCCGGAGCCTCCATCGTCGGCGGTGCCGCCAACACGGCCACAATGGCTGCAGGCGGCTATGCAGCATCCGGAACGATGGCATCTGAGCAAAGCGGGCCGATGGCTTACTTCGTCGATTCCCTGTTCCGCCGGGATGGGCGTGCTGCAGTTCCCGGTTCGACCAGCGCTGCGATGCCTGCCGACACGTTCGAGCGCTCGACGGCCAACGAAGCTTCGGAGGTCGGCCGCATTTTCATGAACGCCACCCGTTCAGAGCCCCTCCCGCCTGAGGACATCCAGTACGTCGGCCAGCTCGTCGCCCAACGCACTGGCCTGTCCCAGCAAGACGCCGAGCAACGTGTGACCGACCTCTACGCGCGCGCTCAAGCGAAGCTGAACGACGCCGAAGTGGCCGCCAAAGAGGCCGCCGACCAGGCGCGCAAGGCGTCGGCCTACGCGGCGCTGTGGATTTTCGTGTCTTTGCTCGGCGGCGCCTTCGTCGCCAGCTTCGCCGCGACCTTCGGTGGCCGGCAGCGTGACGCCTGATCATCCAGAGCCGCTATTCAAATTGAGGAGAACACCATGCGTTCACTTTTATTGCTTTTTCTCGGCATCCCCATCCCGATCATCATCCTGATTGCGCTGTTCACGTGACTACAAACGGCTTGACCGCCACATAACCAGGGAACTGCCATGACAATCAACACCAAGACCACCGCCGCGCCGAAGACCTCAGCCACATCGAAGGCCTCCCCCGCATCGAAGACCACCGCTGCCGCAAAGGACGCGATCGCCATGCTCAAGGCCGACCATGGCGCAGTCAGCGCTTTGTTTGCAGATTATGAAAAAACGGAATCAAGCAAAAAGAAGAAGGCGATCGTCGCCGAGATCTGTGCCGAATTGAGCATGCATGCGCAGATCGAGGAAGAGATCTTTTACCCGGCCTTCAAGGCGGCACTCAAGGACAAGCTGCTGGTGCCGGAAGCCACCGTTGAGCATGCCAGCGTCAAGGACTTGATCGCACAGATCGAAGGCGTCGAACCCGACGGTGAGCTCTACGACGCCAAGGTCAAGGTGCTGTCCGAATACGTCAAGCACCACGTCAAGGAAGAGCAGGACGAGATGTTCTCGAAGGCCAAGACCGCTTCACTCGACCTCGTCGAACTCGGCGCCCGCATGGCGTCGCGTAAGGCCGAACTTATCGCCGCCCGCGGCTGAAGGAGATCCAACATGGCAAATCCATGGCTGAAAAAGAACCCGTTCATGAGCATGTGGCTGAGCATGGCCAACCGTATGGCCGGCCAGGCGACCGCGCAGGCCAAGAGCCAGATCAGTGCCGCGGTGACCAAGGCCGCCAACGACAACATGAAGGCGATGCTCGACGCCGCCTCGCCCAAGTCCAAGCCAAAACGGCGTCGTTGATGTCGCCAGGGCCCTGGTGAACCGCCGTCCGCCGACACGGGAGGTCAAAGCCTCACCCGTTAGCGGACGGCATCGAGTTCGTCACGACACCCAGGACCCTATTCGCCAGTCCTCACGCCGTGAAACGCGGCGTTCGGTTCAAGGGGCGTTCTACGGCGGCCGTTTCATCGCACTACCACTGGAAAATCATGAATACAAATAGCGCAATAGCCGCCCGAGACCCCTCCCTGACAATGCTGGAACCTTTTCGCGCCCTGATGGAGTTTGCCCTTCACCAGTTTGCAACGCCACACAAGGCCGCGCCCGGCGACGGGCATCCCGTCATCATTTTTCCGGGCCTCGGCGCCGATGGTATGTCGGTGTCGATTCTGCGCGCCCACTGCCAGGACCTTGGCTACGAGGCATTCGACTGGGGGCAAGGATTCAACACCGGCCCTCGGGGCAACCTCGACGCGTGGCTCGAAGGCCTTGCCGATCAGATCTCCGCACAACTCGCGAAACATGCAAAACCAGCGACGCTCATCGGCTGGAGCCTTGGTGGCCTGTACGCACGCGAGCTTGGCAAGTTGCTTGCCCCCAGGCTGCGGCAAGTGATCACGATCGCCACGCCGTTCAATGGCAGCGCTGACGACAACAGCGCGAGCTGGTTATCCACCGTCCTCGGCGGCGGTGCGTCAAGCATTGATCCCACCTGGATCCAGCGCCTGCGCACCCCACCGCCCATTCGTACGACGTCCATCTACAGCCGGTCTGATGGCGTGGTCGCATGGGAAACCTGCCGACACGACAAACGTTCCAGGCTCGTCCAGGACATCGAGGTCGACGGTAGCCATATGGGCATGGGCTGGAACCGCGAGGTATTGAACATCGTCGCCGACCGCCTGGGCCAGCGTGCTGGCCCTTGGCGCCCCTACGTCGGCGCGACCTGACCCACACCAGTGCGCTTGACTCTCCTTCACGCTGCTTGCAGCCATCACTTGGTCACTGCGAGCAATCACTCAGGATGGCCCCATGAAAAAGTCTGATCCCAAATCGATGGCTGCGAACAAGCATCCCGCTCCGGCAACCGATCTCGATTCCGCCGCTGTGCGTGCGCAACAAGCCGCCGCCGTCGACGCACTTGCGCGCGCAATGCCGCACAACACCAACAAGAGCAATGAGTTCGGGCGTGCGAATGCGATCACGCCGTCGGCCGGGCAGACGCAGGAGCCGACCTCCGACCTGGCGTCCGCCAGCACGCTCAGCGAATCCAATGTCTCTGCCAAGACGGGCGGCGGTGATGCCTCGCTCGACCGGGCCCGCACCGACGCCACTGGCCAGGTGTTGACGACCAATCAGGGCGTCGCCGTCGGCGACAACCAGAATTCGCTCAAGGCCGGCCTGCGCGGACCGACCTTGCTCGAAGACTTCATCCTGCGCGAAAAGATCACCCACTTCGACCACGAACGCATTCCCGAGCGCATCGTTCATGCGCGCGGTTCGGCAGCACATGGCTTTTTCGAGGCCTACCAGCCGCTGACCGAGCTCACCCGTGCGGCCCCCTTCCAGGAGGCGGGCAAGATCACGCCGGTCTTCGTGCGCTTTTCCACCGTCGCCGGCGAACGCGGCTCGGTCGATACCGCACGCGACGTGCGCGGTTTCGCGGTCAAGTTCTACACCGACGAGGGCAACTGGGATCTGGTGGGCAACAACATCCCGGTCTTCTTCATCCAGGACGCGATGAAGTTCCCGGACCTGGTGCACGCCGTCAAACCCGAACCACATCACGGGATGCCGCAGGCCGCGTCGGCGCACGACACCTTCTGGGACTTTGCCTCGCTGATGCCCGAGACCACGCACACGCTGATGTGGGCGATGTCCGACCGCGGCATTCCGCGCAGCTACCGGATGATGCAGGGCTTTGGCGTGCACACCTTCCGCCTGGTCAATGCCGCGGGCGAGTCGCATTTCGTCAAGTTCCACTGGACGCCCAAGCTCGGCACCCATTCGCTGGTCTGGGACGAGGCGGTCAAGATCGCCGGCGCCGATTCCGACTTCCACCGCCGCGACCTGTGGGACGCCATCGAAGCCGGCGAATACCCGGAATGGGAGCTCGGCCTGCAGATCTTCACCGAGGCCCAGGCCGAAGCCTTCAGCTTCGATGTGCTCGACGCCACCAAGCTGATCCCCGAGGAGCTGGTGCCGGTGACACCGGTCGGGCGCATGGTGCTCAACCGCAACCCCGACAACTTCTTCGCCGAGACCGAGCAGGTCGCCTTCTGTACCGCCCATGTGGTGCCCGGCATCGACTTCAGCAACGATCCGCTGCTGGCTGGGCGCATCCATTCGTACGTGGACACCCAGATCACCCGGCTGGGCGGGGCCAACTTCCACGAGATCCCGATCAACGCACCGCTGGCGCCGGTCCACAACAACCAGCGCGACGGTTTGCACCGCCAGGCCATTCCCCGTGGTCGGGTCGCCTACGAGCCCAATTCGCTCGGTGGCGGGTGCCCCTTCCAGGCCGGTGCGGCGGGTTTCGTGTCCTTTCCGGAGCCGATCGAAGGCGACAAGCTGCGCGGCAAGCCGGAGAAATTTGCCGACCATTACAGCCAGGCCACCCTGTTCTACGAGAGCCAGACCGAGGTCGAGAAGGCGCACATCGTCGGTGGCTTCCGCTTCGAGCTGAGCAAGCTCACCGTCCCGGCCATCCGCGAACGCATGCTGGCCTCGCTGGTGAACGTGTCCGCCGACATGGCTGCGAAGATCGCCGACGGACTGGGCATGAAAGTGCCCGCAGCCATGCCGACGGCCCTGGCGAAATCCGTGCGCCCCGAAGTCACCAAGTCGCCCGCACTGTCACTGACGGTGCGGCCCGGCGATGGCGGCATCCGCAGCCGCAAGGTGGCGATCCTGGTCGCCGACGGCGTGGACGGGGCGTCCATCATGGACGTTCAGTCGGCGCTCACCGCTGCAGGCGCCGTCGTGTGCCTGATCGCGCCCCGCCTCGGTGCGGTTGCAACCGCCGACGGCACGCCGATGGAGGCGACCGCTACGCTGGAAAATTCACCGCCGGTCGTGTTCGACGCGCTCGTGCTGCCCGATGGCGACGACGGGGTCACGCTGCTGGCCGGATACGGACAGACGCAGGAGTTCGTCACCAACCAGTATCGCCACGGCAAGACCCTCCTCGCCCTCGGCGCTTCGAAGACCCTGCTCGAGACGGCCGGCATTGCAACCACGCTGGCGTCGGGTGCGCCCGACCCGGGCATCGTGCTGGCGAGCGCCGATACACTCGGTGACGGTGCGGCGGCCTTCATCGCGGCCGTGGGCAAGCACCGTCACCCGGAACGCGAGACCGATCCGCCGCGGGTCTGAGCGCGGAGCGCTCCGGTCGCGCTCCATTCACAACACGCTCGCAACCCGGTTGCGCCCGTCCTTCTTGGCCTGATACATGGCCTGGTCGGCGCGGGCCACCAGCTGTTCCCGGCCATCTCCTGAGCGGTACTCGGCAACGCCGATACTGACCGTCACTCGTCCGAGCTCGCCCACATCGAGCGCCGCGACCTGACGGCGAATGCGTTCGGCGAGGAGGACGGCCCCCTCCGCCTCGATCCCGGTGAGTATCACGAACTCCTCTCCTCCCCAGCGGCCGAAGCGGTCGGGCGCACGCAAACAGGCCGCCACCGTTGCAGCGAGTTTTTTCAGTACCTGGTCACCCGCTTCGTGGCCGTGCTGGTCGTTGAACTGCTTGAAATGGTCGATATCGAACAGCAGCAGGGAACACGGCCGCTGATAGCGTTGCGCGGCCTTGATCTCCACGTCGATCGACTTCTCCAGATGGTAGCGATTCGACACCCCCGTGAGCGAATCGGTATGGGCCAGCGATTGCAGCCGTCTGTTGACGTCCTGGAGCTCGCCGTTGAGGTGTGCGATGTGGTTGATCGACACTGCGACTGCGAGGTCTTCAGCCAGGTCCTGAGCCGCCTGAACCTCGATCGGAAGCCACGGACGGCTTTTCCCCCTCACCTCTTCGACCCAGGTTGCGAACGAATGACGGGGAGTGAGCACGGTGTGCCCGTTCTCCTCTGCGAGCACGTCCTCGGGCCTGCCCGCCCAGCGATTGATGCTGACCTGCTCCTGCCGGAACACCAGGAACCAGACCGGCGGCGACTCGACATTCAGTGGCAGGGCGAGCAGCCCGGCGCAGCCGGAGAGCTCGCCCGCCTCCACCAACGGCGTTGCACTCAGCTGGTCAGAGAACCAGGGACCATTCTCATGGTGTGCAGCGTTCAGGCAGTTGGCAATGTGCGCCAGCACCGTCTCCTGCGGCGTAATGCCGAGGCGCGACACCCCGAGCCGGGACAAGAGCGCCAGCCCGCACGCGTCGAACAATGACTGCCAATGCTGGCCATGTTCCCGCATGAGCTCATCGGTGGTGAGCAGATGCCCCTGGCTGGGCGAGACAAGCTGGCGACTGTCGAACACGCTCTTGACGTAGCGCATCTGGCCGCGGGTTTCGAGCAGGAACAGGCGTTGACTGGCCATCTGCACCAGGGCAAGCACCGTATCCCGGATGTCGGGCGAGAGCGCTTTCGGTGTGCCATGGTGACAGGCCAGCAGCCCCCATAAGCCCTCCTCGCCGTGAATCGCCACCGACAGGGACGCGCCCACCCCCATGTTGGCAAGATAGCGCAGATGGACAGGCGAAGACGCCCGCAGATAGCCCGGCCCCATGTCCACACGGCCATACCCTCTGTCTTCGTGGCTGATCAAGGAAACCGCAGGCGCCTGGGCATCGGGAATGCTGCGTACAGGGTTCGTTCCGTAGAGGGCGCGTACCTGGGGCGGAATATCCGTTGCTGGAAAACGGTGACCGAGAAAACTTTCCATCGGATCCCGCCGCGCTTCACTGACGACTGTGCCATGCCACTGCTCATCAAACTGATAGACCATGATCCGGTCATAGCCCGCGAGACGCTCGACAGCCTCTACCAGCCGCGAAAAAAGCTGGTCACGGCTTTGGGCGAGGGAAAGCACCCTGACCCACCGATTGAGAAGCTCCAGGGGGCTCTGGCCTGAGCTGGGCACAATGGGCTCGATCTCGAAGACCCATCGACAGTCGCTTCGGTAAACCGTTGCCTGCAGGCGACCTGAAGGGGTGCTTACCCGCGGTGCCTGGGCCTCCAACGTCAGGGGGAGATTTCCAGCTTCATCCCGAAGATTGCGCAACTCCTCCAGCATGCGATGGCCAAGCAGCCCGTCGGGCGACAGGTCGAAGGCTTGCTCCGGAGCGACGCCCAGAATCTCGCTGATATTGGCACTGACCTGCAGCACCCGCTGGAGCCCATTGTCGACGCAGACAAGGCATCCTGCCGGCTGAATGGCTTCGGGCGCGTGCACGGGTTCGCGGGCGCAATTGGCCAGGGCTTCCGCCAGGTCATCCTTGATCGCGGCATTCACGGCGTTGAACTCAGGCAAAGGTCAAGATGGGCGTGCAGGTGATCAAAGGTCGCTCGCGCCGCCCTCACCGCAAGATGGGGATCGTAATGTTGCTGGCACTGCGCAAGCATGGTGCGAAATTGTTGCCAGCTCCGCTGACGATATAAGTTGAAATAGCGGGCGCCGGCGTTCTCGCCGAGCCCCAACCTGAGGCTCAGGCAGGGCGCGATGACGAGACCGCCCTGTGTCGCCCCTTCCAGAACGTAGAGCACGCCTACCCGTTCATCCTCGAGGGATAAAACGGGCCCTGTCTTGCAAGGGGTTACCGCGCAGGGTGGAAGCGCTGCCCGATCCTCGACCAACAGCGGCAGACGGGGCTGATACCGATAGCCGGGAAAATCAATACGTGACGAAATTTCCGTCAAGCGGCGCTCGATGGCGTCGTGGAATCCCGTGAAAGCCGCTATAACCCGGGAATATTGCTCGAGCGACAGCGTGGTCGACACCAGGGGACGCAGCAGCGCATGCATTTCAACCCGGCGGTGGTCGGCATTTGTCCCTTCTCGCAGGTCGAGGAGCAGATTTCCTGTCGTCACCGTCAACTTCAAGCTCCTCACATTGCCTTCAGATGAATCCTGTGCCGGTGCAGCGCAGCCATCTTCAGGAACAGGCATGCGATGCGTGGGCTCCGACTCCCCCTTTCATGTCGTTTTGTCGTGCACGTTCCGACTTATTTCCAAGCTTGTCTGTGCGGTAGCATGCATTGCCAGTTTCATGATGCAGACGAATTATCCAGTTACTTGACAAGGCCTGATCGGAGGCACAGTCTCACCCTCCCGGATTCTGGGCGTTGAGGCTTTTGTCGCCGAGCAGGTAATCTGGCCGTCTCAGTGAAGCCTTCGCTCATTGCCCCAGGCAAATGGAGGCAAGCACGATGAAGCAAATTTCCCCGCTCCCGATCGAGTGCGACACGGCGCCCGTCATCCCCGAGGAAGCGACGGCTCACACAGGCGGCGTGGGCGCTGTAATTGGGCGTCCAGCACGTAACGCGCCCAGGCGCGAACAGATCGAATACTGGTTGGGCGATTTTGGCCAGACCGATCTGCTGACCGAGTTACCCAATCGCAGCCAGTTTCTCGATCGCTTGAACGGCGCGATGGCGCGCGCGACCCGCAGCAAGCATCTTGTTGGTTTGATGCTGCTCAATCTCGATCACTTCAAGGCGTTGAACGTCAGCCATGGCCAACGGGTTGGCGACCTTGTCCTGAAGAAGCTGGCTGAGCGACTCAAGGCCTGCACGCGGAAAAGCGACACCGTCGCCCGCATCGGTGGGGACGAATTCGCGGTGATTATCGAGAACCTCACGAAAGCCGAGGACGCCGTCATTGCCACGCAGCGTCTGCTCGAGGGACTCGCGCAGCCTCTGGATCTCGAAGATGGCGAGATCGCGGTCACCGCGACAGTCGGCGTGGCGATGTTCCCGGGCGATGCCGACAGCGTCGATGCGCTGCTGCAGAAGGCGGACATTGCCCTGTGCCATGGGCGGGAACATCAGCGCAATACCTGCCAGTTCTACGCGCCGGACATGCAGTTGCAGAGCCTGAATGGCGAGCGACGCCGCGCCCGGATCGAAAAAGGGGTCGCCAGCCTGACGCCGCGCGAGCACCAGGTGATGCAGATACTCGTGGCCGGCAACGCCAACAAGATGATCGCCTACATGCTCGGCACCAGCCCCCGAACGATCGAGAACCATCGGGCGAAGATCATGGACAAGATGGACGCGGGCTCGTTGCCGGAACTGGTGCGCATGGTGATCGAGATGCGCAGCGCGGCGACGAACGCCGCCGAGCGGTGAGACCGCTTCAAGACCTTTGCCGCGCAGGTATTGTTGCGGATATCGAAGGTCGCTGCGCACCCCTAGGATGTGAATTGTCAGCTCCATCCCTTTCAAGCTGCGGTAACAAGAGCAGGCACCGGATGAGGCAAGAGACAGCCACTGTCATCCAGGGAACGATCATGAGAAACACCTTCCAACTACGCCCGTTGAGCTCAGCGCTTATCGCCGCGATCACCCTCGCCACCGCCACCTTCGGCGCCAACAGCTACGCCGCGCAAAGCACCGGCGCATTCGCCGTGACGGCGAGCGTCACCGCGTCATGCACGGTGTCGGGAAGCCCCCTTGCCTTCGGCGACTTCAACGCGCTCGGCGGGAATGTGGACGGCACCAGCACCCTCACCGCCACCTGCACCAACGGCAGCCCCTATACGATCGGACGGAGTGCCGGTACGAGCGCTGGCGCGACGGTGACCACGCGGAAATTGACGCATACCGATGCAATCGCCCTGCTCGACTACACCCTGTCACCCGTTGCATCGGGCGGCACCAACTGGGACTTGATCGGCGGGACGACCACCGCGGCCGGAACAGGCAGTGGCGAAGCGCAGGAAATTACCGTCTTCGGCCAGATTCCCGCCGGCCAGACCGGCGCAATCGTGGGTGCTTACAGTGACACCATTACAGCAACCATCGACTTCTGACACCCGCCTGAAAGCCGGAGGGCGCGCCCGTGCAGGCCGCGCCTGCCTTTTCTGGTGCCTGCTCGTGTGCGCTTCGGCACAGGCGGGCACCGTTGTCGTGAGCCCGGTGCGCGCGACGCTGTCCACCAGCCAGCAGGTGGGCGCGCTCACGGTGCGCAACAACGGCACCGAGCCCACCGTGGTGCAGCTGGAAGTGCTGAGCTGGTCGCAGCAGGACGCCAAGGATGTCTACGCGCCCACCCGCGAGATCCTCGCGACGCCGCCGATCTTCACCGTGGCGCCGGGCGGCTCGCAGATCGTCCGCGTGGGGCTGCGCCGCGCGCCCGACGCCCAGCGCGAGCTCAGCTACCGGCTGTACTTGCAGGAGGTGCCGCCCCCACCGAAACCGGACTTCCAGGGGCTGCAGGTGGCGCTGCGCATCGGGGTGCCGGTGTTCGTGCAGCCAGCCGCGGCGGCCAGGCCGGTGCTGCGCTGGCAGCTGAGCCGCACCCCACAGGGCCCGCTCAAGCTTGCCTTGAGCAACGAGGGCAATGCCCACATCCAGGTTGCCAACTTCAGGCTCGTTCCGCCCGGCCGGGAGCCGCTTCCCACCGTGCAGGTCGCCGCCTACCTGCTCCCCGGGCAGACGCGCGACTGGTTGGTGGAGGCCGGCCCGGCCCCGGCGCCGGGCAGCGTGCTGCGCCTTTTCGCCCAGACCGATGCCGGCGACATTCAAGCGGAACTCGTTGTAGAACAGCCTTGAATGACCCCTGTGCCACGCGCGTGCGCGTCGCGCTGCTGCTGCTCGGATTGCTGAGCGCGGCGTTCGTCACAGCCGCCGACAGTGCGGATCACGCCCAGGTCGAGACCGTTGCCGCAGACGAGCTCTTCCTGGCGCTGCGCATCAACCGCCAGGGCCCGGAAGAGACCGTGCTGTTGATGCGTCGGCGCAGCGATGGGCGCCTGCTCGCGCGCGGCGAAGACGTGCAACGCTGGCGCCTGCGCCTGCCAGGTGAAGCGGCGCTGCGCCTCGGCGGCGAAGACTGGTATCTGCTCGACGCGTTTCAGGGTCTGAGCTATCAGGTGGACGAGTCGCGCCAGACGCTGGCCGTCGATGCGCCGGCGGCTCTCTTCCTGACCACCTCGCTGACGGGACGGCACACAGGCTTCAGCAGCCCGCCGCCGGCAGCGCCGGGCGGCTTTGTCACCTACGACCTGTCGCTCGATCACTCGAGCGGCGACTCGCACGCCGGGGGCTTGTTTGACATGGGCATCTTCAATGCATGGGGCACCGGCACCGGCAGCGTGCTCGCGCGCGACACGGACGCCGGCGCGTCCTTCGTCCGCCTCGACACGACCTGGACGCAGGATCGCCCGGCGCAGCTGGCGAGCCTTCGGATCGGCGATGCCATCAGCGCGGCGGGCAGCTGGGGGCGGTCGCTGCGCTTCGGGGGATTACAGTGGGCGACCAACTTTGCGACGCAGCCGGCGCTGGTCACGTTCCCGCTGCCGAGTGCGAGCGCAGAGGCCGTGCTGCCTTCCACGGTCGATCTCTTCGTCAACAATACGCTGCGCCTGCGCCGCGACGTGCCCGCCGGCCCGTTCACCATCCGCGATCTGCCGGTCGTGAGCGGACAAGGCGAAGCGCGCCTGGTGGTGCGCGACCTGCTGGGCCGCGAGCAGGTGGTCACCTTGCCCTACTACGCCAGCCCGCGTCTGCTGCAGCAGGGCCTGCACGAGTACGCTTACGAGGCGGGCTTCGTGCGCAACAACTATGGCATCGACAGCAATGATTATGGCCGCTTCGCCGCGGTCGCCACCCATCGCGCGGGCCTCAGCGAGGACTTCACCGCCGAGCTGCGGGCCGAGCTGCTGCGCGAGCAGCAGACTGCAGGTGTTTCTGCCGCATGGCTGCTGCCCACCGCCGGACTGTTCAGTGCGTCCGTCGCCACGAGTCGTGCCAAGCATGGCACGGGTGAGCTGGTCGCGCTCGGCTTCGAGCGACAGAGCCGATCGTTCAATCTGGGGGGAAACGTCCAGCTCGCCAGTCCGGGCTTTGACCAGCTCGGGCTGCAACCGGGCGAGCTGGCGCCGCGTCAGGTCAGTCGGTTCTTCGTCGGCGCCAACGCTGGCCGCTACGGCTCGGTGGGCGCGAGCTACACCCGCCAGGATTACCGCGATCGGGACGATGTCGAGCTGGCGAACGCGAGCTACAGCATCCGGGTCGGCAGGCTGAGCTTCCTCAACTTCTCGGCACTGCGCGTGCTGAGCGGAGACAGGCAGACCTCGTTCAGCCTGAATTTCACCCACGTGCTGGGAGATCGGAGCAGCGCCAGCGTCAGCGCCGCACACGACCCGAAGGGCAGCCAGGCGGTCGTGCAGATGCAACGCAATCTGCCGCCAGGCGACGGAACGGGCTATCGGCTCGTCGCCGGCGCGACCGAGGCGACGAGATCGCAGCGCCTGGGCGCCGACCTCAGCGTGCAGAACGCGGTCGGCCTGTACACCCTGCAGGCAGCCCGAAACGAGGGTGAGAGCGGCTTTCGCGCCGGCGCCCGCGGCAGCGTAGCGGTGCTGGGGGGCAATGTGTTTGCCAGCCGGCAGATCGGCGATGCCTTTGCCGTCGTGCAGGTTCCGGATCACGCCGGCGTGCGCATTTACGCCGACAACCAACTGGTGGCGCGCACCGACGCCCGCGGCAGTGCCTTGGTCCCGCGCCTGCGCCCCTACCAGAAAAATACCCTCCGGATCGAACAGGCCGACCTGCCGATGGACGCGGAGGTCGATGCGCTGGAGCAGGACACCGTGCCCTACCTGCGCAGCGGGGTGCTGGTGCGACTCCCGGTAAAGCGCTCGCGCGGCGCGCTGCTGACGGTGATCGTCGACAACGGCGCCCCCCTGCCCTCAGGGGCGCTCGTGCGCATCGCCGGGGAGGAGAAGGAATTCCCCGCCGGCTTGAAAGGCGAGGTGTACGTGACCGGACTCTCGGCAAGCAATCGCCTGCGCATCAGCTGGCGCGACCAGCGTTGCGAGCTTGTCGTGCCCTTCCCGCCAACGACCGACCCGTTGCCCCATCTGGGAACCTACACGTGCGCAGGGGTGAGGCCATGAGCATGGCGTTCGATCACCCCCACCCCGGTCCGGCGACGGTCTCCGCGCGGCGAACCCCCCGCAGTGCGGCATCGACGTGGGTCCTGGCAGCCGTGCTGCTGGGCGCATCGGCGTCGGCGTGGTCGGTGACCTGCAGCGTCAGCGCCACCGGTGTCAACTTCGGCAGTTACGACGTCTTCAGCGAGGTGAGTTCAGATGGCGCAGGCAGTGTCAGCGTGAGCTGCGACGAGGACGCGGCCTATTCGATCGCGATCAGTTCGGGCAACGGGTCCCATGCTTCGCGCTGGATGGCCAGCGGCGCTCACCAGCTTGCGTACAACCTGTATCGGGAGGCTTCGCACAGCACCATCTGGGGAGACGGAACGGGCGGCAGCGCCGTCGTCACGGGCAGCGGCACCGGCGCGACGCATACTGTTTACGGCCGCATTCCGAGCCGTCAGAACGTCCACGCAGGGAGCTACAGCGACCACATCGTCATCGTCGTCACGTACTGAGAACGGTCGCCGGATCCGGCAACACGCGGATCGGCCGCCCGCTACGACATCGATGGCGATGCGGATGCGGGCTTTGGCCCCGCGCCTACCAGCTTCGCACGACGGGTTTCCCAGTCAGCCCGCCAGCCCGCCAGTTGGTCGGCCGGCATGGGTCGCGCGATGAAGTAGCCCTGCGCCAGATCGCAGCCATGCAGGCCGAGAAAATCCCAGTCCGCGCGGTCTTCCACCCCTTCGGCGACGGTCTTCATGCCCAGTTGCCGGGCCATCTCGAGGCTGGCAGTGAAAATGGCGCCCCGGGTCCTGTCCGCGCCGGCACCATGGACGAAGCTGCGATCGATCTTGAGCTCGTCGAAGGGAATGTCGCGCAGTTGGGACAGCGAGGAATGGCCAGTGCCGAAGTCGTCGATGGAGAGGCCGACGTGCCTGAGCCGCAGGCGGGTGAGGTTGTCCAGGGGCGCGAGGACATCGGTCATGAGGCGCGACTCGGTCACCTCCAGAGTCAGATTCTCCGACGCCACGCCGGCGCCGACGACTTCGGCCAGCACAAGATCGGCGAAATCCAGCCGGGTCAGGTTCTGCATCGAGATATTGACCGCCACCCGCAGCTTCAGGCCCTGGTCGAGCCAACGCCGGGTTTGTGCGAGGGCCTCGACGAGCACGACATGGGTCAGCGCGTCGATGAGGCCGTTTTCCTCGGCCACGCCGATGAAGTCGTCCGGGAATATCAGGCCGTCGTCAGGGTGTTGCCAACGCACCAGGGTTTCAACCCCGGTGAGGGCACCGCTCGCCACGTCCACCATGGGCTGGTAGTGATTCACCAGCTCGCCGCCGCCTATGGCGCGCCGGACCTCCTCGGCGCCATAGCGCCGGCTGGCCTTGCCGGCGGCCTCTGGCGCCGTGCTGTGCCAGCCGTCCA
>NZ_JAVEYL010000035.1:0-22846 GCF_034003485.1 Thauera sp.
TCGGCCAGGGTGAATTCAGTGTTGTTGCTCATGCCGCTCGCGCTCCTCAAAACACCGGCAGGGGCAGCTTGCCCATGCGCTCGATGCCGCCGTTCTTGTCCTGGTAGGCGGCCTCGCCCGGGGTGACGAACTCGTCCATGTAGGCCTGCCAGCCACCGTCATCCGCCGCGCTGGCGACGTAGCGCTTGAAGTGGGCCATGTCCCAGCCGTATTCGGGCGCGCAAGTGGTCGGGTGGGCACCGCAGGGCGCATGCACCACGCCCTTCACCAGGTAGCGCTCGAAGGTGTTGAGGCGGGCGCGGTCCGGGGTGAGCGCCAGGCGCTCCTCGACGCGTTCGGCCGACACGTAGCAGGCGTCCGCCGCACGCGCGACGAGGTGATCGAAATAAGGGTCGCCGCCCTCGATCAGCGTGTTGCCGAGCTGATCGGCGACATTGACGTGCACCAGCGCGACGTCGAGCTTCAAGGCCGGCATGGCCAGCAGCACCTCGCCATCGGCGTAGGGCGACTGGATGGTCTTGAGCTCGGGGTTGAGCCTGGTGACATCGGTCGCCAGACCGCAGCGCGTCGGCAGGAAGGGCACCCGCATGCCGGCGGCACGCAGGCCCCACTGCCACATGCCCTCGTCGAGTTCCAGCAGCTCGAGTGCGCCGGATTCACGCACCTTGCGGTACCAGGGCTCAAGGGGGATGGCGTCGAGGGTAGCGAAGCCGAAGATCAGCTTCTTCACCTTGCCTGCGGCGCACAGCATGCCCACGTCCGGACCGCCGTAGGACACCACGGTGAGGTCCTTGACGTCCGAGCGCAGGATCTCGCGCACGATCGCCATCGGCTTGCGCCGCGGGCCCCAGCCACCAAAACCGATGGTCATGCCATCGCGCAATTGGGCGACGACATCGGTCGTCGTCATCAGTTTGTTCATGGATGCTTTCCTGTTGCCGGCCGCGCTCAGGCGGCCTGTTCCTGCTGGCCGACGCCGAAGTCGTGGCCCCAGATGCTGACGCGGGTGAATTCGAAGGCGTTGTGGCGTTCCCAGTCGCACTGCAGGCCGCCGTAGCCGTACTCGAGGTCGAAGCCCGAGGGCGTCTTCATGTAGAAGGAGATCATGCGGTCGTTGAGGTGCTGACCCAGGGTGGCCGACAGCGGCACCTTGTGCGCGGTGCGGCGGTCGTGGGCACGGCCGACCTCGGTCATCGAATCGACCTCGACCATCACATGCACGCAGCCGCTCGGGACCGGGTACTCGGCGATCGCCAGGCTGTGGTGACGCGCGTTGTTGCAGTGCAGGAAGTGGATGCGCACCGGCGGCGCGGCGGGGTCGGGACGGAAGTTGAAGATGTCCGACAGGCCGAAACCGAGCACGTCGCGGAAGAAGGCCGCAGTGGCGTCGAAATTGGGCGCCGGCATCACCGTGTGGCCCAGGCCCATGTCGCCGGTGAGGAAGCGCGGCACGCCCTGCGGCGACACGAAAGGCTGGCAGTCCGACAGATGACCCCAGCACAACTCGTGGCGGTTGCCCGAGGGGTCGGTCAGCACCGCGATGGCCTGCATGCCGCGCTGCGCGACCGTGGCGGCATCGGCCATTTCGTAGTCGACTCCCTTCCCCTCAAGCTCCGCGAGGGCCGCCTGGAAGGCTCGCTCGTTAGCCAATTCCCAGCCCGATGCGACGTAACGCGGCGCATCTCCCCGGACCACGAGGATGCGGAAAGGGCGTTCATCCATCTTGATGTAGAGCCCCTCGCCCGGCGCGGGCGAAGTCATCATGCCGAGCACATCTTCTGCGTAGCGCCGCCACTGCTCAAGGTCGTCGATCTGGGCAACAAAATAGGCCAGCCCGCGGATATCGATCATCGTGAGTGCTCCCCTCGGGAAATTTGATCGTGATGGGGGCATTGTGCGAACACTGGGCTGGATGCTCATCGTCCGTTGAGACTAAGCAACATCCCGGCTGAGCCCGGAGCTTGCGGCCAGGTTGACGCATGCTCCAGGTGAAGGCAGCGTGACGCCGGCACCATCCGGTACGTTACGAAAACGACAAGGCGTGATGAAACGCGCGCTTCAGATGCGCAATCCACCGAGGCCATCGATGAAGCGCGCAAGCGGGATCATGAAATGACGGATCTTCCACTCGAAGCGCCCGGGCGACGCGACGCTCACCGGCGTCTGCATGGGCAGAAGTAGATCCTGATGACGGTCATCGGCGAGCGCGTGGGCGAGATTCATGCCCAGCAGCGGGCCAATCACATTGCCGCCGGCGCCGAAGTTCAGCAGCGCGAACACGCCATCGGCCACCCTGTAGAGACGGGGGCTGCCAGCCTGATAGGCTGACGCCGAGTTGGCTGTCATTCCAGTCCAGTATGCTTCGAGTCCGATCGGGTGGTCCCGCGTCTCGGGCCAGGTGCGATTCAGGTGCCTCAGCAGGTAGCCGAAGTAGCGCTCGGCATCGTTCGCCCGCCCCGGCGCAGGAATGGTCGCGCTGATGAGGCGGTTCATTCCATCAAGAACCAGCGGGAAGAGGCCCAGCGGATACTGCGACATGACCACCCGCCCGGGGTCTATGACATCGAGCAAGGGCTTGGGGAGCGGCGTGGTGGCGACGCCGCAGGCCAGTAACGGATAGTGGGTGCCAGCTAGTTCGGGAAAGAACGCGTTGCCTGCATGACCGTTTGTGCATAGCACCACGTTCGAAGCCGTGACGCCTCCGTGCGGCGTGCGAACACACCAGCGACGGCCGACCGGCGTGCAGCTTTCCACCGGGGAATCGCCGAAGACCAGCGCCCCGGATCTTGCTGCCGCATCGACCATGCCATTGGTGAAACGATGCGGATTGACGCGCCCGCCCTCACGCCAATGCACACCAAAACTGTAGCGATCGGTACCGAGCAACTCGCGCAGGCGGCCGCGATCCACGACATCGACGTCATAGCCCAGCCCACGCCAGTAATGAACATTTTTGGTCATCGAGGCATATTCGCGATACGCGGCCGCGACCATACCGCACGGTGCCGCATCGGCGTCGATGCCATGCCGCTTGCACAGATCGAAAACGATGTTTCGATGCTGCACGAAGTAATCCAACAAGCGCTCTCCCCGATCGGGCCACGACGCGCGATCGACGAGCTTGCCGAGATAAGGCAGAACCTGCCCGGCATTGCGGCCCGAAGCGCCATCGGCCGGCTGTCGCGCCTCGATCAGTGCGACACGTACGCCGCGCTCGGCAAGATGCAGCGCCACCGAGGCGCCGACCACGCCAGCGCCGACCACGGCGACATCGACATCGATATCCGACTTCAGCGCCGGCCAGGCGCGAACATCGTCCGCAACCCACCCGCTGCGCACAATCGGGACTGTGCCAGCCTCGTACGCATCGCCGTCCGGGCGTTTCATCACTCCCGCAACCCCCATGGGTAGAGGCGTGCGTTGGTGATTGCCTGGTGCAACCACAGCGCCGCGATGATCCATACGGCGACAGGTACGTGCCTGCCGTCGAGCAGCGCAGCCAAACCGTGCACCAGAAGAAATATGACCGCCATGCCCTTGTAGCAGGCTAGAAACAAAAGCAGCCCGAGGTGCGGTCGCGGTGCACGCATCCCTGCAATGCTCGCCAGCCCGACGCCCAGGATCACGCTTCCGTACAGGATCGCGGGATAAGGCGCGCCCCCCAGGTCAATGCCAAGCAAGCCCCAGAACCAGACCGGCCAGCACACCATGACGAAGCCGAGCGCAAGGGCGCTCGGCACGCTGACTCGAAAGGCTCTTCGGACCTTCTCTTCGTCGTAGTCGCCCCCGAACAGTTTCGTCATGCTTGTTTCCAGAAGGTGGTGAACAGGCGATTGACGATGCCAGAACAGACTCCTTTCATCATCACCCATCAGGACTATTCGTACATCCCCGCCCTTCTCGAGTGTCTGATGAAAAAAAATGCCGCCGACCCTTGCGGGCGGCGGCAAACCGTTTGAGGAGGAAACCAGTCCAAAGGACTGTAGGTACGACCACTACTGACAACAACTGCAAACCCGCCGGAGAGGCCGGGGCACTACGCACTACAAAAAGGGTTCTACATGTAAAGAATGACAAGATCGTTGATGACCGACGGGCGCTCACTGCCGACGACATGCGTAACGATCTCCATCGTCATCTGCATGCCCTTGGGCAGCCTCTCGACCGTTTTGACCCGCGACCGGGCATGGATGCGCGAACCGGCCGGCACCGGCGCCGGGAAGCGCAGGCGATCGGAGCCGTAATTGACCATGTTGTTGAAACCGATGACCTCGTAGTCGAGCGGAATGCGGAAGCGCGACTGCAACACCTGCACCAGCGCGCCGTGGGCGATGGTGCCGCCGAAGGGGCTCTGCTTGCGCGCGCGCTCGGGATCGATGTGGATCCAGTAGTCATCGCCCGACAGCTTGGCGAATTCGTCGATCAGCGCCTGATCAACCACCACCTGATTGCTCCAGGCCGAATAGGTCTCGCTGACCAGCGCCTTCATCGCCGCCTCGTCATCGAAACGCACCTGGCGCTTGCCGGCCACCGGCGCAGTACTCGCCGCCGCCTCCGCTGCCGCGGCGAGCGCGGCTGGGGTGCTGTCGATGCGGGAAGGGAAATCCTTGTCCGCTGCTGTAAAGCGCAGCAGCGCGGTGCCATCCGACTTTACCGTGTCGAACACCGGCTTCACCCGCATGCCCACCTTGATCTCGGACTCGTCAAGCCCGATCAGCGTGGTGTTGATGCGCGCACCTTCTTCAAGCTCGACCACTGCCATCTTCTGCGGCATCTCGTCGGCGAAGTCGGGCAGCGTCGGAATGCGGGTCAAGGTGTAGGTGTACAGGGTACCCGTACCCTTGACCTCCTTCCATTCCAGGTCCTGCGACCAGCATTTGTCGCAGTGGCGGCGCGGAAAGAAGATCCAGTGCCCGCAGGATTTGCACTGCGGGAGGCGCAGTCGGCCTTCCTTGAGACCGTTCCAGAACGGTGCCGAAATCTCGGTCTGGGTCGGCAGGGGTTTGTTGGTCGACATCCTGGTCACGCTCCCTGGAGAATCAATGCGCCCTGCTCGCTCATGACGCCACCGGTGCCCGATACGAACACGGTGTCGCAGCGCTTGAGCTGGCGCTCGCCGGCGCGGCCGGAAATCTGGTGGAAGGCCTCGATGACCTGCGACATGCCACCGGCGGTGCCGCTCTGGCCGAAGCTGAGCTGGCCGCCGTGGGTGTTCATCGGGAAGTTGCCCTTGTAGGTCAGGTCGTGCTCGCGCACCCAGCGCATACCCTCGCCCTTGGGCGCGAAGCCGGCGTCTTCCAGCGTCAGCAGCACGGTGATGGTGTAGCAATCGTAGATCTGCGCGGCGTGGATGTCGCTGCGCTGGATGCCCGCCATCGCGAAGGCGCGCTCGGACGCGGGGCCGATCGGCGTGTCCGTCATCTCGGTCGCGTAGGTCGGCGACTTGAAGGACAGGTGTTCGCCGAAGCCGGTGATGCAGGCGCCACGGTTCTTCGCCCGCGCCGCAACTTCCTTGGAGGCGACGATCACCGCCGCACCACCGGCCACCGGCATCACGATCTCGAGCACGCGCAGCGGTTCGGCCACCATCTTGCTCGCCAGCACGTCCTCGATGGAAAGCGGCTTGCCGAAGAAGCTGGCGTCCGGGTTGGCGAGCGCATTGGTGCGCTGATCGACCGCAATCTTGGCCATCGCCACGGGGTCGTAGCCGTACTTGGCCGCGTAGCGCTGGGCAATCATCGCGTAGCCGGTGTTCTGGCCCATGTGGCCGTAAGGCAGGTCGAATTCGGCCTCGGGTGCGCCGAAGGCAGTGCTGTGGCCGCCGAAGCGCATCGCGCGGGCCATCCAGCTCGGGTCCTCGTCGGGGCCGAAGGGCGCCATGCGCGCCGGGATCACACACAGCACGGCCTGGCATAGCCCCATCTCTACGGCCATCGCAGCACGCCACACCGCAGCGACCGACGAGCAACCACCGAGGTCGACAACTTCGGCGAAATTGAGCGACAGGCCAAGGTATTCGGCCGCCATCGCAGGCACGAAGACCTGCGCCTCGTGGAACTGGGGGCCGTGAATCACCAAGCCATCGATATCCGATGCCTTCAGCCCGGCATCAGCGAGCGCCTGGCCGGCCAGATCCGCCACCTGCTCGAGGTGGAACATCCGCGGCGCAGTCGTGTACTTCTCCGGCCTGTATTGCGCTGCGCCGACAATCGCGGCATTTCCTTTGAGACCCATTCTCCCTTACCTCATTGATCCGGACACTGTGCGGTCCCGGGCTGGAAACAACGATGCCACAGACCTTCACGCGCTCAATCGTTCAAATCGACTAGGCGGAATGTGGGGTGGGTTCGGCATCAAGCATCGGGCGCAGCGCCGGAGGGATCACCCCACCCACGGTCCTGCGGAAGGAGGACAGGCATGCACCAAGAGGCCGCGCCAGAGCGTAGCCCGAAGGCGGAAACGACGTACTCAGCGCAGCATCACGACGGCCGTATCCGAACCACCCGGTACGGTTTCGGGGATGACGGGGGCCATCATGCAAGCATGGGAACTACAGTGGCTACCGGTCAGCTGCGCAACCTGGACCGGGCGCGAACTCCGATCCAGCAAGGTGAACATGAATCCGACAAGCCCCGCAATCAATGCGACAAAACAGATTTTCGCCAGCATTTCACCCTCCTTCCTGTGCACAAGGAAAACTGCCTCGATACAGGATCTGTCAGGCGCCGATCGATCGACTGCCCGCAGAGTCTCCTCCTGCTCCTGGTTCGCACACTGACAGCAAACGACCCTGCGAACATCGTCCACTCGGACGATATTCGCAGGGTCGCCATCCATTTTTCAGCGAACTCTGATGCGCGGATCCGGCGCCCCTTTTCGCATCGTCTCGAGAAAATGCTCGATCCGGGCGGGCGCAGCCACCTCGGGCAGACTGCTCTTGTCCGGGCGCGCCGCCCAGAATGCCTGCCATGACGGGAACAGGGCATGGAAGCTGCCCTCATACGGCTCACGCCCCGGCCAGCGCATCTTCATGTCGCCGATCGGCGGTCGATTCAGATCACTGGCGTACCAGTAGCACGGCAGCCGGCGCCGGAAATACCAGCGACCATCGATACGCTCGTAGTCGTCCCAGTAGAGCATCTGCATGATCACCCACTCCGGTCCGGTCTCATGCTCGTTCTTGGAATAGACGACACCAAAAGCGTGGTCCGGGTCCTTGAACTCGATGATGTGCTGGCCGATGTGATGGGATGTGCCGGTGAACTGGTTGCGTAGCGTGTCATCCACCCAGGCCTTCAGGTGCGCACGTCCAACCTTCTCCTTACCGACACGGATGTCCGGCGCAAACAGACCGACGTGCGCATCGAGATCGCGCATGTCGAGCGACAGCGCGTACTTACCGACCAGTTGGCGGATCTCGTCGATGGACTCGAGTCGATCGATGCGCGCCTGAAGCGCTTCCATTTCCTGTGCCATCGCGCAAGCCCCCGACTCAGATGAAACCCATGCCGCCATTCACCGCCAGGTTCTGCCCGGTGATGTAGGCAGCGTCCTCGCTGGCGAGGAAGGTCGCGACGCGCGCGATGTCGTCAGGCTCGCCAACACGCCCGAGCGGGATGGTCTTGATCATCGCCTGCATCCACTCATCGGGGATGCCAGCCAGCATTGCGGTGTTGGTCGCACCCGGGACGATCGTATTGACGCGGATCCCGCTGGCGGCAACCTCCCGCGCGATGCTGCGGGTCAGTCCCATCACGCCAGCCTTGGTGGCGATGTAATGGACCGGCCCCTCGCCCGTGACCGCCCCGGTGCTCGAGATATTGATGACCGCGCCCTTGACGCCGTGTTTCTGCATCAGACGCACACCCTCGCGGCAGCACAGAAAGGTACCGGTCAGATTGACGCCGATCACCCTGTTCCAGTTGTCGTCGGGGACCTCCGGAAAGCTGTCCACAGCACCGATCCCTGCAGCGTTGATGACGACATCCACGCGCCCGAAACGTGCCTCGGCGTCTGCGAATGCCTTGCGGACAGCCTCCGCATCGGCAACGTTGCACGCCACGGCAAGCCCCCGATCGCCCAGCTCGGCAACGGTCTCGGCCGCCGCCTCAGCCTTGATGTCGGCTGCGACGACCTTCGCCCCAAACGCCGCGAAGCGAAGGCAGATTGCCTTGCCCATTCCCTGGGCCGCGCCCGTGACGAACACCACCTTGTCCGAAAAATCCATTTCTGTCTCCGATTCGTCCTGGCAATCGGCGGAGATCGCCGAGCCTGGACTCATCATTGCGCCGCACTCCTGCGCGTACATCGTCCACGGGGACTAAGGCCAGGGACGCACTGCGCGGGCCGTCGTCTGAATGGACGATGCCGCAAAGCACGGGGCGCATAAGGATAGATCGCTGAAACCCTCAACCGGCGGTACCACCCGCCCAACGCTCGCCGTCAAGGAGTATGGCCGTGAATGCAAGCCCCGGCGCCCCGCAACGCCCGACCTGGCATACGCACTACGCCTTGGCGATGCTGGCGACCATCTACGTCTTCAACTATATCGACCGGCTGGTCATCTCGATCCTGATCGAACCGATCAAGGCGGAGTTCGGCATCTCGGACACCCAGATCGGCCTGCTGTCAGGGGTGGCCTTTGCCATCTTCTACACGCTGTTCGGCTTCCCCTTTGGCCGTCTGTCCGATCGCATCGGCCGAAAACCGGTGATCGCAATCGCCTGCATTGCATGGAGCGGCATGACCATGCTGTGCGGGCTGGCAACCAGCTTTGCAATGTTGCTGCTGTTCAGAATCGGGGTCGCAGTGGGTGAGGCCGGCGGCACCGCACCTTCCGTGGCAATGGTCTCGGACCTGTACCCTCCGGAGAAGCGCTCGCGCGCGCTGTCCGTCTTCCTGATGGGGCCCAGCCTGGGGGCCGTACTCGGTCTCGGCCTCGGCGGGTGGATTGCGCAGACGTACGGCTGGCGGACCGCGTTCCTCGTCATCGGCGCACCCGGCGTGTTGCTGGGCCTCCTGCTATGGCTGACCGTGCGCAACCCCGCGCCTCCGGCACCCGTCACTCCGGCTGCAGGCGCCACGAAGGAGAAGTGGACCCACACATTGCGGGAACTCCTCGCCACCCCGGGATTCCTGCTCGTGGTTCTGGCCGGCACGCTCGCAGCGGTGATGGGGTACGCGATCGGCACCTGGAACCCCAGCTTCATGATCCGCTCGCACGATCTCAGCATGCAGCATGCTGGCCTGCTCGTCGGGTTGGGCGGCGGCCTCAGCGCGACGGTCGGCACCCTGCTGTGCGGCAGCGTCACCGACCGTCTGGTCGCACGCGATCCGGGCTGGCAACTCGGCGTGCCGCTCATCGCCTGCCTCATCAGCGTGCCCTTGGGTCTTGGCTTCTACCTCTGGCCTGCGGGTGTCGCATTCCACCTGGGCGCCATCCCGATTCCTGAGGCGTACTTCTTCTATCTCGCGTTCAGCTTTGCCGCCACATGGTGGTCCGTGCCCTGTTTTGGCGCCATCAGCCATCTCTTCCCACCGAACCGCCTGGCACAGGCCACCGCCATCTTCGTCATGGGCATGACCCTGTTCGGTGTCGGCCTCGGCCCGATCGTGGTCGGCAGCCTGAGCGACTTCTTCGCGGCCAGCATCGGCAAGGAGGCGCTGCGCTACGCCCTCGCCAGCACAGTGGCGCTCTACGTGCTGACCGCGCTGTGCCTGCTGGCCGCAATTCCCGCATACCGCCGTCGGCTTGGGCGTGCAGCCTCCAGGCAGGGTACTGCAGCCGCCGGCGCATGAACGACAAATGATCCACCAGGAGCTTCACGCATGACCTCACTCGATCTGCCCATACCGCTCGACCAGTTCGCCGAACTCGACAATGGTCTTCGCCTGCACTACCTGGATGTCGGTGAAGGCCCTGTTGTGGTGTGGCTCCACGGTAGCGGACCAGGCGCGAGCGGCTACAGCAACTTCAAGGGCAACTACCCGGCATTCGCCGAGGCCGGCTTCCGCAACATTGTGCTCGACCTGCCAGGGTTTGGTCGCTCGGACAAACCGGCGGACATCCATTACGACCTGGACTTCTTCGTTTCGAACCTGAATGCCTTCCTGAAGACGATCGGCGTGGCCCGCTGCACACTGCTCGGCAACTCGCTTGGCGGCGCGATCGCCCTCGGCCAGGCCCTGGCCCATCCGGAGACGGTCGAGCGTCTGATCCTGATGGCGCCCGGAGGCGTCGAGGCGCGCGAGACTTACTTCCGCATGGAGGGCATCGTGCGGATGGTCGAAACTTTCGCCAAGGGTCCGATGGGGCCTGCCGAGATGCGCCACGTGATGAGCCTTCAGGTATTCGACCCGGACATGCTCGACGACGAGATCATCAACGAACGCGCAGCCATCGCCCCCTTGCAGCCAGCCAACCTGTTCTCGACGATGATGGTTCCGGACATGACCGCGCGCCTGCACGAGATCTCGGCGCCGATCTTCGGCTTCTGGGGCACCAACGACCGATTCAATCCGCACACCGGCGCGCTGAAAGTGATCGAGAACGCGCCGGATGCACGCATCGTTCTCCTCAACCAGTGCGGCCATTGGGTACAGGTGGAACACCGGGATCTTTTCAACCGCAGCTGCATCGATTTCATGATCAGAGGGTAAGCACGCCATGAGCGCATTCGACAACCTGCTGCAACCCGGCCGCATCGGCACCATGGCGGTGCGCAACCGCATCGTCATGGCCCCAATGGGGTCGAACTTCGCCGAAACAGACGGGACTTGCGGCGAACGCATCCAAGCCTATTATGAGGCGCGCGCCGCAGGCGGCGTCGGGCTGATCACGATGGGCGTCGGTGCGATCGCCTACCCGCACGGCACCGCCGAGCCCTACCAGGTCGGTCTCTCGGACGACAAGTTCATTCCTGGTCTCAAGGGCATCGTCGACCGGGTACATAAACATGGCGCAAAGATCGCCATACAGCTCCAGCATGCCGGCAAGACCGCGGTGCGGGACCTCGCCGAGGGCCGCGAGCTGTGGGTGCCTTCGATGCCGCCGGCGGTCAAGACCGACATGTTTGCCGCGCTCACCCAGGAGGAGCTCGGCGCCTTCATCAGCTCGTCCAAGAGCCGCGAGAAGGCGGGCGTGAAGATCCGCGTCATGGACAAGGCCGACATCGCGCAGATGATCGAGTGGTTCGCAGCAGCCGCCGACCGCGCCCGGCGCGCCGGCTTCGACGGCGTCGAGATCCACGCTGCGCACACCTACATCATCGCCGGCTTCCTGTCGGGCTACTTCAACAAGCGAGACGACGAGTACGGCGGCTCCATCGAGAACCGCGGCCGCTTCCTGCGCGAGGTGATCGCCGCCGTGCGTGAGCGCGTCGGCGCCGATTACCCGGTCTGGCTGCGCCTGGACGCCTACGAGCTCCGGATGGACGGCGGCATCACGCTCGAGGAAGCCAGGGTTTTTGCGAGGATGGCCGAAACGGCCGGTTGCGACGCGGTGAGCGTTTCGGCCTATGCCAATACCAGCACCGGTGTTGCCTTCACCGAAGCGCCGCTGGTACAGAAGAAAGCAGGCTTTCTGCAGTGGGCGGCAGAGATCAAAGACGCGGTGAAGATCCCCGTGATTGCCGTCGGCCGACTCGAGCCCGAAGTTGCCGACAACGCCGTCGCGGCAGGTCAGTGCGACTTCGTTGCGATGGGACGCAAGCTGCTGGCCGACCCCGAGCTGGCCAACAAGCTTGCCGAGAACCGGCCCGAAGACATCCGTCCCTGTATCTACTGCTATGTCTGCGTCAGCCAGATTTTCATCAATCAGCGCGTCAAATGTGCAGCGAACCCGATGACCGGCCACGAGGCCGAGATCCGGCTCATCCCGGCGGAGAAGCCCGGGCATGTGCTGGTGGTGGGCGGCGGCCCGGCCGGGATGGAGGCTGCCCGCGCTGCAGCGCTGCGCGGGCACAAGGTGACGCTGGTCGAACGCGGCAGCAGGCTGGGTGGCACATTGTTCTTCGCCGCACTCGCCTACGCGGAGAACGGTGCCTTGCTCGACTACCTGACGACACAGATGAGGAAGCTGCACGTCGACGTAAGGCTCAACACCACCGCCACCCCCGAGCTGATCCGCCAGTTGGGGGCAACCTCGGTCATCGTCGCGACCGGCGCAGAGCGCAACGCTCCTCCCATCCCCGGTGCCGAACTGGATCATGTGTGGTCTGGTGACGAGCTTCGCCGCCTGATGACCGATGACCGCGCCGAGGAGATCGCGAAGCGCAAGCTCTCGCTCGCACAGCGCGCCCTGATGAAGGCCGGCAGCCTTGTGGGCGTCACCGACAGCGCCGACGCCATCCAGAACCTGTCGCGGGTGTGGATGCCGCTGGGCAAGAAAGTCGTGATCATCGGCGGCGGTCTGGTCGGCGTCGAACTCGCGGAGTTCCTGGTGGATCGCGGCCGCGAGGTCGTGGTGCTGGAAGAAGGGCCCAGCCTCGGGCGCGAGCTGTCGATCGTGCGCCGCTGGCGCGTTCTCGACACCCTGCGCGAGCACGGTGTGGCGCTGCACACCCGGGTGAAGATCGAATCGATCGACAAGAAGGCAGTGCGCTACACCGATGCCGAAGGCCAGCATCACACGCTGGCTGCCGACTCCGTGGTGCTCGCCGTTGGCGCCCGGCCCGACGACACCCTCGCACGCTCGCTGGAGGCGGCTGGCGTACCGGTCAGCTCAGTAGGCGACGGCGCACAGATCAGCTACATCGAAGGGGCCGTGAAGTCGGGCATGCTCGCTGGCCTGAGCGCCTGAAGGCCTGAACGCACTTTCAGATCCTCCCTCGGCCGGGTGTGCGGCGTTCGTCTCCGCCACCCGGCTTTTTTTCTTCCTTCCGCCCATCGCACGCGCGCGCGGCGGGGCAAACGGAGCACTCGATGGACACGTCCGCCACCGCGATTTGCAACCTCCTCTACCGCTACGCCGAGGCCATCGACGAAGGCCGCCTCAAAGACGCCGCCGCCCTCTTCCTCCACGCCCGTATCGAGGCCGGCGCCGCCGGCCCGCTCGACGCCGACGGCCTGCTCGCACTGTGGCGCAAGATCCTTGTGATCCACCCGTGCGGCACGCCGCGTACGCGCCACCTCGTCACCAATCCCATCCTCGACATCGATGAAGCTACCGGCACCGCGCAAGTTCGCTCCTGCTTCACGGTCATGCAGGCCACTGACGACTTTCCACTGCAGATCATCGCCAGCGGCCGTTACCACGACCGCTTCGCGCGCATCGGCGGCCAATGGTGCTTCGTCGAGCGCGACTACCGCCAACTCGATTTCATCGGCGATCTCAGCCAGCACCTTCGGATGCCGTTGAAACAGACGCAGAGGCTCTGAGCGCCAATACATCAGGGTGATCACAACCCGCCCACCCCGATGAGAATTGATGGGACCGAGCGCACAGGAAACCGAGCTTCTTCACATTCAGCCGGAATGCATCTTGAGGTCAGTCGCAAGCGCCTGTTATTCAATGCCTTAACAAGTTTTGCGCGCGCGCTCGAAGTGTCCCGAAGCGAGTAGCCGTCCGCGTATACGAGGTGTTCCAATCCTGGCAAGGACAGCGCCAGGACCATGCAGACACCACACCTCACCCACCTTGCAGCCCCTGCGGGCTCGACCCCGGTCGCAGGCAAGCGATGACGGCCTATCTCGTCCTCGCTTCCCTCGCCGTCCTGCTCGCACTGCTGTTGAGCGGCCGCTTCAAGCCCGCGAGCCTGTTCGTCAGCTGGGCGGTCGGCTATCACCTGCTGATCGGGACGGACGAAAAGAGCTTTCTCGCCAGCTACGTGAATCCGGGCTTGGTCACGCTGGCGCTGCTGCTGATGGTTTCGCTGGTGCTCGAGCGGGCGCCCTTGCTCGACGCCTTGCCGGCGCGCCTCCTGCGCGGACGTCCGACGTTCGCCGTGTTGCGCCTGACCGGCTTCACTGCGATCGCTTCGGCCTTCATCAACAACACCGCGATCGTCGCCGCGCTGCTCGGCATACTGGCCCGGCAACGCCATCTCCCACCCTCGCGCGTCCTGTTGCCGCTGTCGTACGCTGCGATACTGGGTGGCATCACCACCTTGATCGGCACGTCCACCAACCTCGTCGTGAACGCCTTTGCCGTCGAAGCCGGGCTGCCGCCGATGGGAATGTTCGACCTCGCCTGGGCAGGGGTGCCGATCGCGGTCGTGTGCCTGATCGTGCTCGCCATTGGCAGCCGCCATCTTCCCCTTCATGAGGGCGGCTCCGAAACGCAGGCCCAGCGCTACTTCCTCGAGGCGCGGGTGATGCCGGGCGCGCCGCTGGTCGGACGCACGATCGAACAGAACCGGCTGCGCCAGCTCGATGGCCTGTACCTGGTCGAGATCGTTCGCCAGGGTCATCTCATCTCACCGGCGAGTCCGAGCGAGGTCCTGCAGGCGGACGACCGCCTGATCTTCACCGGCGAGATCGCAAAGGTATCGACCCTGCAACGCTTTCCCGGCCTGCAGCTTTTCGGCCATCAGAGCGGCGCGCTGCTGCACTCGAATCTCGTCGAGGTCGTGATCACCGGCGAATCGGAGCTCGACGGGCGCACGCTGCGCAATCTGGATTTCCGCACCATGTTCGACGCGGGGGTGGTCGGCATCCGCCGTAGCAGCCAGCAACTCTCGGGTCAGTTGGGGCGGATCGTCCTGCACGCCGGCGACTGCCTTCTGCTCGCCACCGGCGCGGACTTTGGCCAGCACCGCAACCTCGACCGCAACTTCGTGATCGTCAGCGGCGCCCCCGTCAGGCCCCGTTTGAGCCCGGGTCAGAGCCTCCTGGCCTTTGCCGGCTTCTTCGCCGTGATCGTGCTGGCAGCGCTCGAGCGCCTGCCGCTGCTGCCGGGGCTGCTGATGCTGACCGGGCTGTTCATCGCGGCCGGCCTGCTGGAGGTGGCGGAGATGCGCCGGCGCTTTCCCTTCGAACTGGTGCTGATCATCGGATCGGCGCTGAGCATTGCGCGGGTCATGGAGGATTCGGGCGCCGCCGGGCTGATCGTGCAGGCAATGAGCGCGGTGTCCGCCGGCCATGGGGTCTGGGGCGCCTTCATCGGGGCCTACCTGATCACGCTGCTTCTGACCGAGATGCTCACCAACAACGCCGCCGCCGCGCTCGGCTTTCCGATCGCCCTGGCGGCCGCACGGGCCTTCGACGCCGATCCGACGCCGTTCATCATGATCGTGTGCTACGGCGCGAGCGCCGGCCTCCTCGTTCCTTTCGGCTACCAGACGCACCTGATGGTGTTCTCCACCGGGCACTACCGCGCGATGGACTTCGTGCGTCTGGGCCTGCCCATCACGCTGGCCTACAGCGCCGTGGCGCTGACGGTCGTCCCCTACCTGTTTCCCCTCTACCCCTGACGCGGTCCCGTACTGCAAAAACCGAGCTTGTTCACATTCAGCCGGAACGCATCTCAAGCAAGGTCGCAATACACTGTTTTTAAAATGGTTTTCTTTCACCCCCAGCAAACAGCGAGGGGTTCAAAGCGAGTAGCCATCGTCGTATCTGAGATGCTTCAATTTTGCCAAGGACAGCACCCAGACCATGCAGACACGACACTCCGAACCCCTCGCAGCCCACGACGCCACACCTGCCTCGCAGCGTGTCACGCGCGCTGCCACCACCGGATCGCCGGCTGCCGCGCTGCGAACGTCCGCTGCGCCAGCGCAGCACGCTCTACGAGGTCGTGCCGCCTGCGGCCGATGGCGCCGCGGTCGGACCACCCCAGCGCCCGCGGCAGGTGCATAGGCTGCACGCGACCGCCTGAACCCCCACGCTCCACGCAGTACCGAACCGCGCCGCCCCGGTGGCGCGGCCGGCCCCCCACGTCCCTAGATCCCGCAACAAGCAGGAGAATCCATGACACTCACCCACCTGCAACGGCTCGAAGCCGAAAGCATCCACATCCTGCGCGAAGTCGTCGCCGAGGCCGACAACCCGGTCATGCTGTATTCCATCGGCAAGGACAGCGCGGTCATGCTGCACCTGGCGATGAAGGCCTTCTACCCGGCGGTGCCGCCCTTCCCGCTGCTGCACGTCGACACGCGCTGGAAATTCCAGGAGATGTACCGCTTCCGCACCCGCATGGCGCAGGAGACGGGCATGGACCTGCTGGTGCACATCAACCCCGAGGGCGTGGAGAAGGACATCAACCCCTTCACCCACGGCTCGGCAATCCACACCGACATCATGAAGACCGAGGGCCTCAAGCAGGCGCTCGACCAGTACGGCTTCGACGTCGCCTTCGGCGGTGCGCGCCGCGACGAGGAGAAGTCGCGCGCCAAGGAGCGCGTGTTCTCGTTCCGCACCGCCCAGCACCGCTGGGACCCGAAGAACCAGCGCCCGGAACTCTGGAAGCTGTACAACGCCAGGAAGCACAAGGGCGAGTCGATCCGTGTGTTCCCGCTGTCGAACTGGACCGAGCTCGACATCTGGCAGTACATCTACCTGGAGAACATCCCGATCGTGCCGCTGTACTACGCCGCCGAGCGGCCGGTGGTCGAGCGCGACGGCACGCTGATCATGGTCGATGACCACCGCATGCCGCTCAAGCCCGGCGAGGTGCCGATGATGAAGAAGGTGCGCTTCCGCACCCTGGGCTGCTACCCGCTGACCGGTGCGGTGGAGTCCGAAGCCGACACGCTGCCGGCGATTATCCAAGAGATGCTCCTCACCCGGACCTCCGAGCGCCAGGGTCGGGTGATCGACCACGATTCCGCCGCTTCCATGGAAAAGAAAAAGCAAGAGGGGTATTTCTGATGGCACACGTTTCCGACCTCATCGCCACCGACATCGAGCAGTACCTGAAGGCGCACGAACACAAGAGCCTGCTGCGCTTCATCACCTGCGGCAGCGTGGATGACGGCAAGAGCACGCTGATCGGGCGTCTGCTCTACGAATCGAAGATGCTGTTCGAGGACCAGCTCGCCGCGGTCGAGGCCGACTCGAAGAAGTTCGGCACCCAGGGCGACCAGATCGACTTCGCGCTGCTGGTCGATGGCCTCGCCGCCGAGCGCGAGCAGGGCATCACGATCGACGTGGCCTACCGCTTCTTCTCCACCGACAAGCGCAAGTTCATCGTCGCCGACACCCCGGGCCACGAGCAGTACACCCGCAACATGGTCACCGGCGCCTCCACGGCCGATGTGGCGATCCTGATGGTCGATGCGCGCAGGGGCATCCTCACCCAGACCCGGCGCCACAGCTACCTGGTGTCGCTGCTGGGCATCCGCCACATCGTGGTGGCGATCAACAAGATGGACCTGGTCGACTACTCGGAGAAGGTCTCCCGCGACATCCGCGAGGACTACACCGCCTTCGCCGCACAGATCGGCCTCGAGGACGTGAGCTTCATCCCGCTGTCGGCCTTCAGGGGCGACAACATCATCGAGCCCAGCAACGCGATGCCCTGGTACCACGGCAGTACGCTGATGGCCTACCTGGAAACGGTCGAGATCGACGACGCACGCATGCAGCGCGCGCCCTTCCGCCTGCCGGTGCAGTGGGTCAACCGCCCCAACCTGGATTTCCGCGGCTTCGCCGGCCAGGTGGCGAGCGGCGTGATCCGCCCGGGCGACCGCATCCGCGTGCAGCCCTCGGGGCGCGAGAGCACGGTGGCGCGCATCGTCACCCACGGCGGCGACCTGGCGCAGGCCGTCTCCGGCCAGTCGGTGACGCTGACGCTGGCCGACGAGATCGACATCTCGCGCGGCGACGTCATCTCCACGGTGGAGGCCCCCGCCGAGGTGGCCGACCAGTTCGAGACCACGCTGGTGTGGATGCACGACGAGCCGATGCTGCCCGGCCGCCCCTACCTGCTCAAGATCGGCGCCAAGACGGTCACGGCCACGATCACCGACATCAAGTACCAGGTGAACGTGAACACCCTCGAGCATGTCGCGGCGAAGAAGCTGGAACTGAACGCGATCGGCGTATGCAACCTCAGCCTCGACCGTCCGATCGCCTTCGATGCCTATCGCGACAACCGCGACACCGGCGGCTTCATCCTCGTCGACCGGCTGTCGAACAACACCGTCGGCGCCGGCCTGCTGCACTTCGCGCTGCGGCGCGCGCACAACATCCACGTCCAGCACGTCGATGTCGACAAGGCGGCGCGTTCGGCCCTGAAGCACCAGAAGAGCTGCGTGCTCTGGTTCACCGGCCTGTCGGGCGCGGGCAAGTCCTCGATCGCCAACCTGGTCGAGAAGAAGCTGCACGCGCTCGGTCACCACACCTACCTGCTCGACGGTGACAACGTGCGCCACGGGCTGAACAAGGATCTGGGCTTCACCGACGCCGACCGCGTCGAGAACATCCGCCGCGTGGCCGAGGTGGCCAGGCTGATGGTGGATGCCGGCCTCATCGTGCTCACCGCCTTCATCTCGCCCTTCAAGTCCGAGCGTCGCATGGCGCGCAGCCTGATGGGCGAGGACGAGTTCATCGAGATCTTCGTCGACACGCCGCTCGAGATCGCCGAGCAGCGCGACGTCAAGGGCCTCTACAAGAAGGCGCGCCGCGGCGAGCTGAAGAACTTCACCGGCATCGACTCGCCTTACGAGGCGCCGGAGAACCCGGAGCTGCAGCTCGCCACGCCGCAACTCTCACTCGACGCGGCCGCCGACGCGGTCATCGCCACGCTGCGCCTGCGCGGCGTCATCGCCGACTGAAGGCAGCGGGCCCGCACGGGCCCGCTCTCCCCACACACGAACAGGAACCACCATGACCCAGCGATACGAACCGAGCGCCCTGCTCGACGCCCTGCTCCCGGTCGCCCGCGCGGCCGGTGACGAGATCATGAAGATCTATGCCACCGATTTCGCGGTACGCGGCAAGACCGACGCCTCCCCTGTGACCGAGGCCGACGAGCGCGCCGAAGCCCTCATCCTGCCCGCGCTCGCCCGCCTCAGCCCGGACATTCCGGTGGTCTCCGAGGAGGAAGCCGCGGCCGGGCGCATTCCCGCGGTGGGCGAGCGCTTCTGGCTGGTCGATCCGCTCGACGGCACCAAGGAGTTCATCAGCCGCAATGGCGAATTCACCGTGAACATCGCGCTCATCGAGCACGGTGCCCCCATGCTCGGCGTCGTCTTCGCCCCCGCCCTCGACCGCCTGTTCGCCGGCGCAGCCGGGATCGGCGCGACGGTGGAGGACAAGGGCGTGCGCCGCACGATCGCGTGCCGCACACCGCCCGCCGAAGGCCTCACCGTGGTGGCCAGCCGCTCGCACGGCGACGCAGAGGCGCTCGCCGCCTTCCTGGCAGGGCGCAAGGTCGCCAGCCAGACCAACGCCGGCTCCTCGCTCAAGCTGTGCCTGGTTGCCGCCGGCGAGGCCGATGTCTATCCGCGCCTGGGCCGCACCATGGAGTGGGACATCGCCGCCGGTGACGCCGTGCTGCGCGCCGCCGGCGGCATCGTCCGCACGCTCGACGGCACCACCCTGCGTTATGGCAAGGCCGATTTCGCCAACCCCCACTTCGCCGCCTGGGGCACGACCGCCGCGGCCTAGCGCAACAAAAACCGAGCAAGGCTCAGTTTATGCGAAAGGGAATCTGAAGCAGCCTGCAAGCCACTGTTTACAAGACGCTTTGAATCCACCCGCCGTTCGCCTCCGTACATCGAAAGCGAGTAGCCAGGCGGTGGATGGCTTGCTCCAATGACCACGTCACGCGAAGGAATGCCCATGGCCTCCCACCACTCTCCACTGCGCCGCAACCCGACCCAATCCCGAGCGACCGCGACCCTGCGCGCGATTCGCGAAGCGGCGCTGCGCATTCTCAAGGAGGAGGGGCATGCACGCCTGACCACCAACCGCATCGCCGAGGTTGCGGGGGTCAGCATCGGCAGCCTTTACCAGTACTACACCGACAAGCACGCCATCGCGGCCGACATCTGCAATGCGCTACTGACCTCGGAGCTCGACGAGATCAAGCGGCTCGACCGCCAGGCAATCGCCCTGGCGGAGAACTCGCTCGATGCGACGCTGGCCTTCTTCGTGGAGGAGCAGGTTGCGCGCCACCGCCGCCTGTACCTGCAACTGCAGGATTTCTACCTCGAGATCCACTGGAAGTACGACTTCGAGGCCTATTCACGCAAGCGCTACCCCAACAAGCCAAGCACTGCCGAGTGGCTGCCGTCCGCCCTCGGACGCCACAAGGACGCGTTGCGGGTGAACAACTTCGCGCTCGCCGCGCAGATGGTGGCCAACGCGCTCGAAGGCACGATCCACGCCACGCTCGACCGCAACCCAGACCTGATCCTGACCCAGGACTTCGTCGACGAGCTGCACGCCATACTCGTCCGCTATCTCAAGAAGATGCCCGGCGAAGGCATCCCGAACGACTAAGGAGACCCCCTTGCTGTACTACTTCGACTTCACCGTCTGGTTCAAGCTGCTGCGCCTCGTCGGCCAGGAGCCCAACTCGCGCCGGCGGCGCGGGCTGTACAAGCTCCTGCTGCTGCATGTGCCACTGCGCGCCGCGTTCACCGCCGTGTGCTTCTTCCTCGACGGCATCCTGTTCCCCGGCCTGTGGCGCACGCGCGTCAAGACGCCGGTCTTCATCATCGGCCACGCGCGCAGCGGCACCACGCTCGCCCACCGGCTGATGGATGCCGACGAGCGCTTCTCGACCTTCAAGTACTACGAGCTGCTGCTGCCCTCGCTGCTGCAGAAGAAGCTCGTGCGCCTGGCCGCCTGGATCGACGCCCACCTGCTCGGCCGCGCGCTCGAGCGCAGGCTGCAGGCCTGGGAGAAGCGCAAGTTCGGCCCCATGCAGCACATCCACAAGATGGGCCTGACCATCCCGGAGGAAGACGACCTGCTGTACTTCAACTCCTGCGCCTCGGGCTTCTGGCTGACCAAGCTCCCTTACATGAGCGAGCTCGATTTCTTCCACATCGACCAGCGCCCGGCCGCGAGCCGGCGCCGGATGATGAAGTTCTACCGGGAATGCGTGCGCCGCCAGCTCTACCTGAACGGCAGCGACCGCATCCACCTGAGCAAGAACCCGACCTACTGCGGTCGCGTCGAGTCCCTGATCGAGGCCTTTCCCGATGCGCGCTTCGTGATCCTCTACCGCAACCCGCACGAGACCATCCCCAGCCTGCTCAAGCTGCTCAACGTGGGCTGGAAGCTGCAGGGCAACCTGTCGGAGGACCGCATCCGCGAATCCAACCAGGTGATGACCGGACTCTCCTACGAGTCCTACCTGCATCCGCTCACGGTGCTGGAACGCCACCCCGCGACCCCGCGTGCAGTCATCGACTACCGCCGCCTGACCACCGACCCGAAGGGCACGATCGAGGACGTCTATCGCGATCTCGGGCTCGACATCACCCCCGCCTTTGCGAGCTTCCTGGAGGCCGAGGCCGCCCGTACCCGCAAGCACGAAACCGAACACCGCTACAGCCTGGCCGAATTCGGCCTCGACGACGCCGAGATCCGCGCGCGGCTGGCGCCGCTGTTCGAGCAATTCCACTGGGACGAAGACGTCCCCGCCGCCCAACACAAGGACAAGGAAAAGGAGCTGGCCCATGCATGAGCCCAACCCCCGGCACGATGCCGTCTTCGAGGCCGTCAAGGCCCACGTCGAGCCCCGCGACCCAGAGACACGCGACGCCGCAGTCCAGCTACGCCAGGCCTGGGACGGCATGATCGCGCAGCTGCAGGACGCCCGCGACGCCATCGACGACCCCAAGCTGTGGCCCCCGCCCGCCACGCCGCGCAACCTCGCCGAAGGCTACCGCTACGTGCTCGGCTTCCTGTACGGCTCGATCTCGCGCTGTCTCGGTCCGACGCCGGAGTTCCCCTACTTCGTGCGCGCCATCCAGCCGCTCAACCGCTCGACCATCGACAACTGCGACGCTCTCTACCTGATGGCGCCGATCGACGGCAACTACAGCTACACCATCCGCGGTCGCGCCGCCGACACCAGCGCCTGGCGCGGCGGCAAGGCGCCGGCCGGGGTGCGCAAGGCCCCGCACTACGTGATCTTCGAGACGCCCAGCGGCTACTCGGGCGAAAGCGGCAGCCTCAAGGAGATGACCCCCGGCTCGCGCATCAACTGCGCGGAGCTGGACTGCACCGAGCTCAAGGTGGAGGCCGACGGCCGCTTCGAGATCCTGCTCGCGCCCGAGAAGCCGCCCGGCTACGAGGGCAACTTCATGCTCACCCGCGCCAGCCGCACGCGCAAGCAGAAGGACGGCAGCAGCGTCACGCGCGAGTACGTGAGCCAGCTGGTGATGCTGCGCGAGCTGTTCTCCGACTGGGAGCATGAGGACCTGCTCGAGCTCTTCATCTACCGCAACGACCTGCTCGGCAGGCCGATGCCGGCCTACACGCCCGAGGTCGCGGCCAAGCAGATCGCAGACATCGGCCGCTTCACCCGCAACCAGGTGCACTTCTGGAACGAGTTCTACGCCGTCGTGTGCGAGTGCTACGGCGACATGAACGGCGACGGCCAGTGCTTCATGCCGCGCAACGACTTCAACAAGCCCAATGCCGCCTCGCTCGCCACCGCCGGCGGCATGGCCACCAACGTGTATTGCGGCGGCATCTTCGAGCTGGCAGCCGACGAAGCCCTGGTGGTCGAGATGCACCAGCCGGTGGAGCCGGTGTACATCGGCTTCAGCCTGGGCAACATGTGGGGCGAATCGCTGGACTTCGCCAACTACCAGAGCAGCCTCGGCGGCCTGCAGGCGCACCGCGATGCCGACAACGTCTTCCGCCTGGTGGTCTCGCACACCGACCCGGGCATCGCCAACTGGCTCGACACCACCGGCCAGCCCGAGGGCTACATGGCGAT
>NZ_JAVEYL010000019.1:0-88219 GCF_034003485.1 Thauera sp.
CCGCCGGCCATCATGAAGGCGTCGCCGTTGAAGAATTCCCAGCGCTCCGGCTGCTCCGCCTCCCAGGCCAGGAAGTCTTCCAGCGTCATCTTGTGCTTCTCTGCAGGCAGTCCCATGACCTTCTCCCGGAAAACTATTCGCCCTGCAGTTTAGCCTGCTTAAGCACCAGCGGCAGGCCGGCGGCGACGAAGACCACGCGCGGACACAGCGCCGCCACGGCCTGGTTGAGCCGCCCGGCCTCGTCGCGGAACAGGCGCCCGAGCGGCGTCTCCGGCACCAGGCCGAGGCCGACTTCGTTGGCGACCAGGATGACGCGTCCGGGCTGCGTCGGGAGCGCGGCCAGCAGCGCGTCGCGCTCGCGGCGAAACAGCGGCAGGTCGTCGGCGGTGGTGCCGGCGGGCAGGGTGTGCGCCTCGGCCAGCAGGTTGGAGAGCCACAGCGTCAGGCAGTCGATGATGACGCAGCGCCCGGGCGCGGCTTCGCGGCACAGCGTGTCGGCGAGCGCCACCGGCGCCTCCACGGTGCGCCAGGCGGTGGGGCGGTCGGCTTGGTGACGGCGGATGCGCGCGGCCATCTCGTCGTCGAGCGCCTCGGCGGTGGCGATCACGGTCACCGCGAGGCAGGAATCGGCAGCACGGCGTTCGGCCTCGCGGCTCTTGCCCGAGCGCGCGCCGCCGAGGATCAGTTCGCATGTCATTGTTCTGGATCTTCCTTGCGCTTCGAATGACTGTCTTTTATTGCAGTGCACTATACCGCCCCGTACGGTATCATCCGCGCCGACTGCCCCGAAAGGGGCGGCGCGTTATCGGTGCCCACCGGCGTTCCTCGCCATGGGTTAAACGGGAAACAGGTGCGCGGCTCCTCGCCAGACGAGGCCGCAATGCCTGTGCTGCCCCCGCAACGGTAAGTGCGCGCAAGGCGTGTCATGCAGCCACTGGGTACCCACTCCCGGGAAGGCGACCCGCCCGTCCGGCCCTCAGGCCGGCACAGCGCACGAGCCCGGAGACCGGCCGGAACGCGAATTGGCGGATGTGCCGCGGGGTGGCGGCGACGGGCGCGGTTTGTCTTGCTCTCTTCGGTTCTACCTGGGTCGCGGTACGTCCATGTGAAGTTGCCATGGCGTGCGGGGACGTGCGGCATGGCGAAGGGAGTTCAAACAATGAAGATCCGTATTTCCGCGCTCGCTTCAGCGTGCGCGCTTGCCAGTTCCATCGCCCCGGCCGTGCAAGCCGACGACGCACAACTCAACCACGTCGTGGTCACCGCCACCCGTCAGCCGATCAGCGCAGATGCGGCGCTCGCCAGTGTGGATGTGATTGAGCGCGACGAGATCGCGCGCGCCGGCCACGCGAGTCTGCTTGGCCTGCTCGCTTCGCGGCCCGGTGTTCAGATGGCGCGCAATGGTGGCCCGGGGTCTAGCGGCAGCGTTTTCATCCGCGGCGCCAATTCGGGGCATACCCTGCTGCTCGTCGATGGCGTGCGGATCGGTTCGGCGACCAGCGGCTCGCCCGTGCTGGAGACGATTCCGCTTGAGGTCATCGAGCGCATCGAGATCCTGCGCGGCCCTGGCAGTGCGCTGTACGGCGCGGACGCGCTCGGCGGCGTGATCCAGGTGTTCACCCGCAAGGGCCGCGAGGGCTTTCAGCCTTCGGCGCGCGTTGGTGTTGGCAGTGATGGCGCGCGCGAAGGTAGTGCGACACTGGCGGGCGGCAACGATCGCCTGCGTTACAGCCTGACCGCAGGCCATTCGCGTAGCGACGGCTTCAATGCGCGCACCCCGGCACAGACGGATCAAGACCGCGACGACGACGGCTTCCGCGAGGATTACCTGAGCGCCTCGCTGGCGCTCGACCTCGGTGGAAACGATGAGCTCGGTGCCAGCGTGCTGTATTCGGACATGCGCAACTGGTTCGATGCGGCCGAGTCGTTCGACTCCTATCTCGACAAGCGCGCGGAGTCATTCGGGCTCCATCTGCGCAAGCAGCACACGGCCGACTGGACCAGCACGCTGCGCTTCGGCCACAGCGTCGATGCCCTGGAGAACCAGTCCAGCGCAACGATGCAGTCCCGTTTCGATACCACCCAACGCCAGTTGAGCTGGCAGCACGACATCGCGTTAGGTGGTGGTTCGCTTCTGGCCGCTTACGAGTTCCTGCAGCAGCGTGTGCAGACCACCGCCGACTACGAGAAGACCCGCCGCCATCTCAACGCCTTCCTCCTCGGCTGGGGTGGTGAGTTCGATCGCCACAACGTGCAGTTCAACGCCCGCCACGACCGCAACTCACAGTTCGGGGACAAGACCACCGGCACCGCAGCCTATGGCTACCGCCTCACGCCCGAGTGGCGCGCCCATGCGAGTATCGGCACTGCGTTCAAGGCGCCGACCTTCAATGATCTTTACTATCCGGTCGAGTGCTATCCGGTGTGGGGCTGCTTCGGCGGCAACACTGCGCTGAAGCCGGAGGAGGCGCTCAATCGCGAGATCGGCGTGGCTTGGGAGCGTAATGGCGTGAGCGTCGACCTGACCTACTTCAACAACCGCATCAAGAACCTGATCGACTGGACCAGCGGTATCGCATCCAACGTGGGTCGCGCCGACATCGAGGGCGTTGAGGCGAGCGTGTCCGCCATGCTCGTCGGTTACCGGGTGCGCGCCAGCGTCGACCTGCTCGATGCCGAGGACGAGGCAACCGGCGATGAACTCGGCCGCCGCGCCCGCCTCGGCGGTGCGCTTGCCGTCGAGCGTGCCGCAGGCGCGTGGACCTGGGGCGTGGAGTGGAACGGCCAGGGGCGGCGCTATGATCGCGTGCCCAACACGGCATCGGGCCGCATGGGCGGCTACGGCCTGGTCGACGCCTACGTCCACTACGCCATGGCCCCGGACTGGAGCGTGGAGTTGCGTGCAAACAACCTGCTCGACAAGGACTATGAGATTGCCAAGGGGTACGGAACGCAAGGCACGAACGCCTTTGTGGCGCTGCGCTACGCGATGCACTGATCGTCGATGCCAACTGTTGCGCTGTGCGCGGAGCCGCGCGTGAGCCCCCGCATGCGCCGTATGCGGTCGCCACTGGCGATCGCGACGGTGCTGCTGCCGGTGGCAGTGGCAGCCCTGTTCTGGGCGCTGGTCGCCGGCGACCTGCCGGTCGCGGTCGACGACGTTGTCGCCGCGCTGGCGGGTGGCGATGGTTTGAGTGCGACCGTCATCCGCGAGCTCCGCCTCCCCCGCGCCATCGCCGCCTTCGCCTGCGGCGGTCTGCTCGCCACCGCCGGCGCCCTCATGCAGGTGCTGCTGCGCAACCCGCTCGCCGACCCCTACATCCTCGGTATCTCCGGTGGTGCGGCGGTGGCGGCGCTGGGGGCGATAACGCTCGGCGCGGCCACCTTCTGGGTGGATGCCTCGGCCTTCGTCGGCGCGCTCACCGCGATGGTGGTCGTGTTCGGCCTGGCGCATGGTGACGGCAGCTGGACGCAGACGCGGCTCCTGCTCACCGGCGTCATCGTCGCCGCCGGCTGTGGCGCGGCGGTGTCCCTGATGCTGGCGCTGGCGCCGGACACGCGGGTGATGTCGATGCTGTTCTGGATGATGGGCGACGCCAGCGCGGCAGCGCGCCCCTGGCCGGCGGTGGTCGTGCTGGTGCTGGCGCTGGTGGTGGTGATGCCGTTCGCGCGCGACCTCAACGTGCTGGCGCGGGGCGAGCTTACCGCGCGCGCGCTCGGCGTGCGCGTCGGCCATCTGCGCATTGCCTTGTATGTGCTGGCTTCGCTGCTGACGGCAACGTCGGTGACGCTGGTCGGCTCGGTCGGTTTCGTCGGATTGATCGTGCCGCATCTGGTGCGCCTGGTGCTCGGCAACGACCAGCGCGTGCTGATCCCCGCCGCGGCGCTCGCAGGCGGCACGCTGTTGACCCTGGCCGACACCGCGGCGCGCACGGTGATGGCGCCGCAGCAGTTGCCGGTGGGTGTGCTCACCGCGCTGATCGGGGTGCCGGTCTTCCTCTTCCTGCTCTCGCGCAGCAAGGCATGAACGCCGCCCGCCGCGCGCTGCCCGTCGATGACGCCCCGCTGCTCGAGGCCGAACGCCTCGCGCTGCAGGTGGGCGAGCGCTGGCTGTGCTGCGAGTTCAGCCTCAGCCTGTCTGCTGGCGAATGCCTGGTGCTGCTCGGCCCCAACGGCGCGGGCAAGACCACGCTGCTGCACACGCTCGCCGGCCTGCGTGAGCCGAGCGTGGGCCAGGTGCGCATCGGCGGCTTGCCGTATGCGGCGTGGCCCGCGCTGGAGGCGGCGTGCTTCCGCGGCCTGCTCGCCCAGCAGCAGCCCGACCCCTTCGCCGCCGGCGTGCTCGAGACGGTGCTGGTCGGCCGCCACCCGCATCTCGGACGCTGGGGCTGGGAAGGTGCGGAGGACGTGGCGATCGCGCGCCGGGCGCTGGCCGAGGTAGGGCTGGCGGGCTTCGAGCAGCGCGATGTGCAGACGCTGTCCGGCGGCGAGCGCCAGCGCGTCGCGATCGCGACCCTGCTGACCCAGGCGCCGCGCCTCTTCCTGCTCGACGAGCCGCTCAACCACCTCGACCTGCATCACCAGATCGCCGCCCTCGACCTGTTCCAGCGCCTGGTGCGCGAGGACGGCGCCGGGCGCGGCAGCGTGCTGGTGCTGCACGACATCAACCTCGCCGCGCGCTACGCCGACCACATCATCCTGCTCGACGGCCGCGGCGGCGTGATCGCCGGCGACCGCGACACCGTGCTGCGCGCCGACCTGCTCAGCCAGGCCTTCGGCCATCCGCTGCGGCGGATCGAGCACGCGGGGCGGGCGGTGTTTCTGCCGGATTGAGCGGTGGCAAAGGTCGTCCGCCGCTAGACTTCACAAACTCGAACCCGAAAGGCCTCGCATGACCCACGACACCGACCGCGACACCCGTCACAACGCCCGCATGGCGCGCAAGAAGGACGTCGTAGACGACAAGATCGCCGCCGCGCAGGCCGAGCGCGGGGTGCTGCTGGTCAACACCGGCAACGGCAAGGGCAAGTCCAGCGCCGCCTTCGGCCTGGTGGCGCGCGCGCTCGGCCATGGCATGAAGGTCGGCGTGGTGCAGTTCATCAAGGGGCGCTCGGACACCGGCGAGGAGGCCTTCTTTCGCACGCAGCCCGGCGTGACCTGGCACGTGATGGGCGAGGGCTTCACCTGGGAGACGCAGGACCGCGCGCGCGACATCGCGACCGCGGAAGCGGCCTGGGAGCTGGCGCGCGGCCTGCTTGCCAGTCCGGACGTCGGGCTGGTCGTCCTGGATGAGTTGAACATCGCGCTCAAGTACCAGTATCTCGACGCGGAGCGCGTGGTCGCCGACCTGCGCGCCCGGCCGCGGATGCAGCACGTGGTGGTCACCGGCCGCGGGGCGCCGCCCGCGCTGGTCGAGGCCGCCGACACCGTCACCGACATGACGCCGGTCAAGCACGCCTTCGCCGCAGGGGTGAAGGCGATGGCCGGCATGGAGTGGTAAGCATGAGCATCCCCGATCTTGCGGTTCATCGCCCCGGCCCGCTGCCGGGCTGTGTGTATCTGGTGGGTGCCGGGCCCGGCGACCCGGAGCTGTTCACGCTGCGCGGCGCACGCCTGGTGGCGGGGGCAGACGTGATCGTCTACGACAACCTGGTCGCCCCGGCGATCCTCGACCTGGCCCCGGAGTCGACCGAGCGCATCTACGTCGGCAAGAAGGCCGCCGATCATTCGCTGCCGCAGGACGAGATCAACCTGCTGCTGCTCAAGCTGGCGAAGGAAGGCAAGCGCGTGGTGCGTCTGAAGGGCGGCGACCCCTTCATCTTCGGTCGCGGTGGCGAGGAGATGGAGCTGCTGGTCGATGCTGGCGTGCACGTCGAGGTGATCCCGGGCGTGACCGCGGCGGCGGGCGTGTCGGCCTACGCCGGCATTCCGCTCACCCACCGTGATCACGCGCAGTCGGTCGTTTTTGCCACCGGCTTCCTCAAGGAGGGCAAGATCGACCTCGACTGGCCTGTGCTGGCGCGCCCGCACCAGACCGTGGTGATCTACATGGGCATCTCGCGCCTGGCCGATATCTGCGCGCAGCTCGTTGCCCACGGCCTGCCGCCGACCACGCCCGCCGGCGTCATCGAGCGCGGCACCACCCACGCCCAGCGTGTGGTGGTGGGCGACCTCGCCACCCTGGCGCAGCGGGCGCTGGACGAAGGCCTGCGCCCGCCCTCGTTGACCGTGATCGGCACCGTGGTGGGCCTGTATCCGAAGCTGGCGTGGTTCCAGGCGCAGGAACAGCCCACGGCCTCGCCGCTGCCGCATGCGGGCTGTGCGGTGGTGCATGGGAAGGGCAACGAGTGAGTGCGGCCGTCTGTCCCGCGCTCTTTGTCGCGGCCCCCGCCTCGGGCCAGGGCAAGACCACCGTCACCGCTGCGCTCGCCCGCTTGCATGCGCGGCTCGGTCGGCGGGTGCGCGTATTCAAGTGCGGGCCGGACTTTCTCGACCCGCAGATCCACGCGGTAGCCAGCGGCGCGCCGGTGCACAACGTGGATCTCGGCATGTGCGGGGAGGCGGAGATCGCCTGGCGCCTGCACGCCGCTGCGCTCGAGGCCGACCTGATCCTGGTCGAAGGCGTGATGGGCCTCTTCGACGGCGCGCCTTCGGGGGCCGATATCGCACGCCGCTTCGGCATCCCGGTGATGGCAGTGATCGATGCGCGCGCGATGGCGCAGACCTTCGGTGCGGTGGCCTGGGGCCTCGCGCACTACCAGCCCGGCCTGCCGTTCGCCGGTGTGCTCGCCAACCGCGTTGGCAGCGCGGGCCACGCCGACATGCTGCGTGAATCGCTGCCCGAAGGCATGCGCTGGTTCGGGGCGGTGATGCGCGATGCGGATGCCGCGCTGCCCGAGCGCCATCTCGGCCTGTTGCAGGCGGCCGAGATCGAAGACCTCGATGCACGTCTCGACCGTCTCGCCGATCATCTGCATCAGACCGGTGCGGCAGCGTTGCCGCCGACGGTGGCGTTTCCCGCGGTGGCTGCGCCGGCCGTACCGCCGCTGCTCGCCGGAAAGAAGATCGCGATCGCGCGCGACGCCGCTTACGGCTTCATCTACCCGGCCAACCTCGACACCTTGCGCGCGCTGGGCGCGGAGCTCGCCTTCTTTTCCCCGCTCGCCGGCGAGACCCTGCCCGCTGACAGCGATGCGCTGTGGCTGCCTGGCGGCTATCCGGAACTGCACGGCGCCGCGCTGGCGGCCAATGCGGGCTTCTGGAGCGACGTGCGCGCCCAGGTCGCGGCCGGGCGGCCGCTGCTCGCCGAGTGCGGCGGCATGATGAGCCTGTTCGACGCGGTGGTCGACAAGGCGGGGGTCGAGCACGCCTTTGCCGGCGTGCTGCCGGGCCGCGCGGTGATGCAGCAGCGCCTGGCCGCGCTCGGCCTGCAGCAGGTGGATCTGCCGCAGGGCCGGATCACCGGCCACACCTTTCATTACTCGAAGACCGAGACCCCGCTCACCCCCTGGCGGCGTGCGCAGCGGCCGGACGGCGGCGCGGGCGAGGCGGTGTATCGCGTAGGGTCGGTGACGGCCTCGTATGTGCACCTCTGGTTTGCGTCCAACCCGCAGGCGGTCGCAGGACTGTTCGGCGCCGAGCGCTGAACTAGGCCAGGGCTTTCGCAGCCGCGTCGGCAATCGCCCTTGCCAGCCTCGCCATCACCGGCGACTGCACCTGCCAGTGGTGCCAGTACAGCACCACGTCCTCGCGCTCGGGCGTCAGGTCGACCAGTTCGCCACGCTCGAGGTGTTCGCGCGCCTGAATTGCGGGAATGAAGCCGTACCCCAGCCCGGCGACCGCGAAGGCCATGAAGCCTTCGGAGGAGGGCACGACGTGGTGCGGATACTGCCCGGCATCCAGCCCGAAGTGGCGCAGCAGGAAGGCCTCGTGCATGTCGTCGTGGCGACCGAAGACGATCGCCGGGGCCTTCTCGAGCGCGCTACGGGTGAGCCCGCGCGGGAACCAGCGCGCGCGGAAGTCCGGCGAGGCCGCGCACAGGTAGGGCATCACGCCCAGGCGCTCGGCGCCGCAACCGCGCATCGGATCGGGGCGGGTGGAGACGCAGCCCAATACCTCGCCATCGGCGAGCAGCGCGTGGGTGTGGTCCTGATCGTCCACCACGCACTCGAGCACCAGGCCTTCTTCCCTGACCACCATGGCGATGGCGTCAATGAACCAGGTGGCGAGTGAGTCGGCATTGACGCCGACCGCCAGGCGCAGCGGTCCGTGCCCCTGGCCCGGCGCGAGCGCGCGCCGCGCCTCGGCCTCCATCAGCCGCAACTGCGCCAGATAGGGGAGCAGCCGACGCCCGGCCGGCGTGGGTCGCAACGGCTTGCTGCGCACCAGCAGCACCTGGCCGAGTTCGGCCTCGAGCAGCTTCACGCGCTGCGAGACCGCTGACTGGGTGAGCGCGAGCCGGCGCGCAGCGCGCTCGAAGCCGCCTTCCTGCAGCACGGCTTCGAAGGCGAGCAGGCGGTGGTCGATCATTAGCGTTTTTACTCAGAATTGAATTAAATCGATTCTACTTAAGAAAGGGCTGGGCTACGCCTATCCTGGCGGCTCTCCCCAGCGGAGGAACGAGCTTGCCGTGGGAGCGGGCTTGCCCGCGAAAAGGGTCGGTCTTGGCGCCCATTCGCGGGCAAGCCCGCTCCCACAGACAGTTGCTCCCACAGACAGTTGCTCCCACAGACAGTTGCTCCCACAGACAGTTGCTCCCACAGACAGTTGCTCCCACAGACAGTTGCTCCCACAGACAGTTGCTCCCACGGGGCTGCGTGCCCCCGTGCTGAAAACAACAACGGAACGCATCATGAGCAATGTCTACTTGAACGGCTTCGTGCTGACCCTCGGCCTGATCATGGCGATCGGCGCGCAGAACGCCCACGTGCTGCGCCAGGGCTTGCGCGGCGAACACGTGCTGCTGACGGTGAGCGTGTCGGCGCTGTGCGACATGCTGCTGATCACGCTCGGCATCGCCGGGCTGGGCAGCCTCTTCGTCGCCAGCCCCGACCTGATGACGGCGGCGCGCTACGGCGGCGCGGCCTTCCTGATCTGGTACGGCGCTCGCGCCCTGCTCGCCGCCGTGCGCGGTGGGCGGGCAGTGGACGTCACCGAACACAAGCGCATGTCGCGCGGCCAGGCGCTGCTGGCGGCCGCCGGCTTCAGCCTGCTCAACCCGCACGCCTACCTCGACACCGTGGTGCTGCTCGGCTCGATCGGCAGCCAGCAGGCCGACGACCTGCGCCCGCTCTTTGCCGCTGGCGCGATCACGGCGTCGATCGTCTGGTTCGTGCTGCTCGGCTACGGCGCCCGCCTGCTCGTGCCGCTGTTCTCGCGCCCGATGGCGTGGCGGGTGCTGGACGCGCTGGTGGCGTTGATGCTGTGGGGAATTGCGGCGTCGCTGCTGCTGGCTTGAAGGCGCGTGCGGGGACGTGCGTGAGTCCGCTGCGCCTGATTGGCGACAGTGTGTTTCATCGCCGGCGGGCCGGAAGGCGCTCGGTATAATCGCCGCTTCTGCGCAAGTCGCGCGCATTTCGCCCAGGATCCCGCCGTGTCCGAACGTCTCACCGTCGCCCTCCAGTACGCCCTGCCCAAGCGTCTGCTCACCCAGCTTGCCGGCAAGCTCGCCGGCCTCGAGGGCGGCAAGGCGACGACTGCGGTGATCCGCTGGTTCATCAAGCGCTACGGCGTGAACATGGCCGAGGCGGCCAACGCCGACCCGGCGAGCTACGCGAGCTTCAACGAGTTCTTCACCCGAGCGCTGCGCGCGGGCGCACGGCCGCTGGACGAGGTCGATTTCGTGTGCCCGGTCGACGGCGCGATCAGTCAGTTGGGGCCGATCGAGTTCGACCAGATCTTCCAGGCCAAGGGCCATTTCTACTCGACTACCGCGCTCGTCGGTGGCGACCGGGCCCTTGCCGCGCGCTTCGAAAATGGGGATTTCGCCACCCTTTACCTCTCCCCGCGCGACTACCACCGCATCCACATGCCCTGCGCCGGGCAACTGACGCAGATGATCTACGTCCCCGGCGAGCTGTTCTCGGTGAATCCGACCACGGCGCGTGGCGTGCCCGGCCTCTTTGCGCGCAACGAGCGTGTGGTGTGCGTGTTCGAGGGCGAGTTCGGCCCCTTCGTGATGGTGCTGGTGGGCGCGACCATCGTCGGCAGCATGGCGACGGTGTGGCACGGCGTGGTGAACCCGCCGCGCATGCCCGACATCGAAAAGCGCACCTATGGCGCCGGCGAGATCGTGCTCGGCCAGGGCGACGAGATGGGGCGCTTCCTGCTGGGGTCGACGGTGGTGATGCTGTTCCCAAAGCATGCGCTGCGCTTCGCGTCCGACTGGGCGGCGGCGCGCCCGGTGCGCATGGGCGAGGTCATGGGGCTGCGTCGCCACGTAGGGGACTGAGGGCGCCTGAGCCCGCGTGAGCGCCAAGGCGCGATGCACCGCGGCGGTGCGACTCCCCCCGCCGATGCACGGCATCGATGCACGATCTTCTGCCCGATGTTGCGGCGCAGCGTTTTCTCTGCGTCACGACACGGTCAAAAATCTCCTATAGAACAGGGGCTTGCCGATCACTCGCTGCGTTAATGCGCACGCCCGGCAAGCTGGCACGATTGAAGCTAGTGAACCGTGCCGTTCGATAAATGCAAAAGGAGACAGATCATGCCCAGCCGTCCGATCCATCAGGTCCTTGCCGACCGCAGCTTCGTCAACGTGTCGATCTTCACCTCGGTGCGGGAAGTGACCCAGCTCATGCAGGCGCAGCATTGCAGCGCGGCCCTGATCACCGAGCACGGTGTGCTCACCGGCATCTTCACCGAGCGCGACGCCACCTTCCGCGTGATCGCCGCCGGACTCGATCCCGACACCACCGCGGTGGGCGAGGTGATGACACACAACCCGATGACGCTCGCCGAAGACAAGCCCTTCGGCCACGCGCTCCACCTCATGTACGAAAGCGGCATCCGCCACGTCGCCGTGGTGGACGCCGCCAAGTCGCCGGTGGGCATCGTGACCGCGCGCGACGCGCTGCAGCTCGATGCGCTCGCCTTCGGTGCAGAGCTCGTGCGCCGCGAGGAGATCACGGTCATCCTCTGAGCCGGCGGTCCGCTCGCCGTGGGAGCGGGCTTGCCCGCGAATGGCTGCGGTGCAGGTGCAGCGATCGCGGGCAGGCCAGCCACAGGGGGTTCGACCGATCGGCCGTTTGACGGCCTATAGCAGTTTCATCTTGCGCGCGGATTCACGCAGCTCGCTGCGGAAGTCCGGATGGGCGATGCCGATCAGCGCTTCGGCGCGCTGCTTGGCGGTCTTGCCGCGCAGCTCGGCGACACCGTATTCGGTGACCACGTAGTTGATGTCGTTCTTGCCCGTGGTGACGTGCGTACCCGGCGACAGCACCGGCGCGATGCGCGACACCGCGCCGTCCTTGGCCGTCGACGGCAGCACGATGAAGGCCTTGCCGCCCTTCGAGCGGTTGGCGGCGCGCACGAAGTCGACCTGGCCACCGGTGCCGGAATAGGGCAGGTGGCCCAGGCTCTCCGAGCCGCACTGGCCGATCAGGTCGATCTGCAACGTGGCGTTGATCGCGCACAGCTTGTCGTTGCGCGCGGCGATGTAGGGGTCGTTGGTGAAATCGACCGGGTGCATCTCGATCGCCGGGTTGCGGTTCAGCGTGCGGTACAGGCGGCGCGAGCCGAGCGCGAAGGTGGCGATCGTCTTGCCCGGCATGAAGGTCTTCTTGCGGTTGGTCACTGCGCCGGATTCGATCAGCGACAGGATGCCGTCGCCGATCATCTCGGTGTGGATGCCGAGGTCGCGCTTGTGCTGCAACTGCATCACCACCGCGTCGGGAATGCCGCCGTAGCCGATCTGCAGCGTGGCGCCGTCGTCGATAAGGTCGGCGACGTGCTTGCCGATCGCTTCCTGCACCGGGCCGATCTGCGGCAGGCCGACTTCGAACAACTCTTCGTCGCTCTCCACCAGGCCGGAAACCTGCGAGATGTGCACCAGGCAGTCGCCGTTGGCGAATGGGACGTTCGGGTTCACCTCGAGCAGCACCACGCGCGCGCGGCGCACCGCCGCCATCGTGTAGTCCGGCGCCAGCGACAGGCTGAAGTAGCCGTGCTCGTCCATCGGCGAGGCCATCGACACCACCACGTCCGCCGGCGACAGGCCGCGGTCGATCAGCATCGGCAGCTCGGAGAAGTAGGCGGGGATGTAATCCACCCACCCCGCGTACCCGCCGGGGCGCGTCGCGCCGCTGAAGAAGTAGGCGTCGTGGCGGATGTGGGCGCGCGTCTCGGGGTCGATGTAGGCGAACTTGCGCAGCGGCAGGATCTGACTGACCGCCACGTTGCGCAACGTATTGCGACGTTCCGACAAGGCGTGCAGCAGCGCGGGCGGTTCGCCCACGGCGGTGGGCACGACCACGGCGTCGCCGTCGCGGACCAGGCTGACGGCGTCGGCCGCCGCCATGCGTTTTTGTTGGTACAGGGCTTCCGGCGTGCTCATGCTGTCTCCGCGGCGAATGGACTGTCAGGTCAATACACCGGGATTATACCTGCATCCATACTGTTACGTATGGATGCAGGGCGTCCTGACGACGCTTAGCGTTCGCCGCTGCCGGGCTTGGCCGAGAACAAGGCTGCGCGCGGCGCAGAACGCGGGGACTGGCCTTGTCCCGTGCGGTTGCCGCCACCTTCCGGCCGGCGGCTGGCGGGCGCGCGATTGCCGTCCACCTCGGGTCGGCGCGCGGGCGAGCTGCGGTTACCGTCGACTTCCGTGCGTCCCTGCGGGGCACGGTTGCCATTGAGTTCGCGTCCGTCACCCTGACGCGGCGCACGGTTGCCGTCGGCCTCGCCGCGCACACGTTGCGGCGCACGGCTGGCCGGCTTGCCTGCGCCGCTGCCTCCGGCACCTGCGGGACGATCGCCACCGCGTGGATTGGCAGAGACGGCCTGGGGGCGCCCTTGACCCGGGCGGCCGCCACCGCGGCGCGGCATCGGCGGGCGCTCATTGTCGGCGTCGTGCGCGGCCTCGCCACCGGCGCTGGGCACGAAATCCTCGGCCACGGCGCGGTCGATGCGACGCTTGATCAGGCGCTCGATCGCGGTCAGCAGATTGTTCTCATCCTTGTCGACCAGCGAGATCGCGTGGCCTGCGGCACCCGCGCGACCGGTGCGGCCGATGCGGTGCACGTAGTCTTCGGGGACGTTCGGCAACTCGAAGTTGACCACCTGCGGCAACTGGTCGATGTCGAGACCGCGCGCGGCGATGTCGGTGGCCACCAGCACCGGCAACGAGCCGTCCTTGAACTGCGCCAGCGCACGCGTGCGCGCGGCCTGGCTCTTGTTGCCGTGGATGGCGGCCGACTCGATGCCATGCTTGGTCAGGTACTCGGCGAGCTTGTTGGCGCCGTGCTTGGTGCGGGTGAACACCAGCGCCTGGAACCACTGCTTTTCCTTGATCAGGTGGGCGAGCAGTTCGCGCTTCTGTTTCTGGCCGACCATGTAGACGGCCTGGTCGACGCGCTCGGCGGTGGTGTTACGCGGCGCTACTTCGACCGTGGCCGGGTTGTGCAGCAGGCCCTGGGTGAGCTGGCGGATCTCGTCGGAGAAGGTGGCCGAGAACAGCAGGTTCTGGCGCTTCTTGGGCAACAGCGCGAGCACCTTGCGGATGTCGCGGATGAAGCCCATGTCGAGCATGCGGTCGGCTTCGTCCAGCACCAGGAATTCGACGCCCGAGAGGTCGAGCGTGCGCTGGCCGACGTGGTCGAGCAGGCGCCCCGGGGTGGCGACCAGGATGTCGACACGCTTTTTCAGCGCGCTGATCTGCGGGTTGATGTTGACCCCGCCGAACATCACCAGCGAGGTCAGCGGCAGGTGCTTGCCGTAGGTCTTGACCGATTCCTCCACCTGGGCGGCGAGCTCGCGCGTCGGGGTGAGGATCAGGCAGCGCGGGCGGCCGGGCGGGTGCGGGTGGACATGCGTGGCGGCCAGCATGTGCAGCAGCGGCAGCGTGAAGCCGGCGGTCTTGCCGGTACCGGTCTGTGCGGCGGCGAGCAGGTCGCGGCCGGCCAGCACCTCGGGAATGGCCTGGGCCTGGATGGGCGTGGGATGCGTGTAGCCGGCCTCGCCGATGGCACGCAGGATGGGTTCGGCCAACTCGAGGCTGGCGAAAGTCACTTCGGAATTCATTTAATGGTCCGGCGCGAGCCCGCCGCGTTCAAGCGGCACCAATCCGGGCTGCGGGAAGAGATCCGGGCCGGCATGACGGATGTAATGCGGCCGCAGGAATCGTTTCAGGAGTCGCTGCGAACGACTGGTGCACCGCAGCGAACCGGCACTATAAGCGCTTCGCCCCTGAGAAGCGAGGCATTTTGGCCCGATCGCCGAGATTTCATGCGGAAGATGGCCTGCTCAGTCCGGGCTGCGTCGTCTTCTGACTGAGTGCGGGTTTACCCCACGTTTGTTTCGGCTTGGTTAAACTCTCACTGCTAAGTTGATCCGGTTTCCACTCGATGAACGACTTCAAACCCCGTAGTAGTGTCATTCGCCTGCGCGCCCGGCTTGCGCGCAGGCTCGCGTTGATGGCGCTGGCCGGGCTGGCGTTGTTGCTGAGCGTGACGCTGCTGCTTGCGGCGGTGGCGTTGTGCTGCGTGGCGGCGGCGTGGGCCGCGATCGGCGACGGCGAGCCGCTCCGCACGGTGCTGTGGGTGGGCGCAGGCCTGATCAGTCTCGCGCTTGCGCTCAGTGGCCTGAAGGCGCTGTTGCAGGTCGGGCCGCGGCCGGAAGGCATCCGCCTGCCGCGCGCGGCCGCGGAAGACTTCTTTCGCCTGCTCGACGACCTTGCCTGGCGAGCCGGGGTCGAGCCGGTAGAGCATGTACGCATCACCGATGAGATCAATGCGAACGTCGTGCAGTGCCCCGGTCTCGTGCTGCCCGGCGCGATGCGCACCGAACTGCTGATTGGCCTGCCGCTCGTGCATTGTCTTTCGCCGGCGCAGTTCGCCGCCGTGCTCGCCCACGAGTTCGGCCATGTTGCTGCGCAGCGGCGCGGCTGGTGTGGCTGGGCGGCCTGGCTGCGGGCCGCGTGGGTAAGGGCGCTGGACGCGCTGCTCCCCGGGGCGTCTGGCGGTCTGCCCTGGCTCGGCGGGCATGCCGACCGCTTCTGTCACGACATGCTGCGCCTGGCGCGGATCGAGGAGCTCGAGGCCGATGCGGTCGCCGCGCGGCTGGTGGGGCCGACCCTGCTCGGCGAGACGCTGGTCGAACTCAGCCGCAAGGAGCACTTCCTGCAGCACGACTACTGGCCGCGCGTGCACGCGCTGCAGACTGCCGATGCAGCCTCGGTCGTGCGTCCGTTCCGCGAGATGGGGCATGGTTTTGCGGCCGGGTTCTCGCACGAGACCATCGCTGCGGACCCTGCGCTGGCGATCAAGGAGGCGCGCGCGGGGCTCTTCCACCCCTCGCTGCGGCGCCGTCTGCGTGCGCTGCGGGTGTCGGCTACGGCGCTGCCATCGGACGCATCGTCGGCCGCCACTCATTTTTTTGCCGGCCTGCTTCCCAGCCTGGCGTGGATCTTCGATCGCGTGTGGCGGGAGGATGCGCGCATCCGTCGTCATCCGATGGTGGTCCCGGACGACGACCGTGCCTGGCCTTGAACGAGGGCGCCCTGACGTGCAGCGGGTGCGGGTCTGCGTCCGCCTCGCGAAGCGTCAGAAGGCTTCGCGCTCCGCCTCCAGATAGGCGAGGCTGACGTACTTGCCGATGTTCGACTCGAAGCCTGCAGTGTCGGCCGCACGGCTCGCCACGCGCGGGTCGGCGAGCACGCGTTCGCGCGCGCTCGCCATGTCGGCGCCGTCCTCGACCGCGCGCACGGAGTTCTCGTAGATGCCCTCGAACAGTTCGCGATTCCACTTCAGCACCTCGGCGCTGGCGTGGCCGTGGCCCGGCACCCAGATGCGCGAGGGCGCGTTCTTCTCGAGCTCGGCGTAGAAATGGAAGGTGCCGACGTAGGAGCCGTCGTCCATGTTGGCGATGCGGCGGTCCATGGCGACGTCACCGACATGGGTGAGCTGGTCTTCCACGACCTCGATGCAGATGTCGCCCGGGGTGTGGGCGAGGCCGTAGTGGTGGATGCGCAGGGTGACGTCGCCGAAGCTGAACACGTCGCCGTGATTCGTCTCGCGATTGGGGGCGACGATACGGGTGCCGGCGGTGGCCTGGTTGGTCCAGCGTTCCATCATGCTGTGCCACATGCTGCCCTGCACACCCTCGATCTCCTTCTTGGTCACCGGATGGGCATGAATCGGCAGGTCCTTGCCGAAGGCGTCCTCGAAGGCGTGGTTGGCCAGCCAGTGGTCGCCGTGGTAGTGGGTGTTGAAGATCGCCACCACCGGCTTGTCGGTGACGGTGCGGATCATGCGCAGCGCCATCTCGCCGATCTGCACCGAGCCGCCCGGGTCGAGCATCACCACGCCCTCGCGGGTCACGACGAAGGTGATGTTGCTCATCATTCCCTGGTTCTCGGGGGTCGGGAAGCCATCCTTCGACCAGATCATCCACACGTGCTCGGACAGTCGTGTGGGGGCAATGTCGGGCACGGCCGGGCCGCGGACGAAGTCGTCCAGCTCCTTGGCGAAGGCGCTGATCGGCGCCCACTGGCTGCCGAGGCCGGCGATCGCGGCCACGCCGAGTCCGAGCTTGAGCATCCGGCGACGTGAGAATCCGCCCAGGGGGGACGGGGGGAGCGGGTTCGGTCTGCGCATGGCTGTCTCCTGTTTCGTTGTGGGTATGCGCAGAATATTAACGAAAACCGATCGACTCGACGCAGCGTGGTGCCGTCCCGTTGCGGTCGAGCGCATCGTCGCGCGACGAGCGGGTGGTCTTCAGTTTCCGTCCGCGCCAGTGGCCGGCCGGCGTGCACGCGCCGTCTCGAGCTGCGCGCACAGGCGCTCGGCGCCGTCGAGGATGCGCGGCGTGTGGCGCTGGATCAGATCGGGCGGGATGAAGAACAGGTTGTCGCGCCCGGTCGCCTTGAGCTGCGGCCACCGCGCCCATTGGTCGAGCCACTCCGGGCGGGCGTCACCCATGCCGCTGGCGACGATCGCCTCGGGATTGGCAGCGAGCACAGCCTCCACGCCGATGGTCGGCGCAAGCTGCGACAGGCCGCCGAACACGTTGCTGCCACCGCACAGGCGGATCACGTCGGCGATCAGGTGCTCGTCATTGACCGTCATCAACGGACGGTCCCAGATCTGATAGAAGGTGCGCACCGGCGACTGACCGGCGTAGCGCGTGGCCAGCGCCGAATGGCGCGCACGGAATGCGGTCGCGGCGGCACGGGCGGCGGCGTCGCTGCCCGCCAGGCGGCCGAATTGCTCGAGGCTGCGCGCCACATCGTCCAGGCTGCGCGGCTCATTCAGGTACACCGGTATGCCCATCGCCCGCAGTCGGGCGAGGTGGGCGTCGCGGTTGCCGCTGCGCCAGCCGATTACCAGGTCGGGGCGCAGGCCGACGATGGCTTCGAGATCGACCTGGGTGTAGCCGCCGACCTGGGGCAGGGCGCGGGCGGCTTCCGGATAGTCGCTGTAGGCGACGACTCCGACCACGTGTTCGCCGGCACCGGCCGCGAACAGGATCTCGGTGACGTGCGGCGCCAGGCTGACGATGCGGCGCGCAGGCTGTGCGAGCACGATGTGCTCGCCGGCATCGTCGGTGAGTTCGATCTGCGCGCTCGCGGTGGACGCCTGGCCAAACAGCAGCGTGGCGAGCAGGGCGAGGGTCGGGCGGGCGGCGGTGGGGAGGACGTGTGGCATTGCGGTCGATCGGGTGGCGTGGAGCGTCAGCTTTTACCCGCGTCAGGAGCGCTGGGCAAGCGTGGGGGCTAAACCGGCCAGATGCGATGGAGGCCCGCACAGGGCGCGCGCGGCACGAGGGGGACGCCGAACGTCTGGCGGGCAGCGCCGCTGTGCGCTCACGCGCATTCCGCCACTGCCGCTGCCAGCCGAGCCCAGCCGGCTTCGTCCGGTGGCAGACCGAAGCGCACCGCCTGCGGGGTCTCGAACAGCCGCAGCAGGATGCCCCGGCGCGCGAAGGTCTCATGCAGGCGCGCCGCGTCCGGTGTGGCGACGAGCTTGAACAGCGCGGGGCCGCAGGCGGGCAATCCATGCGCTTCGAGCAGGGTCTGCAGGCGTGCCCCAGCCGTCTGCAGCGCGGTGCGCGCCTGTGCCTGCCACGCGCCATCGGCAAGCGCGTGGCGTGCAGCCCAGCGCGCCGGTCCGGCGAGCGTCCACGGACCGAGGCGTTCGGCGAGTGCCGCGCGTACAACGGCCGGCGCGAAGACGAAGCCCACGCGCGCGCCGGCGAGGCCGAAGAACTTGCCCAGCGAGCGCAGCACCACCAGTCCGTCTGCGCCGGCCAGCGGCGCCAGGCTCTGTGCCGGGGTGCTGTCGATGAAGGCCTCATCCACCACCAGCCAGCCGCCGCGCCGAGCGAGGCGGGCGTGCCACTCGAGCAGGCGCTCGCGACCGAAATGCACGCCGGTCGGATTGTTCGGCTGCACCAGCACCACGATGTCGCTGCGCGCCACCACAGCGTCGATCGCGTCGGCGCCGACCGCGACCGCGCGCCGCTCCCGCCACGCGTGGGCGTGCTCCGCATAGCCGGGCGCGAGCAGGCTCACGCGCTCGCCGCGCAGCACGGCGGGAAGCAACTGGATCGCCGGCTGCGAGCCCGCCACCGGGAGCAGCTCCGCGCTGCCGTAGTAGTCCGCCGCGGCCGCTTCGAGGCCGTCGTCGTCTTCCGGCAGGCGCAGCCACGCGTCGGTCGGCACCGGCGGTACCGGATAGCCCTGCGGGTTGATGCCGGTCGACAGGTCCAGCCAGTCGGCAAGCGGAATGTCGTAGGCCGCGGCGGCGCGGCGCAGGCGGCCGCCGTGCTCAAGCATTGCCGACTCCGGCGAGCGTCGCCGCCACGCCGAGCGCCGCGACCAGGCACAGCCACAGCCCGGCGCCCCGGCGCACCAGCGCCACCGCAGCGATGATGCTCGCCCCGTCCGGCGCACGGCCTTCACCCAGCGCTGGCCGAACTTCCTCGCGGCCGTGATAGATCGCCGCTCCACCCAGGCGCACCCCAATCGCACCCGCGCCGGCCGCCATCACCGGGCCGGCGTTGGGACTGTCCCAGCCCGGCGCCTGCCTGCGCCAGCACGCCAGCGCCCGTCGTGTGCGGCCGAGCAGCGCGTAGGTGAGCGCGGTCAGGCGCGCGGGGACGAAGTTCAACACGTCGTCGATACGCGCCGCCGCCCAGCCGAACTGCAGGTAGCGCGGCGTACGGTAGCCCCACATCGCATCGAGCGTGTTCGCCAGCCGGAACAACAGCGCCCCCGCACCACCGCCGAGCACGAACCAGAACAGCGCTCCGAACACCGCATCGTTGCCGTTCTCGAGCACGGACTCGGTCGCCGCCTTGGCGACCCCTTCCGCATCCAGTTCGCGCGTGTCGCGACTCACGATCCAGCCCACCCGCGTGCGCGCCTCGTCCAGATCCCCGGCCGCCAGCGGCACGGCGATGGCTTGTGCATGCTCGACCAGGCTACGCCCGCCGAGCGCCAGATAGAGCAGACCGACATCGACCACCCAGTGCGCATGCGGATGCGCGTCTCGCAACCACAGCGCGATCCCCGCCCAGGGCAACACAGCCAGCGCCCAGGCGAGCACGCCGGCAATGCGGGTGCCGGTCTCGTTCGACGCGTGGAGGAGCCGCCGGCAGCCACGCTCCACCCAGCCCGCCCAGCGACCGAAGCCGACCAGCGGATGAAAGCGGCGCACTTCGCCAAACGCGCGATCGGCGAGCAGGCCAGCGGCCATCTTGAGAGCGAGAATGAGGAGCAGTGAAGATGACATCGGAACGGTCAAAAAAGGCACTGGGGTGATTTACCCCAAGCAGCAGACGCAGCCGCAACCACCAAGGTCTGGCGCGGGCGGGGCCGTGGCCGCCCCGCCAATGTTCGCCGGATCGGGAAGCCGAAGGCCGCGAACGTCTGCCCGGCTGCGGCCCCGCCCGCGCCAGACCGACCAGCCCGCGCAAGCCCAGGCCCTTCCGATACCCAACGGCTCCAAACACCCTCAGGCGCTCACGCCGTACAGCGGGGTGCAAGAATCAGCCTGCAGGTCGCGCACCCCCACGGCAGCCACCCGAATCGGCGATAATCCCGCCCCTTCGTGCAAAACCCGCAGGATTCTACGCCATGTCCCCCCCGATCACGTTGATGGTGCAAGGCACCACCTCCGATGCCGGCAAGACCACGCTGGTCGCCGGCCTCGCCCGCGTGCTGCGCCGGCGGGGCATCAAGGTCGCCCCGTTCAAGCCGCAGAACATGGCGCTCAACTCCGCCGTCACCGCCGACGGCGGCGAGATCGGCCGCGCCCAGGCCCTGCAGGCGCTCGCCGCCGGCGTCGCCCCGCACACCGACTTCAACCCGGTGCTGCTCAAGCCCTCCACCGACATCGGCGCCCAGGTCATCATCCACGGCCGCGCCGTCGCCAGCCTGTCGGCAAAGGATTACCACGCCTACAAACCCACCGCGATGGCCGCCGTGATGCAGAGCTGGGACCGCCTGTGCAGCGCCTACGGTGCAGTGCTCGTCGAAGGCGCCGGCAGCCCCGCCGAGATCAACCTGCGCGACCGTGACATCGCCAACATGGGCTTCGCCGAGGCGGCCGACGTGCCCGTCGTGCTGGTCGCCGACATCGACCGCGGCGGCGTGTTCGCCCACCTCGTCGGCACCCTCGAGTTGCTTTCGCCCTCCGAGCAGGCGCGCGTCAAGGGCTTCGTCATCAACCGCTTCCGCGGTGACCTCGGCCTGCTGCAGTCCGGCCTCGACTGGCTCGAAGCGCGCACCGGCCGTCCGGTGTTCGGCGTGCTCCCCTACCTGCACGGACTCTTCCTCGACGCCGAGGACGCGCTCGCCGACAGCGCCGCCGACGTGTGCGCGGGCGAGGCCGCCCTGCGCGTGATCGCCCCGGTGTACTCGCGCATCTCCAACCACACCGACCTCGACCCGCTGCGCCTGCACCCGCAGGTCGATTTTCGCTGGATCGGCCCCGGACAGGCCATCCCGCCTGCCGACCTCATCGTGCTGCCCGGCTCCAAGAGCGTGCAGGCCGACCTCGCCTGGCTGCGCGCGCAGGGCTGGGAGGCGGCGATCCAGCGCCACCTGCGCTACGGCGGCAGGCTGATCGGCATCTGCGGCGGCTTCCAGATGCTCGGCCGCGAACTCGACGACCCGCACGGCCTCGAAGGCGTGCCGGGCAGGATGGCCGGGCTGGGCTTGCTCGAGGTGGATACGGTGCTCGAACAACACAAGCAACTGCGCAACCTGAGCGGCCGGCTCGCGAACCTGTCGCGCGGCGACGGGTCCGACACTGCACCCAAGAAGGGTGCGGGTGAGACGAAGCGGGGTGAAACGAAGGCGGATGGGGTGAGCCGGGCAGCGATGGGGGCTGAGGTGACCGGCTACGAGATTCACATGGGTGTCACCTCCGGCCCGGCGCTGGCGAGACCGGCGCTGTGGCTCGCGCACGGGAACGACCCCGCCGCGACCCGTCCCGACGGCGCCGTGTCGGCCGATGGGCAGATCCTCGGCACCTACGTCCACGGCCTGTTCGACGCCCCCGCTGCCCTGTCGGCGCTGCTTGCCTGGGCAGGATTGGACGCCGAGGCGCTGGAAGAGGCCGGGCAGGTCGACCTCGCCGCCCGCCGTGAAGCCGATCTCGACCGTCTCGCCGACAGCATCGAAGCCCACATCGACCTCGCCGCCCTGTTCGCCCCCGACCGGATCTGAAATCTTTCAGGACCACACGAATGCACCCAGACACCCCGCGCCGCCACGGCGCCGAAGCCTCCCTGCTCGGCCAGGCGGTCGCCTATCGCGACACCTACGCGCCGGAGTTGCTGTTTCCGATCGAGCGCCAGTTGAAACGCGACGAACTCGGCATCGCAGCCGGCGCCCCGCCTTTCGTCGGCGAGGACCTGTGGAACGCCTACGAGCTCTCCTGGCTCGACGCGCGCGGCAAGCCTGTCGTCGCGCTCGGCGAGTTTCGCGTGCCGGCCGCTTCGCCGCGCCTGATCGAGTCCAAGTCGCTCAAGCTTTACCTCAACTCCTTCAACCAGCAGCGCATGGCCAGCGTGGATGAGGTGCAGTCACGGATCGCGGGCGATCTGAGCGCGGCTGCGGGGGCCGAGGTCGGTGTCGTGCTGCTGCCGCTCGCCACGCGCCCGCAACGCAGCGCCGGGTACCCGCAGGGCGAATGCCTCGACGCCCTGGAGATCGCGATCGACACCTACCAACCCGCGCCCGAGCTGCTGCACGCAGCGGGGGCCGAGATCGAGGAAACGCTCTATTCGCATCTGCTCAAGTCGAACTGCCTCGTCACCGGCCAGCCCGACTGGGGGATGCTGGTGGTGCGTTACCGCGGGCCGGCGATCGACCGTGAAGGCCTGCTGCGCTACGTCGTGTCCTTCCGTGCGCACAACGAGTTCCACGAGCAATGCGTGGAACGGGTGTTCTGCGACCTCATGGCGCGCTGCCGGCCGCAGGAACTGGCCGTCTGGGCGCGTTATACCCGCCGCGGCGGCCTCGACATCAACCCCTTCCGCGCCAGCCACGCCGGCCTGCGCCCGGACGAGGCCATGGAGGTGCGGCAGTAGCGTTGCGGGCGTGATCCGGGTCGCGGCAAATGTGCAACATCCTGTTCTGTCCATAGGCAGCGGCGCGGCGAAGGTTTAAGATTCGCCAAGATTAAAACCAACACCAAGGGGTATGGAATATGAAGGCTCTCGTTGCTGCTGCGGTTGCTGCAGGTCTCCTCTCCGCTTCGCCTGCTTTCGCGTCCGAGGCGCTGGCCAAGTCCAAGAACTGTCTGGCCTGTCACGCGGTGGACAAGAAGCTGGTCGGTCCCGGCTACAAGGAAATTGCCGCCAAGTACGCTGGCCAGGCTGATGCGCCCGCCATGCTGGCGACCAAGATCCAGAAGGGCGGCGTGGGCACGTGGGGCAAGGTTCCGATGCCCCCCAACGCCCAGGTGAACGACGCCGACGCGAAGGCGCTGGTCGATTGGATCCTGTCCCTGAAGTAACGCGCAGATCCGGACCCGCAGCCGCGGTGTCCGAACGCCAAAAGGCCGGCTGACGCCGGCCTTCGTATTTGTATTCCGTGCTTGTGGCGTTCGCTTTCCCGCCTTCCCTTCAGGCGGTCAGCCCTGCGGGCTGTTCGGTGAGCCTGCCGGTGTCCATGGACCGGAAGAGCTGCTCGGGACTGATCAGCCAGCCATACGCATCGGCGGCCGGGGCGGGCCGTGCGAAAAGATAACCCTGCATCACGTCGCAGCCGAGTGAGCGCAGCGCGAGCGCCTGCTCCTCGTTTTCCACGCCCTCGGCCACGAGTTCGAGTTCGAAACCGCGTGCGATGCCGGTGATCGCGGAAATGATCGGGTTCGTCATTGGCCCTTCGAGATCGCGCACGAAGCTGCGGTCGATCTTCAGCGCGCTGACCGGGAATTTCTGCAGGTAGGCGAGCGCCGAGTAACCGGTGCCGAAGTCGTCGATGGCGACGCTGATCCCGGCCGCGCGCAGTTCGCGCAGCTTGGCGGCGACCCCTGCGGTGTCGTTCATCATGATGCTTTCGGTGATCTCGATCTCGAACTGACCGGGGGTGAGCGCGTGACGCTCGAGGCACTCGGTGATGTTGACGACGATGTTGGCGCGGTGGAAGTCGTGTGCCGACAGGTTGATCGACATGCGTGGGGGCTCGATTCCGGTCTGGCGCCACTCGGCGACCTGGGCACATGCGCGCTCCAGCACCCAGGCGCTGATTTCGCCGATCAGGCCGACTTCTTCCGCCACCTGGATGAAGGTGGTGGGCGGGATCTGGCCGAGCACCGGGTGCTGCCAGCGCAGAAGGGCCTCCAGGCCGACGATGCGGCGATCGACGACGCTCACCTGGGGCTGGTAGTAGAGCTCGAGTTCGTTGCGCACGAGCGCGCTGCGCAGGTCGTTCTCGAGCGCGATTCGGTCACGATGGTGGGTGTTGAGGCTGGGGTCGAAGAAGCGGTAGGCGTTCTTGCCCGAGCGCTTGACCTGGTACATCGCGACGTCGGCGTGACGGGTCAGTTCCTCGGCGGTGCTGCCGTCACGCGGGAAGAGTGCGATGCCGACGCTGACCGTGGCGCGGAACTGGCCCTGGCTCAGGCTGATCGGCGGACTGAGTGCCTCCAGCACCTTGCGCGCGATGATTTCCGCATCCTCGGGCTGGTTGATGTCGGGCAGCAGCACGGTGAACTCGTCGCCACCCAGGCGGGCGAGGGTGTCGCCGCGGCGCAGGGTGGCCGACAGGCGTGCGGCGATGGCGCGCAGCAGCGCGTCACCTTCGGCATGGCCGAAGGTGTCGTTGACCAGCTTGAAGCGGTCAACGTCAATGAACATCACGGCAAGCGCACCGGTGCGGCGCTGGGCCTGGGCGATCGCGAGTTCCAGCCGGTCCTTGAACAGCACGCGGTTGGGCAGGTGGGTGAGCTGGTCGTGGTACGCCTGAAAGGAGATGATCTCCTCGGCGCGCTTGCGCTCTGAAATGTCGCGCGCCACGCCATACAGGCCGACGACACGGCGGTCATCCTCCTGCGTCAGCATCGGGATTCCGGTCAGCGAGACCGTGATGTTGTCGCCTTCGCCGCTGGGACCCCCGCGGTAGCGGCGCAGGCGCAGCTCCACGCTGAAGCTTTCGCCGGGCAGGCTGCTGGGCTGGCTGAGCAGCCCGTCGATGCGGTCGAGGTCCTCGGGCATCACCAGGGTGGTGAAGGGACGGCGCATCAGCGCGCTGCGGTCATAGCCGAGCAGGGCCTTGACGCGCGGATTGACGTAGGTGAACCGACCGGTGCTGTCGAGCGTGAAGATGAGGTCGGGCGAGCTCTCGACCAGGTAGCGGTGCAGGCGCTCGGACGCCTTCAGCCGCTGGCTCATCAGCTTGTTGGCCTTTTCCAGCGCACCCTTGTGCAGGGCGCCGTCGACCGCGCGCTGCAGTTGTGCGACGTGGTAAGGCTTGCGCACATAGTCGTCGGCGCCGCGGCGCAGGGCGGCAATCGCGGCATCGATCGCGTCTTCGCCGCTGATGATGATCACCGCCTCGTCACGATGGTGATCGGTCAGCCAGTCGAGCAGGGCGAGACCGTTGGCGTCGGGCAGGCGGTAATCGAGCAGGATCAGCGCGTAGTGCTCGTGCTCGAGGCGTGCGATTGCCTCGCCGATCGTGCCGCATTCGTCGAACACGCGCCCCGGGCGGGCGAGCACGTGCGGAAAGGTGCGGCGCAGGGATGGATCATCGTCGACGATCAGGATGCGAAAGGCGCTGGCTTCGGTGCCGGTCGTCCCTTCGATCTGAGGCCGGAATGCGTGCTCGGTCGGGGTGACCATGGCTCCGGGGGAGGGTGATGTGGAGGTCTTGTTTGGTCGCATCATGCAACACTCAGGCGCTTTGTTCCAGCGGGACGAAGATCTGGAAGCTCGTGCCCGTACCCATTTGGGTTCGACATAGCAAGGTGGCATTCCACTGCGCGAGGATCTCGCGCACCACGCTCAGGCCGAGGCCCTGGTGTCCGTTGCCCTTGGTGCTCATGCCAGGTGACAGAGGATCGAGGGCGCGCTCGGTGGGCAGGCCAGGGCCGTTGTCGACGAAGCGGATCTCGAGACAGTTGCAGCCGTCGACGTTCACGAGCGGGAACACCGACACCACCAGCCGCTGCCCGGGCTGCAGGGCTTCGGATGCATTGCGGAACAGGTTCAGCAGCACCTGCTTGAGCGCCGAGGCGGGAATCGCGGCGTGCGGTACATCGCGTGCTGCACGCAGTTCGAGCTGGATGCCGCGACTGCCGAACAGTGGCTCACCATAAAGCGTGCGCATGTCGAGCAGGAGTTCCGGCACGCGGCAGTGGCGTGTCTCGCTCGCTTCGGTGGGCATGTCGGCCGCGCCACGCAGCAGGTTGTCGATGCGATCGAGCTCCGCGTTGAGCAGGCTCATTTCGTCCTGCAGCGGCGTGTCGTCGGCGCGTTCCTGCGCGAGCATGCCGATGCGGCTCTTAAGCACGGTGAGCGGGTTGGTGGCCTCGTGCACGATCTTGCGCACATGGTCGCGGAAGCGTTGCTGCAGCATGGCCTCGCGTGCGGCGACCTCGTTGCGCTGGCGGTTGTAGCTGCGCAGGGCGCGTGCAGCGGCGCCGAGCAGCGCGGCGTAGCGCCAGCGCAGTTCGCTGTCTAGCGGCTGCGCCGACGTGGCGCCGATCAGTGCCACCACGCCTTCCTGGCCGGACGCCAGCGGCAGGACGTGGAAGCCGGCGCGCCCCAGCCAGCGCGCGATCTGCCAATCGGCAAGGCTGCGTCCGGGGCCGCTGTCGTCGAGAAAGAAGGAGGTCGGATGTTCGCTGCGCGTGCTGAGTGCGATGCAGCTCGACTCGTCATCGACGCGCAGCTGCAACTCGGTAATGAGGTTGGCGACGCTGCCGGGTTCGGGGGCGAGCATCTGTTGCAGGCGGCCGTCCTCGCCGCTGCCGAGCAGGATTGGCGGCGTGTGCAGGCCGAAAAGCGGTCCAGCGATGGCAAGGCGTTCGCGGATCGCGGCGCCATCCAGGTCGACGAAGGCGGCGGTGAGCAGGCCGAGCATCCCGGCGCAGCGGTAGGGGTCCTCGGCCAGGCGTAGCGAGGGCCGCGCCGGTGCTGCGGCCGATGCGGGTGCCGCCGGAAAGGCGGCGTGGCCCGACACGATGTAGGCGACGTCGGTGCGCAGGCTCAGTACGCTCGTCGTTTCAAGTCCGCTCAGGCGGGCGACTGTCTCGGCCTGATCCGGCCAGTCGGGGGCGGTCAGTCGATCTGCGCCTTCGACCAGCGCGAGCAGGGGATGGGCGCCCACCAGCTTTTCGTCCAGCAGGCCGCTGGTTTCCAGCGCATCGGCGAGGCTGGGCGGTAGCCCGCAGGCGGCCACGAGATCGGTCGCCGGCGGCCGCGCGGCGCGCTTCCAGCCGGTAGAGCGGGTCAGGCCGCGCCACAGGCCTGCGAGATAGGCTTCGTCGGGGCGCGGATAGCCGGTTTCGATGGCCAGATGGAGCGCACACTCGGCGCGCAGCAAGGCCGTTTCCGCCGCTTCGTCGCCCTCCTCGCCCACATGGCCGAGGCCGAGCAGCCAGGCGCGCAGCAGATCGGAACCGATACGCTCGAGGCGGCGGCGCAGCACGGTATTGAGCCCCTCCTGGAGCTCGCCGGGCCCCAGCGGGTCGGCCACCAGCAGCGCGAGGCTGAGCGCCGGGTCGCGCGCACCGACGAGTGCGATCTCGGGCCAGTTCGGCGCTTGCGCCGCCAGCAGACGCAGGATGGTGGATGCACCATCCGGCAAGGGCTGGAGTTCAAAGGCGCTGAAGGTGGCTGGCAGCATGCGGTCAGGGCGCGAAGGGTGTTGACCGCTGGATTCTAGCTGCGCGTTCCGGTCCACACTGTGACGGGTGTGGCAGCTGTGAGCAAAAGCTCGGCACCTGACCCTGCCGCACCGTCAGATCGGGTGTCGCTGCAGGGTGGCTTCAGGCGTGCAGGCTATCGGCGAAGCCAAGGCCGACGAGCTGGGCACGGTTAACCTGCTCGAAGGGCAGGTGCAACTCGGTGGTGGTGGCGGCGAGGGCCTTGACGTCGAACTGCTCGCAGGACTGCGCCAGGCGCAGGAAAGGCGCGAATTCGCCCTGGCCGTAAAGCAGCGCCTCGCTGACGTTGGCCGGCAGGTTCATCTCCTCGAGCAGGGTCTGCATCGAGGTGCCGAGCAGGGTGTGCAGCAGTGAGAAGGCGCCGGTGATGAAGAGGTTGTCGCGCTCGCTGGCCTCGAAGTAGCTGGCGCCGATCTCTTCCATGAAGCGGCCGCGCGCAATCGCGGTCTGCATCAGCGCAGGCGCGCTCGGGTCGCGGCTGGCGGTGACCAGCAGCAACGACAGCCACTTGTTGAGCGCGTCGTAACCCAGGATGCTGACTGCGTGGCGGAAGGACTGGATCTCGCACATCAGTCCGAAGCCGGCGGAGTTGATGTAGCGCAGCAGCTTGTATGACAGCGCCACGTCCTGCTTGAGCACCGCCTCGATGTCACGGATCTCGCCGTTGTTACGCACCAGGTTGAGCAGGCGGACGATCTGCGCGTGCCCGGGCGAGAGCGTCCTGGCCGGCAAATTGCCGTGCAGGAAGAACCAGCCCGAGGCGCCGTCGAAGCCTGCGCCCACTGCGTCGCGGAAGCCGCCGATGTCGGGCAGGCCCCAGGCCAGGCTCAATCCCGGCGAGCCAGTCGGCGCCGGGCAGCGGCGCGCATCGATCAGCACGAAGCGCCAGTCGTAACCGGCAGGCAGCGCGATCCCGGGCTGGAACCAGGTCAGGCACATGCCGACGCCCGCATCGCGCAGTTGCGCCATCAGCGCCTGCGTCTGCGGGTGAGCCAGGGTCTGCGCCGGAATCTCGATTGCGGCGTTGTCCGGGATCGCCCAGTTCATCAACTCGGGCGTCGGCACCAGACGGCCCAGGCTGACGAACACCGGGTGATGCGTCGGCCATACGTCGGCCTGGCTGGCGAGCGCTTCTGCGACCGAAGCGATGCTCGGACCGTGGGCGATGATGCGGTTGGCGGTGATCGCGCGGTTCTTGTTGACGACCGGCTCGCGGGTCAGCAGGGTGGTCTGGCTCATCGAGCGCTCCGGGGTCAGTTCGACGGCTGGGCGAAGGTGAAGGCGTCGGCGAAGAAGGCGTCTTCGGGCAGGCCGCGGCGGGTACAGAAGCTGCCGCGTGCGGCATCCACCATCGCCGGCGCGCCGCAGACGTAGACCTCGTGTGCGCAAAGGTCGGCGAAGTCATCCAGCACCGCCTGGTGCACCAGGCCCTGGCGGCCGTCCCACACCTCGTCCGACAGCACCGGCACGTAGCGCAGACCGGGCAGCGCGGTTTGCCATGAGCGCGCGAGCTCGTCCATGTACAGCCCGCCGCGGGTGCGCGAGCCCCAGTACAGCGTGATCGGCCGGGTCAGGCCGATGTGGATGGCGTGCTCGATGATCCCCTTGATCGGCGCGAAACCGGTGCCGCCGGCGACCATGACGATCGGGCGCGTGGAGTCCTCGCGCAGCCAGAAGCTGCCGTGCGGGCCCTCGAAGCGCAGGATCTCCTTCTCCTTCATGGCCTCGAACACATGCGCGGTGAAGCGTCCGCCGTCGATGCGGCGCACGTGCAGCTCGAGGTGGCCGCCGTCGTGTGGCGCGTTGGCGATCGAGAAGCTGCGGCGCTGGCCGTCGGCGAGCAGGATGTCGATGTACTGGCCGGCGCGGAACTGGAAGTTCTCGCTCGCGGGTAGCTTGAGGTCGATGAGCATGACGTCGTCGGCCAGGCGCTGCAGCTTCTGCACGCGCGAGGGCAGCCTCTTGACCGGGATGTCGTCGGCGCGGGTGACGTTGCGCGCCTGTACGACCAGGTCGCTCAGGGGTTTCGCGCAGCAGAACAACGCGTAGCCCTCGGCACGCTCGGCCTCGGTCAGCGCGCCGTCGGAATGGCGGCCCTGTTCCACCACGCCCTCCAGCACCTTGCCCTTGCACGCGCCACAGGCGCCGTCGCGGCAGCTGTGCGGCAGCAGCAGGCCCGCCGCGAGCGCGGCCTCGAGCACGGTCTGGTCGTCGGCGGCCTCGAAGTGATGGTCGCCCGGGCGTAGCGAAATCCGATGGGTCATGGTGCGTGAGATAATGAAAAGATGAAACGAATCCTGATCGTGGGCAGTGGCGACGTCGCGCTCCGCACCCTTCCGTGGCTGACGCGCCGGTTTCGCGTGTTCGCCCTCGTGCGTCAGCCCGAGGGCGCGTCTGCGTTGCGGGCGGCCGGGGCGATTCCGATTGTGGGCGACCTCGACGACCGGCGCAGCCTGCAGCGTCTCGCTGGCCTCGCCGATGCCGTCCTGCACTTTGCACCACCGCCCTCGAGCGGGCGTGGCGACCTCCGCACACAACACCTGCTGGCTGCACTGGGAAGCCGCAAAAGTCTACCACAGGGCTTGGTATACATAAGCACGACAGGGGTTTACGGCGACTGCGCCGGGGCCGGCGTGGATGAAACCCGGCCATGCAATGCGCAAACCGCACGCGGCCAGCGTCGGGTCGATGCCGAACGTCGCTTGCGCGGCTTCTGCCGGCGCACCGGCGTGCGCGTCGCCCTTTTGCGGGCACCTGGAATCTACGCCGCCGACCGCCTGCCGCTCGAGCGCCTGCAGCGTGGCGATCCGGTGCTGATGGCGGAAGAGGATGTGCACACCAATCACATCCACGCCGAGGACCTCGCCCGCATCGCCTGCCTGGCGCTGTTCCGCGCCCAGGCCGGGCGCGCCTACAACGCCAGCGACGACTCCGGCATGAAGATGGGCGACTACTTCGACGCCGTGGCCGACGCCTTCGCGCTGCCGCGGCCGCCTCGTCTGGGCCGTGCCGAGATCGCCACCCGCTTGTCGCCGCTGACGCTGTCCTTCATGGGCGAGTCGCGCCGCCTCGACAATCGCCGGCTGAAGCGGGAACTGCGCGTGCGCTTGCGCTATCCGACGGTCGCGGATGGCCTGGCCGCGGCCACCGCGGCCTGAGCCCGGCTGCTTTCCGCGTCAAACGCCAATTTGTTCACATCAACCCTGGAGCACGTTCCTGCATGCTGTCCCTCAAGGCCCTTCACATCATCTTCGTCACCAGCTGGTTTGCCGGCCTGTTCTACCTGCCCCGCCTGTTCGTGAATCACGCCATGGTCGAGGACGCCGCCACGCGCGATCGCCTGGCGATGATGGAGATGAAGCTCTACCGCTTCATGACCCCGCTCGGCATCCTCGCCGTGGCGCTCGGCCTGTGGCTATGGTTCGGCTACGGTTTCGCCGGTGGCTGGTTGCATGCGAAGACGCTGCTCGTGATCGGCCTGATCGGTTATCACCTCTACTGCGGCAAGCTCATGCGTGACTTCGCCGCCGGCCGCAACACGCGCAGCCATGTGTGGTACCGCTACTTCAACGAGATTCCGGTCGTGGTGCTCTTCATCGTCGTGTTCCTGGTCGTGCTGAAGCCGTTCTGAGGCCAGGCGCGCGGACAGGGTGACGATGCGGAAAGCGGGAACGGGAGGCGAGGCGATGCTGGATGAGCTTGCAGAGGGGGCGGGCCCCGCCGCCGGTGTCCGGGAACGAACGGTTTCCGCCGAACAGGCGGGGCCTTCGGCCGGTGCGCGGACGGTGGATCTTGCCGAGTACAACTGGCAGGCACATTCGGTGCTGGTGGTGGACGACGAGGAGGGCATGCGCAACTTCCTCGAGCGCACGCTCGCCCGCCGTTGCGGGATGGTGCAGTCGGCGGCCGATGCCGAGCATGCCGCGGCGCTGATGGCGCGGCTGCATTTCGACCTGCTGATCCTCGACATCGCGCTGCCGGGCAAGTCCGGCATCGAATGGCTGCACGAGCTGCGCGAGCACGGCTACACCGGCGACGTGATCCTGGTCACCGCCTTCGCCGACATGGAGACCGCGATCGACGCGCTGCGCGGCGGCGCGTCGGACTTCATCCTCAAGCCCTTCCGCGTCGACCAGATCCTCAACTCCATCAAGCGCTGCTTCGAGCGCGCACGGCTCACGCGCGAGAACTTCGTGCTGCGTCGCGAACTCGCCGGCCTGGCGGCGGATCCGATCGGCCTGGTCGGGCACTCGGTTGCGATCGAGCAACTGCGTGCGATGGTGCGTCGGGTCGGGCAGATGCCGAGCACGGTGCTGCTGCAGGGTGAGTCGGGCACCGGCAAGGAGGTCGTCGCACGCGCGCTGCACCAGACCAGCCCGCGCGCGCAGCGCCCGTTCGTGCCGGTCAACTGTGCGGCGATCGCTTCCGAGCTGATCGAGAGCGAGCTCTTCGGCCATGTGAAGGGCGCCTTCACCGGCGCCAGCGAGAGCCGCAACGGCCTGTTCTACTACGCCCATGGCGGCACCTTGTTCCTCGATGAAATCAGCGAGCTGCCGCTGGCGTTGCAGACGCGGCTGCTGCGCGTGCTGGAGGAGCGCAAGCTGCGCCCGGTCGGCTCCGAGCGCGAGGTGCCGGTGGATGTGCGTATCATCGCCGCCACCAACCGCAACCTCGCCGGCGAGGTCAAGGCGGGGCGCTTCCGCGAGGATCTGTATTACCGCCTGGCGGTGGTCGATCTCCCCCTGCCGCCGTTGCGTGCCCGCAGCGAGGACATCCCGGACCTGATGCGCCACTTCATGCAGCAACTCTCGGTGCAACTGGGCGTGGCGCCGCTGTCGTTGTCGCACGAGGTGGTGAGCCGCCTTGCCGCGTATCGGTGGCCGGGCAACGTGCGCGAGCTGCGCAACTACGTCGAGCGTTCGATGATCCTCGGCTGCTTCCCGAGCGCACCGTCGGGGGCGCCTGCCCCGGATGAGGTGCCCGCGGCCGGCGAGCTCGCGCTGACCCTCGCCGAGGTCGAGCGTCGCCACATCGAGCGTGTGGTGGACGACTGTGCGGGCAACAAGACCGAGGCCGCGCGCCGGCTGGGGGTGGCGCGCAAGACCCTCGAGCGCAAGTTCGCCGACTGGGCTGCCACGCAGGCGACGGACGCCGCGCGCCTCGGGCGGCGGGCGTAAGCGGCATGGCCGCGCATATCCGGGGGCGCATCCGACGCCCCCAGCCGCAGGTCTGTGCGTGCTGACGCCGATGCCCGCAAGCGTGGCCGAGCGCCTGCGCCGTTCGGTGCGGGCCAAGCTGCTGTGCCTGGTGCTGGCGCCGCTGATGCTCGGCTTCCCGATCATCATGGGCCTGCTCGGCTGGTGGGGGGAGAGCTACTACCAGCGCCTGATGTCGTCGCGGGTAGGCAGCGACCTGGCCACGGCACACGGCTACCTCGAGCGCATGATCGAAGGCGTGGGCAGCGGCGTGCGCGGCCTCGGGAGTTCGCACGCGCTGGCGCTGGCGATCGACGCGGAGGCGCCCGCGTCGGCGACCGGGCGCGAGCCCCTGGTGGCCCTGCTTGGCGCGCGCCAGGCGCAACTCGGGCTGGACTTCCTGAACCTGCTCGACCTCGAAGGTCGGGTGCTGCAGTCCTCGACCGGCATCGCCGCCGGCACCTTGCGCGGCGACTGGCCGATGGTGGATCGTGCGCTGCGCGCCGGCGGCGGCAGTGCGATCGAGCGCTTCGGGCCGGATGCACTCGAGGCCATTTCGCCAGCGCTGCGCGAGAAGGCGCGCCTGCCGCTGGTCGCCACCGAGCGTGCGCTGCCCGATCCGCGCAGCGCAGAAGAACGGGGTCTGGTCATCCATGCCGCGGCGCCGGTGTTCGATGCGCACAGCAACCTGATCGGGGTGCTCGAGGGCGGGATGCTGCTCAACGGCAACCTCGACTTCGTCGACACCATCAACGGCATCGTCTACCGCGAAGGCTCGCTCCCCGCGGGCAGCGTCGGCACCGCGACGCTCTTCCTCGACGACACCCGAATCGCCACCAATGTGCGCCTGTTCGAGGGCGCGCGCGCGCTCGGCACGCGGGCCTCGGCCGAGGTGCGCGCCGATGTGCTGGGTGCGGGCCGGACCTGGCTGGAGACGGCGTTCGTGGTCAACGACTGGTATGTGTCGGGCTACGAACCGGTGCTCGACAGCCGCGGCGAGCGCGTCGGCATGCTTTACGTCGGCTTTCTGGAAGCGCCGTTCCGCGCAGCCAAGCGCACGGCTTTCCTCATTGTCGGCGCCATCTCGCTGCTGATCAGCGTCGCCGGCGTGCTGCTGACCCTGCACTGGGCGCGCGGGATCTTCCGGCCGATCGAGCGCATGCACGCCACCATCGACGCGATCGATGCGGGTGCGGCGCAGGCGCGCGTCGGCCCTGTCGACAGTCGCGATGAGCTCGGCCGCCTCGCCGCCGAATTCGACCGCCTGCTAGATACCCAGGCCGCGCAGCGTGCCGAGCTGCAGGCGCTCAATGCCTCGCTCGACCGCAAGGTGGCTGAGCGCACGGCTGATCTTGCCGCTGCCAATACGGAGTTGCGTGCTGCCCAGCACCGCCTGGTGATGAGCGAGAAGCTCGCCGCCATCGGCGAGCTGACCGCCGGCGTGGCCCACGAGATCAGCAACCCGACCGCGGTCATCCAGGGCAATCTCGACCTCATGCGCGAGGAACTCGGCCCCGCCGCGCAGCCGGTGGCCAACGAATTCCGCCTGATCCACGAGCAGGTCAACCGCATCCGCGTCATCGTCACCAAGCTCCTGCAGTTCGCCCGGCCCGGCGAGTTCGCCGGCTATGTGGAGGCGGTGGACGTGAACGCGGCGCTGACCGACTGCCTGGTGCTGACCCGGCAGCATCTCGCCCGCGGCCAGGTGAAGGTGGTGCAGCGCTTTGCGGCGCAGGGGCGTGTGCGCATCAACCTGCAGGAACTGCAACAGGTGCTGATCAACCTCATCGTCAACGCCGTGCAGGCCATGCCCGAAGGCGGCACGCTGACGCTGGAGACGAGCGATCGTGATCCGCACTCCGACGCGCGCGGCGTACGCATCGTGGTGCGCGACACCGGGGCCGGGATCCGCGCCGAGGACATGGCGCGCGTCTTCGACCCCTTCTTCACCACCAAGAAACGGCAGGGCACCGGGCTGGGGCTGTCGATCAGCCATACCCTGGTGGAGCGCTACGGCGGGCGCATCGAGGTCGACAGCGCGCCGGGCCAGGGCGCTGCCTTCACGGTCAGCCTGCTGGCCGAGCCTGACTACCGCAACGACGGCGGCGCGACCGAGCGCGGCCGTGAATCACGGGAAACGAACGCGACATGAAAGTGATGGGTTTTGCCGGCTGGTCCGGCAGTGGCAAGACGACGCTGGTGGAACAGGTGATCGGGGTGCTCAGCGCGCGCGGGCTGGTGGTGTCGCTGGTCAAGCACGCGCACCACAGCTTCGACATCGACCACGCCGGCAAGGACTCCTGGCGCCACCGCCAGGCTGGGTGCCGCGAGGTGATGGTGAGCTCCGCCCAGCGCTGGTCGCTGACGCGCGAGCTGCGCGGCGCGCCCGAGGCCACGCTCGACGAACTGCTCGCCCACCTCGGCCCCTGCGACCTGGTGCTGGTCGAGGGCTTCAAGCGCGCGCAGATTCCCAAGGTCGAGGTCCATCGCGCGGCGGTCACCGAGCCGCTGCTGCATCCGGACGACCCACATATCGTCGCCATCGCCACCGATGCTGCGCTCGCGACGCCCCTGCCACAGCTCGACATCAACGATCCGGTGCAGGTTGCCGACTTCATCGCCGCCCATCTCGAGCTTCAGGCGGGGCGGGAAAGCAGGAGTGCGGCGAAGGCCGTCGAGTGAAGCCTGATCAGTCAAGGCCGAGCACGCGGCCGAGCGGGGCGAGGTCATAGCCGCCCAGGCGCCGGGCGAGCGTCTGCGAACGCAGATCGCCATGGGCGGCGAGCAGGTCCTGGAACAGGCGGCGAAACAGGATCTCGCGCGGTAGCGCAAGGTCAAACGCCTCCCAGCCCAAGGACAGAAAGCCGAGGCCGAATTCGACCGCCGCAGCCCGCGCGCCCGGCGCGCAGTCGGCGTCCTCGCGCGCGACCAGCGCGGCGGCTTCGCGTTCGCTGCGCGCCTCGGCCACCACGCTGCAGTCGGCAGCCGAAAAGCCGCGACTGGCGAGCGCGGATTCGAGGAAGTGGCGCGAGCCGGCGCCGGCCTGGCGCATCGCCCAGCGGTAGTCGAAGGCGGCGAGCGTCTCGATGCCATCCACCGCCAGCCCGCGGCGCAGGATCACGCCCTGCTCGCGCAGCGTCAGGCGCACCAGCGCCCAGTGCCGGCTGGGGCCGAAGCGGCGCAGCAACAGGGCGTGCTGCTGGGCGCTGTGCTCGACGCCGCCCCAGTGTAGTGCGCACACATTGGCGCGGCGGCGCGCGAGCAGCTCCAGGCCGGTGAGCGTGCCGGTGGGACTGTAGGCGACCAGGCCCTCGGCGCCGAGCTCGCCGGCGAGCGCCGCGGTGGTTGCCGCCAGCAGCGGGTCGTCGCTGCCGGTGATCAGCAGGCGGTCGGTGAGCGCGCCGCCATGCGCCTGCTCGAGCAGCCATTCCTCGAGCAGCGCGCGCGGAAACAGCCACTTGCCGCCAACGCGCGCGGCCGGGATGTCGCGGCTGTTGGCGAGCTCGTAGAGCTTCTTCTCGTTCAGGTGCAGGAAGGCGGCGGCCTCGCGCGCGGTCAGGCAGGCGGGCGTATCGGCCACCTGAGCTTCGCGTGGCGCGGCCGGTCCGCCGCTGGCGCGAATCTCAGCCATGGCTCGCGCGTGGCAGATCCTTCGCGGCGTCGGCGAGTTCGTCGCGGGTGTTGATGTTGCGAAAGGCCGCTTCCTCGTCGTCGAAGCTCACTTCCACCACCTTCAGCGTGCCGTACCAGCGGTCGATCTTGCGGCCGCCGCCGGCAAGGAAGGCGCCGAGATGCTCGGCGACGTCGCGCCGACACAGGCAGAACACCGGGTGCGCCTGCTTGAAGGTCCTGGCGACGGCAAGCTGGGCGCCTGCGGCGTGCAGCGCGGTGGCCAGGCGCTCGACCAGGTCGGCGGGCAGGAAGGGTGAATCGCAGGGCGCAGTGACGACCAGCGGATGGCGTGCGCGCGTGAGCGCTGCATGCAGCCCGGCGAGCGGACCGGCGAAACCGCCGATGTCGTCGCCGAACACCGGGTAGCCGAAGGCCTGCCAGGCCTCGAGGTTCTGGTTGGCGTTGATGATCAGTTCGTCGACCTGAGGGGCGAGGCGCGCCAGCGCGTGCGCGGCCATCGGCCGGCCGGCGAGCTCGACCAGGCCTTTGTCGACGCCGCCCATGCGGCTGCCCTGGCCGCCGGCGAGCAGCACGCCGGTGATGTGGTGCGCGGCGGGGCGGGGTGAGGTGTGTGCGTTCATGTCTTGTGGTGGCTTGTACGGTTCAGTCGCGCTCGAAGCGGTCGTCACCGGAAAACAGCAAGTAGTGCTTGCCCTGGGCGCGTCCGACCATGGTCAGGCCGATCTTGTGCGCGATCTGCCAGCCCATGTGGGTCAGACCCGAGCGCGACACCAGGAAGGGAATGCCCATCTGCGCGGTCTTGATCACCATCTCCGAGGTCAGCCGGCCGGTGGTGTAGAAGATCTTGTCGGCGCCGTCCTGCCCATCGAGCCACATCTGCCCGGCAATCGCGTCCACTGCGTTGTGGCGGCCGACGTCCTCGAAGAACATCAGGATCTCGCAGCCACCGGGCGTGGCCTGCGCGAGCGCGCAACCATGCACCGCACCGGCCTGCTTGTAGATGGACTCGTGATGGCGCACCGCGTCCATCAGCGCATAAAGCGTCGATTGCTTGAGCAGGCGGTCCTGCGGCAGGTGGATCTGGTCGATCTCGTCCATCAGTCCGCCGAACACCGTGCCCTGGCCGCAGCCGGTGGTGACGGTGCGGCTGCCGAGTTTCTCGTCGGCGTCGCGCAGGCCGTTGCGCGTGGTCACCGACACCGCATCGACTTCCCAGTCCACCTGCACCGATGCGATCTCGCCCAGGCTATTGACCAGGCGCTGGTTGCGCAGCCAGCCGATGGTGAGCGCCTCGGGCGCGGCGCCGAGCGTCATCAGGGTGACGATCTCGCGCTTGTCGACGTAGAGCGTGAGGGGGTGCTCGCCGGCAATCGAGGTTGGCACCGTCTCGCCACGTTCATTCAGGGCGGGGATCTCGACGGTCAGCGCGCGGCTGGCCTGGCTCAGCAGGGGGCGGTGGGAGGCGGTCATCGCGAAGGATCGACTGATGCGAAAGCGACCGATTGTAGCCCCAAGCCACTGCCCTCGCGCTCGACCCTCGGCTGGGGGTTTCCGCAGTCGCGCGCTGACGTACGGGCACGTATGCTGTAAAGGACATGGTTCCCTTCCCCACTGGTGCTGGACGATGAACAGTTTTCCGATTGCAGTAGTCATGGAGCGCCGCCGCCTCGACAACCCCTGGATCGACGCCGCCTGGGAGGCCGTCGGCGTGGTGCCGGCCTTCGATGACGCCGATCCGGCGCCGCGCCGCATCGTCGATGAGGACGCGCGTAGCCAGTGGCGCATGGGGGGCTTCGCCCTCGAGCTTTTCCGCGACGAGGCCGAGAACTACTTTGCCAACGTCACTGCCCCCATCCCCAAGGTGTTCGTGATGTGGCGCATGGAGGACGAGCTGCCGCGGCTGGCGGCGGTGTCGGTGAGCTACGGCGAAGCGGCGCGCTGGCTGGATTCGGGCGAGCAGGTCGACGGTGTGGCCATGCCGCGCGAGATCGCCGACTGGGTGGGCGACTTCGTCAACACGCACTACAAGCCCGAGCCGAAGAAAAAAGTGAAACGCAACGACCCGCTCGGGCTGGACCGGAGGCGCGCATGAGCGGCGGCTTCCTGAACCGCTGGTCACGACGCAAGCTGGCGTCCGCCGGCAAGGCGCTGCTTGCCGACGCGCCTGTGCCCGGTGTGCCGTCGGCGGCTGCGCCGGAGCCAGGCGGGCAGGACACTCTGCGCCCCGCGGGTGCGGGGCCCGCGTCAGCGGCGGCAACGGGTGCCGAGGCGGCGACGTCTGCGGCCGAGGCCCAACTGCCACCCGTCGAAGGGCTGACGCTCGCTTCGGATTTCACCGCCTTCCTGAAGGATGAGGTGAGCGACACCTTGCGCCGCCAGGCGCTGCACAAGTTGTTCGCCGACCCCCACTTCAACCGCATGGACGGTCTGGATATCTATATCGACGACTACTCGCTGCCCGACCCGATCCCGCCCGAGGCCATGGCCAAGCTCAAGCATGCCCGTGAGTGGCTGATGGCGAACGAGGCGGAGGCGGAGGCGGAGGCGTTGGAGGCGGCAGAGGCCGCGGCGGCGAAGGACGACTCGCCTGCCGGGCAGGCGGAAGCGGAAAGGGATGCGTCGCAAGCGGAGGCGTCGCAAGGCGCCTCGGCTGAGATTGGTGATGAAGCCGTACCGATCGCCATCCCTGGCGTTGCGCAGGAGGCGATCGAGTCAGGACAAAAAGCACCGTGAGCGACAAATTGTCCGTGTGACCTCGCGGCGCCTGGAAAAAGGCGGCGTTTTGATGATTGTGGCGGATCTGGTTGCCGGCTTGCCTGGCCCATGAACTGCTTTGTTTGAGGGATTAATGGAACGAAACATGTCCGACAGTCATAAGCCGCTCCCCACCGCTGACGCCGCTCGCGTTCACCTTTGCGATTGCAACCGCAGCTTCGTGCTCGACGCCGCACGACTGGCGCCGGCGGCCTGTCATCACGCCCTGTGCGGCGCCGAGCTGCCTGCGCTCGAGGCCGCGCTCGCCCTGGGCGGCGAGGTGCATGTCGCATGCACGCAGGAGACCGCGCTGTTCGGCGAACTCGCCGAGGCGCAGGGTGCCGGCGAGCGCATCCGCTTCTTCAATCTGCGCGAGAGCGCAGGGTGGTCGGCCGAATCCGCCGCGGCAACGCCCAAACTCGCCGCGCTGATCGCCGCCGCGACCACACTGGCCGATCCCGAGCCGGTGCCAGCGGTGCAGATGAGCGCCGGGCGCAGCCTTTTGATCATGGGCGAGGCCGGTGCGGCGCTGGGCTGGGCGGGGCGCCTCGCCGGCAGCTTCGAGCCGGCGGTGCTGATCACCGCGCGCGCTGCCGATGCCGAACTGCCGGCAGTGAATGCGTATCCGGTGTGGTCGGGCAGGGCGGTCAGGCTGAGCGGTCATCTGGGCGCGTTCGAGTTGCAGTGGCAGCAGCACAACCCGATCGACCTCGACCTGTGCGTGCGCTGCAATGCCTGCGTCAAAGCCTGTCCCGAAGGCGCGATCGGCTTCGACCTCCAGGTTGACCTGGACGCCTGTCGCGGCCACCGCGCCTGTGTCGCCGCCTGTGGCGAGATCGGCGCGATCGACTTTGCGCGCCAGGATGTGGCCCGCAGCGAGCGCTTCGACCTGGTGCTGGATCTGTCCGCAGAACCCTTGCTCAGGCGCATCGAGCTGCCCGACGGCTACGTCGCCCCGGGTCGCGACCCCTTCGAGCAGGCGCTCGCGGTGCAGGCGCTGGGCGAATTCGTCGGCGAGTTCGAGAAGCCGCGCTATGTTGCTTTCGAGGCTGGACTATGCGCGCACAGCCGGGCGAAGAAGACTGGCTGCACCAACTGCATCGAGGCCTGTTCCACCGAAGCGATCCGCTCGAATGGCGACGTGATCGCGGTCGATCCCTATCTGTGCAAGGGCTGCGGCACCTGCAGCACGGTGTGCCCCTCGGGTGCGCTGTCCTTCCAGTATCCGCGTGTGCCCGAACTCGGTCAGCGCGTGAAGACGCTGCTCGCCGAATACGCGCGCGCCGGCGGCGAGGATGCCTGCCTGCTGTTCCATTCCGCCGAAGCTGGCACGGCCGCGATCGGCCGCCTCGCGCGCCGTGGCCGTGGGCTGCCTGCGCGGGTGATCCCGGTCGAGGTGTGGAGCGCGGATGCGGTCGGGCTGGACCTGATGCTCGGCAGCCTCGCGCTCGGCGCCTGTCAGGTGGTGGTGCTCGCCGCCGCCAGCCACGACGCCGCGCCGCTCAAGGCGCAGGCGGGTCATGGTCAGACGATCCTTTCCGCGCTCGGCTACGGTGGCGAGCATCTGCGCGTGGTCGAGGCCGATGCCGACGACTGGCGAACGCTCGAGGCTGCGTTCCACGACTGGGGGCCCGCGGTTGGCGTCGCCGAGCCGGCGCGCTTCCAGTTGCTGCCGAAGAAGCGCGAGACGCTCGACTTCGCGCTACGCCATCTGGTCGCGCATGCGCCGGCCGCGACCACAGCGGCCGGCCTGCCGGCCGCGATCGCGCTCAAGGCCGGCGCGCCCTTCGGCCAGGTGCTGGCCTCGGACGCCTGCACGCTCTGCATGTCCTGTACCGGCGCCTGTCCGGCCGGCGCGCTACGCGCGGCCAGCGACGCTTACCGGCTCGAGTTCGTCGAGAAGAACTGCCTGCAGTGCGGGCTGTGCGAAGTCTCCTGTCCCGAGTCCGCGATCACGCTCGAGCCCCGCCTGCTGCCCGGTGAGTACGGTACCGATGGCGCACGCAAGGCGCGCACCTTGCGCGAGGCCGACATCTTCCACTGCACCGCCTGTGGCAAGGCCATGGGCGCCGCGCCGTTGATCGAATCCATGATCGCCCGCCTGTCCGGCCACTCGATGTTCGCCGGCGAGGCCGAGCGCGCGCGCCTGCGCATGTGTGCCGACTGCCGGGTGATCGACATGATGAAGACCGAACCGGCCGTGAAGGCCTGGGACCTCACCGAATGAGCGAAGCAATTTCAATCCAGCCCCAGCCGACCTGGTCGGACGAGGATCGCGCGCGCGCCGAACACTACGCGCTGATCGCCCGCCTGTTCCATGCCACGCCCGACGCCGCGCTGTTGGGCGTGCTTGCGCAGGTCGGGCAAACGCTCGGCGGCAGCGAGGGCGATCTGCCGCGCGCCTGGGCGGCGCTCGGCGCGGCGGCGCAGGCGATGCCGCTGACGACCGTGGCCGACGAGTTCGACGCCTTGTTCGTCAGCGTCGGCAAGCCCGAGGTGATGACCAACGCCTCCTGGTACCTCACCGGCTTCCTGCAGGAAGAGCCGCTCGCCGAACTGCGCGACGACCTCGCCGCGCTCGGGCTGGGCCGCCGCCCGGGCGTCACCGAGACCGAGGACCACATCGCCGCGCTCGCCGAGGTCATGCGCCACCTGGTGCTGACCGGGCCGGACGATGCCGGACTGGCACGTCAGCAGCGCTTCTTCGGGCGCCACATCGCGCCCTGGTACGCGCAGTTTGCCGGCGCGCTGGGGGCGGTGCCGAAGGCGGATTTCTACGCGAAGGTCGCCGCCCTGCTGGCGGCTTTCATGGATATCGAGCGCCAGGCGTTCGACATGATGGAGGCGGAAGCGCATTGAGCGCGGCCGTCATCGAAACGATGCGGGGCGGGCGAGGGCCTGCGCTGCGAATGAGGGGAGAGCGAGGATGAAGGACGAGAACACCAAGCTGTCACGCCGCAATTTCCTGGCCGCGATCGGTGCGGGCGGGGCGGCGAGCGCCGCCGCGCTGGCGGCAACCGCCGCCCAGGCGTCGCCCGTCACCGCCGAGGTGGTCGAGCACGCACGCCGCGAGGTCGCGGACCAGGGCGTGAGCGAGCACATGCGCAATTACTACCGCACGACGCGGATCTGAGGAGGACGCGAGGATGTTGACCAAGAAATCCGCGACCGCCGCCACCAGCGCGCGTCGCCTGCGTGGCGCTTCGGCGCGCCAGCTCGGCCAGACCATGGACCGCCGCGCGTTCCTGAAGCGATCGGGTCTGGGCGTGGGGGCCGGCGCGCTCGCCACCCAACTGCCGTACAACTTCATCGGCGCCGCCGATGCCGCTACGCCTGCCGGCGCCGCGCGTGCCGAAGGCAAGGCCGAGATCCGCCGCACCATCTGTACCCACTGCTCGGTGGGCTGTGCTGCCGACGCTGTGGTGCGCAACGGGGTGTGGGTGCACCAGGAGCCGGTGTTCGACTCGCCGATCAACCTCGGCGCGCACTGCGCCAAGGGCGCGGCCCTGCGCGAGCACGGACACGGCGAATACCGCCTGAAGTACCCGATGAAGCTGGTCGACGGCAAGTACCAGAAGATCTCTTGGGAACAGGCGCTCGACGAGGTTGGTGACCGCCTGCTGAAGATCCGCGAGGAGTCCGGCCCCGATGCCGCCTACTTCATCGGATCGAGCAAGCACAACAACGAGCAGGCCTACCTGCTGCGCAAGTTCGTCTCGTTCTGGGGCACCAACAACACCGATCACCAGGCGCGCATCTGCCACTCCACCACCGTGGCGGGCGTGGCGAATACCTGGGGTTACGGCGCGATGACGAACTCCTACAATGACATGCAGAACGCCAAGGCGATGCTGTTCATCGGCTCGAATGCAGCCGAGGCGCATCCGGTGTCGCTGCTCCACATCCTGCACGCCAAGGAAAACGGCGCGAAGATGATCGTGGTGGATCCGCGCTTCACGCGCACTGCGGCCAAGGCCCACCAGTACATCCGCATCCGCTCCGGCACCGACGTGCCCTTCCTGTTCGGCCTGCTTTACCACATCTTCCAGAACGGCTGGGAAGACAAGCAGTACATCGATGACCGCGTCTTCGGCATGGACAAGATCCGCGAGGAAGTGCTCGCCAAGTGGACGCCGGACCAGGTGGAAGAGGCCTGCGGCGTGCCCGAGGACCAGATGCTGCTGGCCGCGCGCACCATGGCCGAGAACCGCCCGAGCACCATCGTCTGGTGCATGGGCCAGACCCAGCACTCGATCGGCAACGCGATGGTGCGTGCGTCCTGCATCCTGCAGCTCGCGCTCGGCAACATCGGCAAGTCGGGCGGCGGCGCCAACATCTTCCGCGGCCACGACAACGTGCAGGGCGCGACCGACGTCGGCCCCAACCCCGACTCGCTGCCCGGTTACTACGGCCTGGCGGCGGGCTCGTGGAAGCACTGGTGTGGCGTGTGGGGCGTGGATTACGAGTGGGTCAAGGGCCGCTACGCCTCGCAGGCGCTGATGGAGAAGTCCGGCATCACGGTGTCGCGCTGGATCGACGGCGTGCTCGAGAACAAGGACCTCATCGACCAGCCCGCCGGCAACCTGCGCGCCGTGGTGTACTGGGGTCACGCGCCCAACTCGCAGACGCGTGGCGCCGAGATGGTCGAGGCGATGAAGGCGCTCGACACCCTCGTGGTGATCGACCCCTACCCGTCGGCCACCGCGTCGATGGCGGCGATGGTGCGAAAGGACGGCGTGTATCTGCTGCCCGCCTGCACCCAGTTCGAGACCACCGGCTCGGCCACCGCGTCGAACCGCTCGCTGCAGTGGCGCGAGAAGGTCATCGAGCCGCTGTTCGAGTCCAAGCCCGACCACACCATCATGTACGCGTTCGCGAAGAAGTTCGGCTGGGCCGATGAGTTCGTGAAGAACATCAAGCTCGACAAGGATGCCCAGGGCTGGGACGAGCCGAACATCGAGGACGTGCTGCGCGAGATCAACCGCGGCACCTGGACCATCGGCTACACCGGCCAGTCGCCCGAGCGCCTGAAGCTGCACATGAAGAACATGCACACCTTCGACGTGAAGACGCTGAAGGCGGTCGGCGGCCCCTGCGACGGCGATTACTTCGGCCTGCCGTGGCCGTGCTTCGGCACGCCCGAGATGAAGCACCCGGGCACGCCCAACCTCTACGACACCTCCAAGCACGTCATGGACGGCGGGGGCAACTTCCGCGCCAACTTCGGCGTCGAGAAGGACGGCGTGTCGCTGCTTGCCGCCGAGGGCTCGGCCTCCAAGGGGGCCGACCTGCAGATGGGCTATCCCGAATTCGACCACGTGCTGCTCAAGAAATTGGGCTGGTGGGACGAGCTGACCGAGGCCGAGAAGGCCGCGGCCGAGGGCAAGAACTGGAAGACCGACGTCTCCGGCGGCATCCAGCGCGTGGTCATGAAGAACCACGGCTGCCATCCCTTCGGCAATGCCAAGGCGCGCGCGGTGGTGTGGAACTTCCCCGACCCGATCCCGCAGCACCGTGAGCCGATCTACTCGCCGCGCCCGGACATGGTCGCAAAGTACCCGACGCACGACGACAAGATGAAGTTCTGGCGCCTGCCGACCCTGTACAAGTCGATGCAGGACAAGGTGAAGGACATCTCGAAGGATTACCCGCTGATCATGACCTCCGGGCGACTGGTCGAGTACGAGGGTGGCGGCGAGGAAACCCGCTCCAACCCCTGGCTCGCCGAGCTGCAGCAGGAGATGTTCGCCGAGGTGAACCCGAAGGACGCCAACGATGCGGGCTTCCGCAACGGCGAGTACATCTGGGTCGAGTCGCCCACCAAGGCGAAGCTCAAGGTGCGCGCCCAGGTCACCCAGCGCGTGGCCCCGGGTACGGTCTTCCTGCCCTTCCACTTTTCCGGCTGGTGGCAGGGCGAGGACATGCTGAAGTTCTACCCCGAAGGTGCGGCTCCGATCGTACGCGGCGAGGCGGTCAATACCGCCACCACCTACGGCTACGACTCGGTGACCATGATGCAGGAAACCAAGACCACCCTGTGCCGCGTGAGCAAGGCGTAAGGGCGAGGAGAAAAGACAATGGGACGCATGAAATTTCTCTGTGACGCCGAGCGCTGCATCGAATGCAACGGCTGCGTCACCGCGTGCAAGAACGAGCACGAGGTGCCCTGGGGCGTGAACCGCCGCCGGGTGGTGACGATGAACGACGGCGTGCCGGGCGAGCGCTCGATCTCGGTGGCGTGCATGCACTGCTCGGATGCGCCGTGCATGGCGGTGTGCCCGACCGACTGCTTCTACAAGACCGAAGACGGGGTGGTGCTGCACGACAAGGACAAGTGCATCGGCTGCGGCTACTGCTTCTACGCCTGTCCGTTCGGTGCGCCGCAGTTCCCCAATGGCCCGGCGGCCTTCGGGGCACGCGGCAAGATGGACAAATGCACCTTCTGTGCGGGCGGTCCCGAGGAAACCGGTTCTGCTGCCGAGTACGAGAAGTACGGCTCCAACCGCCTCGCCGACGGCAAGCTGCCGCTGTGCGCCGAGATGTGCTCGACCAAGGCGCTGATCGCCGGCGACGCCAATGTGGTGGCCGACATCTTCCGTGAGCGCGTGCTGCGTCGCGGCACCGGCGCCGAGGTGTGGGGCTGGGATGCTGCCTACGGTGGCGGCGAGCGCAAGCAGGAACGCAAGCGGGAGGGCCAGTCATGAGCGGCAAGCTGAAGTCGATCACGCTCGCGGCCCTTGCCGGCACCGCGCTGCTGGGCCTGTCGGCCTGCAGCGAGGTGCCGCAGGTCACGGTGTACGAGCAGGGCCAGTACAGCGGCAAGGCCGATACCCGGCCCTGGGAAGGTGGCGCGTTCAAGGGCGACCGCGCGGCCTGGGAGAAGGCGCTCAAGGAGCGCTCCCGCGGCCAGAACGAGTACAACCGCATCCAGTGAGGAGATGATCGTCATGACGACACACGCGATGCGGGGGCAGCGCGGCGGCTGGCTTGCCGTGCTGCTGCTCGCGCTCATGCTGTGGGTGACGGCGCTGCCGCTGCACGCGGCCGAGCCGCAGCACGGCAGTACCGCGGCTGACCAGGCCGAACGCCAGGTCGAACGTCCGCTCAACAACGCGCCGGTATGGCGGGCAGTGCGCTCGGGTGAGGAACACTTCACCACCGCGCGCAGCCCCGAAGCCGGCGTGCTGATCCAGAGCGAAGGCAACACCTGGCGCCAGGTGCGCAACGGCCCGATCACGCTTTACGGTGGCTGGCTGCTGATTCTGGTGCCGTCGGCGATCCTGCTGTTCTGGCTGATCAAGGGCACGATGAAGCTGCACGGCGCAAGGACCGGGCGCACGATGAAGCGCTTCTCGGGCTTCGAGCGTTTCGTGCACTGGGGTACGGCGATCAGCTTTCTGTTGCTCGCGGTCACCGGGCTGGCGATCCTGTTCGGCAAGCACGTGCTGTTGCCGCTGATCGGCCACGGTGGGCTCGGTCTGCTGCTCAATGCCGGCAAGCTGGTGCACAACTACGTGGGTCCGCTGTTCGGGATCTTCGTGGTGCTGATGTTCCTCACCTTCCTGCGCGACAACGTCTGGCGGCCGATCGACGCGATGTGGATCCGGCGTGCCGGTGGCCTGCTCGACGGCGGCCACGTGCCTTCGGGGCGGTTCAACTTCGGCGAGAAGACCTGGTTCTGGTTCGGGGTCACGTTCCTCGGTCTGACCGTGGCGATCTCCGGCCTGATCATGGACTTCCCGAACCTGGGCGAGTGGACGCGCTCTGACATGCAGACCGCGAACATCGTGCATGCGATCGGCTCGATCCTGATGCTGGCGCTGGCTTTCGGCCACATCTACATGGGGACGCTGGGCGCCGAGGGCGCCTACGAGGCGATGAAGACCGGCTATGTCGACGAGACCTGGGCGCGCGAGCACCACGAGCAGTGGTATCACGACATCAAGGCGGGCAAGTCCGGGCATCCCTGAGTCGAGTCCCGCGTCCATCCCCCGCTCGGGCCCGCTCCCCTCTCTTCGGCTCGGGCATTTGGCCCCGCGGCGCTTCGAGCGCGGCGGGGCTTTGTTTTGGCGGCGGTGCGCAAGGCGTCGGCCAGGGTGACTGGCCGGGGATGTTTTCAGTACCGGGCGTGCGAGTTGCGTACCGCACGTGCGGCATGCGGAGGTGGCTGCACGAGCCAGCCGCGAATCTCGCTGGCGGGCAAGGGTTGGGCGAAGAGGTAGCCCTGGGCAAGGTTGCAGCCGTGCCTGGCAAGAAAGCCGAGCTGCGATTCGGTCTCGACGCCCTCGGCGACCACCATCATGCCGAGCCCGTGCGCCAGGGCGATCGTCCCGCGCACGATCGCCGCGTCGTCGTTATCGCCCGCGATGTCGCCGACGAAGCTCTTGTCGATCTTGAGTTCGGAGATCGGAAAGCGCTTGAGCAGTGATAGGGACGAGTAGCCCGTCCCGAAGTCGTCCACCGCGATGCCCACGCCGAGCGCGTCGATGCGGTGCAGCAATTCCGCCGCGCGCTCGGGATCGCGCATTGCCGTCGATTCGGTGAGTTCCACCTTGAGCATGCGCGGATCCAGGCCGCTGCAGGCGAGCGCGTCGCGGATCGTGTCGACGATGCCCATGTCGGAGCACTGGCGGGCCGAGACATTCACCGCGAGCGGCACCGGATTCAGACCCTCTCCGCGCCAGCGCGCCGCCTGCGCGGTCGCCTCGCGGATCGCCCATTCGCCGATGTTGCGGATGATGCCGGTCTCCTCGGCCGCGCCGATGAAGACATCGGGTCGGACCAGTCCGCTGCCTGGGCGATGCCAGCGGATCAGCGCCTCCAGGCCGGCCAGGCGGCCGCTGGTGATGTCGATCTGGGGCTGGTAGAAGAGCTCGAACTCGCCGTCGGCCAGCCCGTGGTGCAGTGCGGCTTCCATGCTCAGGCGGTCGCGCGACCAGGTGTTCATCTCGGGCGCATAGAAGGTGTAGCTGGCGCCGCCTTCGATCTTGCCCTGATACATCGCTTTGTCGGCCATCGACAGCAGGGTCCCGGCATCGGCGCTGTCCTGCGGACCCACGCTGATGCCGATGCTGCATGACAGCACCAGGTCGGTGCCGCCTTCGGCCTGGACTTCGCGCTCGAGCAGGTCGAGCAGTTTGCGGGCCACCGCGGCCACTGCTGATTCGTCGTGCAGGTTGTCCATCAGGATGATGAACTCGTCGCCGCCCCAGCGCGCCACGGTGTCGCCGGTGCGCACCGAGGCCTGCAGGCGCTCGGCCACGACCTGCAGCACGCGGTCGCCCACGTAATGGCCGAGGCTGTCGTTGATGCGCTTGAAGCGGTCGAGGTCCACGAACAGCAGCGCCACCAGGGTGCCGCGGCGCCGGGCGTTGGCGAGCGCCTGGTGCAGGCGGTCGAGCATCAGCGCGCGGTTGGGCAGGCCGGTGAGCAGGTCGTGCGTGGCTTCGTGCTGCAGGCGGGCGGTGATGGCCAGCGTCTCGGTGACGTCGTGGAGCACGACGACGGCGCCTTCGCCGCCTTCCCGGCTCGTGCCGACCGGGGTCGCGGTCAGGCGCAGGGCGTAGTTGCGGCCATCCGGGCTGTGCCATGGAATCGGATCCGGCAGCCGGATCCCCTGGCGATGCTTCAGCGAGGCGAGCACGGTGCCGAGCGCGCCCGCGGTCAGGTCGGTGTACGACTTCAACAGATCACCGATCAGTTGTCCCTCGGCCTCGCCCTGACCCAGACCGGTGAAGCGCTCGGCCACCGGATTGATCATCGTCACCCGCGTGTTGTTGTCGATCGTGATGACCGCGTCGGTGATCGAGCGCAGCGTCGCGTCGGCATCGTGGCGGGCGTGGATCAGCGCGCCGCGTGTGCGCCCGATGTACTGGGCAAACCACAGCACGTAGCCGAGCAGGAAGCCGAGCACCGCCGCGCTCGGCGGCACCCAAAGCTGCAGGGCATTGAGCGCGAACCCGCTGGCAAGCGGCGGGACGACCACCAGGCCGCCGGTGGCGACCGCGCTGCGTAGCGGCATCCGCCCGAGCAGCCAGGCCGGTAGGATCAGAAAGAGCAGGCTCAGCACGAGCGTGGTGTTCGGGCTGGCGGTGCCGTAGGCCAGTCCGCTGCGTAGCGCCTCGAAGGCACGCGCATGAAACTCGACCGCCGGCATCCGTTGCCCCTGCGGCGAGGCCGGCGTCGCCAGCCCGCCGTCGACGCCCCCCGCGGTCGCCCCGATGAACACGGTCTGGCCCGCGAGCTGACGCGCACGCTCGGGTTGGTCGAGGAGCGCGAAGTAGGAGATCACGCGCGGGGCCGTTCCGGCGTCGGGGTAGGGCAGCAGCAGTTCGCCCTCGCGCACCCATGGCGTGCGCTGGCTCACCCGGTGCAGCCAGCCGCTGCGGCCGGCGTCGAGTCTGGCGTCGGCGCCACTGACGGCAGCCGGCGGCTCGCCGCTGGCGATCTTGAGGGTGGCGAGCGCAAGTGCATCCCAGCGTGCGCTGCTGCTGCCGGCACGGGTGAAGGTGCGGCGCGCGAGGCCATCGGCGTCGAGCTCGACGTCGACATGTCCGAGTGCTGCGGCCTTCGAGGCCAGTTGCGGTACCGGCAGGAGTTCGGCGATCCCGCCGTCGATCGCGCCGCCCGCGCGCGGCGCGATCGGCAGGACGATCCGCCGTGAGTCCGCCAGCGCACGTGCGAACTCGGCGTCGCCGGGCGCAGGCTCCGGGAACAGGATCGACAGGCCGATGCTCGCCACCCCGGCAGCGCTCAGGTGCTCGATCAGGGCAGCATGCACCGAGCGGTTCCACGGCCAACGTCCGAGTGCGGAGAGCGTGGCCTCGTCGATCGCCACCACCATCGAGGCGGGCGCCAGGGCCTCGGCCCGGAACATCGGTTCGATGGTGTCGTAGGCGACGAGGTCGAGGCGCTCGACCGGGGACCAGTCGGTCAGCGTGAGGAGGGCGGTAGTCAGCGCCGCGACCAGCCAGCCGCCGCGCGTACCGACTGCCGAGCGCGGGGCGGACGGCGTCATAGTGCGAGCAGCAGCGGAAGCAGGATCAGCACGGCGCGCCAGTGCGACTGTGGAACCTCGATCTGCTGGGGCTTGCTCCAGGGGCCGGGCGGGCTGCCGGCCTCCTGGCTGCGGATGCGCACATGCCAGGTGCCGCCCTCCGGCCTGGGCATGGCGAGCTCGGCGGTGGTGGTCTCGAGGGTATGCTCGGGCGCAGCGAAGTCGCCGCTGCGCCCGAGCTGGACCTCATAGCGCACCGCGCCGTCGGTGGCGCGCCAGCGCAGTTGCAGGACGTCGCCATCGACCTGCGGCGGCTCGGCAGCGGGGCCCGGGGGCGGACGGCGGAAACGCTGGATGTCGGAGTAGGGGCCACGGCCCTCGGCTGCGGTGCTCAGGCCGACCCGCCACCAGTAGTTGCCGCTCGGCAGCTCGTCTTCGAGGGTCAGTTGTGCTTCCTGTAGATCGTCGCGCGTCAGCAGGATGCGTTCGAAGTCCGCATCGGCGGCAAGCTGGAAGTGGTAGCCGGTGGCCTCGGGGCTGCGTGCCCATTCGAAGCGCACCCGTTCTTCGGTGGCAAATCCGCCTGGCGCACTCGGAAAGGGCGGCTCGGGCCGGGCATCGATGACGATCTCGCGTTCGCCATCCAGGCCTTCGAGCCCACGCCCGTCAATGGCGCGCACGCGCAGGCGGTAGCTGCCGTCGGCGAGGCCGTCCCTGCCCAGGATGGCGGGCTCGGTGGCGGTTCGATCCGAGTCGAGCGCGGTGAAGCCGGCGTCACCGGCGATCTGGCTGCGATAGTGCACCGCGCCTGCGACGGGCTCGATCGGGACACGGAAAGGCACACGGTCGATGCGCTCGGGCAGCTTGTCGAGCCTGGGTGCCGGCAGCAGGCGGGAGGAGGCTTCCGGCGCCTTGCCGGGCGTGACATGGCTGCCGGTGCCGGCCGGAAGGCGGGTGGTGCCGCGTCGGTTGTGCAGGGCGACCTCGCCCTTGATCGTTTCGGCGCGCAGCCCGTCGCCCGCGGCGGTGGCGCGGAAGTCGGTGCCGCGCACCGCGGCGACCGCGGCCGGCGTGTGGATGAGATAGCGCCCGCCGCCACGGCCGACCGGGCGCACCGTGTTCTCGAGGTGCCCGCGGCGTAGTTCGACGTCCAGTTGCTGCGCGCCGGAGGCCTTCAGGCGCCTGATCTCGCGCAGGGCGAGCTCGGTGTTGGCGCCGACCAGGCTGCGGCTGCCATCGGGAAATTCGAGCGTCAGGCTGCTGTCGTCGCCGCTGCGGATCACCGCGCCCGCTTCGACCTGCATGCCAGTGACCAGCGGCGCCACGTGCTCGCCGACCTGCTGCTCGACCTCGCCGCGAACATCGACGATGCGCGCGCGCGTGCGCTCGCCCCGCATCCAGGCGACCGGAATGCGCAGCACGGTCCCGGGCTGGATGGCCTGCGCGTCGATGATCTGGTTGTAATCCTGGATGCGCGGCCAGTAATCGATGCTCTTCAGGTAGCGCTGGGTGAGGTTCCAGGGATTGTCACCCGCGCGGACGACATAGACGAAATCCTGCGCCAGGGCGGCGCTCCCGCACAACGCGAGGGCGAGGCTCGCAAGCAGGATTGCGGTCGTGCGTCGTGCCAGCCGCGTGCACCGGAAAGTCTGGGCGAGCATGAATGAGCCTCGTGGGTGCAGGTCAACTGCGGAGCTATTCGGGAGTTTGTTTCAAAATGTCTGCAGATGATACCTTGCGGCTACCCGGATCGCCGTCTTTGGCGCGTGGCAGAGCGGGGAAGGATGACGCCCTTAATGGGTGGCCGTGTTCGTCCTGGCCATGCCGTCCCCGGTGCAGCGCATCGGCCTGCCTTTGCTGCGGCGGGGCTGCAGGCGGGCGTTACAATGCCGCCTTGTCCTGTGTCCGGAGCCCTCGATGGCTGAAGTGTTCTTTTCACCCTGTCCGCGCGGACTGGAAAACCTGCTCGCAGACGAACTCACCGCGCTCGGTGCGCGGGGCGCGCAGGCGGTTCACGGTGGCGTGGGCTGGCAGGGGGACTGGGCGGCGTGCCAGCGCGCCAACCTCGAAAGTCGGCTCGCGACCCGGGTGATGTGGCGGGTCGCGCAGGGGCGCTATCGCGCCGAGGTCGACATCTACAAGCTGGCCTACAGCGTCACGTGGGCGAAGTGGTTTTCTGCCGACGACACCATCCGCATCTACGTCACCGCACAGAAATCGCCGCTGCAGAGCCTGGAGTTCATCACCCTGCGGGTGAAGGACGCGGTGTGCGATCACTTTCGCACCGTCGTCGGCCGGCGGCCGAACGTGGACACGGCCAACCCGGTGGTGCGCATCCACCTGTTCCTGACCGCGGACACCGCGACCCTGTACATCGACACCTCGGGCGAGCCGCTCTACAAGCGCGGCTACAAGCCGGCCGCGGTGGAAGCGCCGGTCAAGGAGAACCTCGCCGCCGGCATCCTGCGCCTGACCGGCTGGCAGCCGGGCGAGGTGCTGCTCGATCCGATGTGTGGCAGCGGTACCTTTCTCATCGAGGCCGCGCAGATGGCGCTCGACATCGCGCCCGGGCTCGGGCGCAGCTTCGGCTTCGAGCGCCTGCGCATCCACGACCCTGGTGCCTGGGCGGCGCTGCGGCGGGCGGCCGAGCAGCGCCGCAAATCGACGCGCGTGCTGCAGATCTTCGGGTCGGACATCGTCGGCGAATGGGTGCGGCGCAGCCGCCTGAACCTGGAGGCCGCGGGGCTGGCCGACTGTGTCCGCCTGGACCGCGCCGACCTGCTCGAGCGCACGCCGCCCGCGGCAGAAGGCGTGATGGTGGCCAATCCGCCCTACGGGGTACGAATCGGCGAAGCCGAGGAGCTGGCGGCCTTCTATCCGCAACTGGGCGATGCGCTCAAGCAGCGCTGGGGCGGCTGGCGCTGCTACTTCTTCACCGCCGACACCGCCCTGCCCAAGCTGATCGGGCTGAAGGCGACCCGGCGCACCCCCTTGTTCAATGGTGCGCTCGAGTGCCGCCTGTACGAGTACCGCATGGTGGCGGGCAGCAACCGCGATCGCCCGCCGCGTCTGGCCGAGTGAGTACCGCTTAGAGGATGCCGAGGTTCTTCAGTCCGCCACTGGGGTCCTGCTCGCCGTGGCGGCTGTGCAGCTTGATCTGCAGGCGCAGATCGTTGATCGAGTCGGCATTGCACAGCGCATCCTCGTAGGTGATGAGCTCGTCCTCGTAGAGCTGGAACAGCGACTGATCGAAGGTCTGCATGCCCAGCTCGCGCGAGCGCTTCATGATCTCCTTGATCTCGGGCACGTTGCCCTTGAAGATCAGGTCGCCGATCAGCGGCGAGTTCAACAGCACCTCGACCGCAGGAACGCGGCCCTTGCGGTCCTTCAGCGGCAGCAGGCGCTGCGACACCATGGCGCGCAGGTTCAGCGACAGGTCCATCAGCAACTGGGTGCGGCGCTCCTCCGGGAAAAAGTTGATGACGCGGTCGATTGCCTGGTTGGCGCTGTTGGCGTGCAGCGTGGCCAGGCACAGATGGCCGGTTTCGGCGAAGGCGATCGCGTAGTCCATGGTCTCGCGGTCGCGGATCTCGCCCATCAGGATCACGTCGGGGGCCTGGCGCAGGGTGTTCTTGAGCGCGGCCTCCCACGACTCGGTGTCGATGCCCACTTCACGCTGGGTGACGATGCAGTTCTTGTGCGGGTGCACGAACTCGATCGGGTCTTCGATGGTGATGATGTGGCCGTAGGTGTTCTCGTTGCGGTAATCGACCATCGACGCCAGCGAGGTCGTCTTGCCGGTGCCGGTGCCGCCGACGAAGATCACCAGCCCGCGCTTGGCGAGCGCGATCTCGGTCAACACCGGCGGCAGACCCAGTTCCGAGAAGTTGGGGATCTTCTGCGGAATCGTGCGCAGCACCAGTCCGACCTTGCCCTGCTGCACGAAGGCGTTGGCGCGGAAACGACCGATGCCGGCTGGCGAGATGCCGAAGTTGCACTCCTTGTGCGCCTCGAAATCCGCTGCCTGGCGGTCGTTCATGATCGCGCGCGCCAGCTCGGAGGTGTGCTGGGGCTGCAGGATCTGGTTGGACTGGGGCACGATCTTGCCGTCGATCTTGATCGCGGGCGGAAACCCGGTGGTGATGAAAAGGTCGGAGCCGTTCTTCTGCAGCATCAGCCGCAGCAGGTCGTGCATGAACTTGAGGGCCTGGTCACGTTCCATGTTTCAGTGCTCCTGCGGCTCACGCCGCGAAGTTGTCCTTGTTCTGCGCCTTCATGCGCGCCTCGGTCGCCGACACCACGTTGCGGCGCACGAGGTCGGCGAGACACTGGTCGAGCGTCTGCATGCCCATGTTCTGCCCGGTCTGGATCGAGGAATACATCTGCGCGATCTTGTTCTCGCGGATCAGGTTACGGATCGCCGGGGTGCCGATCATGATCTCGTGCGCCGCGACCCGGCCCTGGCCGTCCTTGGTCTTGAGCAGGGTCTGCGAGATCACCGCGCGCAGCGACTCGGACAGCATCGAGCGCACCATGTCCTTCTCCGCTGCAGGGAAGACGTCGACGATACGGTCGATGGTCTTGGCCGCCGATGAGGTGTGCAGGGTGCCGAACACGAGGTGGCCGGTCTCGGCCGCGGTGAGCGCGAGGCGGATGGTCTCGAGGTCGCGCATTTCGCCCACCAGCACCACGTCCGGGTCTTCGCGCAACGCAGCGCGCAGCGCGTTGTTGAAGGACTGGGTGTCGCGGTGCACTTCGCGCTGGTTGATCAGGCAGCGCTTGGCTTCGTGCACGAACTCGATCGGATCCTCGACGGTCAGGATGTGGCCGTACTCGTTCTCGTTGACGTAGTCGACCATCGCCGCCAGCGTGGTCGACTTGCCCGAGCCGGTGGGGCCGGTCACCAGCACGATGCCGCGCGGCTGGTTGGCGATCTCCTTGAAGATCTTCGGGCAGTTGAGTTCTTCGAGCGAGAGCACCTTGGACGGAATGGTCCGGAATACCGCCGCCGCGCCGCGGTTCTGGTTGAAGGCGTTCACCCGGAAGCGGGCCAGGTTGGGCACGGCGAAGGAGAAGTCGCACTCCCAGCTCTCCTCGTACTGCTTGCGCTGGGCGTCGTTCATGATGTCGTACACCATCGCGTGCACTTCCTTGTGCTCGAGCGGTGGCAGGTTGATGCGGCGTACGTCGCCATGGACGCGGATCATGGGCGGCAGGCCGGCCGACAGGTGAAGGTCGGAAGCCTTGTTCTTGACCGCGAAGGCGAGCAGTTCGGTGATGTCCATGGTTTTCGTCTGTGCGAGAGAGCCCAGGATCGGGCCAACTCAGGGGCCAAAAGAGGGGCGGAAAATGGGGCCAACGTGACGATGCTATACTTTTCGGCGATCGCTTCCCAAGGAAATAGGCCACGAAATATGACGACAATCGGCGAGCGCCTTCTTGCCGTCCAGGCCCGCATCGAGGCCGCGGCGCATGTGGCCGGACGCGAACCCTCGGCGGTGTCGCTGCTGGCGGTGAGCAAGACCTGGCCGGCCGCTGCGGTGCGCGATGCGGCCGCGGCCGGCCAGCGTGCATTTGGCGAGAACTATGTGCAGGAAGGCGTCGACAAGGTCGAGGCGCTGCGCGACCTCGACCTGGAGTGGCACTTCATCGGCCCGCTGCAGAGCAACAAGACACGCCCGGTGGCCAACGCTTTCGACTGGGTGCACGGCATCGACCGCCTGAAGATCGCCGAGCGCCTGTCGGCGCAGCGCGATGTGCATCTGCCGCCGCTCAACGTGTGCATCCAGGTCAATGTCAGCGGTGAGGACAGCAAGAGCGGCGTGGCGCCCGACGCACTCGGCGCGCTCGCGCAGGCCGTGGCTGCCCTGCCGCGCCTGCGGTTACGCGGGCTGATGTGCATCCCGGAACCCACCGACGACACTGCCGTGTTGCGCGCGCGCTTCGCGGTGCTGCGCCGTTTGCGTGATGAGCTCGGCGCTGCTGGCCTCGCCCTCGACACGCTGTCGATGGGCATGTCGCACGATATCGAGCCGGCGATTGCCGAGGGCGCCACCATCGTCCGCGTCGGCACGGCGATCTTCGGCGAGCGCGTCAAGCCCGCTTCCACCCCGGTCTCTACCGGTCCCGCCTGATGCGCTCGCGCGCGTCGGCTCTTGAATTCAGGTCACCTCATGAAGATCACTTTTCTCGGCGGCGGCAACATGGCCTCCGCCCTCATCGGCGGGATGCTCGAACGCGGCTTTGCGCTCGGCGACATTCAGGTCGTCGAACTCGGTGATGCGGCGCGTGCCGCACTCGAGAGCCGTTTCGGCGTGCGTGCGGTGGCGGCTTTCGATGCGACGGCGCTTGCGTGCGACGTGCTCGTGCTGGCGGTGAAGCCGCAGCAGATGAAGGCCGCGCTGGCGCCGATCGCCGGGCAACTCGCCGGCCAGCTCGTCATCAGCATCGCCGCCGGCCTGCGCCTGGCCGATCTCGGGCGCTGGCTCGGGGCGCCCGGCGCGCCCTACACCCGGCTGGTACGCTGCATGCCCAATACCCCGGCGCTGATCGGCGCCGGCGTCACCGGCCTGTATGCCGACCCGTCGGTGGATGTGGCCGGACGCGCGGCCGCCGAGCGCATCCTCGCCGCGGTCGGCAGCACGGTGTGGGCCGACGCAGAGGCGCAGATGGATGCGGTGACCGCGATCTCGGGCAGCGGGCCGGCCTACGTGTTCCACTTCATCGAGGCGCTCGAGGCGGCCGGGCGCAGCCTGGGCTTCGACGAGGCGCGCGCGCGCCAGCTGGCGATCGACACCGTGCTCGGCGCGGCGAGACTGGCAGCCTGCTCGGACGATTCGCCCGCGCTGCTGCGCCAGAAGGTCACTTCGAAGGGCGGCACCACCGAGGCCGCGCTCGCCAGCCTGGCGGCTTCCGGCTGGCACGACGAGCTCGTTGTCGCGGTGAACGCCGCCGAGGATCGCGGCCGCGAACTCGGCGCACAACTCGGTCGGGACTGAGCCATGCTTGCGAACATCCTCCTGCTGGTCATCAACGCCGCCGCCGGCTTTCTCACCCTGATGCTGTTGGCGCGTTTCTACATGCAGTGGCAGCGTATTTCCTTCCGCAACCAGATCGGCCAGTTCGTGGTCACCACCACCGACTGGATTGTGCGTCCGCTGCGCCGTTTCGTTCCCGGCCTGTTCGGCCTCGACATGGCGAGTCTGCTGCCGGCGTGGGTGGTGCAGGTGCTGCTGGTGGCGTTCGAGCTCAGCCTGCGTGGCGCGGTGTTCAGCGGCAACACCGCCGCGGTGCTCGGCGGGCTGTTGGGTATGGGGCTGATAGAGCTGATCCGGATGATGGTGTATCTGCTGTTCGCGGTCGTGCTCGGCTCGGCGGTGCTGTCGTGGGTGAGTCCGCATTCGCCGCTGGCGCCGCTGCTGCATTCGCTCGCCGCGCCTTTCCTGCGCCCCTTCCGGCGGGTGGTGCCGACCATCGCCAACGTCGATCTGTCGCCGCTGGTGCTGCTGCTGGTGCTGCAGATCGTGCTGATGGTGCTCGCGGGTGCGCGCAACGGTTTTGCGCCGCTGCTGTTCGTGGGCTGAGCGTCGGGGCCGGAAGTTCGCGGGCAAGCCCGCTCCCACAGCGCGTCGGTTGAGCCGCCAATGTGGGAGCGGGCTTGCCCGCGGATGAAGCAATGCGGCCCGGGCTGATGGCTCAGCCCTCGAACATCACCTGCCCCTCGACCAGCGTGTAGCGCACCTTGCCCGGCAGCTCCATGCCGAGGAAGGGGGTGTTCTTGCCCTGACTCTTGAGGCCTTCGCGGGTGACGGTGACGTGCATGGCCGGATCGAACACGCACACGTCGGCGCGCGCGCCCACCGACAGGTGCCCGGCCTTGGTGATGCCGACGATTTTCGCCGCCTCCGAGGTGATGCGGGCAAGGCCGTCCATCAGCGCCAGGCCGGCGCTGTCAGCCCACTTCAGCGTCAGCGGCATCAGCAGCTCGAGGCCGGTGGCGCCGGGCTCGGATTCGGAGAAGGGCGTCTGCTTGCCGTCGTCGTCCACCGGGGTGTGATCCGAGCACAGCGCGTTGATGCGGCCCTCGGCCAGGCCCCTGGCGAGCGCCTCGCGGTCGCGCTGGCTGCGCAGCGGCGGGATCAGGTGGCAGTTGGGGTCGAAGTAGCCGATGTCCATGTCGCACAGATGCACATGGTTGATCGACACGTCGCAGGTCACGTCCATGCCGTCGGCGCGCGCCTGGTCGATCAGCGCCAGGCCGGCCGCGGAGGACAGCCGGGTGATGTGCAGGCGGGCGCCGGTCATCCGCGCCAGCTCCAGATAGGTAAACAGCGCCACCGTCTCGGCAGCGACCGGGATGCCCGACAGGCCCAGGCGGGTCGCCACCTCGCCGTCGTGGGCGTGGCCTACGCGCGACAGGAAGGGCGCCAGCGGCTGCAGCCAGACGCGGAAGTCGAAGGTGGCGGCGTACTGCAGGGCGCGCATCAGCACCGCGTTGTCCACCACCGGCACGTTGGCCTGCGAGAAGGCGACGCAGCCGGCCTCGACCAGCTCGGCCATCTCGGACAGGCGCTCGCCCTTGAGGCCGATCGTGAGCGCGCCGACCGGGTAGATGTGGGCGCGATTCAGCTTCTTGGCGCGGTAGGTCAGCATCTCGACCAGGCCGGGCTCGTCGAGCACCGGGTCGGTGTCGGGCGGGATCGCCAGGCTGGTGACGCCGCCGGCCATTGCCGCGTCCATCTCGGATTCGAGCGTGGCGCGGTATTCGAAGCCGGGTTCGCGCAGGCGCGCGGCGAGGTCGATGAAGCCGGGGGCGACCACCAGGCCGCTGGCGTCGATCGTGCGCTCGGCCTTGAAGCCGTCCGGGGCCTGGCCGAGGGCGACGATCTTGCCACCGGCGACATAGACGTTGCACACCGCGTCGGTGCGATTGGCCGGATCGACGACGCGGCCGTTGGAAATCAGGATGTTCATGCGGGAATCCTTGTGCCTGTGCTGTCCGCTGCTTCAGTGGCTGCCGAGCATGCTCATCACCGCCATGCGCACGGCGATGCCGAAGGTGACCTGGGGCAGGATGACCGCCTGCGCGCCGTCGGCCACCGCCGAGTCGATCTCGACGCCGCGGTTCATCGGGCCGGGGTGCATCACGATCGCGTCGGGCTTGGCGAGCGCGAGCTTCTCGGCGGTGAGGCCCCAGATCTTGTAGTACTCCTGCGGCGTGGGCAGCAGCGCGCCGTTCATGCGCTCGTTCTGCAGGCGCAGCATCATCACCACGTCCACGCCCTTGAGGCCTTCGCGCATGTCGTGGAACACGCGTACGCCGAGCTTCTCGACGGCGGTCGGCAGCAGGGTCCTGGGACCGATCACGCGCACTTCGGGCACGCCGAGCGTGGTCAGCGCTGCGATCTGGCTGCGCGCCACGCGCGAGTGCAGCACGTCGCCGACGATCGCCACCGTCAGGTTGGAGAAGTCGTGCTTGAAGTGGCGGATGGTGTACATGTCGAGCAGGCCCTGCGTCGGGTGCGCATGGCGACCGTCGCCGGCATTGACCACCCGGATGTGGTCGCGCCCGGTGTTGTGCAGGTGCTGGGCGATCATCATCGGTGCGCCGCTCGCGGCGTGGCGCACGACGAACATGTCGGCGTGCATCGCACACAGGTTGTCGACGGTGTCGAGCAGGCTCTCGCCCTTGGCGGCCGAGCTGGTGTTGATGTTGAGGTTCACCACGTCGGCCGACAGGCGCTTGGCGGCGATCTCGAAGGTGGTGCGGGTGCGCGTGGAATTCTCGAAGAACAGGTTGAACACGCTCTTGCCGCGCAAGAGCGGCAGCTTCTTGACCTCGCGCTCGGCGACTTCGGTGAAGGGCGCGGCGGTGTCGAGGATGGCGGTGAGGATGTCGCGCGGCAGACCGTCGAGGGTCAGCAGGTGCTGCAGTTCGCCGTGCTTGTTGAGCTGGGGATGGCGCATCGTGCGGGCCTCGGTGTCAGCGTGCGGCCGCTTCGGCCTGGGTGAGCTTGAGGGTGAAGTGACCGTCCTCGTCGCGCTGCAGTTCGAGGTTCTGCGTGCGCGGCAGGGATTCGGCCAGGGTGTGGGCGCAGTAGCGCGCCGCGACCGGCAGCTCGCGGCTGCCGCGGTCGACCAGCACCGCGAGCTCGACCACGCCCGGGCGGCCGAAGTCGAACAGCTCGTTGAGGGCGGCACGGGTGGTGCGGCCGGTAAACAGCACGTCGTCGATCAGGATCACATGCGCAGCGTCCACGTCGAACGGGATCTCGGTGCGCTGCGGCTTGGCGTGCAGGCCCTTGCTGCCGTAGTCGTCACGGTAGAAGGAGACGTCGATCGCGCCCAGCGGCTGGGCGATGCCGAGCTCGGCGTGCAGGCGCTCGGCCAGCCACAGGCCGCCGGTGTAGATGCCGACCAGCGCGGTGGCGGGGGTGACGTGGGGACGGATCTGGTCGGCGAGCTGCCGGCACAGGGCTTCGGCATCAAGGTCTTTCATGGCGTGGGGTGTCCAGGAAGGTTTGCAGGATGATGCGGGCGGCGGCGGCGTCGAGCACGGCCTTGCGCTCGCGCCAGTCGGTGCGCCCGGCTGCGGCGAGGTCGGCGTCGGCGGCGACCGAGGACAGGCGTTCGTCGGCGGTGAACACCGGCAGTCCGAAGCGGCCGTGGAGCTGGTTGGCGAAGCGCCGGCAGCGCGCGGTGAGTTCGTGCTCGGTGCCGTCGAGATGCGTGGGCAGGCCGACCACCAGGGCGACCGGCCGCCATTCGGCGATCAGCGCAGCGATGGCCTTGAAGCGGGCGTCGTTCGATTCGTCGTGCAGCGTGGTGAGCGCGCTGGCCTGGCCGGTTTCGAGTTCGCCGGTGGCGATGCCGATGCGCGCGAGGCCGAAGTCGAAGCCGAGCAGGGTGCCGCGGGCGGGCAGTGCGGCGGCGGGCGCCGCGTCAGGCATGCCCGGCGACCTCGCTGAGGTTGGCGAAGTCGACGCCGAGCTTCTGCATGGCGGCCACCAGGCGTTCCTCGGGCGGCAGCTCGAAGATGATCGCCATGTCGGCGGGCACGGTCAGCCAGGCGTTGTCGAGCAGTTCCTGTTCGAGCTGGCCGGCGGCCCAGCCGGCGTAGCCCAGCGTGACCAGCACCTCGCGCGGTTCGCCGCTGGCGCCGATCGCCTGGAGCACGTCGCGGCTGCTGGTGAGGCCGATCTCGTCGCTGACCTTGAGCGTGGAGTGCCAGTCGCCGAGCGGGCGGTGGAGCACGAAGCCGCGATCGGTCTGCACCGGGCCGCCGAAATACACGGGCTGGGCGGCGAAGCCCTCGACTTCGAGCGGCACCTCGATGCGCTCGAACAGCGTCGCCAGGCTCATGTCGATCGGCCGGTTGACGATGATCCCGAGCGCGCCCTGCTCGTTGTGCTCGGCGATGTAGGTCAGGGTGCGCGTGAAGTGGGGATCGGCCATGTTGGGCATGGCGATCAGGAAGTGATGGGTGAAGTTGGCCGTGGGCGTATCCATGCGCGGCATTTTACGCCGATCGTTCGGGTTCTTGGCGTGGGTGCGGGGGCTAATCTTTTGGGGGTGGGGGGCGTGTGGGTGGGGCGGCCGTGGCTGCGATCCGGCTGCGGGGCCGGGGCGACGGCCCTAACGGCACCGGGCGGGGTCGTGCGATTGCGGTGGGTGAGCGATAATGAATCCCCTTTTGTCCTGGACAAAATAATGCCCTCCGCCCTCGTCTGGTTCCGCCGTGATCTGCGCAATTTCGACCACGCCGCGCTCCACCATGCGCTGCGCTTTGCCGATCGCGTCTTTTGCGCCTTCATCTTCGATGCTGCCATCCTCGACGCCCTGCCGTCGCGCCGCGATCGCCGGATCGAATTCATCCACGCCAGCGTGACCGAGCTCGATGCCGCGCTCGACGCCATGGCGCGTGCGGCGGGCGCAGCCGGCAGCGGATTGATCGTGCGCCATGGTCGCGCGGAGGACGAGATCCCGCACCTTGCGCGCGAGCTCGGCGTGGATGAGGTGTTCGCCAACCGCGACTACGAGCCCGATGCCATCGTGCGCGACAGCCGGGTGGCGCAAGCGCTCGCGGAGGCCGGTATCGGCTACGAGGACTTCAAGGATCAGGTCGTCTTCGAGCGCGACGAGGTGATGACCCAGACGGGCAAGCCCTACAGCGTGTTCACGCCGTACAAGAATGCCTGGCTCAAAGCCGTGGACGACTTTCAGCTCAAGGCCTATCCGGTGGAGAAGTACGCCCGCCACCTGGCCGCGAAGCCGCCAGGCGAGACCGTGCCCTCGCTCGCCGACATCGGCTTCGAGCCTACCAATCTCGGCGAGCTGCAGATGCCGCTCGGCATGAGCGGCGGCAGCAAGCTGTTCGCGGACTTCGCCGCGCGCATCGACCGCTACAAGCGCGCGCGCGATTTCCCGGCGGTGAAGGGCGTTAGCTATCTCTCCACCCATCTGCGCTTCGGCACCGTGTCGATCCGCCAGCTCGCCGCCCACGCCCGCACGCACGGCGGCGAGGGGGCCGAGACCTGGCTGTCCGAGCTGATCTGGCGCGACTTCTACCACCAGATCCTGTGGCATCACCCGCGGGTGGTCGGGCGCGCCTTCCGTCCCGAGTACGACGCCGTGAACTGGGACGACGCGCCCGAGCTCTTCGCCGCCTGGTGCGAGGCGCGCACCGGCTACCCGATCGTCGATGCCGCGATGCGCCAGATCAACCAGACCGGCTGGATGCACAACCGCCTGCGCATGATCGTCGCCTCCTTCCTCACCAAGGATCTCGGCGTCGACTGGCGCCTCGGCGAGCGCTACTTCGCTGCGCAGCTCAACGACTTCGACCTCGCCGCCAACAACGGCGGCTGGCAGTGGGCAGCGTCCACCGGTTGCGATGCGCAGCCGTATTTCCGCATCTTCAATCCCGTCACCCAGTCGGAAAAATTCGACCCCGAAGGCCGCTTCATCCGCCGCTACCTGCCCGAACTCGCGCGCGTTCCGGACAAGTTCATCCACGCCCCGTGGACCATGGGCGGCATCGACCAGACCGCGTGCCGGACGAAGATCGGCGTCGATTACCCGGGCCCGGTCGTGGATCACGCCGCCGCGCGCGAGCGCACCCTGAAGCGCTTCGGCGTGGTGAAGAACGACACGCAAGGCGCATAGGCGCAAGCAAGAGCAGGCGGCGCCCGCCTCCCCGGTCCCGCGGCCGATCGAAGCCGCGCCACTGCGTCCGAATGCTGGACAATGCCCCCCGTCACCCCTTCACCGGACGCCCCGCCATGACCGCCGCCGCCCCCGCCTTCGACTTCGACCGCCTCATCGACCGCCGCAGCCTGCCGAGCGAAAAATGGGGCCGCTATGCCGGCCGCGACGTGCTGCCGCTGTGGGTCGCCGACATGGACTTCGCCGCCCCGCCCGCCGTGCTCGACGCCCTGCACCGGCGCATCGACCACGGCGTGTTCGGCTACACCGACGCCTGGCCTTCACTGATCGAGGCCGTGGTCGAGGGCCTGCAGCGCGACCATGGGTGGACGATCGAACCCGACTGGCTGGTGTGGCTGCCGGGCGTGGTGACCGGCTTCAACCTCGCTTGCGCCATCGCCGGCGGGCCCGGTGACGGCGTGCTCACTGCGACCCCGGTGTACCCGCCCTTCCTCAGCGCCCCCGCCAATACCGGGCGCGTGCTGCAGCGCGTCGAACTGGTCCTGCGCGACGGGCGCTGGCAGTGGGACTGGGACGCCCTCGAGGCCGCATGCACGCCTTCGACCCGCCTGCTGCTGCTGTGCAGCCCGCACAACCCGGTCGGCCGGGTGTTCGACGCGGACGAACTGCGCCGGCTGGCCGACTTCGCCGCGCGCCACGACCTCATCGTGTGTTCCGACGAGATCCACTGCGGCCTGGTGCTCGATGCGGACCGCCCGCACCGCCCGCTCGCCGCGCTCGACGAGGCCGCCGCGCGACGCACCATCACCCTGATGGCGCCGTCCAAGACCTGGAACATCCCGGCGCTTTACTGCGCCTTCGCGGTGATTCCCGATGCCGCGCTGCGCCGGCGCTACCGCCACGCCATGCGCGGCGTCGTGCCGCATGTGAACGTGCTCGGCATGGTGGCGGCAGAGGCGGCCTATCGCGACGGCGACGCCTGGCGGCAGGCGCTGCTGGCCTACCTGCGCGCCAACCGTGATCACGTCGTCGATGCCGTCGCGCGGATGCCCGGCCTGTCGATGACGCGGCCCGAGGCCACCTACCTGGCATGGATCGACTGCCGGGAGATGATGGCGGCGCGCGGCGTCGCGGATCCGGCTGCGTTCTTCGAGGCCGCCGGCGTGGGGCTGTCGGATGGTTCAGCCTTCGGCGCGCCCGGCTTCCTGCGCCTCAACTTCGGCTGTCCGCGCGCGACCCTCGACGCGGCGCTGGCGCGCATGGCGCACGCACTGGACGCTTGATCTGGGATTCAGGGGGGAGGGGAGAAGGGGGGCGGGGCCTGAGTCGTGAGCCGTGGGAGCAACTTTCCGTGCGCTGACTCCCACAACAAACCGCTCGCTCAGTGCGGTGACTGCACCAGTCCCTGGGTGTAACCCGCCACCAGCCCCAGCAGCTCCTCTTCCTGGTACGGCTTGCCGAGGTAGTGGCTGGCGCCGACTTCTTCGGCGTAGCTGCGGTGCTTTTCGGCCAGGCGTGAGGTGATCATGATCACCGGCAGGTGCTTCAGGCGGGCGTCGGCGCGGATGTTGCGGACGAGGTCGAAGCCGTCCATGCGCGGCATCTCGATGTCCGACAGCACGACGTCGGGCACCGTGTCGATGAGCTGCTCGAGCGCATCGACGCCGTCCTTGGCCGTGATCACGCGGTAGCCCTCGCGTTCGAGCAGACGGCCGGTGATCTTGCGCACCGTCAGCGAGTCGTCCACCACCATCACCGTGGGCAGACGCAGCGGCGGCGGGGCCTCGCCAGCGGGCGCCAGGGTGTCGTCCTCGGCGTCCTCCTGCGCGAGGCTGCGGCTGGCGAGCGCGACCGGGTTCAGGATCAGCACGATCTCGCCGTCGCCGAGCACGGTCGCGCCCGACATGCCGATGATGCGGGTGAGCTGCGGTCCCGCGTTCTTGACGATGATCTCCTGGTTGCCGCGCAGGCCGTCCACATGCAGGGCCAGCGTCTGCGCGCCGGCGCGCAGCAGCAGCACCCAGTTGTAACGTTGCTCGAGCGGACGCGCCTCGCGGTCGCCGAGCAGGCGCGCCAGGTAGCGGTAGGGGAAGCGCTCGCCCTGCCAGTCGATGCCGTGTTCGTCCTGCAGCGTGCGCAGCGCGTCGGGCTTGAGCTCCATGGCCTGCACGACCATGTTCGAGGGCACCGCCCAGGTGCGACCACCGGCCTGCACCAGCAGGGCCTGGGTCACCGCCAGCGTCAGCGGCAGGCGCAGGTTGAAGCGGGTCCCGCCGCCGCGCCGGCTGCTGACATCGACCCGCCCACCGGCGGCAGCAGTCTGCGCCTTCACCACGTCCATGCCGACGCCGCGTCCGGAGACAGCGGAGAGCTCGCGCGCGGTGCTGAAGCCGGAGACGAAGATCAGGTTGGTCAGGCGGCGCTCGTCGGGCTGCTCGTCGGCGCCGATCAGGCCGCGTTCGCGGGCGCGCGCGGCGATGCGCTCGAGGTCGATACCTGCACCGTCGTCGGCGATCTCGATCGCGATCTCGTTGCCTTCCTGGCTCACCGTCAGTTCGATGCAGCCGCTTTCCGGCTTGCCGGCGGCGGCGCGTTCGGCGGGGGCTTCGATGCCGTGGGCGACCGCGTTGCGCAGCAGGTGTTCGAGCGGCGCCGCCATCTGTTCAAGGACGCTGCGGTCGATCTCGATGCGCCCGCCGCGCACGTCGAGCGTGGCGCGCTTGCCGAGCTCGCGCGCGCTCTGGCGCACCACACGGTAGAGGCGGCTGGCCAGGCTGTCGAAGGGCAGCATGCGCACCTGCATGAGGCCCTGCTGGAGCTCGCGCGCCATGCGCGCCTGGCTGTTGAGCGCGAGGTCGGCGCCGTCCAGGTTCTGCAGCAGGTTCTGCTGCACCGTGGTCACGTCGTTGACGCTCTCGGCCATCATCCGCGTCAGTTCCTGCAGGCGGGTGTAGCGGTCGAGTTCGAGCGGATCGAAGTCGCCCTGCTGCGCGCCGGCTTGGGCGATGCGCGACTGCATCTGCACTTCGGCCTGGATCTCGACCTCGCGCAGCTGGCTGCGCAGGCGGATGACGTTCTCGGTCAGGTCGAGCAGGGAGCGGCGCAGCGTGCGCAACTCGCCGTTGATGCGGCTGCGCGCGACGCCGATCTCTCCGGCCTGGTTGACGAAACGGTCGACCAGTTCGGCGCGCACGCGCAGCGTGGGGCTGGACAGGGCCTCGGTTTCCTCGCTGCGCGCGTCTTCGGACGGTGCTGCGGCTGCTGCTGCTGCCGGCTCGCCCGCAGCAGCGGGCGCTTCGCCGCTGTCGCCGAGCGCAAGGGCATCGATCATCTGCTCGCAGCGGTCGAGACCGAGCGCCAGCGCGTCGACGAGCGTGGCGGCCATCTCGTGGGCGGACACCCCATCCTCGAGCCGCGACTCGAGCTGGTGCAGGTGTGCGCCGAGGTTCATTGCTCCGGCCATGCGCGCGCTGCCTTTGAGCGAATGCAGCAGGCGGGCGACGCTGCGCGCGTGTTCGCCATTGTCCGGCTCGCCGCGCCAGCGTCGCAGCATGGCGTGCAGTGCGCTGGCGGTCTCCGCAGCCTCTTCGAGGAAGATCGGCAGCAGCTCGCTGTCGATGTCGTCCGCGGGGGTGGTTTCTGCCGCCGGTTGATGCGCGATTGCGGCCGGCGTGGCGGGCGGGGCAGGGGGCGGCGCAACGGTCGCCGCGGTGTCCGGTGTCGCCGCCAGCCCCGTGTGGGTCGGGAGGGCGCATGGCGCGGCGTTGCGCTCGGCCGCTAGCGCGGCCTCGAGCGCCGCGATGAGATCGGGTCTTGCGTTCGGCAGCCGCGCCGCGAGGACGTCGGCGAGCATGTCGCGCAGGCTGCGCACCACACTGGCGAGTACCGCCAGAGCCTCCGCCTGCAGTCCGTCGCCGCGGTCGGCCAGCCGGTCGAGTGCGTGTTCGAGCGCGCGGGCGAGCTGGTGCGCCGCAGGCAGGCGGGCGGTGCCGGAGATGCCCGCGAGCGTGTGTGCGGCGCGCACGGCTGCGCTTGCCGGCGGTCGCTGCGGCACGACCTGCAACTGGTGCAGCTCGGCGTCGAGCGTGTCGAGATGTTGCGCAGCTTCGGCGCAATAGAGCTCGTAGAGCGCGCGCGCGAGCTCGACGTCCCCGATCTGGACCAGCTCGGGAGCCTGTGCGGCAGGTGGTGGTGCTTCTTCCCCGCTTGCCGCAGAGGCCGCGCCTTCCTCTGGCGTGTGCGCTTGGGCGGCCTGCAGCGCCGTCTCCGCGGCGGGGGGCGGCTGTTCGCCGAGTTCGCCGTCGATCAGGAAGTCGGCGCTTTCGAACAGCAGGTCGAGCGCAGGGGACGTCGTCTCGTCCTCCTGCGCAGCGCGCGGCTCGGCTTCTGGTGCGGGGATCGCGGGGAGTTCGACGTCCGCGGCCGCGGGCTCGTCCAGCGCCGGAACCTCTAGGTCGGCGAGATCCGTGAGCTCCTCGAGGTCCTCCAGCTCGTCGAGTTCGCTGAGCTCGTCATGCGTGTAGCGCTCGGCAGGCGGGGACTCAGCCGTAACGCGGTCTTCTATCGTCGGGAAGACCACGGAGACGGGTTGGGAAGTGCGCGCCTCGAGCGGGCTTGCTTCGACGGCGCTCCGTTCGGCCGGACTCGCCTCGGCCGCGGCCGCGGCCGCGACTGCCGGGGTTTGCGCAACCCGGGGCGCGGGGGCGCAGGCGGTCGGCGCCTCGCTTGCGTTGCGCAGGCGCTCGGCCTCGGCTTCGAGGTGGCTGGTGTCCACTGCGCCGGGTTGGCCGGCCTGCAGGCGCGCGATCCAGGCGGAGAAGACCGTGTCACCGGTCTCGATGAGGCTGAGCAGGGCCGGGGTCACCGGCCAGTCGAGCTGGAGCCAGCGGTTGAGGGTCTGCTCGACAGCCCACGCGGTGTCGCCGAGCTGGGTCAGCCCGACCATGCGGCCGCTGCCCTTGAGCGTGTGGAAGCCGCGCCGGATCGTGACGAGGTCGTCGGTTTCGGTCGGGTTGGCGCGCAGTCCTTCCAGGCGCGCGCGCAGAGTGGCGAGGACGTCGATCGCTTCCTCGATGAAGATGCCGAGCAGCTCGGCGTCGACTTCGGCTTCGATCTCGGCGTCGTCCGCGGCCCCGGCAGGCGGCTGCGCGCTCGCTGCAGACGCAGCTGCGGGTGCGGGAATGCCTGGCACGGCGGCGGCAGTGGGCGCGGGCTCGAGTTCGGTGAGGTCCTCGAGATCCTCCAGATTCTCGAGCAGCGTGATCCCGCTGTCCTCGTCGTCGCTCGTGGCGGGGACGCGGTCCGGCGCCGGAGCCTGGGGGTCGGTCTCGATGCCTGGCTCTGGCGCGACCTCGTCACGCGGCAGGGTCAGGACGACGTCCGAGGCGCCGGGCGCGATGTCGGGGGTCGCTTCGGGGGGGGCCTCAGGGAGGATCGCGGCGATGTCCTCGCGTCCGGGCGGGGAAATGAGCTCGGTCGTGCGCGCCGGCTGCGCTTCCTCCAGCGCTGCCGCCGGCGACACTGCAGACGGCTGCGGCTGGATGCCGAGCAGGTTGTGCAGCGCTGCGCCACCTCGCGGCAGGGCCTCGATGTAGAAGCCGAGCGCTGACAGCTGGTGGGCCAGGGCCTCGAATTCGGCCTGGCCTGCGCTGCTCTCCGCCTTTGCGAGGCTGGCGATGTGGACCGCCGCGTCACGCACGAGCGCGAGCGCGTCGGTTTCGCCGAGGACGCTCAGTGCGCCGATGATCTGCTGCAGGGGTTGATGCAGCAGCAGCAGGGGGTCGCGCCGGGCTGGATTGCGGAAGAAGTCGTCGAGCGCCTGCTCGACATGGCCGAGGCTGGACAGCATCTCCTTCGCCAACTGCTCGAGGAGCGCCTTGTCCTGTGCTGGGGTGCTCACCCCAAGGACATCGTCGGCCGCGCCTGCAAGCGGCAGCTCGCCGCGCTGCAGCGCCTGCAGCCGCGGCAGCATCGCGTCCACACGGGCGCCGAAGCCGGCCTCCGGCGGGCGACGCTCGAGGCCGGCTTCGAGCAGCAACAGTGCGGTCGCGCCTTCCATTGCGGTCGCCTCCGAGCACTGCAGAGGGTCGCGCCGCAGCCAGCGGGCGAAACCGAGAATGCCCGCCACCAATGCCTGGGTGGCGGGACGCTCGAGCGCGGCGGCCGGCGCTTCCATCGCCTCGACCGCATCCTCGAAGCGCGTGAGCGCGACCGCGGTGCCGGCGCAGAAGTCGTCCCACTGTTCGCGGGCGCTGGCCAGGTGGCGGGTCAGGGTGTCGAGCAGCGGTGCGGTCGGTGTTCCGCTGACGCTGGCGCCGGCCTCGGGCAGCAGGGCGTCGAGTTGCCAGCATTCGCGCACGGCACGTTGCTGCGCGCTGTTCGCCGGGCATTGCGCTATCTGGTAGAGCAGCTCGCGCAGCAGGCGGTCGGGGACCGTGGGCGTGCCGGAGAGCAGGCGGCGGAACTGGGCGTCGATCTGCGTGCACAGGCGCTTGACGCCGGGTTCCGGAGCCAGGCTGCCGTCGATCAGGGCGTCGTAGAAGGCCAGACTCGCCCACCACAGGCTGCGCGCCGAGGGGTTGTGCTGCTGCGCCTCGACGTCGGCGATGGCCTCGCGCATCGCGCGTGCGCCTTCACCCGCCGCGCCCTTGCGCAGCCAGTCGAGCAGGCCGCGCTCGAAGCGGCTGCGCGCGCTGCGCAGGATCTGGGCCGCGGCGTCGGGGTCGGCTGCGGTGGCGTCCTCGGCGCGGGCCGGAGGACGACGGGAGAGGTCGGGATGGAAGAGGTCGGCGGGGCTGGCGTCGGCCTGGCCGCGGGCGGCGGCAAGCGCCATGTACGGGCCGGCGAGACGCAGCGCCTGGTCGGGCGCACCGTGGGCGAGTTCTTCGAGGTAGTTGCCGATCACGGCCAGCGACCGCCGCACCAGCGTGCGCCGCGGGGCGTCCGCCGGCACCGTTTCGTGCGCCATGTCGCCGAGCAGTTTCTCGAGCGTATCGGCAAACTGGGTCAGGCCGTCGAGGCCGACGATGGCGAGTGCGCCGCGCACCTGGTGCAGATGGGTCTGGGCGAACTGCAGGCCGGACGGGTCGGCCTCGGCCGCGTCGCGGTCGAGGATTTCGCTGGCGCGGCTCAGCGCGGCGTCGATCTCGCCCTTGACCCAGGTCAGCGGTCCCAGGTCCGGCGCGGTGGCGTGTTTCATGCTGATCGTTCCCGGACCCGTTCGTTCACACCTTGAAGCCCGAAACCGAGCCCTTGAGCTCGACGGCGAGTTCGGCGAGCTGGCCGATCGACACGGCCGTCTGGCGCGTGCCGAGGGAGGTCTGCTCGGTCACCGCGAGGATGTCCTTCATCGTCGCGGCCACGCGGCCGGCGGTCGCGGCCTGTTCCTGGGTGTCGGTGGAGATGCGCTCGATCAGGCTTGCGGTTTCGGTCGACACCTCGCCGATCTCGGCCAGCGCCTGGCCGGCGGCGTCGGACAGCTGGGCGCCCTCGACCACGTTGCGGGTGGCGTTCTCCATCGCGCCGACGGCGTCCTGGGTGTCGGTCTGGATGGTCTTGACGATGGCGGCGATCTGCTTTGTGGCCTCGGCCGAGCGTTCGGCCAGGCGCTGCACTTCTTCCGCGACCACGGTGAAGCCGCGCCCGGCCTCGCCGGCGGTGGCGGCCTGGATCGCGGCGTTGAGCGCGAGGACGTTGGTCTGCTCGGTGATGTCGGAGATGAGCTCGACGATCTCGCCGATCTCCTGCGAGGACTCGCCCAGACGCTTGATGCGCTTGGCGGTCTCCTGGATCTGGGCGCGGATGTCGTTCATGCCGCGGATGGTGTTTTCCACCGCGTCGGCGCCCTTGCGTGCCGCGTCGAGCGAGCGGCGAGCGACCTGGGCAGACTGCAGCGCGCGCTCGGACGAGTCGGTCATCGACTGCGCCATGCGCTCGGTGGTGGCGCCGGCTTCCTCGATTTCCTGCGACTGGCGCTCGGTGGCGGCCAGCAGCTCGTTCGACGTGTGGCGGGCGGATTCGGTCGCGTTGGTCACGCGCGAGGCGGCGTCGTTGATGCGGCGCACCAGCACCGAGAGCTCCTCGATGGTGTAGTTGACCGAGTCGGCGATGGCACCGGTGATGTCTTCGGTGACGGTGGCGCGGATGGTGAGGTCGCCGTCGGCGAGGTCGCCCATCTCGTTCATCAGCCGCAGGATGGCCTGCTGGGTGAGGTTGCGTTCGTCCTCGGCGTGCTGGCGCTGGTGCTCGGTCTCGAGGCGGCGGGCAGCCGCGTCGGCGCCATAGGCGCGCGCCATCATCAACAGCGAGAGCAGGGCGAGCAGCGCGCTTGCGGCAGCACCGATGTGCAGCGGACCGAAGCCGCTGGCGCTGCGGGTGAGCGCCTCGGTCACCGCCGCGCTGCGCGCGAGCAGCGGCACCGAGTCGCGGGCGATGCTGCTGGCGGCCTCCTTGGCCAGCATCAGCGGGTGGGTGCTGGCGACGATGCTGTTGACGGAAAACAGCGTGGCGCCGGCATCCGCCTCCAGGTCGGCGACGAGCTCGCTGTGCAGCGTGCCCGTGGTGTCCTGCTTGAGGCTGGCGAGCAGTGCGCGCAGGCGGTCGGCGTCTGCGGCCAGGGTCGTCGCGACTTCGGGGTTGGCCGCGTCGGCGACCATGAGCGCATTGGCGTGGCCAGCGGCGCGCTGGGCGTGCGTAATCACGCCGTAGGCGGCGCTGATCGTGTCCGCCTGGGCGCCGCTTGCGAGCAGGCTGCGCACGAGCGCGTCGCTGCTCGCGAACAGGGGCGCGTTGTCGGCATTGATGGTCTCCACGGCCGCGGCGAGCGCGACGAAGATGCTGCCTTGTTCGACGAGCTGGCCGGTGCTGGCCGCGGTCTGCTTCCAGGTTTCGCCCAGGGCCTGCAGCGGTGCACGCGCATCGCCCGGCACCGGCGGTAGCTCGGTACCCGCGAACGGGCCGCCGGCGTCGAGCGTCTGCAGCAGTTCGGCAAAACGGGCGCGGGTCTGCTTCAGTTCGGTCACGGCGGCGGCATCGCCACGGCGGGCCAACTGGGCGGACTTGGCGATCTGTTGCGACAGCGTCTGCAGTTCGCTCGCTGCGCTCACCTGCAGGGTTGCCTGTGCGGAGTTGCGCAACTGATAGACGAGCAGGCCGGCGCTGCCGGCCGCAAAGAGGGCGAAGAGCAGGCCGAAGGCGCGCAGCTTGCCGCCCGCCGGGCTGAGCGGCGCGGCCGTAGCCGATCGCGGCGTGCGCGGGCTGGTCTCGATGATGGTGGTGGTTTCCACGCCGCCCGCGTCTGCGGGGGCCTTCTTGCTGGCGAACATTTTCAGTGCCATGTTGCGTGCTCAGTTCCGATGAATGGTGCGAGGCAGGATGCAGGGCGGCTCATTCGAGTCCGGCGTCGAGGAAACTCGGCTGGGCGAGCAGTCGGGCGCAGTCCACGCGCAGCCAGGGCCGCCCTTGCAGGTCGCGCAGGCGGCTGGCAACCCAGGGCCGATCGTCGGCCTCGGGATCGCGCTCGAAGTCGTCCTGGCTGCGCAGCCCGGTGGACGACGACACCAGCAGTGCGCTATGGATTCCGTGGCGGGCGCCCACCAGCAGCAGGCGCGCGCGGCCGGCGGGGACGGTCGGTGGCTGGCCGTTGAACTGGGCGAAATCGATCACGCCGTAGAGCGTGCCGCGCACGTTGGCGAGGCCGCGGTACCACGGGCGGGTGAGCGGCACGGCAGACAGCGGCGGCGGCGGCAGGATCTCGCCGGCTTCCGGCAGCGGGATCAGCCAGTTCTCGTTGCCGCACTGGAAGCCGAGCAGCCCGCGATGCTCGGCCGTCTTCGCTTCGGCGAGCCGACGGGCGAGCCGCTCCTGGAATTCGCGCAGGCTGCTGCGGGCCATGCCGGTCAGCCCATCGCCCGGATGCGGGCGAGCAGTTCGTCGGGGTCGACCGGCTTCACCAGGTAGGCCAGTGCGCCCTGGCGCATTCCCCAGATCTTGTCGGTGTCCTGGCCCTTGCTGGTGCACATGATGATCGGGATGTCGCGCGTCGCCTCCTTGCGCGAGATCGTGCGCGTGGCCTGGTAGCCGTTCATGCCCGGCATCACCACGTCCATCAGGATCAGGTCGGGTTTGTCGGTCTCGCTGCGGGCAATGGCCTGCTCGCCGTTCTCCGCGGTGATGACGTTGTAACCGTTGCGCGTCAGTACGTCGTTGAGGGCAAGGCGTTCGGTGGGTGAATCGTCCACCACGAGAATCTTGCGAATCGTCATGTCTTGGGTCCTGCCCTGCTCAGCGTTCGGGTGATGCAGCGGCCCGGCCCGTGGCAGCGTGACTGGCCACGGTCTTGAGCAGGCTGTCCTTGGTGAAGGGTTTGGTGAGGTATTCGTCCGAGCCGACCATGCGCCCGCGGGCGCGGTCGAACAGGCCGTCGCGCGACGACAGCATGATCACCGGTGTCGATGACAGGCGCGGGTTCTTCTTGATCAGCGCGCAGGTCTGATAGCCATCCAGGCGCGGCATCATGATGTCGACGAAGATCACGTCGGGGTGATGGTCGGTGATCTTGGCCAGGGCGTCGAAGCCGTCCTCGGCGAGCAGCACCTGGCAGCCCGCCTGGGTGAGGAAGATCTCGGCGCTGCGCCGGATCGTGTTGCTGTCGTCGATCACCATCACCTTCAGCCCGGCAATGTCCATGCTGTGTTCCTGATGCGTTGTCGAAGCAAAAAAGCGATCCGAGCCGGCTGGCTCAGATCTCGATCATCTCGAAGTCTTCCTTGCGCGCGTGGCACTCCGGGCAGGTCCAGTTCGGCGGAACGTCTTCCCAGCGCGTGCCCGGCGCGATGCCCTCATCGGGCAGGCCGTCGGCCTCGTCATAGATGAAGCCGCAGATCAGACACATCCAGGTCTTGTAGGGGGTATCGGCCATGAGTCAGCTTTACTTGAGGGTTGGCGGTAGAATCCCACGCATCTTAACGCATCCCCCCGGATGCCTTCCGTGGTGCATTTCTCGCTCATGCCGATTGCGATTCCCGAAACGCCGCCCTGCGTGATGTGCCTGTCGGCGGGCGACGCCACCGCCGGCGGCGGGCTGGCCGCCGACATCCTGACCCTCGCCAGCATGGGCTGCCATCCGCTGCCGGTGCAGACCGCCGCGCTGGTGCGCGATACCCGCGGCATCGATGAAGTGTGGCCAGTCGAGCCCGAACTGCTGTCGATGCAGGCGCGCGCGGTGCTCGAGGACGTGCCGGTCGCCGCCTTCAAGCTCGGTTTTTGCGGCAGCGTCGAGAACGTCGCCCTGATCGCGGAGATGCTCTCCGACTATCCGGAGGTGCCACTGGTGGTGGAGCCGGCCCTGTACGCCGCGGTGCTGCTCGGCGAGGAGGGCGACGAGGTGGTGGCGGCGCTCGCCGACCTGATCCTGCCGCAGACCACGCTGCTGGTTGCCGATCGCCACGAGCTGTGCCGGCTGGCCGGGGTGGTCGATATCAGGCCGGATGACGAGGGGGGCGAGGATGACGGCGACGATGACGACGCGGCGGGTGACGAGGCCGCAGACGACCCGGGCATCGACGAGGCGCTGGCCCGTCTTCTCGGCGGCGGCACCGAGTTCATCCTGCTGACGGGCGGCGGCGAGCACGGGCCACAGGTGGTGAACACCTTGTTCGGTCACGATGGCGTCGTCCGCACCGATGCCTGGCCGCGCCTGCCGGGCCGCCACCTCGGTGCCGGCACCACGCTGGCCGCCGCGGCGGTGGCAGCGATTGCCCATGGCATGGCGCTGCCGGAGGCGGTGCGCGAGGCGCAGGAATTCACCCAGCAGGCGCTGCGCCACGCCTACCGCGCCGGCATGGGGCGGGCGCTGCCCGACCGCTTCTTCTGGGCGCGCGGCAAGGGCGAGGACGATGTCTGAGCTACAGGCCGGGGCGCCCGCGCGCGGCGTGGCGCCGGGGGCTGAGCCCGTGTCGGTGCCGGGCGCCTTGCGCGGCCTCTATGCCGTGACCCCCGACATCGCCGACACCGCCTGCCTGCTCGCCCTGTCCGAGCAGGTGCTGGCGGGAAAGCCCGCGCTGCTGCAGTACCGCAACAAGACCGCCGATGCCGCGCTGCGCCGCGAACAGGCGCGCGCGCTGCAGCGTCTGTGCCGGGCGGCGGGCGTGCCCTTCATCGTCAATGACGACCTCGCGCTGGCGCTCGAGATCGATGCCGACGGCGCGCACCTGGGCCGCGACGACGGCCCGCCGGTCGGGGCGCGCACGGCGCTGGGCGCGCATCGCATCCTCGGCCTGACCTGCTACGCCGACTGGGCGCGTGCCACCGAGGGCGCCGAGGTCGGGGCCGACTACATCGCCTTCGGTGCGATGTTCCCGTCAGTCACCAAGCCGAATGCGCCGCCCGCACCGTTCGCGTTGATCACGCGTGCCAAGCGCGAACTCGGCCTGCCGGTGGCGGCGATCGGTGGCATCACGCTCGCCAACGCCGGCGAGGTGCTGGCCGCCGGCGCTGATCTGCTCGCGGTGGTCAGCGATGTGTTTGGTGCCGACGATCCGGCGGCGCGGGCTGCGGCCTACCGCGCGCTGTTCTGAGTTCTTGACCTGCACGGTGGACCGGTTGCGTGCGCGGCGCGACAATGCCGCCTTTCGCACGCAGCACAGGAACACTCTGCCATGACCAGCCGTAACGAAACCCTCTTCCAGCGCGCCCAGCGCACGATCCCCGGTGGCGTCAATTCGCCCGTCCGCGCCTTCCGCTCGGTTGGCGGCACGCCGCGCTTTCTCGAGCGCGCCGAAGGCGCGCGCGTGTGGGACGCCGACGGCAAGGACTACATCGACTACGTCGGCTCCTGGGGCCCGGCGATCGCCGGTCACGCCCACCCGGCCATCGTCGAGGCGGTGCGCGAGGCGGCGCTCAAGGGCCTGTCCTTCGGCGCCCCGACCGAGAGCGAGGTCGACATGGCCGAGCTGATCTGCGCGCTGCTGCCTTCGGTCGAGATGGTGCGCCTGGTCAGCTCCGGCACCGAGGCGACGATGAGCGCGATCCGGCTCGCGCGCGGCTTCACCGGCCGCGACGCGATCGTGAAGTTCGAGGGCTGCTACCACGGCCACGCCGACAGCCTGCTGGTGAAGGCCGGCTCCGGCCTGCTCACCTTCGGCAACCCGTCCTCGGGCGGCGTGCCGGCGGATTTCGCCAAGCACACCATCGTGCTCGACTACAACGACCTGCAGCAGGTCGAGGACGTGTTCAAGGCGCGCGGCGACGAGATCGCCGCGATCATCGTCGAGCCGGTGGCCGGCAACATGAACCTGATCAAGCCGGCGCCCGGTTTCCTCGAGGGCCTGCGCCGAATCTGCACCGAGTACGGTGCGGTGCTGATCTTCGACGAGGTGATGACGGGCTTCCGTGTCGGCCCGCAGGGCGTGCAGGGCCTGTACGGCATCACGCCCGATCTGACCACGCTCGGCAAGGTGATCGGCGGCGGCATGCCGGTGGGCGCCTTCGGCGGGCGTCGCGACATCATGGAAAGGATCGCGCCGCTCGGCAGCGTTTACCAGGCCGGCACGCTGTCCGGCAGCCCGGTGGCGGTGGCGGCGGGCATGGTCTCGCTGAAGCTGACGCGCGAGGCGGGCTTCTACGAGCGCCTGGCGGCGAGCACGCAGCGCCTGGTTTCAGGCTTGTCCGCGGCGGCGCGCGATGCTGGCGTGACCTTCAGTGCGGATTCGGTGGGCGGCATGTTCGGCGTCTATTTCGCCGACAAGGTACCGGCGTCGTTCGCGGATGTGATGGCTGCGGACAAGGAGCGCTTCAACCGCTTCTTCCACGCCATGCTGGAAGCAGGTCACTACTTTGCGCCCTCTGCTTTCGAGGCCGGCTTCGTGTCGGCGGCGCATGGCGAGGCGGAGATCGACGCCACCGTGGCGGCGGCGCGCGAGGTGTTTGCGAAGCTGGGCTGATTCAAGCAGGGGCGCCGCGTCGGGCGCCCCGCTGCTCACAGCAGGAACAGCGTCGCCAGCCCCAGGAAAATGAAGAACCCGCCCGAGTCGGTGAGCGCGGTGATCATCACCGAGCCGCCGAGCGCCGGGTCGGCGCCCAGGCGCTGGCGCAGCATCGGGATCAGCACGCCGGCGCAGGCCGCCAGCAGCAGGTTCAGCGTCATCGCCCCGGTCATCACCAGCCCGAGCTCGACGTTGCCGTACAGCCACCACGCCAGCACCCCGAGCAGGCTGCCCCACACCACGCCGTTGATCAGCGCCACGCCGAGCTCTTTCTTGAGCAGCCGTGTCATCGCCGACTGCTCGACCTGACCCATCGCGATCGCGCGCACGATCATCGTCACCGTCTGGTTACCCGAGTTGCCGCCGATGCCGGCCACGATCGGCATCAGCGCGGCGAGCGCCACCAGCTTCTCGATCGAGTCCTCGAACAGGCCGATCACGCGCGAGGCCACGAAGGCAGTCACCAGATTGACCGCCAGCCACGCCCAGCGGTTCTTCACCGAATCCCACACCGAGGCGAAGATGTCCTCCTCCTCGCGCAGACCGGCGTGGCTCAGGATCTCGGCCTCGGATTCCTCGCGGATGTAGTCCACCACCTCGGCCACCGTCACCCGGCCAATCAGGCGCTTCTCGGTGTCGATCACCGGCGCGGACACCAGGTCGTAGCGCTCGAAGGCCTGCGCCGCGTCGTCGGCCTCGTCCTCGGGGGTGAAGCTGATCACCGGCTCCTTGCGCATCACGTCCGCGACCAGGGTCTCGGGGTCGGTGATCAGCAGCGATTCGAGTGACAGGATGCCTTTGAGGTGGTCGTCGCGGTCGATGACGAAGAGCTTGTCGGTGTGGTCGGGCAGCTCATCGAACAGGCGCAGGTAGCGCAGCACCACTTCGAGGGTGACGTCCTCGCGTACCGTCACCATGTCGAAGTCCATCAGTGCGCCGACGGAGTCCTCGGGGTAAGACATCGCCGCGCGCAATTGATCGCGGCCTTCGCTGTCGAGCGACTGGAAGACGTCTTCGATGACCTCGGGCGGCAGGTCGGGTGCGAGGTCGGCGAGTTCGTCGGCGTCGAGCGATTCGGCTGCGGCCTTGAGTTCCTCCGGCGCCATCGTTTCGATCAGCGACTCGCGCACCGCGTCGGAGACTTCGAGCAGGATCTCGCCGTCGCGCTCGGCCTTCACCAGGTCCCACACGTACAGGCGCTCGTCGAGCGGCAGCGCTTCGAGGACGTAGGCGATATCAGCCGAGTGCAGGCTTTCGAGCTTGGCGCGCAGGCCGGCCTCGTGCTGTTTGTGCACCAGGTTTTCGACCAGCGCGTGGCGCGGCATGTCCTGACGATGGACGAGGTCTTCCACCACCTTCTGGCGGGCGAGCAGTTCCTGCACCTCGCGGAGGTGGTGCTGGACGTCGTCGGGGTGGAGGTCTTCGGGCTCGGTCATCGCGCGGGTGGCAGGCTGGAGCGGACAGGCCGAATTCTACGGGCTCGCTTGCGCGACGGGGTCGCCGATTCTGTTGCAGTGCGAAATTTTGTCGTCGGCCCGCAGCGCGACGGCCTTGGACTTCAAGGCACCTGCGAATGGATCATCCGCCGTTGCACGCGCGCGGCGTGGGCCGCGAGCCGAGGGCCGTAGTTGCGCTCGTAGTGGCGCGGATTGGGCAGCATCACGGCCAGGCGCGCGGCCTCGCCCGGCCCCAGGCTGGCAGCCGGGCGTCCGTAATAGCGGCGCGCGGCGGCCTCGGCGCCGAACACGCCGTTGCCCCACTCGGCCACGTTCAGATACACCTCGAGGATGCGGCGCTTGTCCCAGGTGGTCTCGATCATCAGCGTGATCACTGCCTCCTGGCCCTTGCGCAGCCATGAGCGCGACGAGGACAGGAACAGGTTCTTGGCGAGCTGCTGGCTGATGGTCGAGCCCCCGGAGGCGATGCGGCCGCGCTCGGCGTTGCGTTCGAGCGCGCGCTCGATGCCCTCCCAGTCGAAACCCGCGTGGTCGAGGAAGCGGTCGTCCTCGGCCGCGACCACCGCGCGCTTGAGGTGGATCGAGATGCGCTCGTAAGGCACCCATTGGTGGCGCAGCTCGGCCTTCGGGTCGGCCTTGCGCAGCTCGGCCAGGCGGATGCGCATGAAGCTGGTGCTGTCGGGGTCGAAGCGGCTCCACCAGATCACCTGGGTCAGCAGCACCGCCTGCCAGAACAGCAGCAACAACAGGGCGACGGCGAGGCCGCGGCCGAGCCAGGTGAGCGCGCGTCGCATCCTGTTCATGAATTCGGCCGGCGCTGCGGGCTCAGCCCGCGTCGATCTGGCGGCGCAACTCGGCCAGCACCGGAGCGCTGTCGGGACGTACGCCACGCCACAGCGTGAAGCTCTCCGCCGCTTGCTCGACCAGCATGCCGAGCCCGTCCGCCACCCGCGCCGCACCGTCGGCGAGCGCGGCACGCATGAAGCGGGTGGGCGCGCGGGCGTACATCATGTCGTAGGCGAGTGCGCCCTCGGCGTACAGGCCGGGGGGTAGCGGCGGGAGCTCGTCGGCGAGGCTGGCGGCGGTGGCGTTGATGACCAGGTCGAAACGGCGGCCGGCGAGCGCGTCGAAGCCGCAGGCATCGAGCGCGGTGTCGCCCGCGCGCGCAGCGAACAGCGCGGCCAGCACGTCGGCCTTGGCGACGGTGCGATTGGCGATGGTGAGGCGGGCGGGGCGGCTGTCGAGCAGCGGCAGCAGCGCGCCGCGCGTGGCGCCGCCGGCGCCCAGCAGCAGGATGCGGCGGCCGGCGAGTTCCAGGTTCAGGTTGGCGCTCAGGTCGCGCACCAGCCCGGCACCGTCGGTGTTGTCGCCGTGGATGCCGTCGGCGCCGAAGGCGAGCGTATTGACCGCGCCCGCCGCTTGCGCGCGCGCGGTGTGGCGATCGGCGAGCGCGAAGGCCTCGAGCTTGAAGGGGACGGTGACGTTCAGGCCACGCCCGCCGTGGGCACGGAAGTCGGCGACGGTCTGCGCAAAGCCGTCCACCGGCGCAAGCAGCGCCTCATAGCTCAGTTCCTGCCCGGTCTGGCGGGCAAACGCGGCGTGGATCTGGGGCGACTTGCTGTGGGCGATCGGGTTGCCGATGACGGCGTAGCGGTCCATGGGCGGGTCTCGTGGTCAGTAGGCGCGGACGCGGTCGCTGCGTTCGAACTTCCAGGTGCGGGTGATCTCGATGATGTCGTATTCCTTGCGGATGTCGGGCGGGAAGGGGGCGTAGGGCGCCGCCATCTTCACGATCTGCACCGCGGCCTCGTCCAGCACCTTGTGGCCGGAGCTGCGCTGTACGCCGATCTTGTCCACCGAGCCGTCGGCGCGGATCGACACCGACAGCAGCAGGCTGCCGTAGAGCTTGCCGCGCGCGGCGTCCGGATAGTTGAGCGTACCCACGCGCTCGACCTTCTGCCGCCAGTCCTCGACGTATTGCGCGAAGCGGTATTCCTGCGCGCGCGCGCCGATGAACTTCTTGCGTGGGCGTTTGGCCAGCTCCTGCAGGTCGCGGTCGATCTGCGCCTCGAGGCGGGCGACGGCCGCGGCACTGTCGAGCAGGTCGAGGCCGCTGACCTGCGGCGGCGGTTCCGGCTTGGGCAAGGGTTGCTCGACCTTCTTCGGCGCGGCAGCGACCTTGGCGGGCGCTTTTTCGCGAGTGATCACCTGCTTCTGGTCGCGCACGGGCTCGGGCGTGCGGCGCTTGGCCTCGATCAGCGCATCGCCGTCGCGGCGCGTGGGCTGCGGCGGCAGCGGCGTGCTCGGGCGCACGTTCTGCTCGGTGTTGCCGCCGCCGTCGACATTGGCCTGGGCGAGCACGTCGGGCTTGTCGGGCGCCTTGGCGTGACGGGTGTTGACCAGCACCACCTCCAGGCCCTTGTCGCGCACCGGCTTGCTTTCGGGCAGGCGGAACTGGATCAGCAAGAGCAGGCCGTGGAGGGCGAGCGAGAGCGCAAAGGCAGCAACGAGCAGCGGCCCGCCGAAGCGACGCAGGCGGTCGGCCAACGTCAGCGCACCCGCACGCGCGGGCCCGGCGATCGGGGCGGAAGAGGGCGGATCAGCCTGCGACATGGTGGCTGGGGCGTTGGGGGCTCAGGCGAAACCGAAGCCTGCCTCCGTCACCGTGTCGGGATCGGGCTCGGACAGGGTGCGCAGGAAGCGTGCCTCGATTTCGACGTCGAGCAAGTCGGTGTGTTCCACGCAGAGCTTCACCCGGCTGCCTGTCATCTGCAGCGGCATCGAGGGGACGCGGAACACGAGCGGGATCTCGGTCAGGCGCACGACGCTCTCGCGCAGCACGGTGGCCTCGACCTCGCCGCGACCATGCTGGCGCAGCCAGCGCAGGCACCAGTAACGTTCCATTCCACGCTGGAATTCGGCGTACTCGGCGTAGGTGAGCTCGAAGTCGCGCAGCGCTGCCATCAGGTCGGCCGACTTGGGCGCAAATGCGGGCGGCGTGCCCTGCAGCACCGAGACGATCTGCCACTGGTTGACCAGGTCCACATAGCGCCGCAGCGGTGAGCTCGACCACGCGTAGCAGTCCACACCCAGCGCCTCGTGCGGCGCGGCGACCGTGGTCATGCGCACCTTGCCGCCACCCTGGGCGCGGTACAGGCCCGGCACGCCGGCCTTGTCGAGCAGCTTGCCCCAGGTCATGTTGGCGTAAATCATCAGTTCGGCGACCAGCTTGTCCATCGGCGAACCGCGTAGCCGCCGGCTGATGCTGACCAGGCCCGGGCCGTCGGCGGTGTCCTGAGTCCAGTCCACGCTGAAGCCGAAGTCGATGCGATCCTCGTTGCCGGCGGCCTTGCCGCGGCCAGCCTCCATCACGGTGGCGAGATCCCACAGCAGGGTGAGTTCGCGCTTCCACTGGAAGTCCGGGCCTTCGCCATGCACGGTCTCGTCGTTGAATACCGGCTCGATGTCGTGGTGGCGCAGGTTGGCCACGATCGGCACGATCTCGACGCGGCTCTCTTCGCCGACGATGGCGAGCCCCGGGGTGACGTCCAGGTAGAGCGACACCGCCGGGCAGTCGCTGCCTTCGGCGAGCGTGAAGGTCTGCACGACCTCGTCGGGCAGCATGGTGATCTTGCTGCCCGGCATGTAGACGGTGGACAGACGGCGGCGGGCGATCGCGTCCACGCCCGAACCGCGCGCGAAGCCGAGCGCGGGTGCGGCGATGTGGATGCCGATGCGCCAGCCGCCGCCGGCGCGCGGCGTCACCGAGAAGGCGTCGTCGATCTCGGTGGTGGAGGCGTCGTCGATCGAGAACGCGGCTACGTCCGCGCGCGGCAGGTCGCCGGGCAGGGAGGCCGCCTCGATGGCGGGGAAGTTGGTGCCCTCGGGGAAGTGCTCGAACAGGAAGCGGTTGTAGTGGAAGTCGTAGCTCGATGCGAGCGCGCCGCACTTCAACAGCAGGCGCGCGGCCGACAGTCCGCTGTCCACGCAGGCGGCTTCCAGGGCCTTGATCTCGGCGCGGTTGCGATCGGGGCGATAAAGCGCCTGCGGCAGCAGCGCGGCGAGCTCGGGCGGCATCCGGCCGTCGACGAGCTCAGCGCGCATGTGCTCGATCGCCGCGGCTTGCTGGCGCTTCTTCTCGAGGCCGGCGAGCGCGGCCTGCAGGATGTCGGCCGGCGCCTTGCGGAAGCGTCCCTTGCCCTTGCGATGGAACCAGATCGGCGCCGAGTGCAGGCGCAGCAGCACGGCGGCGGATTCGACCGCGGTCGGCTTGCGGCCCTGGTATTCGGCGGCGAAGTCGGTGAAGGCGAACTCGTCGTCGCCACACACCTCCCACAGGAATTCGACGTCGAGCGCCTCGGCGTCGGCGTCGGCGCGGGCGAGCAGGTCGGCGGGGCCGGGTTCGCGGAACTCCATCAGCACATGGGCGCGCTTGAGCTTCACGCGCTTGCCGTGGGTGTTCTCGACCTGCAGCGTGGCTTCGTTATCGGCGAGGATCGTGCCGGCCTTGAAGGCCCCGTCCTCTTCATACAGCACGAACATCGGCATCCGCCTGAAGAAAGCTAGCGCACTAGTCTACTGGATTCGGGCCGCCGGCCCTATCGCCCGATGCGTTGGCCGGGTGTGTCGGCCGGCTGGGTCTCCGGGGCGTCGGGCTCGGCGCGCCTCCGAGCCGGCCGCGGGGCCGGGGCGGGGGGCGCCGCCTGCATTCGCGGCCCTTCGCTTCGCTGCGGGCTGCCCTCGGTGGAGGTCGGCGCGGGGGCGGCGACGCAAACTCGGCGCTGCGCGCCTCAAACATGCGTCGCCTTGGTTCCCCCGCGACGTCCTCCACCTCGGCGCTCATGAAGTTGGCGGCCCCCGCCCCGGCCCCGCGGCCTAGCGAGCCCTGGCCGCCCTGCGTCCGGCCCGCAACAGGTCGGCGGAATACACCGCGAGCGCGAGCCAGATCAGGCCGAAGCCGACGAGCTGGGTGGTGTCGAAGGGCTCGCGGAAGAGCAGGACGGCGACCAGGAAGTTGAGGCTGGGCGCGATGTACTGCAGGAAGCCGACGGTGGCCAGCGGCAGGCGGCGCGCACCCACCGCGAACATCATCAGCGGCACCGCGGTGATGACGCCGGTGAGCGGCAGCAGCCAGTCGGTGAGCTGGCCGCTGCCGAAGGACAGCGTGCCGTGTTGGTACAGCCAGCCCAGCCAGATGAGCGCGAGCGGGGCAACGAGCAAGGTCTCGACGAACAGGCCGCTGACCGCGTCGACCGGTGCCCTTTTGCGCAGCAGGCCATAGAGCCCGAAGGTGCCGGCGAGGAAGAGCGGAATCCACGGCGGGCTGCCGAGCTGCCACACGCGCCAGCCGACCCCGGCGCAGGCGACCGCCACCGCCACTGCCTGCAGCGGGCGCAGGCGTTCGCCGAGGAAGATTGCGCCGAGCGCGACGCTGACCAGCGGGTTGATGAAGTAGCCGAGGCTGGCCTCGAGCAGGCGCCCGGCATCGATCGACCAGATGAACACCAGCCAGTTGCTGCTGGTGAGCAGCGAGGTCAGGGCGAGCAGCGCGAGCAGGCGGGGCTGTTGCCACACGGCGCGCACGCGCTCGAACCCGCCGGTGAAGGGCACGAAGGCGAGCAGGCCGGCGAGGAGGAGCGCGGACCACAGCACGCGGTGGGCGACGATCTCGAACGGCGGCACGTTGCCCAGCGCGCGGAAATACAGCGGTGCCAGTCCCCAGACGATGAAGGCGAAGAGCGCGGCGAGCATGCCGTTGCGCACCGTGTTCGGGTCGGGCACGGGTGTCGGCGCGATGGTTGCGGCTGCGGCTGCGGCGGGGTGAGGCTGGGAGCGGGTGTCGGGCACGGCGTCAGGCAGGGGCGGGAAGCGGGGAGGGTGGTGCCCACAGAAAGGGCGGCGCGCGCCCGGCAAGATGGAGCGCGTCGAGCGGCTGGGTTGCAGGCCGTCAGCCCGGACGGCGCGCCGAGGCGATCAGGGTGCGCGCCGGCAACAGGTAGCCACCGCGGCCGTCATCGCAGCAATGAGCGGCGAGGTCGTCGGTGACCGCTGCCCGCAAGCCGGCCTGGGTGGCCTCGGGCAGGCGGCCGAGTGCTTCGGCCGCGCCGCCGGCGAGGTCGAGGAAGGCCTGCCAGTAGGCTTCGGCGTCGATGAAATGACAGGCGAAATCGCACGGCCGGATGTCGATGTCGTCGAAGCCGGCGGCCTCGAGCGTGGCGGCCAGCACGTCAGCATCGCCGTACTGGAACACCGACGGGCGCGCGACCTTGGGGGGCGGCAGCAGGCGTGCGATGGTGTCCTGGGCGCGGTGGATCAGCGGCACGGTTTCGCGCAGCCCCCACACCGACAGCGCGACCCGGCCGCCGGGTACGAGCACGCGTTGCATCTCGGCGAGCGCGCGCTCGGGGTGCGGAAAGATGAACAGCGCCAGCCCTGCCAGCACGCGGTCCACGCTGGCGTCGGCCAGGCACAGGTGCTCGGCATCCGCGGCAGCGAAGCAGGGGGTGTCGGCGTGTTCGCCGCAGCGGCGCGCGCCCTCGGCGAGCATGCCTTCGGCGATGTCGGTGGCGAGCACGGTGCCGCCGGGGGCGACGCGCAGCGCGGCGTCACGGGCAAGCAGGCCGGGGCCGCTGGCGAGGTCGAGCACGCGCTGGCCGGGCACGAGCGCAGCGGCTTCGAGCAGTGCGGCGGCGAGGTCGGTGCGCAGGTGTGCGCCCTCAGCGTAGCGCGCAGCAATGCGGTTGAAGCCGGCGCGCTCCATGGCCTTGAAGCGGCGGGCGTCGAAGCCGGGTGGCGCTGCGGCGGCGGGGGCGTTGCGGTCGTTCGTGCTCATCGTGTGTCGCCTGTGTCGAGTCCAGCGCGGGGAGTCATCTGGCCGAGTCCGGCGAGGGAACTCGTGTCGTCGAGCCCGGCGTAGGTAATCACCGCGTCGAGATAGTCGCCCCAGCACGAAAAACCGTGGTCGCCGCCTTCCAGCACGGTCTGCCGGGCGCCGGCGTATTTTTCTACCGCGTGGCGGTAGTCGAGCACCTCGTCGCCGGTCTCGAGCAGCAGCCAGTAGCGTTCCGGCCGGGTGATCGCGGGCACCTCGAGCGCACGCAGTTCGTCGATGTGGCCGCGGGTGAATTCGAAGCGTTCGCCGGTGTACATGTTGTCCTGCATGCCGACGTAGGCGCCGAGCTCGAGCGGGGCGACCACCGCCGGATTCACCAGCACGGCCTGCAGGTCGTGGCGTTCGGCCAGCCAGGTGGCGTAGTAGCCGCCGAGCGAGCTGCCGGCCACGGTGGGCGTCAGCCCCTCAGCGCGGGCGCGGGCGATTGCGGCTTCGGCGAGCGCGATCGCGGCGCGCGGCGACACCGGCAGTTGCTCGCACCAGAAGCGGTCGGCGAGGCCGCGCTCGACCATGCGCGCCTTGAGCGCCTGCGCCTTGATCGAAGCCGGGGCGGAACGGAACCCGTGCAGGTAGATGATCATGGTGCGTGCTCCATCAGGCTTCGGACCATTCCACCCAGCCGAAGTACCAGGTCGCGAGCACGAAGATGCCGAACACGATGCGGTACCAGGCGAAGACGATGAAGGTGTGGTTGGAGATGAACTTGATGAAGCTCTTCACCGCCCACATCGCGGCGACGAAGGAGGCGACGAAGCCGACCGCGAACACCGGCAGGTCCTCGAGCCGCAAGAGCGCCCAGTTCTTGTACAGGTCGTAGGCGGTCGCGGCGAACATGGTCGGGATCGCCAGGAAGAAGGAGAACTCGGCGGCCGTCTTGCGCGACAGGCCGAAGATCAGGCCGCCCATGATGGTCGCGCCTGAGCGCGAGGTGCCCGGGATCATCGCCAGCGCCTGGGCGAAGCCGACCTTGAGCGCATCGCTCCAGCGCATCTCGTCCACATCGTTGATGCGCGGGTGGTAGGCGCGCTTTTCCACGTACAGGATGATCAGGCCGCCGACCACGAGCGCGGTCGCCACCGTGATCGGGTTGAACAGCAGGCTCTTGATCGTGGAATGGAACATCAGCCCGAGCACCGCCGCGGGCAGGAAGGCGATGAACAGCAGCCCCACGAAGCGCTGCGCGGCGGGCTCGGTGGTGAGCCCGCTGGCGACCTTGATCAGGCGTTCGCGGTAGTCCCAGCACACGGCGAGGATGGCGGCGAGCTGGATGACGATCTTGAACACCTTGCTGGTGTCATCGTTGTAGCCGAGGGCATCGCCGATGATGATCAGGTGCCCGGTGGAGGACACCGGCAGGAATTCGGTCAGGCCTTCGACGATGCCGAGGACGAGTGCGATGAGGAGGAGGGAGAGGTCCATGCGGCGGAGGTCGGGCGGTAGGCAGAGGCGGGGATTATAGCGGCGGGAATATTGCGCTGCGGGATGGTGTGTCGCCGCTCAGGTCGATGTCATCGCTTCGAGTTCGGTCAGATAGTGCATCGCCTGCGCCCGATCCGCGCCGCACATCTCCAGCGCGGGCCGCAGGCTGGCGCACACGGCGGGGCGGCGCGGGTCGCCGAACAGGCGGCAGCGGTCGGCCTCGTCGAGCTGGACGCAGCGCACGCCGGCGGGCTTGCCGTGGGGCATGCCGGGAATCGGCGAGGAGATCGACGGTGCAATGCAGCAGGCGGCACAACCGGGGCGGCAATCCACCGCTCAACCTGCTGCCTGCTGTTCGGACCACCATTGCAGGATGGCCTCGAGCGTGGGTGGCAGCAGGGCGCACTCGTCGCCGGTGAACTGCTTCCATTCGTCCAGGAAGCGCTCGCCCACTGCGGTCAGCAGCGGCACGCCGGCAAGCACCGTCTCGCCCATCTCGTCGCGCAGGCCGGCGCCGAACACCTCCTGCGCGCCGAACTTGTTGATGATGACCAGATCGACGCCGCGTTCGAGCGCGCCGCGCACTGCCACCGAGCCGCGCGCCAGCGCATCGGGATCGACCCGGCACGACACCGAGCCGCGGCCGAGATCCTGCGACAGCGGGATGCTTTCGCCCGTTTCGAGGTTCTCGAGCTGCATCGCGCACGGGTCGTCGATGACCGTGGGGATGTCGTGCTGCAGCACGCCGCCGAGCCGCACCCCGCGTTCGGCCAGCGCACGCGCTGCAAGCGCGAGCAGGGCCTCTATGTTGTCGGTGGGCTTGTAGACGACGGCGGCGATGGTGTGGGCGGGCATGGTCGTAGTGGGGTGACAGGCGGGGTGACGGGTGGGGTGGGGCGGGCGCGAAGGCGCATATTGTCGCACCGCTGCGTCAGCACGGGGCAATGCGGAGGATAATGCGCGGCCTGACAAACCCGACTCCGGATCCATGAGGGCTGAAGAACAGGGCGGGCGCCGCCCGTCCGCGCTGCCGAACTGGCTCTATGCCGTTTCCAGTGGAAATTGACTTCTCAACAAACATGATCTGCGGTGGTACAACCGCCCGACACTGACGCCGACCTCGCACCCGATGAACAACCAGATCGAAGCCCTCTTCACCACCGC
>NZ_JAVEYL010000079.1:0-4476 GCF_034003485.1 Thauera sp.
AGGCGCTGGGCGGCGTGGGCTATACCAACGAGTATTCGGTGGGCCGCCTGTGGCGCGACGCCAAGCTGTACGAGATCGGCGCCGGCACCAGCGAGATCCGCCGCATGCTGATCGGCCGCGAACTGTTTTCCGAAACCCGCTGAGCGGAGCGTCTGCGATGAGCGTGATCAAGTCCAGCATCAACACCCGCAGCGAAGACTTCCAGGCCAACGCCGCCAGCCTGCGCGCCCAGGTCGAGGACCTGCGCGCCAAGGCGGCGCAGGTCAGCCTCGGCGGCGGGGAGTCGGCGCGCGCCAAGCACACGGCGCGCGGTAAGCTGCTGCCGCGTGACCGCGTCGGCCACCTGCTCGACCCGGGTACGCCCTTCCTCGAGGTCGGCCAGATGGCGGCCTACGGCATGTACGACGACGAGGCGCCGAGCGCCGGCGTCATCACCGGCATCGGCCGCGTGCAGGGCGTCGAATGCATGATCGTGGCCAACGACGCCACGGTGAAGGGCGGCACCTACTACCCGATGACGGTCAAGAAGCACCTGCGCGCGCAGGAGATCGCCGAGCAGAACAATCTGCCCTGCATCTACCTGGTCGACTCGGGTGGCGCCTTCCTGCCCAAGCAGGACGAAGTCTTCCCCGACCGCGACCACTTCGGCCGCATCTTCTTCAACCAGGCCAACATGTCGGCCAAGGGCATCCCGCAGATTGCGGTGGTGATGGGCTCGTGTACCGCGGGTGGCGCCTACGTGCCGGCGATGTCGGACGAGACCGTCATCGTCAAGAACCAGGGCACGATCTTCCTCGGTGGTCCGCCGCTGGTGAAGGCGGCGACCGGTGAGGTGGTGAGCGCCGAGGATCTCGGCGGCGGCGATGTCCATACGCGCCTGTCGGGCGTGGCCGACCACCTGGCCGAGAACGACGCCCACGCGCTCTACATCGCGCGCCGCATCGTCTCCAACCTCAACCGCACCAAGCCGATCAACCTCGCGCTCGGGCAGGGCGAGGAGCCGCTGTACGACCCGGAAGAGATCTACGGCATCATCCCCAGCGACACCCGCAAGCCCTTCGACGTGCGCGAGATCATCGCGCGCGTGGTCGATGGTTCGCGCTTCGACGAGTTCAAGGCACGCTACGGCACGACGCTGGTGTGCGGCTTCGCCCAGCTCCACGGCTACCCGGTGGGCATCGTCGCCAACAACGGCATCCTGTTCGGCGAATCGGCGCAGAAGGGCGCGCACTTCATCGAGCTGTGCGGCCAGCGCGGCATCCCGCTGCTGTTCCTGCAGAACATCACCGGCTTCATGGTCGGGCGCAAGTACGAGAACGGCGGCATCGCCAAGGACGGCGCCAAGATGGTGACCGCCGTGGCCACCGTGCAGGTGCCCAAGATCACCATGCTGATCGGCGGCTCCTTCGGCGCCGGCAACTACGGCATGTGCGGCCGCGCCTACAGCCCGCGCTTCCTGTGGATGTGGCCGAATTCGCGCATCAGCGTGATGGGCGGCGAGCAGGCTGCGAGCGTGCTGTCCACCGTGCGCCGCGACGGCATCGAGGCCAAGGGCGGCGCCTGGAGCAAGGAAGAGGAAGAGGCCTTCAAGGCGCCGATTCGCGACCAGTACGAGTTCCAGGGCCACCCCTACTACGCCACCGCGCGCATGTGGGACGACGGCGTGGTCGATCCGGCGCAGTCGCGCCGCATCCTGGGGCTGTCGCTTTCGGCCGCACTCAATGCACCGATCCAGCCGACGAAGTTCGGCGTGTTCCGGATGTAATGCAGCGAGGCGAGGTCTAGAATGGCCATGTAGATAGCCATTTAAGGAGGCGCAGATGATCTCGATTGCCGATGCGAAGAACCAGTTGCCTGCGCTGATTCATCAGGCCGAAGCGGGCCAGCCGGTCACGATCACGCGCCGCGGCAAGCCGGTGGCGGTGGTGCTTGCGGTCCAGGAATACGAGCGCATGCGTGTCGCGACGACCGCGCGCCCGTCGTTCTGGGATGTCGTGCAGGAGGTGAGAGCGAAGCTCGCTGCCGAGGATGCGTTTCCTGACTGGACGGACGAAGAGATCGACAGCTGGCGCGACAGGACGATCTACGAGCCTCGCTGCGATTTCAGCGGACCCGAATATGACTGGGCCGGGGGCGTTGCAGACGACGCAGAAGGGCCCGATGTGAAACAAGAGCGTGCGTGATGGGGGTGTCGTTTCTGCTGGATACCAATGTGCTGTCCGAATTGCTCAAGCCGCGGGTTGATCCCGGGGTTGTGCGTCGCTTTTCGCGTGATGGAAACGACTGCGCGATTGCGTCGGTCGTTTGGCACGAGTTGCTGTGTGGCGCCTTGCGCGCCCCGAGTGTCGGGCGGGGGGAGATGCTGGTACGGGCTTATCGTGACATTGTCATCGGCTCCAGCATGCAGATATTGCCGTACGACGAAACTGCAGCCACCTGGCACGCGAGAGAGCGTGCCCGCCTCCTTGGGCTTGGGCGGCCGCAGCCCTACCCGGATAGCCAGATCGCCGCCATCGCTGCCACCCGGAACCTGACCTTGGTCACGCGCAATACGCGCGACTTCGAATGCTTCGACGGGCTGAGACTGGAGAACTGGTTCGAAGCCGGAAAGGACTGAAACGCCCCTTGAGGCGAGGAGACACGATGTACGAAACGCTTGAAATTCAACGCGAAGCCGGCGTGGCGACGATCTGGATGAACCGTCCGGACGTGCACAACGCCTTCAACGCGCAACTGATCGCCGACCTCACCACCGCCTGTATCGAACTCGATGCCGACGACTCGGTGCGCGCGGTGGTGCTGGCCGGGCGGGGCAAGAGCTTCTCGGCCGGCGCCGACCTCAACTGGATGAAGGCCGCCGGCGAGGCGAGCGAGGCAGAGAACTTCGCCGACGCGATGAAGCTCGCCGGCATGCTGCGTACGCTGGCCGAGATGAACAAGCCGACCATCGCGCGCGTGCACGGCGCGGCGCTGGGTGGCGGCATGGGGCTGGCGAGCGCCTGCGACATCTGCATCGCGGGGGACAGGGCGGTGTTTGCGACCTCCGAGGTCAAGTTCGGGATCATCCCGTCGGCGATCAGCCCCTATGTGATCCGCGCCATCGGCGAGCGCCAGGCCTATCGCTACTTCCAGACCGCGGAGCGCATCAATGCCACGCGCGCGGCGACGCTGGGGCTGGCGCACGAAGCGGTGGCGACCGAGGAACTGGACGCCAAGGTGAGCGAAGTGGTCGAGGCCCTGCTGCAGGGCGGCCCGAAGTCGCAGGCTGCCGCCAAGGACCTGATTCGCGCGGTGGCCAACCGGCCGGTGAGCGACGCAGTGGTGGAAGACACCGCGCGCCGCATCGCCAGCTTGCGCGTGACGCCCGAGGCCAAGGAGGGCCTGGCCGCCTTCCTCGACAAGCGCCCCGCGGTGTGGATCGCGCAGGGTTGAGCTGGGGACGGGCTGTGGCCGGCAAGCGCACGAACTGCGCGGCCTGCCGAGCCTGACGAACATCCGCGGAGACCGCCATGGACGCCTACGCCTTCAGCAGCTGGCCGACCGAGCTCACCGCGCTGCTCGACTGGAGCGGTGTGCCGCTCGACATGGCCTCGCTCGCCGCGCTGGCGGCGGGTCTGGGTTGGGCGAGCGGGCTGCGGCTGTACGCGCTGGTGTTCGTGCTCGGTGCCTTGGGGCGCTTCGGCGGCGTGCAGTTGCCGGGCGGGCTGGAGGTGCTGACGCATCCGCTGCTGCTCGGGGTGTCCGGGGTGATGCTGCTGGCCGAGTTCTTCGCCGACAAGCTGCCCTGGTTCGATTCGCTGTGGGACGCGGTGCACACCTTCATCCGCATCCCGGCCGGCGCGGCGCTGGCGGCCGCGGTGATGGGCGACCAGGCGGGCGCGGTGCAGCTGGCGGCGGCGCTGGCCGGCGGCACGCTGGCGGCGGGCGCGCACTTCGCAAAGGCGGGGGCGCGGGCGGCGATCAACACCTCGCCCGAGCCGGTGAGCAACGTCACCACCTCGCTCGGCGAGGACGCGATGTTCGCCGGCGGGTTGTGGCTGCTGCTGCAGGAGCCGCTGTGGTTCCTGGTGGCGCTGGTGGTGTTCGTGGTGCTGGCGGTGGCGCTGATCGTGGTGCTGTGGCGCTTCCTGCGGCGGGTGTTCCGCCCGCGCTTGCGGCCGGCGCACCCCGAACTGCCCGCGCCGTGAAGCCTGCAGGGACCGCAGGGACAACTTTCTGAATTCCGACAAGAAGCTGGAGACGACATGTTCGACAAGATCCTGATCGCAAACCGTGGAGAGATTGCCTGCAGGGTGATCAAGACCGCCCGCCGCATGGGCATCAAGACCGTCGCGGTGTATTCCGAGGCCGACGCCAAGGCCCGCCACGTGCGCCTGGCCGACGAGGCCGTGCTGATCGGCCCGGCGGCGGCGCGCGAGAGCTACCTGGTGATCGACAAGATCATCGCTGCGGCCAAGCAGACCGGCGCCCAGGCCA
>NZ_JAVEYL010000036.1:0-19636 GCF_034003485.1 Thauera sp.
TTCGCCTCGTTCTGGGCCAGCGCCTACAAGGAAGTCATCGTCTTCACCCTGATCATTCCCGTGCTGCTGTGGCGCTCGCTCACCAGCCGTCACGTGGAGGAAGAAGAATGAGAACCGACCGTCTGGTACTGGGGGCCTTTCTCGCCCTGTTGCTGCTGGTGCCGGCGATCCTGTCGCCGTACTACGTCACCTTGTTGAACTACATCGGCCTGTACGCGATGGTCGCGCTGGGCCTGGTGCTGCTGACCGGCGTCGGCGGGCTCACCAGCTTCGGCCAGGCCGCCTTCGTGGGCCTGGGCGCCTACACCACCGCCGCGCTCAGCACCGCCACCGATCTGCCATCCTGGATCGCCTGGGTGGGCGCCTCGCCCTGGCTCACGCTGGTCGCGGGCCTGTTGATCACCGCCGCGGTGGCGATCCTGCTCGGTTCGCTCACGCTCAAACTCTCGGGCCACTTCCTGCCCCTGGGCACCATAGCCTGGGGCATCAGCCTGTATTTCCTCTTCGGCACCATGGCGAGCCTGGGCGGGCACACCGGCATCAGCGGCATCCCGGCGATCAGCCTGTTCGGCTGGACGCTCGATGAAGGTGGCGAGATCTACTACCTGATCTGGGCCTTCCTGCTGCTGGCCATGCTCACCACCCACAACCTGCTCGACTCGCGCGAGGGCCGTGCCATCCGCGCGTTGAAGGGCGGGCGGGTGATGGCCGAGGCGATGGGGGTGGATACGGCGCGTGCGCGCATGGTGATCTTCGTCATCGCCGCGCTGCTCGCCTGTGCCTCGGGCTGGCTGTACGCGCACATGCAGCGCTTCGTGAACCCGACCCCGTTCGGCGTGCATATCGGCATCGAGTACCTGTTCATGGCGGTCGTGGGCGGTGCCGGCTACGTGTGGGGCGCGATCGTCGGTGCCGGTGTCATCACCGTGCTCAAGCAGTGGCTGCAGGACTGGCTGCCCACCTTGCTCGGGGCGAGCGGCAACTTCGAGATGATCGTGTTCGGCATCCTGATGGTGCTGGTGCTGCACCGGGCGCGCGAAGGCGTGTGGCCGATCCTCAAGAAACTGGTGCCGGTGCGCGCGGTGCGCAAGACGATCGACGCCAAGGCCGAGACCCTGCCGCGGCGCACACTCCCGAAGGCGGGCGAGCTGATCCTCGAGGCCAAGAACGTCACCCGCAAGTTCGGCGGCCTCATCGCCAACAACAACATGAGCCTCGAGGTGCGCGCGGGCGAGATCCTCGCGCTCATCGGCCCCAACGGCGCGGGCAAGAGCACCATGTTCAACCAGATCTCGGGCGTCGACACCCCGACCTCGGGCGAGGTGCTGTTCCTGGGCAAGCCGGTGGCCGGCCACGACTCGCGCGAGATCGCCCGCATGGGCATGAGCCGCACCTTCCAGCACGTCAAGCTCTTGCCGACGATGAGCGTGCTCGAGAACGTCGCCATCGGCGCCCACCTCAGAAGTGGCAAGGGCGTGCTCAGTTCGGCCTGGCGCCTGGACCGCGCCGAGGAAGCGCGCATCCTCAAGGAAGCCGCCTACCAGATCGAGCGCGTGGGCCTTACCGAGCACATGTATGAGGAGGCCGGCAGCCTGGCACTGGGCCAGCAGCGCATCCTCGAGATCGCGCGCGCGCTGTGCGCCGACCCCTGCCTGCTGCTGCTCGACGAGCCCGCGGCCGGCCTGCGCTTCAAGGAGAAGGCCGCGTTGGGCGAGCTGCTCAAGAAGCTGCGCTCGGAGGGCATGGCGACCTTGATCGTCGAGCACGACATGGACTTCGTGATGGGGCTCGTGGATCGGGTGGTGGTGATGGAGTTCGGGCAGAAGATCGCCGAGGGCCTCCCGGACGAGATCCAGAAGAACCCGGCGGTGCTCGAAGCCTATCTGGGCGGCGTGGAGTGAGCGAGGAGAACGCGATGACACAACAGCAAACGCAAGCCGCAGCGTCGAACGCCAGCGCGAAGAACCCGGTGCTCGAGGTCCGCGACCTCACCGTGTCCTACGGCAAGGTCGAGGCGCTCACCAACGCCAGCCTCACCGTGGGCGAAGGCCAGATCGTCACCGTGATCGGCCCCAACGGCGCGGGCAAGACGACGATGCTGTCGGCGATCATGGGCGTGCTCGGCAGCAAGGGCAAAGTCGCCTTCGACGGCACGCTCGAAGTCGTGCCCGAGGTCGAACGCATGGTGGCGCGCGGCATGAACCTGGTGCCCGAGAAGCGCGAGCTCTTCGGCGAGATGAGCGTCGAGGACAACCTGGTGCTGGGCGCCTTCCAGCGCTACCGCATGGGAAAACGCGACCACGCGCAGACGCTGGAAGAGGTCTATGCGCTGTTCCCGCGCCTGAAGGAGCGTCGCGACCAGCACGCCGGCACCATGTCGGGCGGCGAGCGCCAGATGCTGGCAGTGGGCCGCGCGCTGATGGCCAAGCCCAAGCTCCTGATGCTCGACGAGCCCAGCCTCGGGCTGGCGCCGCTGATCGTGCGCGAGATCTTTCGCATCATCAGCGAACTCCGGCGCCGTGGCGTGTCGATCCTGCTCGTCGAGCAGAACGCGCGCGCCGCGTTGCAGGTGGCCGACTACGCCTACGTGCTCGAGACCGGCCAGATCGCCATGGAAGGCCCGGCGCACACGCTCGCCGACGATCCGCGCGTGATCGAGGCCTACCTCGGCTTTGGCGGCAAGCACCAGGCGATGCTGTCGACCTGAGCCCGCCCGCGAACCCTACACAGACAAGGACACCCCCATGGACGCGATGCGCATCCTGATGGACGAACACCAGTCGCTGGCGGCGATCATCCACGCCATCCGCCACATGATCGGCGAGATCGGCGCGGGCCGCCTGCAACCGGACCACAAGCTGCTCGAGGCGATGGTGCATTACCTCGACGCCTACCCCGAAAAGCGCCACCACCCCAAGGAGGATGAATTCCTCTTCGGGCCGCTGCGCGCGCGCACGCACGATGCCGACGCCGCGCTCGACAGGCTCGAGGCCGAGCACGCCCAGGCCGACGCCCGCATCGCGGTGCTGGAGGCCGCAGTGAAGGCTTACGCGCAGGACCCCGCCGGCGCCTTCGAGGCCTTCAAGACCGCCTTCAACGACTACGCCGAGTTCTACCGCACCCACATGATGACCGAGGAGCGCGAGGTGCTGCCGCTGATCCGCAAGCACTTCAGCGCCGAGGACTGGGAGCGGGCCAACGCCGGCTTCATCGCCGACGACCCCTTGAGCGGCAGCCGCGCCACCGCCAAGACCGGTGAAGAGGACTTCGCGCACATCTTCTCCAAGCTGGTCGCTGCCGCTCCGGCGCCGATCGGGCTCGGTGCAGGGCCGTACAAGGGCTGAGCCCCAACACCACCGAGACGGCAGACACAGGCCGCCCCAACACCGACAGGAGCTACAACGATGAGCACTCAAACCATCCCCCTGACCGAAGCCGCCACCAGCCACCTGGTCCGCCTCAAGGTCAACGAACTCGACGTGCAGGTGCACTACAACGACTGCGGCACCGGCGCCGAAACCGTCGTCATGCTGCACGGCTCCGGCCCCGGCGCCACCGGCTGGGCCAACTTCCACCGCAACGTCGACGCCTTCGTCGGCGCCGGCTACCGAGTGGTGCTGATGGACTGCCTGGGCTGGGGCAAGAGCGACCCGATCGTGTGTACCGGCTCGCGCTCGGACCTCAACGCCCAGACCCTGAAGGCCCTGCTCGACGCCCTCGGCCTGGACAAGGTGCACATCGTCGGCAACTCGATGGGCGGCCATAGCGCGGTCGCCTTCGCGCTGTCGAACCCGACCCGCGTCGGCAAGCTGATCCTGATGGGCGGCGGCACCGGCGGCCCGAGCCAGTTCGTGCCCATGCCCACCGAAGGCATCAAGCTGCTGCAGGGCCTGTACCGCGAGCCGACGATCGAGAACCTGAAGAAGATGATGGCCGTGTTCGTCTTCGACCCGAGCAGCATGACCGAGGCGCTGTTCCAGGCCCGCCTGGACAACATGCTGGCGCGCAAGGACCACCTCGAGAACTTCGTCAAGAGCCTGGCCGCGAACCCCAAGCAGTTCCCCGACCAGGGCCCGCGCCTGGGCGAAATCAGCGCGCCGACGCTGGTGATCTGGGGCCGCGACGACCGCTTCGTGCCGATGGACGTAAGCCTGCGCCTGATCTGGGGCATGCCCAACGCCGAGCTGCACATCTTCAACCGCTGCGGCCACTGGGCGCAGTGGGAGCATGCGGACAAGTTCAACCGCATGGTGCTCGACTTCCTGGCGCACTGAACGATGCCTCCTCGCATCGCCGGCAGCGGCACCCGCCGCACCCGGCGATGCATTTCGGATGCGCGTCATCGCCCCCCAATCCGGGACGCCACGCCTGAAGCCCACGCCGTGGAGGTGCTATCCTTCCGGCGCTTGTCCCCCCTTCCTCAGGCCGGGCACCACCGCTGGATTGGCATGGATCCGCTCGTCCCCCGTTCGCTCTTGCACACGCCGACTGCGGGCGCCCTCCTGCTCTTCGCGTGCTACTGGCTCGCCTGGCAGGCCTCGGCGCCATTCGAGCTCCAGCCGCATGTCAGCGCGCTTTACCTGTCTGCAGGGCTGACCACCGCAGCCGGCATGATCGGCGGCTGGCGCGTCCTGCCCTGGGCCTTCCTCGCCATCCTCACCGTGCGTCAACTCGGCGTGGGCGGCGGGCTGCTGCATGAAGTCGACTGGGGCGGCGCGTTGCGCCAGGTACTCTGCTATGGCGGTGCCGGGCTGCTGCTGCGCATGCGCTGGCGCGCCCAGCCTGCCCGGCTGAGCTTGCCGGCCGCGCTCTACTTCGTCGGCGTCAGCCTGGGAGCGGTGACGCTGTCGGCGATCACGACCCTGTTCATCCCGCCGTTCCGGTCCTTACCCGCGGACGAACTCGGCGCGGTCTTCCTCGCGTTCTGGGGCGGCGATTTCGCCGGTGTGTTGCTCGGCGTGCCCGCACTCACGCTGGTGTGGAACCTGCTGTCGCGGCGGCCGCGCCTGCCGGCCTCCGACCCCGCCGACGCTCTCGCGCGCGGCCACGGCCTGCCGTCAATGTGGGGCCTGTTCGGGCTCGCGATCCTCGTGGCGCTGGCAGTGCTCGGCCTGCCGCAGGTGCTCGGTGTTGACGTGCGGCTCTCGGTCCTGGTGCTGTTCCCGGTACTGCTGGCGGGGCTCACGCATGGCGTGCTGGTCGGCTATCTGAGCGCGGTCCTTGTTTGCGCACTGTTGGTCGTCGGCGAACGTGTGCTGGCGCTACCGGCTGCCACCGCCACCGAACTTCAACTGCTGCTGGCGATGAGCTCGGCCACCGCGCTGCTCGCCGGCGCGGCGCACGACGACCGTCACTTTGCCTGGGGCCTGGCGACCCGCGATCCGCTCACCGGCCTCGCCAACCGCCACCGCTTCCAGGAACAACTCGACCACGAACTGCTGCGCGCCCCGCGTACCGGCGGCATGGTTGGCCTGATGTACATCGACCTCGACGGTTTCAAGGCGGTGAACGACCGCCTCGGCCATCATGCCGGCGACGCACTGTTGCAGCAGGTCGCCGCCCGCCTGCGCGAATGCGTGCGCGCCAGCGACACCGTGGCGCGGCTGGGCGGCGACGAGTTCGCGATCATCCTGCCTGCCCTGCATCAGGCGCAGGACGCGCTGCACGTCGGAGAAAAGCTGCTCGCCCGCCTCGCCGAGCCCTACGCGCTCGACGCAGACACGGCCCGCGTCTCGGCCAGCATCGGCTTCGCCCTGCACCCGCAGGACGGCCGCACCGCCACCGAGTTGATCCACGGCGCCGACCGGGCGATGTACGAAGCCAAGCGCCTCGGCCGCAATCGCATCCTGCACCACGAGGTGGGCGGCGCCGGCTGAGCGTCGCGCGCCTGGCAACAGCGGATCCCGGTGCCTGCGGCGCCGCACCTGTCCACCTGGTGGACAGTTCTCCCTCCGTCTTTGACGCGGCTCTGCATAAATCCGCACGATGAGCGCATCACGCCATGTGATTCCCGCTCGAGGCGCCGCACATCAGGCACCCGCCCGACGTGCCCCTTCATCGCCAGGCCCGAGCGGAGACGACATCAACAAGAATCAGCCCCAACCGGAGACATCCATGAGGATTTCACTCGCCCTCATCATCACGGCAGCAACGGCCATGCTGCTTCCCGCAGCCCACGCGGCAAGCCCGCAGCCGGAACCCCACGCCCGCAAGCAGCCGAACATCCTGCTGGTCGTGGCCGACGACCTGGGCTATTCCGACCTCCCCGCCTTCGGCGGCGAGATCGACACGCCGAACCTGGACGCACTGGCCGACGAGGGCGTGCGCATGACGAGCTTCTACACCTCGCCCTTCTGCTCGCCCACGCGCTCGATGCTGCTGTCGGGGACGGACAACCACCTCGCGGGCTTCGGCGCGATGGCCGAATTCGCAACGCCGGAGCAGAAGGACCAGCCGGGCTACGAGGGCAAGCTCAACGCCCGCATCGTTCCGCTGCCGCAACTGCTCCGCGACGCCGGGTACACCACGCTGATGGCCGGCAAGTGGCACCTCGGCACACAGGAACAGGACAGCCCGGCTGCGCGCGGCTTCGACTACTCCTACGCGATGATGCAGGGCGGCGCGGGGCATTTCGACCAGGTGCGCGTGAATTACCGCGATGCCAGCCAGCTCGATCGCACCCTGTACCGTGAGAACGGCAAGTCCGTGCTGCTGCCCGAGAACGGCTTCTACTCCAGCGAGTACTTCGCCCGCAGCCTGATCAGCCAGATCGAGCGCAACCGCGACGCGGGCAAACCCTTCTTCGCCTACCTCGCCTTCACCGCCCCGCACTGGCCGCTGCAGGCGCGCGAGGAGACGATCGAGAAATACATGGGCCGCTACGACGGCGGCTACGAGCAGATCAGCGCCGAGCGCCTCGCGCGCATGAAGCGCCTGGGCATCATCGATCAGGACACCGCGCCCTACACCGGCCACCCCACCTGGCCGCGCTGGGCACAACTGACGACCGAGCAGCGGCACATGGAGAGCAAGCGCATGGCCGTTTACGCCGCCATGGTGGACGACATGGACCGCCACCTCGGCGAGCTGATCGCCTACCTGAAGCTGATCGGCGAATACGACAACACCTTCGTCCTGTTCATGTCCGACAACGGTGCCGACGGCAACACCGCGCTCGACATCGGCGCCGCCCGCGAGTGGGTGGCGCGCCACATGGACAACAGCCTGGAGAACACCGGCAAGGCGAACTCCTTCATCGAGTACGGGCCCGGCTGGGCACAGGTGGGTTCGACGCCGTTCAACCTGTACAAGTCCTTCATGTACGAGGGCGGCATCGCCGCGCCGGCGATCGTGCGCGGCCCGGGGGTGGCAGGCAGGGGTGCGATCTTGCCGGCTTTCACCCACACGATGGACGTGATGCCGACCCTGCTCGAGCTCGCAGGCATTCAGCATCCCGGAACCCGCTACCAGGGCAAGGAAGTCCTGCCGATGAAGGGACGCTCGATGCTGCCGCTGCTGGCCGGTGAAGTTTCCGCCATCCGTGGCGATGACGATGCGGTGGGCTGGGAGCTCGGCGGCCGCAAGGCGCTGCGCAAGGGCGACTGGAAGATCGTGTGGTCGAACAAGCCCTGGGGCAGCGGCGAGTGGGAGCTGTACAAGCTCTCCACCGACCGCGCCGAGCGCCACAACCTCGCCGAAGCGAACCCGGCGAAGCTGCAGGAGCTGATCGCCGATTACGCCACCTACGAACGCGAGGTCGGCGTCATCGACGTGCCCGGGCTGGCAGACAGGATCCGCTACAGCAACAGCACGAACTATTACGAAGAGCTGAACAAGTAAGCACACTGCAAGGGGGCACCGCAGCGCTGCGGCGCCCCTTTTTCGCCTTCTTCCTGGCGTCGCCCACGCGCCTCAGGTGCTGGCCACCGCCCGGTTGGTGATCACGCGCGCATCCACCACCGCATACCCATCCGGATAGGCGATCACCGGGTTCAGGTCCAGCTCCGACAACTGCGGATAGGCGGTGACGATGCTCGACACCTTGAGCAGCAGGTCGACCAGGGCCTCCTTGTCCACCGGGCGCTCGCCGCGCACGCCGGCGAGGATCTTGCGGCCCTTCAGCTGATCGACCATCAGCTCGGCGTCGTGGCGCGACAGCGGGATGGCGCGGAAGGCGACGTCCTCGAGGATCTCGACGAAGATGCCGCCCAGGCCGAACATCAGCACCGGGCCGAAGATCGGGTCGCGCACCACGCCGATGATCGCCTCGGTGCCCTTCCTCGCCATTGGCGTCACCAGCACGCCGCGGATGTCGGCGTTGGCATCGTAGGCGCGGCAGCTCGTCATGATCTGATCGTAGGCGGTGCGCAATGCCGCCTCGCCCACCAGGCTGAGCTTGACCCCGCCGGCGTCCGACTTGTGCAGGATGTCCTTCGACACGACCTTCATCGCTAGCGGCTGCTCGCCGAACTTGGCGATCGCCGCGCCGAGCTCGTCGGCATTGTGGGCGACGACTTCCTCGGCCACGGCGATGCCATGCGCGCGCAACAGCGTCTTGGCCTCGAACTCGTAGAGGTCGCGGCCCTCGTTCTGGGCGCGGGCGAACATCGCCTGCATGCTCTCGAGCGGGGTGACGCTCGCCTGCAGCGGCTGGCCGTGCTGGTGCTGCAGGTAGATGCCGCGCTCGGCCAGCGCCTGCAGCACCTTCACCGCGTGCTCGATCGAGGAATACACCGGCAGGCCACCCTCGTGCAGGCGACGCAAGGCCGGCGGCTTGACCGGCGCGTACAGGCTGTAGATGACGAGCGGCTTGCCACTGCTGCGGGCGAGCTCGATCATCGACTCGGCTGCGCGCATCTCGCCGCCGAGCAGCGACTCGGCAAAGCGGGTGTGGTAACCGCCGAACATGCCGACCAGGAACACCGCATCGACGTTGTCGTCGTCGGCGACGATCTCCACGCAGCGCGCGAGCACCTCGGGGTCGGCGTCGGACGTGCCGGCGACGTCGATCGGGTTGGCGAGCGAGGCCTGGGCGAAGAGGATCTCGGCCAGGCGCTTGCGCGTCGCTGCCGACAGCTCGGCCAGTTCCAGCCCGGCATCGGACAGACGGTCGGAGGTGATCGTGGCCTGGCCGCCGCCGTCGGCGATCACTGCCACCCGGCGCCCGCGCGCCTGCTGCATCAACGCCAGGCCCTCGGCCACCGGCAGGATCTGGTCGGAGTGGCGCACGACGCTCACGCCCACCTGCTTCAACAGATCCACCGTCATCTCGTAGCTGCCGGCGAGCGCGCCGGTATGCGAGCTCGCGGCCTTCTTGCCGAGCTCGGTGGCGCCGGACTTGTACACGACGACCGGCTTGACCGGTGTGATCTCGCGCGCCGCCTGCAGGAAGCGCTGGCCATCGCGGAAGCCCTCGACATACAGGGTGGCGACGCGGGTGTTCTCTTCCTCGCCGAGGTAGCGCAGGTAGTCGTTGAAGCCGATGTCGGTCTGGTTGCCCGGGCCGACGTAGGTCGAGAATCCCACCTGCCCGTTGTATTCCGCCTCCAGGACCAGCGCCAGCAGCATGTTGCCCGACTGCGAGATGAAGCCGATGTCGCCCGGCTTGACGTTGCGCAGGTCGAGCAGGTTCACGTTCCTGTGCAGGTTGAACATGCCCGAGGTGTTGGGGCCGATGATGCGCACGCCGCCGGCGCGCGCCGCGTCGAGCACCTGCTGCTCGAGCCTGGCACCCTCGGGGCCGGTCTCGCGAAAGCCGCTGGCCAGGATCACCGCGCCCTTCACGCCCTTGCGTCCGCACTCCGCCATCAGCCCGGGCAGGGTCGAGGCCGGGGTACAGATCAGTGCCAGGTCCACCGGACCGGGGATGTCGTCGAGACTCGCATAGGTGGGCACGCCGAGGATCTCGGGCACCTTGGGGTTGAGCGGGTAGATCTTGCCGCGGTAATTGCCCTTGATGAGGCCGACCATGGCCTTGTAGCCGCGCTTGGTGGGGTCGGCCGAGGCGCCGACGATGGCGATCGAATCGGGAGCGAGGAAGTCGTGCAGCGGGCTCTTGTGGGTGGTCGCGGGCTGGTTCCGGGTCGTTGTTGTCTCGGTCATCGTGTCATTCCCCCTTGAAGACGGGTGCGCGTTTCTCGGCGAAGGCGTCCACGCCTTCCTGCCAGTCCTTGGTGGTGCCGACGAACATCATGCCCTCGAGCTCCGCAGTGAGGCAGGCGTCCAGCGTACGCTCGGCCGACAGGTTGAGCTGCTCCTTGGCGAGCTGCATCGAGAACGGCGCCTTGCTCGCGACCTTGAGCGCGAATTCGCGCGCGGCCTCCAGGAAGCCCTCGTCCGCAAACATACGGTTGGCCAGGCCGATGCGCACTGCCTCCTCGCCCTTGATGCGCTCGCCGAGGAAGACCAGCTCGCGCGCCTTGGCCAGCCCCACCAGGCGCGGCAGCAGCCAGGTCACGCCGCCGCCGAGGAAGTTGCCGATCGAGATCTCGGGCAGGCCGATCTGCGCGCTCTCGGCCATCAGCATGAAGTCCGACGCGATCGCGATCTCGGCGCCGGCGCCGAGCGCGTAGCCATTGACGGCGGCAATCACCGGCGTCTTCATGTGCAGCAGGCGATGGCAGGCGTCCTGCTCGCCCTTGAGGTACTGGCGGCGGTCGAAGGCAGTGCGCCCGACCTTGTGCGCCTTGAGGTCCGCGCCGACGCAGAAGGCGCGGCCTTCGCCGGTGATCAGCACCACACGGGCATCGGGGTCGGCCTCGGCGCGGGTCAGCGCATCGTTGAGTTCGTCGTAGAGTTCCTGGGTGACGGCGTTGAGGCGCTGCGGACGGTTGAGGCGGATCTCGGCGATGCCGTCGCGCAGTTCGTAGAGGATGGTTTCGTAGCTCATGGTGTGGTCTCTTTAATTGCTTGTTGTGGTTGAGGGAAGCGGGGGAATTCGAATCTGCCCATCAAGACTTGCGCATCAGCACCACGTCCTTGCACGGCACTTCGCAGCGCCAGCCGAAGCGACGGGCGAGGAGCCGAAAGGTGGCCTCGCGATAGAACACGACATGGGTGGGATCACGGCGGTAATGCCAGGCAGCAAAGCGCGCGTCATCGGCCTGGAAGCACGTCATGACGCCCAGCCAGCCACCAGGACGAAGCAGCGCGTCGAATCGGGCGAACTCGGCGGCCGGGGCATGAAAATGCTCGGCCACCTCGGTGCAGGTTATGAAGTCGTAACTGCGCGCGAGCGCTGCGGTGTCGGGCGCAAAGAAGGGGTCGTAGACGCTCACCACGTGACCGGCCGCTCCCAATAGCGCCGCCAGCGCCGGGCCCGGACCACAGCCGAAATCCAGCCCTGCACTGGCGGGCGCAAGCCGCGCCAGCAAGGGGCCTGACAGGCGCTGCAGGAAGTGTCGGTAGCCAGGGTCGGCCGGGTCGTTGCGATGGCGAAGGTACTCCGCGCGCTCCTCGTCGGCCGTGGGCCGTTGCGCCGGCGACATGAAGGTCGCTTCGCAGACGTCACAGCGCAGATAGCTCCGCCCATCCACATGCATGAAGAAGCGCGGCGCAGCGTCGAGGCAGACCGGGCAGGCAGGCAATGCCGACCCGGGAGCTTGCGGACTCATGCAGGCATTGTACGCAGTCGAGCGCTCAATGCCCAAGATGGAGCCGGCCGAGGACTGCCCCGGCCGCTACCCCGCGCGATCTCCGGCAACGGACGCTGCGGTGGACAGCGGTCACCCCGATGGCCAAGAATCGCGGCTGCACTTTTCCCCACCCGAGGGCTTCAACATGACCTACCCCAACACCCAACTGCTGATCGACGGCCAGTGGCGCGATGCGCTCGACGGCCGCAGCCTGCCGGTGCACAACCCCTCAACGGACGCGGAAATCGGCCGTGTCGCCCATGCCGGGATCGCCGACCTCGATCTCGCCCTCGCCGCCGCGCAGCGCGGTTTCGAGACCTGGCGCAAGACGCCCGCCATCGAGCGCGCGAAGATCATGCGCCGCGCCGCCGCGCTGATGCGCGAACGTGCCGCCGACATCGCCCGGCTGCTGACCCAGGAGCAGGGCAAGCCGCTGCCGGAAGCGAAGATGGAGACGCTGGCCGCGGCCGACATCATCGAATGGTTTGCCGACGAGGGACTGCGCGTCTATGGCCGCATCGTGCCCGCGCGCAACCTCGCCGCCACGCAGATGGTGCTCAAGGACCCGGTGGGCCCGGTCGCCGCGTTCACGCCGTGGAATTTCCCGATCAACCAGGTGGTGCGCAAGGCTGCGGCCGCGCTCGCCACCGGCTGCTCGATCCTGATCAAGGCCGCGGAGGAAACGCCGGCCGCCCCGGCCGCGCTGGTGCGCGCCTTCGTCGATGCCGGCGTGCCGGCGGGCGTGATCGGCCTGGTCTATGGCACGCCAGCCGAGATCTCGAGCTACCTGATCGCCCACCCGGTGATCCGCAAGATCACCTTCACCGGCTCGACCCCGGTGGGCAAGCAGCTCGCCGCGCTCGCCGGCCAGCACATGAAGCGGGTGACGATGGAACTCGGTGGCCACGCCCCGGTGATCGTGTGCGAGGACGCCGACCTGGCGCTGGCGGTGAAGGTGTCAGCTGCTTCCAAGTTCCGCAACGCCGGCCAGGTCTGCATCTCGCCGACCCGCTTCCTGGTGCATGAGAGCGTGCGCAGCGAGTTTGCCGAGGCGCTGGCACGCCATGCTGCCGGGCTGAAGGTGGGCGACGGACTGGCCGACGGCACGCAGATGGGGCCGCTCGCCAACCCGCGCCGGGTCGCGGCGATGACCGACCTCCTGAAGGATGCGGTCGCCCGCGGCGCCACCGTCGCCGCCGGCGGCGAGCGCATCGGCAGCGCGGGCAACTTCTTCGCGCCCACGGTGCTGACCGACGTGCCGCTCGAGGCCCGAGTGCTCAACGAGGAGCCCTTCGGCCCGGTGGCGGCGATCCGCGGCTTCAAGACCATGGACGAGGCGATCGCCGAGGCCAACCGCCTGTCCTTCGGCCTGGCGGGCTATGCGTTCACGCGCTCCCTCAAGCACGCCCACCTGCTCGCGCACGAGTTGCAGGTTGGCATGCTGTACATCAACCAGCCGGCGATGCCGAGCGCCGAGATGCCCTTCGGCGGGGTCAAGGATTCGGGCTACGGCACCGAGGGCGGGCCCGAAGCGCTCGACGCCTACCTCAACACGCGCGCGGTCACGGTGATGAACGTTTGAGCTTGAATCCGCGCTGAAAGGCAAGGCGGGCAGGCCTTGCCGCTTCGGCGCCACACTTCCCTCACCCAATCCGCGTTTTGGCGTGTATGGTGTCTTGCCATGCCAACCCGGCTGCACCCGAGCCCTTGATAGCGGAGCGCAGCCTCGCGCTGAGGAGAACAGCATGAACGAGACGCTCATCGCAACGGAACCGCTTCCGACCGAAGCAGAGATGCTGTCCGCACCGCCCGATGACTACATGTGCGCACGGCACCTGGCCTTCTTCCGTGCTCGGCTGATTGCCGAGCGCGACGCCTTGCTCGATTCCGCCCACCGGACCACGCTCCACCTTCAGGAGTTCGAGAGCCCGGCCGACCCGGCGGACCGCGCCTCGCTCGAAGAGGACCACACGCTCGAGCTGCGCGTGCGCGACCGCGAACGCAAGATGCTGCACAAGATCGACGAGGCCCTGGCGCGCATCGACAACGGCACCTTCGGCTGGTGCGAGTCCAGCGGAGAACCCATCGGCATCGCCCGCCTGCTGGCGCGACCGACGGCCACGCTCAGTGTGGAAGCCCAGGAGATCCACGAGGCCCGACGCAAGATGCGGGGCGGCTGAGTGGGCGGCTCCGAACCCGTGATCGCCGCCCAGCACGAACCGACACCGATCGAATCCATCCTGCTCACCGCAGCCCGGGTGTGCACCTTCGAGGGCCAGCGCGGGCTGACGAACGCGAGCGGTTTCTTCTTCGAGCGCGAGGGTCGGCTGTACCTGGTGACCAGTCGCCACGTGCTGCACGACGAGGCGAGCAAGCACTTCCCCGATCGCATCGAGATCGAGCTTCACGACGACGCCAGCAATCTGGCGCACTCGACCGGCTTCTCGATCCCGCTTTACCGCAATGGACGCAGCATCTGGCGCCAGGGCACGGACTCGGCGGGCGAGATCGACGTCGCCGTGGTCGAGCTGGAGCGCAGTGCCCTGCCCCCCAGCGCGGCCTATCGTGCGTTCACACCAGCGCATCTGCTCGGCCAGTTCGACAAGGTCGAGGTCGGCAGCTCGCTCCTGGTGGTGGGTTTTCCGCTCGGCTTCCACGACACCCTGCACCACATGCCGGTGGTGCGCCAGGCGGTGATCGCGTCGTCCTTCGGCCTGCGCTTCCAGGGCAAGGGCTATTTCCTCACCGACGCCCGCACCCACCGCGGCACCAGCGGCGCGCCGGTGGTGATGCGCTGCGCCAGTGCCGATGCGCGCCACGGCGACCTGCCGTGGCTGCTGCTCGGCGTGCATTCGGCACGGCTCGACGTCGGTACCCGCGACCTCGAGCTGGACGAGGCCCTCGGCCTGAACTGCGCGTGGTATGCCGACATCCTGATGACGCTGACTGCCGCCTGAGGCGCGCAGCCCTGCAGAGAGAGGGACCAGACCCGACGGCCGGACGCTCAGGGCCGCGCGAGCCGTGCGAACTGGGCGACGGCTGCGGTACGCGTCTCGACGCCGAGCTTCTCGTAGATGTGCTCCAGATGCTTGTTCACCGTGCGCGGGCTCATGCCCAGAATCTCCGCCACATCACGGTTGGTCTTGCCGCACGCAACCCACTGCAGCACGTCCATCTCGCGCTGTGTCAGCGGATTGGGCAGCAGCACGGCGGCCGGCGCGGCCTCCTCGCCACGGCTGCGCATGGCCGCATTCATCTCGCGCGCGACGCGCAGATGGGCCTGCAGGCGGGCGACCAGTTCGTCGGGCACGACCGGCTTGACCAGGTAATCGACCCCACCCGCGGACAATCCCTCGACCAGGCGCTCGGTTTCCGCCAGCCCGGTCATGAAGATCACCGGCACGGTACGCATGCCCGGCGCCTGCTTGAGTCGGCGGCAAGTCTCGAAACCGTCCATGCCCGGCATGCAGGCGTCAAGCAGCACCGCGTCCGGGATCACGCGCTCGACCCGCTGCAGCGCGGTGGCGCCATCGGTGGCGACCAGCACCGTGTAGCCGGCATCGTCGAGCGCCTCGGCGATCATCCGCACGGTGTCGGGCGCATCGTCGATCAGCAGCACCACTGCGCGCTCAGCGGGCGGCGGCGTCGGGACAGTCATCGGCAACTCCATCCAGGTGTTGAATCAGCGTGTCGAAGCGCAGCGCCATCGTCGTCTCGCGCAAGCCGGCCAGCACCGCTCGCAGTTCGGGGTGCGACACCTCGAGTTCGTCGAGCCGGCGGACCAGGCCCTGCAGGTGGCCGATGTCGGCGAAGTCACGCAGCTCGGCACGGACGCGGACAGACAGGGCGGAGAGATCGGGCAGGCCCTGCGCGGCGGTGCACTCCACGGTGGCAAGCGCGACCGGCGTGCCCGACACGGCCGCGGCAAGGCCGCCAGCCGACGCGGGCTCGGCCGGCACGGCGGTCGTCGGCATCGGCTGCGCGTCGAGTGCACCAGGCGCCGGCGACGCGTCCGCATAGATCCACGCCAGCCCCAGCCAGCGATTGAGCCGGGCAAAGAGTTCGGTCTCCAGCACCGGCTTGACGATGAAGTCGTCGCAGCCGGCGGCCTCGCGCCGGTCGGGCAGGTTTTCGTAGGCATTGGCGGACACCATGACGATCGGGCGCTCGTAGCCCGCGTCGCGCAGCCTCCGGCTCAAGGTCCAGCCATCGACCACCGGCATCGACACGTCGAGAAAGACGATGTCCGGCGCGAAGGTGTCGACCTGCTGCAGGGCCGCGTCGGGGTCCTCGCAGGTCTCCACCACGAAACCGCGCGGTCGCAGCATGTCCGCGATCAGCCGGCTCTGGCTGGGCTGGTCGTCCACCACCAGCAGGCGCTGCCGACGCCCGGCATAGCCGCGAATGTCGCGCTCGGGGCGCAGCGCCAGCCGCGGATTGGCCACCCGCGGCAGGTAGAGCTTGACGCGGAACACGCTGCCACGCCCGGGCGTGCTGGTGACGGTGAGCTGGCCCCCGGCCAGTTCGACCAGCAGACGCGTGATCGTCAGCCCCAGGCCGGTGCCGGGCACACTCGCCGGCTCGGCACCGGTGCCGCGCTCGAAGGGCAGGAAGATGCGCTCCATGTCCTGCTGCGGAATGCCGCAGCCGGTGTCGCACACCTCGAACACGGCGATCTCGCTCTGGTAGGCGATCTTCAGCCGCACCTCGCCGCGCTGCGTGTAGCGAATGGCGTTGGCGAGCAGGTTGATCAGGATCTGGCGCAGGCGGCTGGTATCGCCCTGCACCACATCGGGCATGCTGCCGCTGAAGTCGGTGCGAAAATCCAGCCCCTTCTTCATCGCCTCGAGGCGAAACATCTTCTCGATGTGGGCGATGAACTCGCCGAAGCGGATCTCCTCGCGGTTGAACTGCAGGCGGCCGGCCTCGATGCTGGCGATGTCGAGCAGGCCATCGATCAGCCCCAGCAAGTGCTCGCCACTGCGCTGGATGGTGGAGATGGCATCGCGCCGGCGCCGCGGCAGGTCGGTGTCGCGCAGCATGATCTGGCAGTAGCCGAGGATGGTGTTGAGCGGTGTGCGCAGCTCGTGGCTGATGCCGCGCACGTAGCGGCTCTTGGCGGCGTTGGCGGCCTCGGCGTCTTCCTTGGCCTGCTGCAGCTTGGCGTCGGTGTCGCGGTGTGCGTCGATTTCGCGCAGCAGCAGCTGGTTCTGGCGCTCGGACTCCTCCTGCGCCACCCGCCGGCTCTCGTTGGCCAGCACCAGCCACCACACGCCCACCGCGGCCAGCAGCACGAGCACCGCGAAGATGCGCAGGAAGGCCAACCCCAGGTCGGTTTCTCCCGTCTGGGCCGCGATCAGCTCCTGCTGATACACCAGGGCCACCACCGACGCGATCACCAGGCAACTCACCAGAAACACCATCACGAACTGGCTCACCCGGCGGGCCACGCGCGCCGACATCGACGAAGGCATCCAGCCCGCCAGCAGCGGCGCCAGGCGGGTCAGCAGACCGGCGTCGGGCTTGCAACGGTCGCGGCAGCGCGCCTCGAGCGTGCAGCACAGCGAGCAGATGGCGCCACCGTAGGCCGGGCACTGCGCCATGTCTTCCGACTCGAACGCGTTCTCGCACACCACGCAGCGCAGCAACTCGGCCGGGCGCCACTGCGTCTCGCGCGGCCGGGCAAGGTAATAACGGCCGCGCGTGCCCCAGGCGATCAAGGGCGCGAGCGCAAAGGCCGTCAGCAGCGAGATGAAGGGTGCGAAGGCCTGCGCCACCGGCCCCAGGTGGCCGCCGAAGGCGACGATGCCCAGCACCGAACCCGCCAGCATCGCCCCCACCCCCACCGGATTGACGTCGTAGAGGTAGGCGCGCTTGAACTCGATCTGTTTGGGCGACAGGCGAAGCGGCTTGTTCACCACCAGGTCGGCCACCACCGCGCCGATCCACGCCACCGCCACGTTGGCGTACACGCCCAGCACATGCTCGAGCGCCTCGAACACGCCGAGCAGCATCAGCATCAGCGCGATCAACACGTTGAAGATCAGCCACACCACCCGCCCGGGGTGGCTGTGGGTGAGGCGCGAGAAGAAGTTGGACCACGCCAGCGAACCCGCATAGGCGTTGGTCACGTTGATCTTGATCTGGCAGATGATGACGAAGATGCAGGTCAGCGCGATCGCCGCACGCGGGTCGTCCACCACGTGCTGGTAGCCGGCCAGGTACATCTGCGTGGGCTGCAGCGCCTTCTCCGGCGGCACCATCGCCTGCAGCGCGAGGAAGGCGAGGAAGGCGCCGCCGATCATCTTCAGCGCGCCGGGAATGATCCAGCCCGGCCCCGCCGCCACCACCGAGGCCCACCAGCGCCCGCGGTTCGTTTTCCCTGCCGGCGGCAGGAAGCGCAGGAAGTCCACCTGCTCGCCGATCTGCGCGATCAGCGCAAAGGCCACCGTGCACCCCGCCCCCACCGCCAGCCAGTCGAACTCGTTGCCGTGGCGGCCGCCGAACTCGGTGAAGGCCGCGTACAGCTCGGGCTCGCGCAGCAGCACGACGAGGAAAGGCGTGACCAGCAGCACCACGAACACCGGCTGGGTCCACGCCTGCAGGCGGCTGATCCAGGTGATGCCGTGCGTGACCAGCGGGATCACCGCCAGCGAACTCAGCAGATAACCCCACAGGATGGGCAGCCCGAACCAGAGCTCGAGCGCCAGCGCCATGATCGCCGCCTCGATGGCGAAGAAGATGAAGGTGAAGGAGGCGTAGATCAGCGAGGTGATGGTCGAGCCGATGTAGCCGAAGCCGGCGCCACGGGTCAGCAGGTCCATGTCCACCGCCTCGCGGGCGGCGTAGTAGCTGATCGGCAGGCCGGTGAGGAAGATCACCAGCGCCACCAGGCCGATCGCCCACATGGCGTTGCTGAAGCCCCAGTTCAGCGCGATGGTGCCGCCGATGGCCTCCATCGCCAGGAAGGACACCGCGCCCAGCGCGGTGTGGGCGATGCGCGAGAACGACCACTTGCGAAAGCTGCGCGGCGCGTAGCGCAGGGCATAGTCCTCGAGCGTCTCGTCGGCGACCCAGCTGTTGTACTCGCGGCGAATGTGGATGATGCGCTGGGTGGCGGGGGCGGTCACGGCAAGGGGCGGCAAGGCGCGGGCAAGATCGATAGTGGTGCTTCAGCAAGAAGCATTCCCACCCAAGACGGTGCATTCCGCGGCCGCTGCCGCCCCGTCTGTACCGAATCCGCAACCGCATATGCACCAGATCGGGGCGCCACTGCGAGCGCATGCACCACCCCCGGCCGTGGACGCGACAAACCCCAGTGTCGCTTGTGCACTGCGCAAAACGATATCCAGCGCCCCTGCGCATCCCCATACGTCGTTTGACGTATTCGCCGTTTCGCCCTCGATGGATAGCTTGTGCACCGCAACGAGACGACACCGCAAGTCCGACCGACCTGCCCGCCGCCTCGCCGAACCCGCGTTGCAGCCCACTCATCAAGGAGCGAACCATGTCCGACAAGCACCTGCCCACACAGCACTTGCCTTCCTCCCAGCGCCGCAAGTTCATGCTCGGCGCCGCCGCCCTCCCGCTGGCACTGGCCATGTCCCGCATGGGCCACGCCGCCGCCTTGCCCACCGCGCAGGTCAACACGACCGGGTTGGCCATCACCGATACCGAAGTGGTGGTTGGCCAGTTGCACTCGGCCACCGGCACCATGGCCATTTCGGAAACGGGCTCGATCCAGGCCGAGCAACTCGCCATCGATCAGATCAACGCGCTGGGCGGCATCCTCGGTCGCAAGATCCGCGTCATCAAGGAAGACGGCGCCTCCGACTGGCCGACCTTCGCCGAGAAGTCGCGCAAGCTGCTGGTCAACGACAAGGTCGCCACCGTGTTCGGCTGCTGGACCTCGGCCTCGCGCAAGGCCGTGCTGCCGATCTTCGAGAAGGAAAACGGCCTGCTCTACTACCCCACCTTCTACGAAGGCCTGGAGCAGTCGAAGA
>NZ_JAVEYL010000037.1:0-19129 GCF_034003485.1 Thauera sp.
CGGACAGCAGCGACTCGTGGTCGAGTATTCGAGTTCATATTGTCTATTTATCAATGACTTAACGAACGCCATTTTACCCGTTTCCCATAGGGTTCACAAGGGCTATAAGCTAAAGTTGAGAGCATTGTCGGTTCGACGGGTCATCTCCGATGCCGGCGCCCACGCCCACGCCGTCACAAAAACGTAACTGGACGATCGATTGTTTAGGCGGAAAATCCCGGGCGAGCTGAACGATTCATCGCTTTCGGGCAAACATCCAGGCCCCGCCTCGGGGCTTTCTACCGCTGCACGACAGGAGTAATCCAAAATGCAACGCGCTCATGACCCACTCGGCCACACCGTCGCAGATCCGCACCGTTTCGTTACAGCCAACGCGTCTCAATCGAGCCGGCGCTACGATGGATCGCAAGCCCTGTCCAAACCGCGCATCGCAGACTTGGTCGACGACCACGACGCCTTGGCGGAATGGCAGCGCAATGTGGCCAAGCTGCGCGAACAGCACAAGGCCTAGTGCGCGCCGTTTGTTGCTTGCGTATGGGTCGAGCATCGGCCGCTGGTTCCACTTTGATACTGGCGCGACGTCGCTGCCGCAGGCCGCATGCACGACGCGCCGTTTCTTCGCCCGCCTCCGGCTTCATGGACGGTACGATCGGCCTTCACTAACAGGTCATCAGGCGGCCCTCGCCCGGATGGGCTGATTGGCCGCCAAGGGACATCGTGACATCGCCGAGCGGATGAGTCGGGTTGTTCAGCAAGAGGTCCTCAATGTTGGGCCAGGGCGTCTCGACAAGCTCGACGGCGGAGCCCGAACGCCCTGTCCCATTGCCCCGAGCGCCTCGACTTCCGCCTGGTGATTCCATTTTTCGATTTGTCGTTCAGCCGCTTGATATGCCAGCGTGACGATCGGCATGTTCGCCACGGCCATCAAGGGCGAAATCACCATCGCCCTGCTGCGGCCCGGTGTGCGGGGCGGGCAGAACGCGGGATCGGCTGCAAGGCTGGCGCGTCACGAATCAGTCATCAGCGCGGCGCATCATTGTTTCAGGCAAATGAAAGCCTGTTCTGATGGACGCTCTCGTTGAGGACCGCGCCATGCTCGATGGCCAGCTCAGATCTGCAGCAGCGGATGAGTCCGCGCAAATTGCACCCCCAAGCGCCCCCCACGAGGGCAAGCAAACCCGAAGCGAATGGGACCAGGCAGCGTGCCTGGCGCTCATCGACGAGCTGTGGGTGTTGCGGCAAGAACTGCTTGAGTTCGAAGGGAAGCTCGGTGAGCCGTCCGAGGCGCTCAAAGCGAGCGCCCGCAACCTGGCCCACTACATCGCCCTGCGCCGCAAGGATCGAAGGCATCTGCAACTGAAGCTCGCCAGTCTTGGGCTGTCCTCGCTCGGGCACGCGGAATCCCACGTGCTGGCGAACGTAGACAAGGTGCTCGGGATCCTGCACCGACTCACCCATCAGGCCTGGTCCGACCGCTCGGACGACGAGCCCGTCGGCATCAACAGCAGTCGCCGACTGCTTGAACAGCACAGTGTGGACTTGCTCGGCCCCCAGCCCGGCGACCGGGCGGTCCGGATCATGGTTACCCTGCCCTCGGAAGCGGCGAGCGACTTCGACCTCGTTGAGCAACTCGTCGTCTGCGGGATGAACATCGCCCGTATCAACTGCGCGCATGATGACGCGGACAAATGGCGATCGATGGCCGAGCATGTGCGAAACGCCGCGCGGGCACACAGCGTCGATGTTCGAATCCTGATGGATCTGGGTGGGCCCAAACTTCGCACCGGCGAGATCGCTGCGGGCCCGGACGTCCTGAAGCTGCAGCCTCGGCGCGACGCCTTCGGGATCGTGGTCGCGCCGGCCCGCGTCCGACTCATTCCGACTGCCCCCACTACCCCCGGGGACGAGATCCCCGCCATCGGCGTCGATCCGGAATGGCTTCTCCCTCTGCGCCAAGGAGACCTCCTGACCCTGACCGACGCGCGGGGCTCCGATCGGGTGTTGACCGTCGCCGATGTTGCCGTCGCAAGCGTCATCGCAGAGACAGACCGCAGCACCTACATCGTGCCCGGAATCGACCTGCGCCGTGAGCGCAAGGGTACGGGCGCGCGTCGCGGTGAAATCAGGGGCGTACCGGAGACGCCAGGCAGCCTGTTGTTGCGGACAGGCGATCTGCTCCGGATAACCGCGTCGGGCATCGCACAACCCTTCGGCGCGGACAACCGGTCGGATCCGCGCCGTGTGCCGTCCATCGCCTGCACGCTCCCCGAGGTGTTCGGCCAGGTGCGGACCGGCGAACGGATCTTCTTCGACGATGGCCATATTGGTGGCGTCATCCGCGAGGCGAGCACCGAGGGGCTGACCGTTCAGATCGTCAGCGCGAACCTCAAGGGCAGCCGCCTTGCGGGCGACAAAGGCATCAATCTGCCGGACAGCAAACTCGAGTTGCCGGCGCTGACCGGCAAGGACATCGAGGACCTCGAGGCCGTCGCGCGCCATGCCGATCTGGTCGGACTTTCTTTTGTGCAGCGCCCCCGCGATGTCGAGGCTTTGCACGCGCAATTGAAAGCGCTGAAGGCGGATCACCTCGGGGTCGTGCTGAAGATCGAGACGCGGCGGGCCTTCGAACGCCTGCCTGAACTGATGCTGGCGGCCATGCACTGCCGCAGTGCCGGGGTGATGATCGCGCGCGGCGATCTGGCTGTCGAGTGCGGCTACGAGCGTCTTGCCGAGGTGCAGGAAGAAATCCTGTGGGCCGCTGAGGCTGCCCACATGCCGGTGATCTGGGCAACTCAGGTACTGGAAACCCTCGCCAAGACCGGGCAGCCATCGCGCGCCGAAATCACGGATGCCGCCATGGGTGAGCGGGCGGAGTGCGTCATGCTGAACAAAGGGCCGCACATCCTCGAGGCCATTCGCACGCTCGACGATATCCTGAAGCGGATGCAATCCCATCAGTCGAAGAAGCGGGCCCTGCTCAGAGCGCTCAGCGCATGGTCACCAACGCGCTGAGTTCAGTCGCCCGCGAACTCGTCACGGGCGCTCGCCCCTCCTGAGCCGCGCCTCGATCTCTTCAATCACCGGGACCAGATCGGCGATCGTATCGATGACAAAATGCGCACCCGCGTCGACGAAGGCCGGTGTCACGCGCTCACGGACCTCACGTCGTTGCTCAGCCGTTGCCGATGTGTATTCAGCCAGCGTCAGACCAGCCGGGCTGCCGGACAGAGCGAGGCCGACGGTCCACATCCCCGCATTGATGCCCTCCGCGATGCCGGGCACCGTGTCATCCACCTTCACACAGCGGGCAACGCTCCCGATGCCCAGTTCGAGCACACACTGCAAGGCCATCCACGGCCCGGGGCGCGCACCGGCCTCCAGGTCGTCGGCACACACGATGCAGTCGGGGGCATACCCGTTATCCTCCGCCGCTGCCATCAGGCGCTCCATCACCTGGCGCGGATAGCCGGTCGTCGAGCCGATTTTCATGCCCCGGTTACGCAAGGCCGCGATCGTCTCCAGCGCTCCGGGAATGAGATCCGCGTGGGCGGCGACGCGCTCGACCTGCAAGGGCAAAAAGGTGCGGTAGATGTGGCCGATGTCGGCATGGCTCATCGGGCGGCCGAACTGCGCCTGCCAGCGAGCGCCGATGACGGGATCCGCGCCCAGCGCTTCGATGTGTTGCCACTTGCCCAGGCCCATCGGCCCCCGGGCTTCCTCGAGCGAGAGATCGAAATCGAACGCCTGCTTGAAGGCATCCACGAAGATCTGTGTGGGGGCGAATGAGCCGAAATCGACGGTCGTACCCGCCCAGTCGAAGATCACCGCTTCGAGTTGATGTTGCATGGTCATGTGTTCCTTTTCTTGATGAGTTCGAGATCGCTCAGCCGGACGACTTGCCCGCACGCGTTGCCGCGCAGGCCGCCAGGAAGGCAGGTGCAAAGGGGTCGAACGCGCCGCGTCGCGCCGGATCGAAGCTTGAGGGCGAGATGAACGGCGGCTGCGCCAGGACAAGCTCCGCAAGGAGCCTGCCGACGCCGCCGGAGAAGGTGATGCCCGAGCCGTTGCAGCCGGCCGCCACAAACAAGCCATCGATGTTGCGCGACGCGCCCAGGATCAGTTGCCCGTCATCGGTGTAGTTGCTCGGCCCGGTCACGTAATGCGCGATCCCCAGCGACCTGACAGCCGGAAAGAACGCATCGAGTGCATCGGCACCCTCGGCCAGATTGCTCCAGCCCTCCGAGTCCGCCTGATCGAAGACGAAGCCGTCGAGCTCCGCCGGCAATTCGCGGGCATCGACCACCGCAGGCACCCGCTCACGGATGCCGAACAGCAGCCCGCCAACTTCCGGCCGGGCGTAGGCCCGGATCTCGGGGATCAGCACGATCGCGCCGTCGCGCGGAAAGATTGGTGCGGCTTCGGTGATCCAGTATTGGCTGCGGACCGGCGCCATCGGCAGCGGAAGCCCCAGCTCGACGCTGAGCAGATTCGCCCACGCACCGGCCGCGTTGATGACGATCCGTGCGTCCAGGCGCCGCCCATCGCTCAGCTCGACGCCGGTTACGTGGCCATCGGCATGCAGCACATGACGCACATCGGCGTTTCGCATCAACTGCACCCCGCCGCGAACGGCCGCCCTCATGTACGCCGATGCGAGCAAGTACGGCTCGACATAGCAGTCGTCGGGGAAAAGCACGGCGCAGTCGTAAGCCTGGGGCCGCAACCAGGGCGCACGCGCCTGCGCCTCGGCGAGACTCAGGCTTTGGCTGCGGACCCCCAGCGCCGCAGCCGCCTCCGCGCGCTGCAATAACGCCTCGGCGCCCTGCTTCGACGCCACGTGAAGTGCACCGACGGCGTGACGCCCCAGGTGCTCACCCTCCGCCTCGAGCGCTGCCATGGCCCGGAACGTTTCCTGGGCCAGGCCGACCAGCAGCGGATCGTCGCGGACCTGCGTCACCAGCGCCGCCGCACGGCTGGTCGCCCCGCCGGCGGGGTGTCCGCGCTCGAGAATCATCACCCGGTGTCCCTGCCCCTGCCGGGCCAGGGACCAGGCAATCGCAGCGCCGAAGACGCCTCCGCCGACGATCAGGATGTCACGTGTTGAGTTCAAACCGCACCCCTCACTCATCGACGACGATGCCGAGTTCGCGCAGGCTGTCGCCCACCGCCGCCACCACCTTCTCCAGGTCGCGCGCATCCAGGGCGCCGATGCAGCCGACGCGGAACGTCTCGACCTGGGTCAGCTTGCCCGGGTAAAGAATGAAGCCGCGCGCGCGCACACGTTCGTAGAACGCCTTGAAGTCATAGGCCGGATGCGCCGGTGCATGGAAGGTGACGATGATCGGCGCCTGCACCTCGGCGGCAAGAAAGGGCGTGAGCCCCAGGCCGCGCATGCCTTGCACGAGCGCGGCGCAGTTGCGTGCATAGCGGGCACCGCGTACGGCCAGGCCGCCTTCCTCCTGGTACTGAGCAACGGCTTCATGCAGGGCGACGACCACATGGGTGGGCGGCGTGAAGCGCCACTGGGTGGTCTTCTGCATGTAGGTCCATTGATCGTGCAGGTCCATCGCCAGCGAATGGCAGTTGCCCGCCGAGGCTTCCAGGGCCGCCCGACGCACAATGACGAAGCCCATGCCCGGAACGCCCTCGAGGCACTTGCCCGATGCGGCGATCACCGCATCGATCGGCATCGAACGCAGATCGATGTCGATGGCGCCGAAGGAACTCATCGCATCGACGATCAGACCGCGCCCCTGGCGCGCAACCACGGCGGCGATCTCGGGAAGCGGATTGAGAATGCCGGTCCCGGTCTCGCAGTGCACCTGCGCCACGTGCGTGATGGCCGGATCGGCCGCCAGTGCTGCTTCGATCGCAGCCGGATCGGCGGGGCAATCCTCGGCAAACGGCAACTCCACCACGTCGCGGCCCAGGTAGCCGAGGATGCGGACGATGCGCGCGCAATACGCGCCGTTGTTCGGCACCAGCACCTTGCCCTGGCGGGGCACCAGCGTCCCCAGCGCGGCCTCGACCGAGAAGGTGCCCGAGCCCTGCAGCGGGACGCAGACGTGGGTATCGGCGCCATGGACGATGTCCACGAGCTGCTGGCACAGCTCGCCGGTGATACGGTTGAAGGCCGCATCCCACGACCCCCAGTCGTGCAGCATCGCCTGCTTGGTGCGCAGGGACGTGGTGAGCGGGCCAGGGGTCAGCAGCAAGGGATCGCGATCGATCGAATACATGAATACTCCAGATTCTTTAACGGGACGGGCTCCGCCACGCCTGCTGGCGACGGAACAGGAAGTGGGTGAGTAGCGAGTACGCGAGGCTGACCACCGCACAGGTGATCACGATCAGCGTGGCCATCGCGGCGGCCGGTCCGAGCTCGCCCGCCTCGTCCAGGTTCAGGATCGAGACCGAGGCCGGCAGGGTGTTGGGCGAGTACAGGAAGACCAGCGCGGAGACCGTGGTCATCGCGTTGATGAAGAGGTAGCGCGCGATCTCGAGCACGGCCGGCAGGCACACTGGCAGGGTCACCCGCCACAGGGTCACGAACTGCGACACCTTCAGCGAGGCCGACACCGCCTCGAACTCGCGGTCGATGCTCTTGAGCGCGGTCAGCGCCGTCAGATGGCAGGAGGTGTAGTAATGCACCACGTTCGCAATCACCATGATCGCCAGCGTGTGATAGAGCCCATTGAGCGGATTCGCCGGATGGTTGAAGAACAGGATGTAGCCGATGCCCAGCACCAGGCCTGGCACCCCCATCGGCAGCGCTGCCGCGCCCTGGACCAGCGGGCGCAGCCAGGCCGGGCCGGAGCGGTTCTTCTCCAGCAGGTAGGCCACCAGGAAGATGAAGGGCGTCCCGACCAGCGTGGTCAGACCGGCGATCTTCAAGCTGTTGAGATAGGCGTCGAGCACGCCCGCCTCGGCAAGGCCGTAGCGGTAATGGGTGAGTGAGAGCTCGAGGTTGTACGGCCAGAACTTCACCAAGGATGTGTAGGCCGCCATGCCCAGCACGCCCAGCATCGCCACGCTCACGAGCACGCAGTAGGCGAGCAAGGGCACGTCGCGGCGCCAGTCCGGGCGCGGCACATAGGGCACGGCACGCGCGGTGAGGCTCGCCTGCTGCTTGCGCTGAATGCGCCAGTCAACAACGAAAGCGACCAAAACCGGCAGCAGGAGCAGCAGCGCGACCACCGCGCCGCGACCGAAGTTGTGCATGCCGACGACCTGCACATACACCTCGACCGCAAGCACCGGGAAGTTGCCGCCGATCACCTTGGGGATGCCAAACTCGCTGACCGAGTACGAGAACACCACCAGCGCGGCGCTGATCAGCCCGTAGCGCGCGCTCGGCAGCGTCACGGTGACGAACTTGCGCCAACGCGAGGCCGACAGCGCCTCGGCCGCTTCGAAGAGGCGCGCATCGGCGGTGGCAAGCGCAACGACCAGGATCATCAACGCATGCGGGAAGCTCGCGTAGACGGTCGAGATGATGATGCCGATGGGGCCATAGACGGAGTTGTCGCCCAGCCAGCTCTTGAGCACGCCCTGGGTGCCGAACCACTGGATGAAGGAAATCGCCCCCACCAGCGAGGGCCCGAGCAGAGCGGACAGCCCGACGATCCGCCACACCCCGCGCAGCGGCAGACAGGCGCGCTGGATGGCGTAGGCGTAGAGAAATGCGAGCGGCACGGTGATGACCGTGACGACGAGCGCGACCCAGATCGTGTTCCAGACCGCCCGCCCCATGCCGGGCGTCGAGGCAAATTCGACGAAGCGCACGAGGCTGAACTCGCCCGCATCATCGAACAGACTGCCCATCAGCAACACGCCGAGCGGCAGGATCAGGAACACGCACAACAAGAGAGCAGCGCCGATGAGCAGCCCGGTACTCAGCCGCTCGCTCGTCGTCTGGCCCTCGCCCAGCCAAGGCAGTGACAGGGTGCGTCGCGTCATGCCGGCTCCGGCATCGGTCGCAAGTGCTCGGGTGGAATGCCGACGCGCAGGGTGGCGCCGGCAGCGATCGATCGCCCCGCCAGGTAGTTGCTGGAAAACTGCGCAACCAGCGGCTGCTCCGCGAGATCGTGCGCACGCAAGGTAACCAGCGAGTAGGCGCCGAGGAATTCGTGCTTCTGCACATAGGCGTAGAAGCTGTTCTCGCACTGATCCAGCGTGTCGTACAGGCAGACGTCCTCGGGGCGAACGTAGAACCGGTGCGAGCGACCGGGCGACAGGGGCTCGGCACAGCGCAGCGTCAAATTTCGCATCCGGACATGACGCTCTCCGACGGCAGGTCCCTCGATCAGGTTGCCGCGCCCGATGAAGTCGGCCACAAAATCGTTGGCCGGTGCGCGATAGATGTCCTGCGGGCCACCGACCTGCTGGATACAGCCGCTCTTCATGACCACGATGCGGTCGGCCATCGCGAGTGCCTCTTCCTGGTCGTGCGTCACCATGATCGTGGTCACGCCCAACTGGGTCTGCAGATGGCGGATCTCGGAACGCAACCGCACGCGCTCGATGGCATCGAGCGCAGACAAGGGTTCGTCCAGCAGCAACAGGTCGGGCGCCGTCGCCAGCGCGCGCGCCAACGCGACGCGCTGCTGCTGACCGCCCGAGAGCTGGGTGGGGTATTTGTGCTCGATGCCGGGCAGGCCCACCAGGTCGAGCATCTCGGCCACGCGCCGGCGCACGCCTTCGCGCCCCGCGCCCCGATCGGCCTTGCGGCTCTTCAAGCCGTAGGCGACGTTCTCGGCGACGGTGAGGTTCGGAAACAGCGCGTAGGACTGGAAGACGATACCGTAGTCCCGCAAGGCCGGAGAGCGCTTCGAGATCTCCTCACCCCCATGAAAGATCTCACCGGCGTCCTGGCGCTCGAGCCCCGCGATCGCGCGCAACAGCGTGGTCTTGCCACACCCGGACGGGCCGAGCAGCACCAGGAACTCGCCACGCGCGACGGCCAGATCGACCTTGTCGAGCGCGACGAAGGCCCCGAAGTGCTTGGTCAGGTTGCGAATCTCAAGATGCGCCATGCGTGATCCCGGAAATGGCAAGCGCCGCCCCGACGGCAAGACCGCCCGGGCGACGTGACGGACAAGGGCTTACTTCTTCGCTTCGGACTTGTTCGCGTAGCGCTTCTGCCACTCGGCGAGGATCGCGTCGCGGTTCTGCGCCATCCAGGCGAAGTCGTTCTTCACCAGGCGCTGTTCGTAATCGCTGGGAACGTGCTTGAGGCGGGTGGCGATGCCCGGGATGGCGACGACGGCGAAGTTCTTGGCGTAGAGCTCGTTGGCCTCACGGGTCGCGGCCCAGTCGGCGAGCTTGCCGGCAGCCTCGACGCGCGGGGTGTCCTTGACGATCGCGATGGCTTCGACGTCCCAGCCCAGGCCTTCGCTCGGGAAGATCACGTCGATCGGCGCGCCCTTCTCGCGCACGGTATTCGCGCGATATTCGAACGAGATGCCGACCGGGAACTCGCCGGCACCGGCCATCACGCAGGGTTTGGAACCGGAGTGGGTATAGACGGCGACGTTGTCGTGCAGCTTGTCCATGTACGCCCAGCCGCCCTTCTCGCCGAAGATCTGCAGCCAGGCGGTCACGTCGAGGAAGCCGGTACCCGACGAGTTCGGGTTGGGCATCACCACCTTGCCCTTGAACTCGGGCTTGAGCAGATCTTTCCAGCTCTCGATACGCGGCAGGCCCTGCTTCTGCATCTCGGCGACGTTGTAGCAGACGGCCGCACCCCAGACGTCCATGCCGACCCACTTCGGCGGGTTGGCGGCATCGCGGAACTTCGGGTTGATCTCCTTGAGGTTCTGCGGTGCATAGGGCTGGAGCATGTTCTCGCGATCGAACACCACCATGCTGGAGGCCGCCACGCCCATGATGACGTCGGCCACCGGCTTGTTCTTCTCGGCCAGCAGCTTGGCGGTGATGATGCCGGTCGAGTCGCGTGTCCACTTGATCTCGATGTCCGGATGCTGCTTGTTGAAGGCTTCCTGATAGGCCTTCAATTGATCGGTCTCAAGCGCGGTATAGACGTTGAGCACCGTGTTTTCGGCATGTGCCGGGATCGACACGGACAGTGCAAGGCCAAGGGCGGCGAGGCTTTGGGCAAGGCGTTTGAGCGTCATGCGACATCTCCAGGATGAAAGGGGCAACGCAGCTTGTCGGGGCTGTTCCTGTCACTGGAAGGTCAAGGCGCCCGACTAGACTGCAGGCAGGTTAGCCTCCGTACATTGCAGATTGTTGACAATATACAATCTAGAAAAATGATCTACACTGGCGCCACCTCTTCGCACCCGTGATCGAAATGTCCGCCCTGCTTGCCGACCCCACCGACACCGCGCTCACCCTCGTGCAGCGCACCTCACTGACCAGACTCGTGGCCGAATCGGTCGAGAAGCTGATCCTCTCGGGCGAGCTTGCCCCCGGCGCCAAGCTCAACGAGGTGGCGCTGGCCGAGCGCCTCGGTGTCTCGCGCGGCCCGCTACGCGAGGCGTTCCGCATGCTCGAGGAGTCCGGACTGATCCGGCAGGAAAAGAATCGCGGCGCGTTCGTACGCGAGATCGCGCTCGACGAGGCCGCCGACATCTACGAGGTGCGCGCCGGGCTCGATGCGACGGCCGGCCGGCTGCTTGCAACCCGCATCACCCCTGCCCAGCTCGCAAAGCTACGCGGCATGACCGACCGCATGCAGGCAGCGGCGGCCACCGAGGACATCGACGGGTTTCATGTGCTCAACCTCAGGTTTCACGACCAGATCGTGGAGATGACCGGCAACCAGCCGCTCATCGACATCTATCGCAAGCTCGTCAAGCAACTCACCCTGTTCCGGCGCCGTAACCTGTTCGCCCCGATGGCGATCCCGCACTTCGCCGATGAGCACAGCGCGATCGTCGACCTGCTGGCCACGGGGGATGGCGAACGCTGCGCGCAGGCGCTCCTCGCCCACGCCGAGGGCGGCCGGCAGCGCATGCTGCGTGACGGGGCTCATCTGGAACCACACCCTGCGGGAGGACCCCATGCGCGCTGAGATCGACCGCTCGGAGGGCGACGTCAACCTCGACGATCGCCGGACTGCGTGGCAGTCGGCGCACATCGACGAGGAGACCCGGGCGCTGCTGGACGAGGACGCACGCTGGTTCCTGCATCAATCGATGAGCACCCCCTGTCTCAACGTGCTCGAGGGCGCCCACGGCGCATGGCTGACCGACACGGCGGGCCGCCGGATCCTCGACTTCCATGGCAACAGCCTGCACCAGGTCGGCTATGGCCACCCGAGGGTGATGGCAGCCCTGCGCGAGACGCTCGACGCCCTGCCCTTCAGCCCCCGCCGCTACACCAACCGCCCGGCCATCGAACTGGCACGCCGGCTGTGCACGGCCGCCCCGATGGAGGACGCAAAGCTGCTGTTCGCGCCCGGCGGCACGGCGGCGATCGGCATGGCGCTCAAGCTCGCGCGGCTGGTCACCGGCCGCTTCAAGACCCTGTCGATGTGGGACGCATTCCACGGCGCCTCGCTCGACGCCATCTCGATCGGGGGCGAGGCGGTGTTCCGCCGGGGGATCGGCCCCCTGCTCCCCGGCACCGAGCACGTCCCCCCGTGCGACCCGGCGCAATGCGTGTTCGGTTGCGGTGGCACTTGCGCCTTGCGCTGCGTCGACTACATCGATTACTGCCTGCGCAAGGAAGGCGACGTCGCCGCCGTGGTGGTGGAGACGATCCGCTGCACCGACGTGCAGATTCCGCCGCTCGACTACTACCGCCGCCTGCGCCAGATTTGCGACCGCCACGGCGCCCTGCTGATCCTCGACGAGATCCCGATCGCGCTCGGCCGCACCGGACATCTGTTCGCGATCGAGCGCTACGGAATCGAGCCGGACATGATCGTCATCGGCAAGGGTCTGGGCGGTGGGTCGATGCCGCTGGCCGCCCTGATCGCGCGAGCGCGCTTCGACGTCGGTCAGCACATCTCGCTCGGCCACTACACGCACGAGAAGAACCCGCTGGCCTGTGCGGCCGGCCTGGCCGTGCTCGATGTCCTCGAGGAGGAGCAGCTGTTGCAGCGTAGTCTGCGCCTCGGCAACGCCACCACGGCCTACCTGGAGCAAGCGCAGGCGAGCGCGCAGACCGACGCCATCGCCTCCATCCGCTCAGCCGGCCTGCTGATCGGGATCGAACTGAAGGACACCGCAACCCGCCGCGCGCAGGATCTGGCCGAGGCTGTGCTGTACCGATGCCTGTCGGACGGGATCTCCTTCAAGGTCGGCCAGGGCAACGTCCTGGTGCTGGCGCCACCCCTGAACATCGAAGAGGACGACCTGTGGTGGGCGCTCGGGCGCATCGTCGATGCGCTGGACACTGAGTCCCGCGCCTGACATGGCGATGACGCCAGGCATCGTCCTCGCCGTCCTCGCCGCCGCCCTGCTCCACGCCAGCTGGAACGCGCTGATCCGGGGTGCAGGCGACAAGCGGCTCTACACGCTGCTGCTCCACGCCTGCAGCGCGGCGGTCGGCGCCGTGGGGCTGCTCTTCACCGGCCTGCCCGCGCCCGAGAGCTGGCCCTACCTGGCGCTCTCGGCCGTCATCCATAGTGCCTACATCATGCTGCTCATCAGGGCCTACGAGGGTGGCCAGCTTGCCACCAGCTACACCTTGATGCGCGGCCTGCCACCGTTGATCGTGGGTGTCCTTTCGGGCCCCGTGCTCGGCGAGGCGCTGGGCCCGGAGGGAGCCCTGGGCATCGCTCTCATCAGTTGCGGGGTCATCGGCATAGGGTTCGCGTCGGGCTTGCCCCTGGCCCGCATCGTTTCACACCCTTCGACGCACGCTGCCGTGCTGAACGCCGTGGCCATCTCAGCCTACACGCTCGTCGACGGCCAGGGTGCGCGTCTCGCCGGCAACCCGCTCGCCTACGTGTTCTGCCTCAGCCTGCTGGAACCCATCGGTGTCCTGCTCGCCGGTCTGCGCAGCGACCCCGGCGCGTTGCAGCGCTATTTCGTGAGTCACTGGCGCCTCGGGTTTGTGGGCGCGATAGCCGCCATGCTCGCCTACGCCACCGTGCTGTGGGCGATGACGCAGGCCCCGATCGCCATGGTGGCGGCACTGCGCGAAAGCTCGGTGATCTTTGCGGTCCTGATCGGCGCGCTGTGGTTCAAGGAGGGGCACCTGCGACGCGGCATGGTCGCGGGCACCGTCGTCATGGCTGGGGTGTTTCTGCTTCGCAACTGGCAGTCGGGATGATCGGCAAATCAGTCGTCAGAATGCTGAAATAAAATCGCCATATTTATATTATATAAACGCTTTATATTGTTATCTGTCGGCAGCTCCCCACTTCCCTACAACGCCCAACAACGATCCCCTCGCGAACATGGCCAAGGAACGTCTCTCCTCCGCTCCTCCCCCGGGTGCCTGGGCAGTCATTCATTGCACGAAGACGGACACCTATCTCCTGGGCAAGCGCTCACACGCCGTCAATAACGGCGGCGCCTGGAACCTCTTCGGCGGCCGGGTCGATCGTGGCGAGGCGCCCGCCCGAGCCCTGACGCGAGAGCTCGCCGAAGAGGCCGGACTGCGGATCAAGCCGAAAGCCCTGAGGCGGATCTCGACCATTCGCTACCGCGATGCCGACGATCGCGAACTCCATTATTTCCTGCTCGAAGTCGAGCGCGAACTCGCGCCCCGCCTGAACCGCGAGCACTCGCGCTACGGCTGGTTCAAACGCCGCCAGTTACCCTCCAGATTCAACCTCCCTACCAACGTCGCCATCAAGCACGGGCTGCTCAAGAAGGGCAAGGCCTGACGCAACGCTATTCCGCCACGCCGGGATCGGCACACGCCCGCCCAGGCCCCACGGGTGTCCCACGCACCCGAGGCGACCAAGCCATCAGTGATCTTGTTACAATCGCGCCCTCACCAAGCGATGCAGAGCCTTATGGCGCGCGAAATCGAACGCAAGTTTCTGGTCCGCGACCCCCGCATTCTCGACGGCCGTCAGGGCGAGCGGATCATCCAGGGCTACCTCGCCAAGGAATCCGGGTCGATGTCGACGCGGGTCCGTATCCGTGGCGATCGCGCCTACCTCACCTTGAAGTCACCCAAGGCCCGCTACAGCCGCGAGGAATTCGAGTACGTGATCCCGGTTGCGGACGCCGAGGCGATGATCGCGAATCACTGTTCGGGACGCATCGTGCGCAAGACCCGTTACCTGATCGATCACGGCCCGCATGTGTTCGAGGTCGATGTTTTCGAGGGCCGCCACGCGGGCGTGATCGTCGCCGAGGTCGAACTGGCGCACGAGCACACCGCCCTGGATCTGCCCGACTGGGTTGGCGACGAGATCACGGACGACAACCGCTACTCGAATTTCGTGCTGGCCACGATCGAGAGCGGACTGGCTGTCGCAGAGCACCAAGTGCCGCAGGCCGACCAGATCCTGCCAGCCGCTTCGATCCCCATCCGCTCGGCTGCGTAAAACGAGGCGAGCGCCTCTGGCCGCAGGCGCGCGCTGGAGCGTCGTCTAGCGGAACCAGGCCGGCACGACCATCTCGCGCGGAACCGGATGGCGAGTGTAGTCGGCGTGGCGCACGCGTGCGGGCAGTTCGACCAGCGGCCGCTGCACTTCGGTGTAGGGCATCTGACCGAGGAGATGGTGGATGCAGTTGAGCCGCGCCGCCTTCTTGTCGTTCGCCTCGACGATCCACCACGGCGCCTCTCGGATGTGGGTGCGCTCGAGCATCGTCTCCTTCGCGACCGTGTAGCGCTCCCAGCGCGCCCGTGACTCGAGATCCATCGGGCTCAGCTTCCACTGCTTGAGCGGATCGTGGATGCGCGACATGAAGCGGAAATGCTGCTCCTCGTCGGTGATCGAGAACCAGTATTTGATGAGCTGGATCCCGGAGCGGACCAGCATGCGCTCGAACTCGGGGACCGAGCGGAAGAACTCCTCGTACTCGTCGTCGGTGCAGAACCCCATCACCCGCTCGACCCCGGCACGGTTGTACCAGCTCCGGTCGAACAGCACGATTTCGCCCGCTGCGGGCAGGTGCGGAACGTAGCGCTGGAAATACCATTGCGTGCGCTCGCGGTCGTTGGGCGCCGGGAGCGCGACGACCCGGCAGACACGCGGATTGAGGCGCTGGGTGATGCGCTTGATGACCCCGCCCTTCCCTGCTGCATCACGCCCTTCGAAGAGGATCACCACCCGATGCCTGGTGGTGGCCACCCAGTCCTGCAACTTCACCAGCTCGCCCTGCAAGCGCAGCAACTCGGTGAAGTATCTGCGCCGTTGCGAGCGATCGTCCGCCGTCTGGGGCTGCGACGTCCCGTCTCCCAGTTCGTCGAAGCGCTGATCGTCTAGCTCGAGTTCGAGCTCCTCATCGTAGCTGTCCAGCAGCTCACGCTCGATCCGGCGATGAAGGTCGCCAATATCCAGTCTTTCCATAACGTTTTCGATCCAAGATCGACCAATGCGTTTCGACGCACCCATCGTCTTACAGAATCATGACGCTAACGTGACGCCCCTGACACCGCCGACGCCCGAGCTTCACGGGCTTGCAACCCTGGACACCGACACTGCAAGACACAACGCTGCATTCCCAGAACCCGGTGATCACTCAAGGAGTGCGCATGCCGCTCACGAGCAGAAATGAAAGCCAGCATTCGATCGATCTGTACCGCGAGGCTACGCAACGTCTCGCCGGGCTCGCGGGCATCACCCTTCCCTCGTTCAAGTGTCGGAAATGCCGCAAGAGCCGAGTCGTGAAGGGGCGCCGACAAGCGGTACGTGGCACCTCACGCTATGGCTACCACTGCGCAGGCTGCGCACTTCCCCGAAAGCCGTGACCCGCTCCCCGACGCTGAAACAGTGTCGTCATCAGACGGCAACGCAGCGGGAACAGAGTTGCAGGTGCTGGTAGCCCATCGAGACGGCGATACGTAGCGCCGAAGCGGATCAGAAAGGCCCCCCAGACCTACACGGGCTCGCCGGCATGACTGGAGGTCCCGTCCATGCACGTTCTCTTCCTGGGTAAGGGCAACGACTGCCGCACGCTACTTGCCGAAGCCGTCTTCAATCATCTGGCGCCGCCCGGCTGCACAGCACGACGCGCAAGCTGCGACCATGCAGGCCCACCCGATCCCGCTGCCCTCCGCCTGCTTGCGAAGCAGGGTATCCAGCCGGCCCTGGAGACTGCGGAATCGCCCCGCGACAGCCCATCCGAGAGCGACGTCCTGATCACCGTTTGCTCGGTCGCCGCCGAGCAGGCCTGCCCGTGCTGCAGACCGGATGCGCTGAGCGCGCACTGGGGTGTCCACAGACCCGCCCGACACAAGGGGTTTTCAAGTCGCAGCGACCACGAGCTGCTCGACCTCTATCACATTCTCCGCGCCCGCATCGAGCGCCTGCTCGTCCTCGTGCAGGCTGGCATCGAGACGGATCGGCCACGCTTGCAGCGCGAGTTGGCGAGGATCGGCCGCTACCTGCCCTAAGCCGACGCCGAGGCATCCGAGCGTGCTCGCGGATCAGGATTGCACGGCAGGCACAGACTGGTGATGCAACGTATTGAGGCGGGCAAGCAGCGCCTCGGGCACGGTCTCGACGATCCCCGTGGCGCCGGCGTAGATCGCGCCTTCGTTGCCGTCGAGGGTGAGCACCGCGCCCTCGGGCAGCACGCGTTCGCCAAAGTGCACGCTGCGCCCGGCCTCGTCGATGTGCAGGGCCTCGCAGCCGACCAGGCAGACCTTGCCGAGCTGGCGCGCCACCACCGCCGCGTGCGAGGTGCGCGCCCCACGGCAGGTCAGCAGCCCGTCGGCGAGATCGAGCGCGGCGATGTCGCGCGTCTCGGCGTCGTGCCGCACCAGGATCACGCGCGCCCCGGCCTTGCGCCGTGCGCGGGCGCGCGCCTCGTCCAGCGCGATCTCGCCGCAGGCGACCCCGCTCGCGGCGCTCGGCGCGTGGGCGATGGGCTCAATCGGCGCGCCGTCCGCTGACCCGATCCGACGCTGCACCAGCGCGCGCGCATCGAGCCCGCGCGTGCGCTCGGCGGCCGTGTGCGCTTCGATCACGCCTTCGTCCAGCAGATCGAGCGCGATGCGCGCGGCGGCGAGCGGCGTGCGCTTGCCCTTGCGGGTCTGCAGCAGGTGGAGCTGACCCTGCTGCACGGTGAACTCGAAGTCCTGCATGTCGCCGAAGGTGCGCTCGAGGCGGGCCGTGGCGTCGAGCAGCGCCTGCCACACGGTGGGCGCCACCGCCGCCAGCGCCTCGTGCCCGAGCGCGCTGCGCCGCCCACTCACCACATCCTCGCCCTGGGCGTTGAAGAGGAAATCCACCCACGGCTGCGGCTCGCCGCTGCTCGGGTCGCGGGTGAAGCCCACCCCCGCGCCCGACAGCCCGCCCGCATTGCCGAACACCATGCGCTGCACCGTCACCGCCGTGCCGATGCGGTGGTCGATGCTGTGCATCGTGCGGTAGGTGCGCGCCTTGTCGCTGCTCCACGACGCGAACACGGCGGCGATCGCCTGCCGGAGCTGCTCGTGCGCGTCCTGCGGAAACGCTTCGCCGGCCTCGCGCTGGTAGGTGTCGAGATGGCGCTCGGCGAGCGCGCGCAGCACGGAAAAGTCGAGCTCGCGTTCGTCGGTCGCGCCGCGCAATTCATCCAGGTCGGCCTCGAAGTGGGCGGCATCGATGCCGGCGACGACCTCGCCGTAGCCGGCGATCAGGCGACGGTAGGCATCCCACGCCAGGCGCGGATGCCCGGTGCTGCGGATGAAACCGGGCAGGGTCGTGGCGCTGAGGCCGATGTTGAGCAGGGTCTCCATCATCCCCGGCATCGACACCGGCGCGCCGGAGCGCACCGACACCAGCAGCGGATGGCGCGGGTCACCCAGGCGCAGCCCGCAGACCTGCTCGAGCGTCTGCAGCGCGGGGCGCCAGTGACCGTCTTCGAGCGCCTGCGCCTGCACGCACCAGCCGGTGCCGATCACGAAGCCCGGCGGCACCGGCAGCCCGAGCGCGGCCATGCGCGCCAGGTTCCAGGCCTTGGCGCCGAGCGTGGCCGTGCCGCTGCCCGGCGGCAGCGGCACGTCGCGATGGATCATGTGCACGACGCAGCGCTCGTCGGTCGGAAGGCGGGTGGCGTCGCTCGGCGTCGCCTGTTGCACTCGTGCGTTCATTGCCCCACCCCCACACGGCTGAAGGCCAGCCGGCGCAGGCCGTAGCCGGTCGCCAGCAGCCAGTCCGAAGCCGACTCCAGCGCCTGCGCGAAGTCGGTGCTCAGGTTCAAGGTCGCGGCGTCGCTGACATGCTCGGCCAGCGCACGCCGCACGTCGCGCAGCAGCACGTCGCACTGGCGTTCGGCGTTGAGCACCCGCCACAGCGCAGCGACGAACTCCTCGTGATCCTCGGCGCTGCTGCCCTCGCCCATCGTGCGCGCCACCTCGAGCGCACGCACGTGGTCCTGCGCCGCGCCGAGCACCGCGTCGGCCAGTAACTGCATGGTCTGGTGCACCTCTCCGCGCCAGCCCTGGTGGTGGTCGGCCGCGATCAGGGACAGCAGGAAGGCGGCCTCCTCGAGCGCGTCGGCCACGTCGTCGGCGGTCTCCACCAGCTCGGCGAACGCTTCCCAGCGCGGCCGGGCTTCAGCGCGGGCGCGCGCATCCATCACCAACTGGTCGGCGCGGCGCTCCCAGTCCTTGGCGCGCTCGGCAAACTCGCGCGCGGCCTTGCGGTCGCGCTCGTGACCGTGGGCAAGACCATCGCGCAAGCCCTCGGCCATGGCGTGGCAGTAGGCGGCGTGCTCGGCAAGCAGGTCGAACTCGTCGTGCCGGTGCAGGTAGCGGGTGAGCAGCAGACGCGTGTCGTCGGCGACCAGCGCCAGCGGCTGGTGCTGCTGCGCGGCGCCCATCGCCAGTGCCATCACGTCGAGCACGAAGGCGCGCGCCTTCTCGGTGCCCATCACGGTGTCGAGGCGGTCGCCGATGCGAAAGTAATCCGCGCCCAGCGCCTGCATGGCGTCGATGATCAGCGTCTCGCCGCCCGCCTCCAGCCACGCCAGGTGACCGCTGCGCCGGCGCGCGGCCTCGCTCAGGAGCGCAACCGCATCGGTCTTGCTGACGACCTGCTCGT
>NZ_JAVEYL010000038.1:0-5999 GCF_034003485.1 Thauera sp.
CGGACCGCGCCTTCGGGGAAGAACATCAGCCGCGCGACAGGTGAAGGATCACGCCGTCGCCCAGATCGAGCCGCAGTTCGAGGCGACCGGTGCCGCCGAGTTTGAGCGTGCCGGCGTCGACGAAGCCCATGGGTTCGGACGCTTGTCCGGATCCCGGGTGCGCGGCCGGCGGCGTCTGGCTACCCAGCAGGCTCCGCCAACGCTGGAAGCTCGACACGCTCAGCCCCTCGCGCAGGCAGAACGGCTCGATCCCGAGACCGCTCGCAGCGAATCGCGCCAAGGTCGCTTGCCACTCCTCGCGGCTACGGCGCCGCCACTTGTTGTTGGTCGCTGTCGCCCTGGTCACTGCCGACTCCTCCCTCGTGAAAGTGGGAGGGATTGTTCCGCGTGGGCGCGGGCGGGAAAAGAACGCCGATCAGTGAACGGTTACAGCGCAAAGGGCACCGAGTACAGCGCGTGCTCGAAGCTGACGTGGCAGTCGCGATGCACCGTCACCGCATGCCAGGTGCCCAGATCCGGCGGCACTTCGGGCAGCGGCAGCAAGGTGCTGCGCTCGACGGCGAAGGTGTCGAGCGGGCGCACGCGGGTCGTGCCGTGAATGCGCAGCCCGGCCTCGTTCAACACCCACTCGCGCGCCTGCGCGTTGAGGTCGGCCAGGTCGCGGAAGCTGCGTGTGGGCAGGAAGTTGCCCTTCACGTATTTGACGCCGGCCTCGACGATCCCCTTCTTCTGCGGGTCGTGCGGCGGGCAGGCGTCGATCCGGAAACCGTAGCCCTCCGCACACTCGGCGTAGGCGCGCTGCACCTGCGGGTCGTGCATGCACGCGCGGGTGATCGCGCACTTGGCGTTGTCGATGATGAGCCGCGCGGGCACGGCACCGAACCACTCGAAGGCACGGCGGTGGCAGCCGAGCCAGGTGCGCACGCTCTGGTCCCAGACGAACTCCACGTACTGGTGGCGCGAGAAACACAGCGTCATCACCAACGCCCAGGTGCGGCGGATCTCGCCCGTGGCCGGATCGACCAGGTGGGGACCGGCGCCAAAGTCCACCTGTGCGGCCTCGCCCGGCGCGAAGGTGAGGCGCACCGTGGCCTCGGGCGGCTGCTCGCGGCCGATCTGGGCGATCAGCCGGCGCACGCTGGAGTAGTGCCCGCTGAACCCGTGCTCGCGCTTGAGCGTGGTGTGGATCACCACGCCGGAGACGCCCTGCCCGAGCCACTGCGCAACCAGCGGCCGGTACGCGGCAATCGAGGACTGGGCCGTCACCGGCAGCTTCGGCTGCCCGAGCGCGGCGGCGATCTCGGCGTCCTCGGGCAAGGGGCGCTCAGGATCGAGCCAACCCTGGGCGTGGGCCAGTTCGCGGAACCGGGCCGCCTTGCTGCGCCCCATCAGTTTCGAGCGCGCGATCTCGCGCTCGGAATCGCCCTGGCGCATGCGCATCAGGGCCTGGCGGTACTCGTACATCTCGATGCTCCTGCGGGCCACCGCCTACCTCCTGCCAAACAAAAAGGCAGCAGGGTAGCGATGGACCGCTCAAGGTCGAGACGTCCGTCAGAGTGGAAGTGGCTCCATTACGCCGATCCGGCGCTGGCCTCTATGTACCGATCCGCGACTGGCTCCTATATGCCGATCACGGACTGGCCTCAATGTGCCGATCACGCGGTGGCTCCATTGTGCCGATCATCAACTGGCTCCAATGTGCCGGTCGGTGACACCCATTGCCGACGCGATCCGAGGTGCCGTTCGGGAGTGCGAGGAGTGCGTAGGCAGAACACCATCGGAAACCGTAGAAAGGAGGATGTAGAAGAGTTCTAAGCGTTCTTTGTTACGGCTGAAACGTACTGCTCCAAGACGACGTATCGCTCGAAGAACCGTCAATGCTGGGCTGAACGTGTGTAACGGCAGTTACGTCACTTTAAAGTACTAGATCTCCTTTTCCAGTAGACTCAGCGAAAAGGAGAAATTGCAGGTGAGGATTATAGGTTAACCAAAAAGATGAATCGAAAAAATAACTGGATTATCTATGTTTTATACAAATTGATCAGATAGGGGTGTTGGCTTGAAGTTATGGCTAACAATAGATTTTATATATTGATGATAAATGGAGGCTTTTAATGAATATTATATTGTAATTATATGCAGAGACGATTAGGTCAAGTTTAATTAAAAATAGAGTAAATGGTATGATTAAAATATATAATTTGCATTATGTTTTAGATGGTTCTGTTTTTATATTTTATTTTTCGATTAATTAACTAAGTTAACTTAAAGTGTATCAAGAGGGCTAAAGATACATTGGTACCTATAATTAGTATGGCCCTCGTTGTGCTGCCGTTGCTTGATTGTGAAATGATGCTCAGATGCCGTTACAGCCGTTTCAGACGTGCACCCCTTGCTACGACGGAGATTTCGTGACACGTCTTGATGGCGGCGAGACGTTTCGTGGCGTTACTCCGTTACCAAAATTTAAATAGTGCTGCTACTTTTTCGTTGGTCTTCCCTCGAAACTGGTCGTAGTGATCAGTTTCCCATGGTTCGACACTTCATCTCGATTTTCGCCCCTTTTCGCAAAGGAACCTCAGCACTGGCATGGCTCCGAAGTCCGTAACAACGGCCTGCTGAAGGTCCCAGGGCGCGAACCGATGGGCGCCAAGCCGCCGGCACCGACGGTGTCGTTCGAGTCCGCGCGCGCTCGGTAACGTGTGGGCCCTGACCGAGCTCTGTATATCGCTGGGCTTCTCGGGGCTCCGGCGGGTGTTCGGCCGCACGCGCCGCACCACGGACGTTGAAGCGCTCATCCGGCTGATCGTGCTCAACCGGCTGTGCGCTCCGGGATCCAAGCTCGGCTTGTTGCCCTGGGTCCAGGCGGTGGCGCTGCCCGACTTCGGGCCGTAGGCGGTCACGCACCTGCGGTTGCTGCGCAGCTCTGATGCCCTGATGGACCACCAGGACGAGGCCGATCCGGCGGTCATCGGGCGGTTTTCGCCTGCTGATCGACCAGAGTCTGTTGGTGGTCTTCTAAGACCTCACCACGATTCGAAGCGAAGAACTCAGTCAGCAGGCCAGCGACGTGCGCCAACACTGCATGGTCATGGAAGGTCTGATCGCCCGCCAGCTCATGCTCGGCGTGGTGCAGGTCGCCGGGGCCTGCCGATCTACCACGAAGCGTGCGATGGCAACACGGCGCAGACGCGCACTCTGCTACCTACGCTCATCCAGGGTGTTCGTGCTCATCTCGTCGGTGCAGGGCCTGGTGCCGGCCGATGACTGCCTGCTCCTCAGTCTGGACAATCTCGAAGCGTTGAAGACAGTGCGCCTGGCGGAACATGCGTTACTTACTTGATGGCGGCAATCATGCAAGAAGTAGCCTGAATGCCGACACTTGAGCCATTTTAATTGTCTAAGTCGAGCTCCCTCATTTCAGGTGGAAATCCTCAAATGAGTTACTCATTTCACGTTTCAGATTAAAGCTTTCGTTTTTTCTCTAGAGTTCGATTCGTCGCTTTGAACGACGCTTAACTTTTGGAGAGTAAAATGAATTTTGATGAAATGATCGATAGCGTTACGGTAGTTGATGAATCTTCCTATCAGTTTGATGTAGCAGTGGTGGACGGAAATGAAGAGCCTGCGGAGCTTCCGAGCCACATTGCCAACTACGATCTCAGCGCCAATAGTTCGGGACTGCATGCTGAATCATCCGAGGCTAAACCTCACAGCACTGAAGCTTGCAACAGGTCTGATAGGGCTCTGGCCGACGATAACAGCGACGCCAGCAAAAGGCTTGTCAGGCAGATCAGGTTCCCTGAAGCCGCTGAGCGTCCTTGCTTCTGTGTTTACGATCACAGCGGCTTCAATGAAGAGGGTGATTGGGTAACGGAAGGGGTTTATTTTCATGGCTACAAGAAAGGAGCCGCGCGGAAACCAGATGAATATGCGGATATCAGGATCTGCGGTTCAATGCACATCTTGGCGCAGACGCATGATCGCATGATGAACAACTTTGGACGGCTCTTGAACTTCAAGAGCACCGCTGGAAAATGGCGGAAATGGGCCATGCCGATGAGGTTGCTCAAGAGTGACGGGGCTGACCTGCGTGAGCATCTTCTCGAAATGGGCCTCGACATTAATCTGAAAGAGCGCAACCTGCTGACCGCCTATTTGTCTCGCAAGGCACCAAAGGAGACGTGCTTCTGCACGAAGCAGGTCGGGTGGCATGGAAGCGAATTTGTGCTTCCGGATCGGGTGATCGGGCCGAACGCATCAAGCGTCATCTATCAGGGGGTCGAACGAGGGGCGGAGGAGTTCGGCCAGAGTGGAACGCTCGAGGACTGGCAACGCGGAATTGCGCTTCTGGCTCATGGCAATCCGATGCTGATCCTTGGCTTGTCCGCTGCGTTCGCCGGACCTTTGCTCGAGCGCACCAGGACCGAGAGCGGTGGTCTGCATTTTTACGCTGAATCATCGACAGGAAAGACCACCATCCTTGAGGCAGCACGTTCGGTTTGGGGTGGGGAGGCGTACAAACGTAGTTGGCGCGCGACAACCAACGGTGTGGAGGGTGCAGCGGTACTTTTTAACGATTGCCTTCTGGTGATTGATGAGACGTCGGAGGCCGTTACTAAGGACGTGCCCGCCATCGCCTACTCGTTTGGAAACAACATTGGCAGGATGCGTGCAGACCAAACCGGTGGCGCTAAGCCTGTCGCAAGGTGGAAAGGAATCACCCTTTCGAGCGGCGAGCGGGCGATTGCCACAACGATGGAGGAAGAGGGGTTGCAGATGAAGGCGGGGCAATCCGTGCGCTTGCTCGACATTCCTGTCACCAGGCGCTTTGGTTGCTTCGATGAACTTCATCATCTTGGCAGCGGTGCCGAGTTTTCCGACACGCTTAAGCGTACTGCCGGAACCAACTACGGTGTGGTCGGGCGGTCGTTCCTTGAACGCTTGACCAATGACAGCAGGGATTTCTCCGCTGAGCTCCAGCGGATCAAAGACCACTCGGCTTTCAATCCGTCGAGGGCTGAAGGTCAAGAGAAACGGGCCGCAACGAGGCTGGCACTGATTGCTTACGCCGGGGAACTGGCAACAGAGTATGGGCTCACTGGTTGGCCCCAAGGGGCAGCGACTGAGGCGGCTGCTTGTGCTTTTGAGTTGTGGCGGGCTAATCGTGGGGAGGGCAACGATGAACGGCGGCAGATTCTCGACGCCCTGGCGAGCTTCCTCGAGTGTCATGGTGACAGCCGGTTTGCCCCCATGAGTTGCAGTGATGCCAACGTTCGTGATCGTGCGGGCTGGTGGGAGCACGATGAACATGGTGACCGCGTTTATCTCTTCACGCCGAAAGGCCTCCAGGGTGCGATCAAGGGTTTCGATGTGAAACGCTACCTCGAGGTTCTTGAGGACTGCGGCGTGATCCCGAAACGGAAGGCAGGCAGTCGTGAACGGGCCAAAACGATGCGGATCGGTGGGCAGCCGGTGCGGATTTATACGGTTTTCGCTCGTAAGCTTGGTGAGATTGTGAGCTAACGCAGAGGATCAGTAGCGACGGCTTGAGTATGTCGTCGCTACGCGTGCGTCCGAATCGCTGCGGGCAGCCTTCAAACGGCTGCCTGCGCGCTTAAGATAAGATTAACGGAGGAAGTCCAAACGTTCATCGAAGGGCGAGCGTTTTTGAGCGATCCGTTGAGTCCCAGGTGTCGCTGCGTTTCAAGATAGGGATCATAAAAAAGTGAGGTCGACTTTTAGTTCAATGCGGTTTTCTATGATCAAAAAAATGGCAGGTTAAGCAAGAAAAAGATTGCGCATTTTATATAGTCAGCGTTATAATTCAAACATGTTCAGTTAGTTCTTTTGTATCCACCCTTCGGGTGGTTAAGTGATCCACCCTTCGGGTGGTTAAGTGATCCACCCTTCGGGTGGTTAAGTGATCCACCCTTCGGGTGGTTAAGTGATCCACCCTTCGGGTGGTTAAGTGATCCACCCTTCGGGTGGTTAAGTGA
>NZ_JAVEYL010000038.1:6009-18735 GCF_034003485.1 Thauera sp.
TAAGTGATCCACCCTTCGGGTGGTTAAGTGATCCACCCTTCGGGTGGTTAAGTGATCCACCCTTCGGGTGGTTAAGTGATCCACCCTTCGGGTGGTTAAGTGATCCACCCTTCGGGTGGTTAAGTGATCCACCCTTCGGGTGGTTAAGTGAACGCGTAATTGAGAATCACTTGCTGACAAAGGGCCGCCGACAGGCGGCCTTTTTTAGTTTTCGTCCGGATTAGATCTTTCTTGTAGGCCTTAGCTTCACCAAGGCTCGACAAAAACCGTCTTCCCAATGAGGCTATCGATTTTCTCTTACGTCGCAGGTTCCTTAAGTGATCCGATGCTGATGGGCTCAGCGCCTTCAGTTTCGACTCCGTCTTGAACCATCGTACCGGTGAACTCCGGCGCGGCGTTCTTCGCGATTCCCTTGTAGCACCCCCTCGTGTAGCCGAACTGGCGCTTGATTACGCGAAACACGTGTTCGACCCGCACATGGATCGAGGAAATCTTATGGGCGAACCGCTTGTTTGCATCGGTCAGCGGGCGGGCTTTGCTCGCCTTTGAGCGACACACCCCAGAACAGGCCCGCCTTGCGCGCCAAACGCTTGAGCTTGTTGTTCACGTAGCCCTGTTGCCGAACACCGCCCGGTCATCCTCACGCACCGGGAGCGGCAACTGGTTGATGTCCGAGACATTGGCAGGCAGGTGTCACCGAAACGGTAGGCACGAGCCGGGAATTGACGTCGGCACCGACGTGGGCGTTCATGTCGACATACCACTGGTTGCCCTTCATGGTCTGATGCATCTTGGGAGTGCGCTGTTTATTCCGGTTCTCCGTCGAGGGCGCGCGTGGATGATCGTGGCGGCGGGCATTGTCCCGGCCTTGAGATGCACACCGCGCTCCTCGAGCGTTTCGTTGATGATGTTCATCATCTGCCCGGTCAGCGCATGCTTCTCGAGCAGGTGGCGGAACTTGAGGATCGTCTTTTCGTCGGGCATCGCGTCGTCGGTCAGGTTGAGCCCCGCAAAGCGGCGCATCGACTCGGCTTCGTAGAGCGGACCCTCCATCGCAGGATCAGACAGTGCGGACCACTGCTGCCTCAAGTAGATCCGCTGCATCGTCGAGAGCGGCGTCGGCCGGAGGCCGCGCCTGCCCGTTGTCGGGTAGTGCTGCTCGATCACCGCGAGCAGCTCTACTCGAGGCCCGACCTTCTCCATCTCGGCCTGGAAGGGCTCCCGGCGCGTCTGTTTCTTTTTCCGTTCGAAAGCCAGCGAGGCGAAGGTCGTTTGCTTCATGGTGGCAGCGCGGTGTATGACCTTAGCAATTTTCCGGCACTGAATAGGTACTCCCAGAAATTGCCTAAATTTTGGGCAAAGAAGCTCAGAACCCCAAGTAACTTAAACATGGTCCCGGACCATGTTTAAGTTACTTGGGGTCGCCGCCTTTCCTGGGGCGAGTGATGCCGCTCCGCGTTCCAGTGCATTCGCGATGTGGTGATACATTGATATATGCAGATTGGGAGGTCTTTGTTTCTTGATGCCGTTTCGTGGCGACGCCCGGAAGCCGAGTGCGTGATGCGCAGGTGCGCTGTTCGGATTGCGTCCCTGCGCGGAGGTGTTGCGCAGGTCCGGCGCGGTCCCGCAACATCGGTATTTTCTCCACACTCCGACTCTGTGACGGTGGCCGAATGACGAGAGGGCTTTTGAGCCAGCCTCACCGCAAGCAGGTGAGCTTTCATCGCACTGCCCGGAGTCCCCAGATCGAAGCCCATGGACAACCAGCAACAGGTTATCGACTATCTTGAGACCCTCGGTGCCCCAGCATTGCGCAAGGTGCTGCTCGAGGCCGCCCTCAACAACGCAGAACTGTGGAAGCGCCTGGTGACCCAGGCGACGGCGGCAAAACGTCCAGGCTTGCGAGTGCTCGAGAAGGCACTTCTGCATAGCCTCACACCCGAAGGCAGTTTCGGCTGGGCGGATGACGCCGGCTACGCCGATCGTGTGGAAGATGCGGTCCGACTGCTCGACGCACGCATCGGCGATGGCGATCCTGCCTTGCTCGAGCTCATTGAGGCGCTCATCGATCTCGTGGAGCGGTCGGTCGAGCAGTTCCACGAGTCGTCTGGCCTCCTGGATGATGCGATCCGCGACCTTCACCGAACGCATCTCGACGCTTGCGCTGCGCTTCACATTTCCCCAGACGAGGTGGGGCGCGCGCTATTCCGACGGCAACTCGATGACCGCTGGGGCTATCTTCCCGAAATCATCGACGACTACTTCGAACTGATCGGCGAAGCCGGTCAGTCTGCGTACTGGCGGGCTGCCTTCGAAGCCTGGGAAGCCTTGCCCGACCTTGAGGCAGTAGACAGGAGTTCCTCGGTTAGTGCAAGGCGTCATGCGATCGAAGCAATCGTCGAGGGAAAGCTGGCTCAGGCTGGCGATCTGGACGCCCTGATCCGGGCGAAAGCCAGAAATCTCTCCCGAAGTGGTCGCCATCTCGAGCTCGCACAGCTTTGCCGAGAGAACGGGCGACTTGGCGAGGCGATCCGTTGGGCGGAGGAGGGCTTCAAAGCGTTTCCGATCAATGAGGCCTACCCGCTTGAGGACCTTCTGATCGAGCTCTACCGTGAAAGCGGAGACTACGAAAAGGTGGAGACGGTTGCTTGGCAACGCTTCGAGCGTCTGGCCGGCTGCAACGGCTTCTTCGATCTGCTCGAGGTTGGCAAGCTGATCGGAAAAGAGGGCAGCTTGCGTGAGCGGGCGTTGGGGCTGTTGTGGTCGCGGGTCGAGAAACAGGAGGCCGAGTCCTCAACGGGTGGATCGTCCCGACGGTCGGCCCTGTTCGGATTCGAACGCGACCAACTCGTCGGCATTCACCGCGAGGAAGGAGACGCCGATGCGATGTGGGCAGTCTTCTGCGGAGGTCCCGTCTCCGTGAAGTTTTGGCAGCAGGTGGCGGCCATTCGAGGCAAGACGCATCCCGACGAGGCCGTTGCGCTTTACCGTCGGCTGCTCCCGCACGTGGTCGAAGCCGAAGGGCCGGGAGCACGCTACGAGCGCGCGTTCGAGATTGTCACCGCGATCCGGCAGCTTCGACTCGAGCGAGGTGAAGTTGAGAAGTTCGAGGACGAACTGCGTTCAATCAGGAGTGAGTGGAAGCGCAAGCGCAATTTCATGAAACGGCTCGATGGACTCTGAGGCCGTCGAAACGCGCGGGAGGGTGCTCCGTTCATGTCATAGGCGCTGACGTGTGGCGGTCCAGCGAAGGTCGAGTTTGCCGCTTTGCTGGATGAAACAACTGATAGCGCGGGGCGGGCTAACGCATGCGTCCTTTACTCATACGTACCACGTAATACGTATTACGGTACGCATCCCGGGTGGGCATAGGGGGCGACGGCCTGCACCCGCCGTCGATGGGCGCGCGCGTCTCGTTCTCAGGCGGCAAGCCGACGGTCACCGACGGGCCCTTCATCGAGACCACGGAGGTGCTCGGCGGCTACTGGATGATCGACGTGAAGTCGAAGGCGGAGGCAATCGCGTGGGCGTCGCGCTGCCCGATGGCGGACAACGAGATCATCGAGATCCGGCAGGTCCAGGAGATGTCGGACTTTCCACCCGACGTCCAGAAAGCGGCCGAGGGTTTCGACGCGATGCAGGCACAGCGCTCAGGCCGGCGGATCGATTTCACGCAGCGCGTTCCCGTGACCCGCAACGACGAGATCGGCCAGTCCGTGCGCGCGTTCAATTCCTTGCTCGATACCCTGCAGCACAGCCTGGGCGCCATCGTCGGCATCATCCGCAGCAACGAGAACGCCACGGCCGAGATGCATCAGTCGGCACTCGTCGTGGCGCACATTGCCTCGGAAGGCAGTGATTCGTCCAAGCACATCCAGCAGGCCGTCCAGTCGATCCAGCAGCACATCCTCGACATCGATCGAGAGTCGCGTCAGGCCGGCCGGATCACCGAGGCGTCGAGCCAGGCAGCCACTTCGCGCAGTGCAGTGATCCGCGAAACGGCCAACCGCATCGATGCGCTGGCCGCGCACATCGACGGCGCCTCGGCGCAGGTGTTCGCGCTGGCCGAGGAAGTGGGGGAGATCGAGAGTGTAGTGTCCGAGATTCGTCAGATCGCCGACCAGACCAATCTGCTCGCCCTCAACGCGGCAATCGAGGCCGCGCGCGCAGGGGAGACGGGACGGGGCTTTGCGGTGGTGGCCGACGAGGTGCGCAAGCTGGCCGAACGTTCGGCCGCCGCGACCGAACTCATCAACCAGCGCATCGGCGGCATCCACCGCGCCTCGCACGAGTGCACCGGCCTGATGCAGCGGGTCGGCGTCGAGATGGAGCAGAGCACGACCCTGGCGCGCTCGGCCGGCGAGGCGATCGAATCGATCGAGCAGTCGGCGCAGAAGGTGATCGAGGTGGTGGGCGAGATCATCCGCCTGGTGCAGATCGGGCAGGGGGCTGGCGCGGAGATCGTCGAGCAGGTCGGCACGATCGATGGCCTGCTGGACCGGGCTCACCAGGCGGCCGGGCACACCAAGGTGGCGGCCGACCGCATTCGCGAGATCTCGCAGGAGCTGGCCACGATCGTTTCGCGCTTCCGCATCGAGCCGTCGGCCATTTGAGCGCTGGGGCCGGACTTGCGGGGCACGCACCCTGAGGAAACGTGCTGCCCACAATCCGGCCACGTGATCCGCCCGTTGGGCGGGGAAGGACACGCGTCGCTGGCGTACCGTCAGAAGCTGTACCTGGCCCCCACCTCGACCGAGCGCTCAGGCCCGACGTAGATGCCCTGGCGCAGGCTCGCGACGTAATGTTCATCCGTGAGGTTCTTCACCGCCCCGAAGACGCTGAACTGCTTGTTGATCGCGTAGCTCGCGGTCAGATCGACCGTGGTGTAGGCATCGAGCTGGCCGGTGAAGAAGCCCGAGGTGTTCTCCTTGATCGCCACGGTGTTGGCGGCGTCGGTGAACTGCTCGTCGATGTAATTGACGCTCAAGGCGGTCTTCAGCGGTCCCGACTGGTAGGCGAAGATCAGGTTGGCGACCCATTCCGGTGCGTAGGTCACCCGGTTGCCGTCGGGGATGTCGAGCGAGCCGTCCGCCTTGTAGCGGTTGCCGACGAATTCGGCATCCGGGATCCAGGTCGCGTTCGCATCGACGCTGAAGCCGTTGCCGAAGTCGTAACCGATCGCCGCTTCCAGACCCTGATGCAGCGTCTCGCCGCCGTTGGTGCGCTGGAAATCGCTGTTGCTGTTGGCCGGAATGATCTGGTTGTCGAAGTCCATGCGGAAGGCGGTCAGCTCGTAGCGCAGACGCTCGTTGTTGCCGCGCACGCCGATTTCGAAGTTGATCGAGCGTTCGGCCTCGAGCTGCTGATCCTGCAGGCCACTCAGTGCGTCGCCGTTGAGCGCCGGGCCGAAGGCCTTGTAGACGCCACCGTAGAGCTGGGCCATGGGCGCAACCTGGAAGGTGAAGCCGAGTCCGGGCATGACCTCGGTGTTCGAGGTTTCGGCGCGCTGGTTGCTCTGCAGATCCTCGCGGGTCTGCTCGTAGCTTTCCACGCGCACGCCCGGCGTGATCGCGAGACGGTCGTTGATGATGAAGCGGTTCTGCGCGAACAGCGCGTAGCTGGTCGCGGAGTCCACCACGTCCTTGGCGAGCGTGCCGCTTCTGGGCGTGGCGCGCTTGGCATTGATGGTCTGGTCGACCATCTCCTCGTCCATGATGCGAATACCGAGTTCAGTCTCGTTGCGCATGCCGAAGCTGCCGTGGCGGATGGCGAGCCGGCTGTCGAGGCCGAGGCGTTCGAAGCTGCGGTTGTTGCCGTTGACGCTGTCGCTGTAATTCCACTGGGTGAGACCATTCACGACCTTCGTCGGCGCACCGCTGACCGTGCCGAAACGCCAGTAATCCCGGCTCATCTCGCTCCAGTAGAGCAGGGTGTTCAGGGTGGTGTCGGCGTTGATGGCCCACTCGTGGTTGATGTCGAAGGAGTCGCGCTCGGTGAGGAACCAGTCGTCCGGGGCCGGGTTGAAGCTGGCGCCCGCTTTGTAGGCGTCGAGGAACACGCCGCGATAGGAGATGTTGGCGTCGTTCTCGTAATGGGTGAACTTGGCGCCGATCCACTGGTTGTCACCGATCGCCATGCCGCCCTTGACCATCAGGTCTTGCATCTCGAAGCCCTTGTCCTGGAAGCCGTCGCTACGCGCGTCCGTGAACACCAGGCCACCGATTGCATCGCCCGAGGGCGATTGCCCGCCGGCTTCGACGGTCGCCTCCTTGTATCCGTGCGAGCCGACGCGGCCGGACAGGGACACGCCGGGCTCCGGCGTCTTTGTCTTGTAGTTGATGACGCCGCCGATGGTGCTGGGGCCATAACGCAACGACGCCGCGCCCTTGAGCACCTCGATGCTCTCCATGCGCTGGATGCGCGGGTTGTAGTAGCGCCCGTTGCCAACGAAGAGCCCCGGCGCCACCGGCACCCCGTCTTCCAGGATCAGGGTCTTGTAGTCGGCCGCGCTCAGGCCGCGCATGCCGATGTTGCCAACGACCGCCGACTCTTCTTCCGGCTTGATCACCACGCCCGGCACGGACTTGAGTGCAGCCTCGGTCGACAGCGGCTGCGTGCGCTCCAGGCTTTCCTTGGTCACGACATTGACCGCGCCGGGGATCCGCTGCTGGGCTTCGGCATCTTCGCCGACCACGTCGATGCGGGGCAGTGCTACTTCGGCGGCGGTCACTGCGCCAGGAAGCGACAGCGTTGCCGCCACCGCGAGCCACAGGCTGTTGCGGCGCAGTGTACGTGCGGGGGTGCTCGGTGCGAGCGTGTTGCAATTCATCAATCACTCCTTGCTTGCGAATGTGGCTGGCTTGCCGCAAGGGGTGCGACTGGCTGGCTGGGAAAGATGGACCTACGGGCCCGATGAAGGGGGGTTGCGTCTCAGTGCGGGGAGGTTCGCCGACCCGCCAAAGTGGCGGTTGGACGTCTGAGTCGCCAGAAAACTGGGATCTTTTAGACTTCGTAAATAAGAATTGTTGCCAAATGAAAAGAGATCGCATTTGACCACGGGAGCCACCACACGGTCAATTTGTTGTGGAGCGAACGTTCCTGACGGGTGAGGCCTCGCGTCCGATGATCCTTGCGCGGTGAAACCCGACTCGCGGCTGCTCTTCCGCCGATGGGTGCGCATTCCGACGATCGTGACCGCTCATACCGACGAACGTGACCGGTGTTCTGTGCGCGCCAGCGTGGTGTTCAGAGTTTAACCGCGTCGGTCACGATCACGGTCATTTCAGGGCATGGCATAGGCTTATCCACAGGCGGCCGCCAGCGCGCCTCATACGCTGGCGGGCGGCCGGCTGTGGGTAAGCCGTACAGCACGCGCGGCCTCATGCTGTTGCCTTCTTTCGCATCGATTCGCCCTTCAGGGCGAGCTTGTGCGCGGCATGCACGATGCGGTCGAGGATCGCGTCGGCGAAGGTTGGGTCGCCGAGGTAGGCGTGCCAGTGCTCGATCGGCAGCTGGCTGGTGATCACCGTCGAGCGGCTGCCGACCCGGTCGTCGAGGAGCTCGAGCAGATCGCTGCGCTCCTGCGCCGAAGGCGCCGCCAGTCCCCAGTCGTCGATCACGATCAGGTCGAGCCGGGCCAACTGCATGAGCCGTCGGCTGAAGCTGCCGTCGGCGTGGGCGAGGCGCAGCTCCTCGAACAGGCGCGGCAGGCGCACGTAATAGGCCGACAGCCCCTGGCGGCAGGCGGCGTTGGCGAGTGCGCAGGCGAGCCAGGTCTTGCCGCTGCCGGTGGGGCCGGTGATCAGGCAGTTCTGTGCCTGGCGGATCCAGTGGCAGGTGCCCAGTGCGGCGAACTGGCTGCGCTCCAGGCCGCGCCCGACGCGGTAGTCGACATCCTCCAGGCAGGCGCCGCCGACTTTGATGCGGGCGGCCTTGAGCAGGCGCTCGATGCGCTTGCCGTCGCGCAGCAGCAGCTCGCGGTCGATGAGCTGGGCCAGGCGCTCGTCGAAGGTGAGCGCCTCGATGGCGGGGTGAGCGTGCTGCTCTTCGAGAGCGCGTGCCATGCCCTCGAGGCGCAGGGCACGCAGTTGGTCGAGCGTGGGATGGGTGAGCATCGTGGTTTCTCCGGTGGGGGTGGTTGAGGGGGTGGGTCGTGCGTTACGGCGTAACGGCGTCGGCAGGCAAACGCAGCCGCCGCTCGTAGTAGTCGGTGCGTAGCGGCGCCGGAAGCGCCGCGACCGTGCCCTGCTCGGCCCGCACGAGCAGGCGCTCGAGCATTGCGCGCTGGGTGAGGCCGTGGGCGCTGGCCAGGCGTTCGAGGGCGCACTTGGCGTGCACGCTGAGGATCAGGTTGAGTCGCACGCCTTCTCCGTCGTCCGATTGCAGGTGACGGGCGCGGTAGGCGGCTTGGCGTTGTGCGTTGGAGGTGGGCATGAAGGCTCCTGAACGGGGATGGGACGCTCGCGGGCAAGTTGTTCCGTTACGGCGTAACGGTGCGGCGGGTCAGTGGTAGTAGTGCGCACCGCGCAGGTTGGCGTGCGCATCGGGCAGGGCGAGTTCGGCCTGTTGCGGCGCACTCGCCGGCAGCGGTGCGCGATCGAGCCCGGTCTTGAGCATCGAGGCGAGGTTCTTGTAGCGCATCGCCCCGAGCGCGACGGCGCGGGTGGCGGCGGCCTCCAGCCGTGTGTTGCCGTACTGGCGTGCCAGGCGCATCAGCCCCAGGCAGGCGCGGTAGCCCTGTTCGGGGTGCGGCATGCGTTCGAGCTGGAAGGCGACCACGCGCTCGGTGTGCGGCCCCACCGTGGCACCCCAGGCGATGAGCTTGCTGGGCGACCACTGGCGGTGGGCCTGGTGCGAGGCGGGCATGTGCTCGGTGAGCGTGCTGAAGGCGCCGCGCCGGTGGCTGCGCGCATGCACCGCCACGCGGCGTCCGCCGGCGAAGCACTCGATGCTCGAGGGCGTGACGCGAAGTTCCAGCACCTGCCCGACCAGCGCGTGGGGCACGCTGTAGTAGTGGCCGTCGAACTCGACGTGATAGTCGATGTTGGGCTTGGCCTTCTTCCACTGGGCGAACTGGAACGGCGTGGCGGGCAGCGCACGCAGCGCCGGCTGGTCGAGCGTCTCGAAGGCGCTGCGACGATTGCCCGGCAGGCGCTGGAAGGGGCGTGCGTTGAGATCCTCGAGCAGCTCGGCGATGGCCACGTCGAGCTCGGCCAGCGAGAAGAAGCGCCGGTGCCGCAGCCGCGCCAGGATCCAGCGCTGCACGATCTGTACGCCCACCTCCACCTTGCTCTTGTCCTGCGGCTTGTAGGGGCGTGCGGGCAGGATCGCCACGCCGTAGTGCTGGGCGAACTCGGCCGTGGTGCGCTGCAGTTGCGGCTCGTATCGGTCCGGTTCGCCGACCATGGAGCGGGTGTTGTCGGGGACGATCAGCTCGGGCGCGCCGCCGATGAAACGCAGCGCCCGCCCCAGCGCCCCCAGCCAGTCAGCCTGCGACTGCGTGGCCGTGGCGCAGGCGAAGGTGTAGTTCGAGGCCCCGAGCACGGCCACGAAGATCTGCGCCCGAGAAATCTCGCCGGTCTCGGCGTCGACGATCGGCACCGTGTCGCCCGCGTAGTCGATGAAGAGCTTCTCGCCGGCGCGGTGCACCTGGCGCATCGAGCGCTTGAGGCCCTTGGCGAAGTCCCGGTAGAGGTCGCAGAAGCGCGAATACTGGTAGGTCGGCCCGGCCGTCGCCTGGACGTACTCCTCCCACAGCAGTGCGAGGGTGACGTTCTTGCGCTTGAGGCCTTGGTGGACGGCGGCGAGATCGGGCATCCGGTAGCCCACCGCCGTCCCGCGCGGACGCGGCGTCCCGCCCAGCAGTGCACGCAAGCGCGCCTCGTCGGCCGCCGCCAGTTCGGCCCAGCTCACGCCGCTGGCCTCGGCGGCCTTCACGTACTTGGCGACGACGCCCTTGGAGATCGACAGCGCGCGCGCGATGCGCTCATGCGAGAGCGCGCAGTCGTACTTGAGCCGTAACAGCTCCTTGATGTTGTGCATGGCAATCCGCTCCGCCGGCATCCCTTCGCTCCGCGCAAAGCGCGCGAGGGTAGCCGTGACAACGATGGTTGCCACGCTGGCCGCACAGGCCGTTCCGATTTGATCGTGACCGACGATTCCGACAACGTGACCGGTGATTCCGACGGCGGCCCAAATCGGTCACGATCAAATCGGAATCGCCGGTCACGACCTCGGAATCACCGGTCACACCCTTCTCGGAATGGGCGGTCACGATGGGTCGGAATACGCACCGATGGGGGCGCACTTTTTTCGGCGACGGCTTTGGCTGGTGCCTAAACTTGTGACGGGCGCTCTGCACCCGGCCCGACAGCGCGGGGGAACCCGGTGATGCGGAGCGCCAGCACCCCGATGCGGTGCCCGGTATCCTGGAAGACGTTACGACCTTGGATGGCGGGCGCGATCGACGTTCTTCGACCTGCGGAGGGCAAGGCGATGAAAGGCGACAAGAAGGTCATTCAGCTGCTCAACAAGCAGCTCACGACCGAGCTCACGGCCGTTAACCAGTATTTCCTGCATGCGCGCATGTACAAGAACTGGGGCCTGGTCAAACTGGGCAAGCACGAATACGACGAGTCGATCGAAGAGATGAAGCACGCGGACAGGCTCATCGAGCGCGTGCTGTTTCTGGAGGGGCTGCCCAACCTGCAGAACCTTCACAAGCTCATGATCGGCGAGCATGTGCCCGAGTGCCTGAAGGCGGATCTGAAGCTCGAGATGGGCGGCCGCGTCGAGCTCATCGAGGCGATTGCCTATTGCGAATCCTGTAATGACTACGTCTCCCGTGAGCTGCTCGAGCACATCCTCGAGGACACCGAGGAGCACATCGACTACCTGGAGACCCAGCTCGAGCTGGTCGAGCGCGTCGGCCTGCCCAACTACCTGCAATCGCAGATGGAGGCGGGCGGTTCGTGAGGGGCGTTGATCGGCCTGCGAGCCTTTCGGAGACATCGCGGCGTGTTTGCCTCAAGGGCGAGCGTGCCGGCGTCAAGGAGAAGGGCTGCATGTCCGGGATCAATGGCCTTGGGCGATCTGTCGGTGCAACCCCGGAGACGAACGGGCGTTATCGCCTACGGCGCCACCACAGGAGCAGGCCTGTGAAGCTGTACGCCGACAGTGCCGCTCCCATGAGGAAGCTTAGGCCCGTCCACACTGGCCCCCAGAGCTCCCCGGTGTGGAAAGGGTAGATGTATGAATAGGCTTGCGTTCCTGGACTCAGATCCGACCATCGATCTACGCGGATAGGGTCTGCGTTGTTGGGATGCAGCCATACGGACGTCAGCCCATTTGGATGGGGGTCGTCCGGGAGACGCAAACGGACCCGGATCGGCAACGACGGCTTGGCCGGGACCTGGACGTATCCGACCGCCGCTTCAGGAAACGCTGCGCGGGCCCGGGCGACAGCCAGCTCGACGATTTCCGAGCGCGCCGGACCACCCGACACCAGCGGCGGGGAGGCTGGCGGGGTATCGCTCAGGGCGTTGACCATCCCCGCGATGGGTGGCCACGCCATGTAGGCGCCAGAGAGCACCGCAAGCAGGACGAATATGCCGAACACCACACCGGTGACCCTGTGCCAGTCGAAAAGGGCAACGCGCCCGCCTGCTGACCACCGAATGGATAACGCGTTCCTCCATCGGGTGGGCCACCACAGATAGACACCGGACGCGAGCATCAACAGGTAAGCAAAGGCGGCCAAGGTGAGCACCGCCTTGCCTGCCTCTCCGGCAAACAAGTTGCTGTGCAGTGCGAAAAGGACGCCCATCATCCCCTCCACCTCACCCCGGCTACCGAGGATCTCGCCCGACGCGGGGTGCAGATAGACGGTTCCTTTCCAGCTTCCCCTCACGTGAGCCTGGAAGGATTCCTGCTCCTCGCGGGGAGGGCGAAGCGTGATGTCCGCATCCGGGCCCAGCTCAGCCTTGAGGCGCTCCATGACCGCCCGGTAGTCGACCGTGGACGCATCGGGGACATGGAACAGCGCCTGATTGAGGGATTCGTCGAGCGGCTCCGCGAGCAGCATGGCGCTGCCGGTCAGGGCAGCGACCAGCAGCACGATGCCGAGACTGAGGCCGACCCAGCGATGCACCTTCAGCCACAACCTCCGCAGCCGCTGACGCGGTGCGGAGGCCGATCGCATGCTGGGGTTACCAGGCATGCTTGTAGGTGGCGTGCAGGGTGGCGCCCGATGCGGCGGCATAGGCGCAGGGCCATCGCACTCGAAAGTCATAACGGATGAATTCCGAGCATTTTCATACGGATATCGTCATCCCAGGCCGCCCGCTTGCGCTTGAGCCGCAGGCTCGTCTTGGCGGTGTCGGTCTTGTCCGCACGAATCAGGTTCAGCACGATCTTCTTGAGCAGCGAGAGGTTCTGCGGCGCGTTGTCCTTGCGGATCATGCAGTCGTCTTCACAGAAGCAGACGTCGAGCATCCAGTGCAGGCGATTTTCGATGGCCCAGTGCGCGCGCACGGTCTTGGCCAACTCCTCGGCGCTGAGTTTTCGCGAGCTGATGTAGTAACGCTCTTCGAGCTCAGCGGCCTTGTCGCCGACCACGCGCTGCGAGACGACGCAGCCGACCGTCTTGCAGCCAGGCCACAGTTCGGGGTCGATCTCCTTGCCACTGGCGGCGACCCAACTGAGCTGCATCACCGTCCTGCCATGGGA
>NZ_JAVEYL010000080.1:0-3901 GCF_034003485.1 Thauera sp.
TGCGTATTCCGATCGTTCGTGACCGGTCAGTCCAGTTCGACGTGATCACCAGTTCCGATTCGTACTGATCAGTCGTCCCGGTGCTCGTGAGCACCAGGACGGCACCGTGACCGCTAAGCTGACGTCACGCTCATCGTTCCAGCGACATGATCACGCGGGGGGCATCTTCCGCTTTGCCTGAAGCTTGCGCATGGATTCACCCTTGAGCGTAATCCGGTGCGCCTGATGCACCACGCGGTCAAGGATTGCGTCTGCCAAGGTCGGATCGGGGAAGAACCCATGCCACTGGTCTGTTGGGAACTGGCTTGTGATCAGCAAGGATCCGGTACGCATCCGCCGATCCACCACATCCAGCAACACCTGCGCAGCTTGCGAAGAAATCTCGCTCAGACCGAAGTCGTCGATGATAAGCAAACTCGGTTTAATCAGACCGGCCTTGAGCTTAGGCAACGAACCGTCATGGCTGGCAACTGCGATCTCTTGATAAAGATCGCTCGCCCGGAAGAACGTAGCGGGTAAACGCTGTCGGCAAGCCTGAGAACCGAAGGCACATGCAAGCCATGTCTTTCCGACCCCCGTTGCGCCAAGGACGATCAAGTTAAGCTGCTGTCGAATCCATTCGCAACTGGCCAGCGAGGCGATGAACCCTTTGTCGATATCTCGCGAAGCTCGGTAATCGGCGTCTTCGAGCGATGCGGATTCAGGGAATCCTGCACTCCGCACGAGCCGCTTCAATTTCTTCGAGTCACGTTCAGAGGCTTCATGCTCGACAAGCAACCCGAATCGGTCATCGAAAGAGAGTTGGTGAAGCTTCGGCTGCTGCAACTGGACCGAATACGCTTCGGCCATCGACGTCAATCGCAATTCACGTAGGCGGGAGATGGTTTGATGGACGCCGCTCATGTGTTTTCTCCAAAGTAGCTCGCACCCCGCACATTGTCGTGGGCTGGCCTCGGCGCCGTGCCGCTGACAGAGTGGGCGCGTTTGTCGGGTGCCTGCTTGAGAATGGAATCGAGGCTGCGCAATGCCGTAATGTTGAGCGATAGCGCATATGCACACGCCTCTTCGAAGCGTTGGTCGCCGTGGATACGAGCCAGATCGCGCATCCGCCGGGCTGCTTTCAGACCATTGACGGCATCGGATCGGTTTTCCAGGTGATGGCGAATCATTGCCGCCGAGCCTTCCCCTACCGACTCGGCCCATAGCATGAGTGCCCTCGGTTCGCCCTCAAGCACGCGGACATGCGCTATCGGACGATGCTCAGGCAACGTCTGGACTGTGCCTTCGCATTGTGCCAATGCGTGCAAGGCAACGCGCTGGCCGCGATGCATGACCTCGAGCATCGATCCGGTGTAACGCAGATCGACACGCTGTCCGCGCAACTCCGACGGCACGGAGTAGAAGCTCCGCGCATGTTCGACATGGTAATCGTCGCCAGCCCGCACCCCATATCGCCAATCGCATAACTCGAAGGGAATGGGCGGCAGGCGCTTCAAAGTCGAACGCTCGGTTTTCTCAAATCGTTCGATGCGGGAGCCTGACATCTTCTTGAAGGGATGAGCGTTCAGCGTTACCACGAGCCTCCTGAGGGCGTCATTCAGTTCATCGAGGCTAAAGAATGTTCGGTCGCGAAGTGCGAACAACACCCAACGCTGTGCGATCTGCACACCGACCTCGGCCTTCGCCTTGTCTTTCGCCTTCCTGACACGAGCTGGTAGTGCAGCGGTGTTGTAGTGCTGCAGGCACTCCCGGTAGGCCGGGTTGATAACGACGCGATCCTTCTCACGCCGCCAGACAGCCGCCTTCAGGTTGTCCGGCACAACCCAGGCCGGCACGCCCCCCATTGCCGCAAAGCAATCGACATGGCATCTCACCCAATCAGGGGTTTTCTGCGAGGCGACTGCCTGCAGGTAGGTCAGGTTCGAGTAGCCAAGCACGGCAACGAAGATTTGCGCATAGATCGAGGGACCGCCGCTTCGATCCCTGATCTCGACTGTACGGCCGGCGAAATCGACGAACAACTTCTCACCCGGGCGATGGGCCTGACGCATCACGATATGTTGTCGCTTCGCCCACGCCCGGTAACCGGCAGTGAATTGCGAGTAGGCGATTCCCTCCGGGCACTGACTGCGCCACTCCCGCCACAGCTGCTCGAGTGTGGCGTCGGGGCGCTGCATCTCGGCGTGCACCCAATCCCAATCTGGCGCTCTCTTGCGTTGCGCGATGCTCTTGTTGCCAGTACCCAGAACCGCGTACCAGGCGTCGTCATCCAATGAATGAAGATCGGCACCAAAGGTGTCGCTTTTCCTGAGAATTCGGCGCATTTCGCGCACGGTGTTTGCGGAAACACCAACTGACCGTGCGATGGCTCGGTTGGACTGTGAGGTATCGTAGAAGTGCAAACGCGCGATCTCGCGCTGTAGGTGGATAGGCAGACGCAAGGGGGTAACTCCTCATGGGATGGCACCGGCGGTGCTGACCGGGCCAGACAAAATCACCCCGTCCGCGCAAGTTCGTCGCATGATTGACGAACGTGAACGCGCAGCTCATACTGATCGGACAAGATCCCACTTGTACCGGCAGCGATGCTGGCGCGACGCCCGAGGCAGCCCCCTCGGGCGTTCGCGTCTACGAGGTGGAGAATCGAGTTAACTGGGAGAGATTCGTCCTCCTGCGGATGCGCCCATTCGGGTCGCAGAAAGCCAATCCGCGACATCCAGCGTCAAGGCAAACCACCCTCGGCGATTGGGTACAGTGAAGAGCGGCACCATTACTTGACCACGTCGCCGTGCCTGTCTAAGTGATGCAACGCTTCGATGTCCTAGTGCCGCCGCGAGGGGCTCGCCGCCCAGCAGAGGACCGTGAAGGCGCAGGAGTGTCTCGCGCAATTCCTTGCGCAAGTGGGCCAGTGCTTCGGTCTGTTCAGGCAGCGAGTTCATCGAATACCTCAATGCGTTTGTCACGCAGTGTTCGTGACTGTCCACATTTTCTCCACCCGAACCGATAATTCGATTTTCTGTACTCCAGATAAGCCTTGTGCACACAATCATCAGACCAAAGGGGCGCGGTCGCCCGACCACCCAGCCTGTCGATCGCCTTCGGACACGACTTTGGTTTCGCGCGCTGCGGGACATATCTGGCCTGTCGTCCGCATACGCCATTGAGATGGCGCTCGACGGGGACCGCGTCCGCAAACGCGACACAGACGTCGCTCGCCCCAGGAAGTGGGACGCTTACGAGAAAGGGACACGGGTCCCCAATGACCGGCCCGGACCGCGCAACGCTGTCGAGCAGGCGCAAGCCCGATTCCCGGGCACGTCGCGCTGGTTCCGTAGCCCGTTGTGGCGCTACCTGAAGAAGGAGCCGCTCGATGCAATGCAGTTTGAGGAGGCGCTACGCACCCTCGAACCGCCGGTTACGGCATTACTGTTTGAGGCGGAGCCGCGCGAACACGAGCAAGTGCCCCGTCAGCGTCCCTTTGACGATGAAAGTGCTCGACAACTCATCGCGCTCGGTAGCTTCGATGCGCTAGTTGCAGCTGTGCTGATGGCAGGTCTGTCGGAAGTCATCGCCTCGCCCGATCTTCGAGAACGGGCGTTGCACGTTTACGTTGGGATTCAGGCGAAGCTGCGAGAAACGCCCCTCTTGGAAGGCATCTATCCTGAGCTGTTCTCGCTGATCGACTCGCGTTGCAAGCACTGGATCTACTTAGCGCCCAATCAGCGAATGGATGTCGTGATCTTCTGGCAGGGAGTCGAGGCGGAGGATGAACAGAGGATCTTTGGCGACGTCGGTGAGGATGGGATTGACTATTAAAACGGCTATCAGTCCTGACTAGCTGTTCGCGCCACTAAAAGTTCAACGGCAGCTTGCCGATTTGGCGAATTCACACTTCCGACCC
>NZ_JAVEYL010000039.1:0-18445 GCF_034003485.1 Thauera sp.
AATTCGAGCGGCTTGCCGCTGGCCAGGCGCACGGCTTTCAGCGCCTCCAGATTGTCCAGGCTGAGCAGCCCCCGGTCGGCGACCAGCACCAGGCGCTGCACCGACGGGAAGCGCTCGAGCACCTTGGAGAGCGTGGGCAACAGGGTCCGGGTCTCGGCCGTGTTGCCGTCGAACACCTCGTGGTAGATCGGCAGCCCCTCGGCGGTCTGCACCACGCCGAGCATGAACTGGCGGGCAATCAGCCCCTCCTTGGCCATGCCGTACTGGCGCACGTCGCCGGGCTGCTGGCTGAGTCCTTCGCTACGGATCGTGGTGAGGTCGTAGAACACCACCGACAGATCCTGGTCGATCAGCGGGCGCAGCAGCCCGGCGACCACGGCATCGACCTCGTCCTGGTGATCCATCAGCGCATCGAGGCTGCGCAGCAACTGCTGGTGCGTCACCGCCTTCGGCCCGAAGTCGGGCAGCGCCACCGTCTGTACCCAACGCAGCACGCCGAGCTTGGATTCGGGGTCGCACAGGCGGTTGAGCACCATCAGCCGGAGCAACGCTTCCACGTCCGTGGTGCGGCGCGTGCGGCGAAACACCCGGCGCAGCCCGGAAAAGCCGAGCGATCTCCAAAGCTCGGTCAGCGCCCACACGTTACCGAGCGAGCGCGCGGACTCGAACGATACCGTGGGTGCTGGCGGCTTGGCGCCCATCGGTTAGCGACCGGTGATCTTCAGCAGGCCGTTGATCACCGCGTCGAGCGAACCATCGACCTGCTCGGCACGGCCGAGCGTGGCGACGGTGCGCTTCTTCACCCGTCCCACTTCGTCCCGATAGGACTCGACGAGCTGGACGTAGCGGCGGCCTCCGGAGGTGGTGAGCTTGACGTGCATGCCGCCACTCTAACCAGGCACAAGGCCTCGTCAAGTTTGACGGTAACTGTTACAAACGTGCCACCACAGCACTTTTGCGATCATGGCCTTGAAACCCGCGCCGGTGCTGAAGGCACTTTCCGAAAAGGGGCGAAAATCGGGGTTAAGTGTCGAACCCCGGGTTGCTGAGTTGTTGGGGGCAAAGTTCGGGCTAGTCGCTCGTGCTTGAGTTCCAGTCGCCCCAATTAAATCGCCGCCCTCCGCGTTTTCCAATCATGGGGACCGCTTTCGGATGGGTCGAAGTCGAGTTCGACTTCAACCCCGTTCGGATCCATGAAAAAGACCTGCCACGTGTGCAGTTCGCCCGGCGCGCGAATGATGCGGTAGCTGACGCCGGCGGCATCCAGGCGATTCAGCGTGCGCACCAGTCCCTCGGCACGAAATGCCATGTGGTCGAGAACGCCCCGACGCGGCTCGGGCATCGCTTTGACACTGATGACGTGCAGCACGGGTTGCTGCGATATGTAGAGCCAGCAGCCTGGGACGGGAAAAGGCGGACGCGGCCCTTCCTCCATCTCGAGCAGTTCCGTGTAGAAGCGACGCGTCACATCGAGGCGATCGGTAACGATCGTGAAGTGGTCCATTCGCGTGATCATGAATTGCTCCGACGGAGGTTGAATTCTGTAAGGCGGCCGGACGCCGTGGTTTGCAGCGGGTGAGCGCTCTTACATGAGCCCGCTGTAGCTTCCACCGTCCACCTGCAAGTTCTGTCCCGATATGTAGGAAGCCTGCATTGAACACAGAAACGCACATGCGGCGGCGAACTCCTCGGGGCGGCCGAATCTGCCTGCAGCGACGGGCTTGAGCATGTCATGCCGGGCCTCCTCGAAGCTGCACCCGGCTCTCGTCGCCTGCTGTTCGATCATGTAGCGCAGCCGGTCGGTTTCGATCCGCTCCGGCAGCAGGTTATTGATCGTGACGTTGTCGCGCGCGACGGCTCGCGATAGCGCCTTGGAGAAGGCCGTCAATCCGGTGCGCGCGGCAGTCGAAAGCCCGAGCGGGAGCTGCGGCGATTTCACCATCGCGGAGGTGATATTGACGATGCGCCCGAACTTGCGCTTCCGCATTCCCCCCACGACGGCCTGGATGAGGAGTATCCCGGACAGCATGTTGGCTTCGATGGCGCCCAGCCACGCTGCGTGATCCCAATCCTCGATCCTGCCGGGCGCGGGCCCGCCGTTATTAGTGACCAGGATGTCCGGTTCATCGCACGCGGCAAGCAGAAGCTGCCGCCCTCGCTCGGTATCGAGGTCGGCAACGACGGTGGCGGGCCTCACTCCGGTCTCCCGCGCGATCTCGTCTGCCGCCAAGCTCAGGCGCTCCTCGTCACGTCCATTGAGGATGACCGCACAGCCTTCCCGCGCCAACGCCAAGGCACAGGCTTTTCCAAGGCCGCGCGAGGAGGCGCACACGATCGCCCGACGTCCATTGATTCCGAAATCCATTCAGCTCTCCTGCCACGTCTTGAACTTGCCTCGCAGGGACGGCATTGATCCACTTTACGGGAAAAGTGTTCAACTTCCACAAAGCCACACAAGCCTGCGCATCTCGCGTTTAGTCGAGGGGCACCACCGGCCATTTTGTTGACATAGATCAAATCACACCGTAAGCAACGGTAGGATACTCCGCTTAAATTATACATCTTTTGTGTTTTTGTTTAGTTTTCAAGCACAGACGAACGGACGACCTTCAAGGAGGAGGACCACATGGACAGAAAATCGAACCCCAAACTCTCGGACGGCACCCTGCTTTCCGATCTGATCAACCTCGAAACCCGCGAAGTCAAGATGCGGGCGCTTTCCGATCCCGAACTGTTCGAGCTCGAGATGGAGCGCATCTTCGCCAAGACCTGGGTATTCCTGGGGCACGAAACCGAAATCCCGAACAAGGGCGATTTCGTTGTCCGCGACATGGGATCGGATTCCGTGCTGATGGCACGCGGGGCGGACGGCGAGGTGCACGTCTCCCTCAACGTCTGCCCCCATCGGGGCATGAAGATCTCGACCCACGACGTGGGTAACACGATGACTCACGTCTGTATCTACCACGGCTGGGCATTCAAGCCGAACGGCGACTTCATCGGCGCGCCGGTCGAGAAGGAATGCATGCACGGAAAGATGATGACCAAGCAGGAACTTGGCCTGAAGAAGGCGCGCGTCGCGATCTATGGCGGCTTGGTCTTCGCGACATGGAACATCGAGGGCCCTAGCTTCGAGGACTTCCTCGGCGATGCGAAATGGTATTTCGACACGCTCTGGTGCCGCACTGACAAGGGCATGGAAGTGCTGGGCCCCCCGCAGCGTTTCACGATCCGTGCGAACTGGAAGACCGCCTGCGAGCAGTCGGCGTCGGACGGATTCCATGTGCTGACCCTGCACCGCTGGCTGTCGGAAGTGGGCCCCTATCGCAAGCCCGGCAGCGAAGGTGGTGGCGGCGATCTGACGCCGGAGATGTACGGCACCGAGGTCTACACCGCGCACGCACATACCATGCGATGCATCGAGCTGGACCGCAAGATCCGACGCCTGACGGGGAAGGACCCGAGCGAGTTGTCGATCAAGGAGAAACTCGAGGCGCTGCCCCCGCCGGGCATCACGCCCGAGATGCTGCCGGAAGTGCTCCGTCGCTTCAGCGATGACCAGCTGCGCGTCATGGCCTGGCGTCCGCCCCAGGTGGGCAACTTCTTTCCCAACGGGCTGTTCGAGTTCGTCTACATCCCCTCGCCCGATGGCGTGATCGGGGTCATGGCGCTGCATGCGTATGTCCCGAAGGGGCCGGACAAGCTGGAATTCGTGAACTGGATCCTGGCCGAGAAGGACACTCCGCCGGAACTGAAGGCCAAGATGCTGCGCCTTGGCGTCCAACTCCTGGGCACTTCGGGGATGGTCGAGCAGGACGATTCGGACACCTGGCCGCACCAGACGCTCGCGGCGAAGGGTGCCGTGAGCAAGCACATCACGATGAAGTATCAGTCGATGTACGAGAACAACAGGCTCGAAGGCTGGCCGGGCCCGGGCGATGTCGGCGACGGCTTCACGAAGGACGACACCCAGTGGCGCTGGTGGGAATACTGGTACGAACTGATGACTGCCGAGAACTGATCACAGCGCGACTAACTACCCCTATTTCAGGAGACCTCCATGCTTCAGCAACTGCTCGAACCGACTCCGCTGCCGCCCTCGATCAAGGCGAACCGTATTCCCTCCGGCAGCGATACCTACAACGAGGTTCTCGACTTCCTCTACGACGAAGCCGAAATGCTCGACAACCTGCGCCTCGGCGAATGGGCGGAGCTGCTCACCAAGGACCTCGAATACAACGCGCCCCTGCGCCACACGCGTTCGACGTCACAGTTCGACCAGACCTATTCGCGCAACGTCCAGCACCTGCACGAGAATTACGGCTCGATGCTCATGCGGGTCAAGCGCATTACCGACACCAAGAGCGCCTGGGGCGAGGATCCGCCATCGCGCATCAAGCGTCTGGTCACGAACGTACGCGTCTACCGAATCGACGACAGCGATGACCTGAAGGTCGAGAGCTATCTGCTCCTCACACGCAGCCGTTTCGATTTCGACTACTTCGACCTGATCCCCTGCGTCCGCCACGACATTCTGCGCCGCGAGGATGGCGCGCTGAAACTCGCTCGCCGCGAGATCCTGCTCGACCAAGTCGTCATCGGCACCCCCAACCTGGGCGTGATCCTTTAGACGCGCAACGGCGACCACTACCACAAACATACCGCCTGCATGCCGCTCGGCCACGTGCGCGGCATGCGAGGGCGGAATCGGAGACAACACGCGATGAAACTTGAAGAACTCATCCTCGTCAGCATCGACGACCACGCCATCGAACCCCCGAACGCCTTTGCGCGCCACATGCCGGCCCGCTTCAAGGGGCGCGAGCCTCACATCGAGAAGCATAAGGGTCGTGACGTGTGGGTTTTCGAAGGACGGGCAACCGGCTACATGGGCCTCAACTCGGTCGTCGGTCGCCCCAAGGAAGAGTACGGCATGGAGCCGCTCGGTTACGAACACATGAGGCGCGGCACTTGGGACGTCCAGGCGCGCGTCGACGACATGAACGCCAATGGCGTGCTCGGCTCGCTGTGTTTCCCGACCTTCCCCGGCTTCGCGGGGCAGCGCTTCCAGCAGTACGAGAACGCGCGCGACGTATCGCTCGCCGCCATCCAGGCCTACAACGACTGGCACCTGCACGACTGGTGCAACGCCGCCCCGGGTCGCTTCATCCCGATGGCGCTGATTCCCTGGTGGGATCCGCAGGCCGCCGCCGCCGAAATCAACCGCATGGCGAAGGACGGGGTGCACGCGATCTCCTTCTCCGACAACCCCGCCCTGCATGGCTTCCCATCGATCCACGATTCGTACTGGGACCCGGTGTGGAAGGCCTGCGCGGACAACGCGGTGGTCATCAACTGCCACATCGGCACCGGCGTCAAGGCCGAGCACGCCTCCGACCTGTCGCCGATCGACGCGTGGATCACTTCGATGCCGATCTCGATCGCGAACTCGGCGGCCGACTGGATCTGGGCTCCAATGTGGAGGAAGTACCCGACGCTGAAGATGGCGCTTTCCGAGGGCGGCATCGGGTGGATTCCCTACCTCCTCGAGCGCGCGGATTTCACCCACCGGCATCACAAGGCCTGGACGAATGCCAGCTTCGGCGGCAAGAAGCCGAGCGAAATCTTCAAGGAGCACATCATCACGTGTTTCATCGAGGACGACTTCGGCCTGCAGAACCTGAAGCACATCGGTGAAGACATGGTTGGCTGGGAATGCGACTACCCGCATTCCGATTGCACCTGGCCGAATTCTCCGGAAGTGGTGTGGGGGAGCTTCAGGCACCTCCCCGACGAGACCATCGCCAAGGTCACTCACCGGAACGTGATGCGCGAATACAGCTACGACCCGTTCGCGATCCTCGGCCGCGAGAACTGCACCGTAGGCGCGCTGCGCGCGCAGGCTCGCGCCAAGGGCATCGACACCTCGCCCACGCAAGGCATGGGGGGCGCGGCACCGAAGCGGGAAGCCGGCAAACCGGTCACTTCGGGCGACATCAACGCCATGTTCAAACAGGCGGACGCCGAGACCGCACTCTGATCCGGGGGCGCTTCACGGTGCCCGCAGCATGAGAGGAAGACATCCCGCGCTATCCGCGATAGCGCGGCGGGCGCCCTCACGCCCGACGATGGAACCGATAACGGGAGATATCCATGAGCGAACAATACGACATCGTGGTCGCCGGTGGTGGCCACAACGGTCTGGTGGCCGCGTGCTACCTGGCGAAGGCGGGACTGAAGGTATGCGTCGTCGAGAAAAACGACAAGGTCGGCGGCGGCGTCATGACGCGCGAGCTGACGGCGCCGGGCTTCAAGCATGACGTCTGCTCGGTCGCACACACCCTGCTGCAGGCCAACCCATTGCTGCGCAACGACGAACTGCAGCTGAAATCGAAGTTCGGGCTGAAGTACATCAACCCCGACAAGATGACTGCGATCTTCTACGACGACGGGACCACGCTCGAGTTTTACACCGACCTCGAGCAGACTGCCCAAGCGATCGCAAAATTCTCGCAGAAGGATGCGGAAGCCTACCGGCGCTTCAACAAGGAGGTTTTCCAGAACCTCGACATGATGGTGATGGGCATGTTCCATGCACCCCCGAACGCGGGGGCGCAAGCCGTGATGATGGAGCAGAGCGTGGTCGGGCAATCGCTGATGCGAACCCAGTCGATGAGCGCATGGGACTTCATCTGCGAATGGTTCGAGCACCCCAAGGTGCGCATCGCGTTGGCCCGCTATGCCTCGGAAGCCATGATGAACCCGTTCAACAACGGCACGGGATTCGGTTTCTACATCATTCTGCCCTTCATGCACCGCTACGGTGTCGGCATTCCCGTCGGCGGCTCGGGCGCCTTCGCGGACAAGCTGCGGGAGTGCTTCGAATCGCATGGCGGCGCGGTACGCGTCAATGCACCCGTCAAGCAGATGCGCATGGATGGCAGCAAGGTGACGGGCGTCGTGCTCGAATCGGGCGAGGAGATCATCGCGAGGAAAGGCGTCATCTCGACGATGCACGTGCAACAGGTGTTCCCGCACATGGTGCCGGGCGCAAATCTGCCGGAAGGATTCGAGCCGCGGATTCGGGGGCTGAAACGCAACAGCTTCCAGCCCTTCAACCTGCACCTCGCGCTGCACGAGGCGCCGCAGTACAAGGTCGGTCCAGCGGTGGACGATTTCTTCTGGGTCGAGCGTTCGCACTCCGACTGGGAGGAGTTCGCACGCGCCTTCTCCGATCTCGAATACGGCATCCCGCGCCGCGACTTCGTCGCCTACGTGATGCAGGACGTCTATGACAAGACGCGGGCACCCGAGGGCAAGCGTGTGCTCAACATGTACGCGTTCTGCCCCTACAACGTAAAGGGCGGCCCGCAGCGTTGGGACGAGATCGGCAAGGAAATCGCTTACGGATTCCTCGACGACCTGCGCAATCTCACGACCAATATGGGCGACGACAACATCATCGGTTTCTCGTGGTTCACACCGCTCGATATCGAGCGCCACAACAACGCGATGATCGGTGCGGACATCCTGCACTTCGGCTCGTACAACTGGCAGATCGCGGGCAACCGCCCTGCCCCGGGCTACGGGCAGTACAAGTCGCCGGTGGCAGGTCTGTACATGGCGGGCGCGTCCACCCATCCGGGGGGCGGAGTCACCGCAGCGTCCGGACGCAATGCGGCACAGGTGGTGTTGGAAGACCTGGGCATGGATTTCGACGACCTCATCGAAAACTGACCCGTGGAACGCCGCGACCGCGTCGCGCGGTTGCGGTCACGTCCAAAGTGATGGAGAGCGGCAGCCGTGAAGATGTTCAGCAAGGAAGGCGTGGAGATGGTCGAAGTGAAGTCCATCCAGCGAAAGGACGACACCCTGGTCATGAAGGGCAAGGTCATGGGCTCGATGGCCACCACCATCCTGATCCGCCCCGAAGACTGCTGGCAGGCGCTGCAGCTGCTCGGTTGGCGGACGCTGCTGCGGATGCCGTTGATCCTGTTTCGGGGCTACCGCCACGCCGCAAGATCAAGCTGATTCGCGGTCGCTCGCACATAGCGCAGCAGTAAAGGGGCGCCCCTCTCCTTGATAGGCCTCGGATCTTCAGCTGGACAGGCGGCCCGCCACGACCACCCCGAGGACGCCGCACAGGGCGAGAGCGGCGGCTCCCAGCGCGAGGGACAGCAGCGAATTCCACATCAGTGGCGCCAGCACCGCGGCAATCCAGGCGTTGAATCCCGTCTGGATGAACAGCTGAACCGATGAGCCGGTGCCGCGGCGCTCCGGTACGCAATCCAGGCCGCGCACCGTGATCGTTGGAATCATCACCGCCATGCCCAGATTGAAGAACAGGAGATACGCCACATACCACGTCGTGCCGCCGGGTTCGACGAGACACACGGCGAGATTCCAGAGAGTGGCGGCAGCCATGATCGCGAAGCCGGCCTTCAGGGTGGCGGCCGTGGACCAGCGCTGCGCAAGGCGGCCCGCAAGCGCAGAGCCCAGCATCAGCCCCACCGTCGCAGGTCCGAACATCCACAGGAAATCGGTCTCGCCCAGGCCAAGGTGCTCCATCAGGAACACCGGCGCAGACAGTACGTAAAGGAAGAAGCCGCCGAACATGCAGGCATAGGCCAATGCCCAGCTCATGAAGCGCGCGTTTCCGAGCACGGACGCGTAACCGCGAAGCACACCCGCCGGATTGAACGGGTGACGCTGCGAGGCTGGCAGGGTCTCCGGCAATCCGAAAAACACGGCGACGAGCAGGCTGGTGGCAAGCAGGCACAGGAACACGAATACGGAGCGCCAGCCCAGCGCGACCTGCAACCAGCCGCCCACCAAAGGAGCGACGGCAGGTGCGATCGAGAACATCAACACCACCTGCGACATCATGCGCTGCGCACGCGGCCCTTCATGCAGGTCCCGGACGACGGCGCGACCGATCACGATCCCGGCACCCGCCGAAAAGCCCTGGAGTGCCCGCAGAACCCACAACTGCTCCACTTGTGTCGCAAGCGCGCATCCGAGCGACGCCAATGCATAGACGACCAGACCGGCCAGCACCACGCGGCGGCGCCCGAAGGAATCCGAGATCGTGCCATGCCACAGGGCCATGAAGGCAAAGGCGGCGAAGTAGATCGCCACTGTCTGCTGCAACGCGACTCGATCCGTGCCGAGCACCACCGCCATTTCCCCGAAGGATGGCAGGTAGGTGTTGATCGAAAACGGGCCGAGCATCGCCAAGCCCGCCAGGATCACGGTGGTGCCGAGTTGCCTTGTACCGGGACGGTATCCGGATTGCAGAAATCAGCCCCGCATGCCGAGCACTGCCGAAATGTCGGCACTCGGGTCGGCATCGGCGCCGTAGCCGAAGTCCCCGCGCTGCTGCCTCTCGGCAAGACGCACCATCAGCAATCGGTAGCGGTTGCCGGGGCCGTCGAAACGCGAGCTCAGGTCGCGGCGTTCGGTGGACTCGAAATAGCGTGCGTTCTGAGGGCGCAGCACCGAGTTGTCCTGTGGCTGGATCACGTAGGAGATGCGCGGCATCAGCCAGCGAAACGGTGCCGGCGCATGGACGGTGTAGTTCGTCTGGTCAACGCGAGAACGGTGCTTGCCGACTGGCACAAAGGGCTGCACGTTCGGAATCGGATAGCCCGGGGTGAAGTTCGGGTAAGAGATGCACACGTTGTTGCGCAGATGGACATGCAGCACGGCGCGCAGATCCTGGTATTGGGCGCGTACGCCTCCGATCCAGCGCATCACCGGCGCCACCGACTTGCGGGTGACGTTGCGGATGCGAGTCACCGTCTCGGAGGTCGAATGGACCTCGACGACGTCGTTCTCGGACTGGCTGTCACCGATCGCATTGGCATGCAGAAAGTCGGCATGTGTCAGATCGATGAGGTTCTCGACGGACAGCGGCGAGGCCGCATCGAAGCGCACGGCGCGCTGCGTGTAGCGAGGGATCCCCTGACCATCGGGGGGCAGGAAGGGGATGTTCGGGATCAGTTCCTCGTGCGCGTTATCGGGGTTTCCGTACCACGTCCAGATATACCCGTAGCGCTCGACAGCCGGATAGAAACCGGAGCCGTTCGTAAAGGCACTTGCGCCGGCGCGCATCGCCTCGAGGCGGTCGGGGCGGAACTCGGCCGCATATAACCTCCCGCCGTCGCGCCATAGATATACGTCCTGCGCATGGACGATACGGCGCACCGCCCGCTCGCCGATGTCGGCACTGTAGGCGACCGGAAACCAAGTGTCGCGCAGATCGAGATTGATCGGTACCCAGTCGCGCTTGGAGGTCGCCTCCGCTTCGCGCCCTGCCGCATCCATCATCGGGACTTCGCTCATACTGCGCACCTCTCCTGCACCGGCACCACGCGCTCGGCCGGCGTCCTCGCATCGGTCTTCGCCAATCTGCGATCTCGTGACGGTGCGACTTCGAGTGCCGCCACGGCTGCGCCGTCGATATGGGGGAAGATTGCGAACGGAGCACGTCCGATCGCCCGCGCCATCCGCCACCGCCACGACAGCGGCGCTGCCGTGGCATGACGAAAACCGCGCCAGACCAGACTGGTGGTACCGCGCCTGTTCTCGCTGGCAGCGATGAAGATCGTGACGAGCGGCTCTTCGTCGGCGCTGAGGAGTTCCACGCGAATGTCACCGCCCCTTAGCGGTACGCGAGTACGTACCCAGAGCGAATGGTCTCGCACGAAGGCTGGCCCATTTCCCTTGCACTTCCACACCGCACCTCGATCGAGGACAAGATGCTCGCCGTCGCGGCGCGGATCGCCGAGGAAGAAATCGGTGATGTGCACGCCGGGGAAGGAAACCAGGCATTCCGGGCCGTCGAGCATCACGTCGAGATATTGCTCGAACGCAATATTAGCCACCGCTGAACCGGTCTGTTCGCGACCTGCCGCGCGATACGACGCGCCCGGCAATACGGCGGCGGGCGTTCCCGCCCCCCGCCAGACGTGGATGAAGCCGTTCGCCTCGGCCGCCGGAAAGGCGCGCACCGCATAACGCGCCGGCACCCGCTCATCGCGACGCAGGTTGGGAATGTCATTGCACAGGCCCGTCGCGCCGTCGAAAGTCCAGCCGTGGTAGGGGCACTGAAGACCACCGGCTTTCACGGGTCCGGGCGACAGTGGCACACGCCGGTGCGGACACCGGTCCTCCAGCGCGAACACGGCGCCCTTCCCGTCGCGAAACACGGCGAGTTGCTCGCCTTCGCAGGTCACCGCGAGCGCCTTGTCACCGTGCACCGCCTCGGACAGCGCGACCACCCACCATCGTCCCATGCTCAGCCTCCCCTGCCCCTTGCCGGTCAGCCCCTGATCCGCGCGGTGATCTTCGCGTGCGGCCCGGCAATCTGCGACGCCCAGGCTTCGGCAGCCTGATCCAGCGTATAGTCGGCGTAGTCGACCTGGATATTCTCTGTGTGTGCAATGCGCAGCAGACGCTCCCAGATCGCGCGGCGATCGGCCGGCGGACGCTGCCCCGTACCCACGCATGACAGCGTGCGGAAAAGCAGATCGGCGATGTCGAGATTGATCTGACGCCCCGCACCTGTGCCGATCGTCATGATGCGTGCGCCCCATCGGGTCGCCTTGAGGGCGTTGAGCATCGGCTGCCCGCACACCAGATCGAGCACGACGTCGAAACCGTCGCCCGCCGCGTCCTTCAACGCCGCGACATCGTTCTCGCTACCGAGCGCCACGACTTCGTCGGCAATCCCGCGCGTCTTCAGGCGCTGCAGGGTCTCGACGGAGCGTGCGGCCGCGACGACCCTACCCGCGCCGAGATAGCGGGCGAGTTGCAGCGCCACCTGCCCGAGCGTGCCGGTCGCACCGAGCACCAGAACCTGCTCACCCCGCTGGATGTTGGCCCGCTCGAGCGGCACCAGTGCGCCGGTGGCGGCGATGCCCATCGTGATCGCGGTCTTGTCGTCGACGTCGTCGGGCACGTCCCAGACCTCATCGGCCGGCACCAGCGTACGCTCGGCCCACGCCCCGAAGGGCATCACCGAGCGCTCGCCGAAATACACGCGGCGGCCGTCCGGCGCCCTGCCCACGCCTTCGCCGCGGATCACGCACGGGTATTGCACGCCCAGCCGGTACGCGCCGAGTACGTCCCAGCCCCCGAGCCCCGCCGTGTCCATGTCGATGAGGACGGCGCCTTCCTGGGACGCCGGTTCCGGAAACTCCTGCACGACTGGAGCGGCACCCCGCTCGCTGATGACAGCTGCTTTCATCGACGACTCCTTACATACCCTTCGCGCCGGTCTGCGCGAAGAGGGCCTTCATTGCGACAAGCGAGGGCGTGTGGCATGAGAAACCGCCATCGGCGACCAGCGTCGTGCCGGTCACGAAGGACGACTCGTCGGACGCGAGGAAGGCCACCACGTCGGCGATCTGGCGCGGGGTGCCGACATCGGGCGTAAGGTGGTTGTCGCGGATGATCTGGATCACGGCCGGCGGCATGCTCCCGTGGGCGTTCTCCGCCGGCGCGAGGCCGATCTGCAGCGCGTTGGAGCGAATGCCCTCCTTGCCGTACTGGGTCGCAATCGACTTGCTGAGCATCATCAGCGCCGCCTTCGAGGCGGCGTAGGCCGACAGCGACAGGTCGCCTTGGGCGCCGAGCCCGGAGGTCGCGAAGATCAGGGAGCCTTTCTTCTGCTTGAGCATCTCGCGGATCGCATACTTGGCGCACAGCATCGCACCGCGCAGATTCACCGCCATCGCGCGGTCCCACGCCTCGACGTCCATGTTGGCAACGTCGCGGTCGCGCTGGCGTTGCTCGACGCTCAGGATCGCCGCATTGCTGTACAGTACGTCCACTCGCCCGAAGCGGTCCACCACCGCCGCGACCATCGCCGCGACGTCCGCCTCGGACGAGACGTCGGCCCGCACGGCAATCGCGCGCCCACCGCCTGACTCGATCTCGGCGGCCACCTTGCGTGCGCCGTCGAGATCGATGTCCGTGATTGCCACACTCGCACCGTGCATCGCCAGCACGCGGGCCGATTCGGCGCCGAGGCCGCCGGCCGCCCCGGTCACGATCGCGACACGGCCATCCAGTTTTCGCTCGCTCATTTGTCTGTCTCCTGATTCTTGTCTGCGCGGAGCGCGTCGCTTAGCGACCGGTAAAGCGCGGTTCGCGCTTTTCGCGAAAGGCGATCGCCGCCTCCCGCGCGTCGTCGCTGGGTTTGAGCAGTGCGAAAAGATCCAGCTCGAGGTCCAGCCCCTTCTTGAGGTCGACGTCCAGTGCGGCACGCGCAGCGCGCTTCACACACAGCGTCGCCGCCGGCGCCCGTGAGGCGATGCGCATCGCGAAGGCACGCACCTCTTCCACCAGTTTGTCCGGCGCGCTCGCCACCCGGGTGACCAGCCCGATCGCCTTCGCTTCATCGGCGCTCAGGCGGTCACCGGTGAGCAGCAGGTCCATCGCCCGGCCCGGCCCCACCACGCGCGGCAGGCGCTGGGTTCCCCCGCCGCCGGGAATCAGGCCCAGGGCAGTCTCTGGCAGACTGAAAACCGCGTCGGGCGTGGCAAAGCGGATGTCGCAAGCGAGGGCGAGCTCCATGCCCCCTCCCATGCAATAGCCATGAATGGCCGCAATCGTGGGTTTCTCGGCCGCATCGAACGCCTCGACCCAGCGCGCGCCCTGCATGCGCCGGCGCACTTCGATCGAGGTCTCGGGGCCACGCTGTTCCTTGATGTCGGCGCCCGCGCAGAAACCCCGCGGGCCATCCCCACGAATGACGATCACGCGGATCGACGGGTCTGCCTCGAGATCCCGCAGAGCCTGCGGAACGCCGGTGCGAATGTCGTCGTTGATGGCATTGATCTGGGCCGGACGGGTCAGCACGATCCAGCCGATGCTGCCCTGACGTTCCACGGCCACGGCGTCGTTGAGCGGGACCGCCATCGTCTCGGCCCCGGCATTCTTGACCGCAAGGTCGGATGCCATGTCAGACCTCCTCGAACTCGATGAGCTGCCCGCGCATCTCGCTCGGATCGATCCGGATCATCGCGCCGCCACCGACAGCTTCAGACTCCTCGATCCATTGGAAACGGGTCCCGCGCGCGCGCAGGTCCTCGGCCTTGGCCTTGAGGCCATTCACTGCGATGCGGATGTAGTAAAGACCCGGCCCCCAGTTGTTCAGGTACAGGCCCGCGTCGCTGTTCCAGCGGCTGGGCTGGATCACGTGGAGGCTGGCGCTGTTGGCTACCGTAAAGGGCATCGTCGCGCGGCGGTATCCCTCGCGATGCAGCGCTTCGACTTCGCCGCTCGGCTCCCAGTCGAGATTCTTCGAGCAGCAGCGCAGCGTCTCGTCCAGATCGCGCACGAGGAATCCGCGCGCGCTGACGCGCACCATGTCGCCCGGCTTCGGGTCGCGCGGCTGCATGGGTTGCGCGGCGAATGTCTCGGACGGCATCTGCAGCGGTTCGGTCGGCATCACCTCGATGCACAGGCCGCCATCCACCACCGGGGTGTAACGCGGCCGCTCGGGCGTCGCGCCGAGCCACAACCGGTCGAACGGCATGTCCGGCGTGCGCTGGGCCATCCGGAACGGCAACCCGCGACGCATCAGCTTGTCGACGAAGGCGTCGAATTTCGGCCCTTGCAGCGCGAGCACGACCGAGTGGGTGAGCATCGGACGATGGCGTCCCTGGTAGTCCTTCAGGCTTTCGAGGAACTCGTGGAACATCGGGTCGCCCGGATTCTCGCGATCCAGATGCCATTGCGGTTCGAGTCGGGTCGGAGAGACCGCCAGCGACTTGTGCACGCGCAGGAAATGCGCGATGTAGGGATGGTCGTCGAACGCCTGACGCCAGTTAGGATGGCCGTGCACGCCGAGCTTGTTCACCAGTCGCGCAGCCATGTCGTCGGGATCAGGCAGCATCATGTCGGCACTCAGCAAGAGGTCGAACATCGTCTTGTCTCCAGTTGTGGTCTGTCTTGTCCGCCAGCCGCCCGCCCGGGCGATGTCGGCTTTCTTGAATTTCTTGAGGAATCAGGCCGCCGCGCGCAAAAGGGTTCCACGTGCGCCGCTCGGTTCGCGCGGGTTGAGCATGAAATGCGACAGCGCCGGGATCAGGATCAGGGCACCGAGCATGTTCCACAGGAACATGAAGGTCAGCAGGATCCCCATGTCGGCCTGGAACTTGATCGGCGACCATGCCCATGTGATCACGCCAGCAGCCATCGTGAGTCCCACCAACGCGACCACCTTGCCGGTGAAATCGAGCGACTTGCGATAGGCATCGCGCAAGCTTCCCCCGCGGCGCTGGACGGCAATCTGCACGCTTAGCAGATAAAGCGCGTAGTCGACACCGACACCGACACCAACCGCGATGACCGGCAGGGTCGCGACCTTGAGTCCGATCCCGAGCCAGACCATCAGCGCCTTGCAAAGGATCGTGGTGATGACGAGCGGGATCAGTGCGACGATCGTCGCGCGAACGCTGCGGAACGTGATCAGGCACAGCAGCGCCGTTGCTCCATAGACCGCGAGATACATCGTGACGATGCTCTTCTGTACCTCGATGTTGGTCGCCGCCTCGATCCCCGCGCTGCCCGCAGCGAGCAGGAACTGCACCGGCTCCTTCGCATCGGGCGCCGAATTGTTTGCGGCCGCATACGCTTCCGCGGTCTGCAGGATGCGCTCCAGGGTATCGGCCTTGTGGTCCTTGAGGTACACCACCAGCGGCGACACGGAGCAACTCTGGTTCGTGATGTCCGGCGTTGCGATGACGGCTGCCGACACGGAGCCGTCGGTGATCGACTGGTTACGGCTGATCGTGAGCCACTTGCCACTGCCCTCGAACATCGCCGAGGTCACGAACCGCACCGTTTCGGCCAGTGAGGTCGTCGTCTGGACCGCCGCATCCTGCCGCAGCAGTTGTGCCAGCCCGTCCATCTTTTGCAGGTTCGAATACAGGCGACAGCCTTCGTCGCTGGTCTTCATGATGACCACGAACTGGTCGCTCGAGAGCCCGTAGTGTTCCGTGATGTATGCGTTGTCGCGGTTGTAGCGCGACTCGGGCCGAAGTTCGGGTGCCCCGGCATCCAGATCTCCGATGCGCAGGTCCTGCATGACGATTGCGGAAACGACGGTCACGACCGCGGCAATGGCGATGACCGGAATGGCCCACCTCCGCTCGGTGAGTTCGTCCAAACCGTGCCAGACCCGCCCCGGCAACGAACGCCGGCCGCCCGCCTTCATGTCGTCCGCCGTGGCATGCCGGATGGCCGATTCGCTGACGCCGAGATAGGAGAGTGCGACCGGGATGAGGAAAAGCTTCGTGAAGATCAGAACCGAAACGCCGACGCTGGTGGTCAGGGCCAGATCGCGGATAACCGGGATGTCGATGATGATCAGTACAGCAAAGCCGACGATGTTCGCCAGCAGTGCCGTGAGACCGGCCATGAACAGGCGCCGGAAGGTGTAGCGCGACGCGACGTACTTGTGGGTGCCGCAGCCAATGTCCTGGATGATGCCGTTCATCTTCTGCGCGCCGTGCGACAGCCCGATGGCGAAGATCAGGAAAGGCACCAGGATCGAATACGGATCAAGCTCATACCCGAGCAACTGCATCAGCCCAAGCAGCCACACCACGCCGATCACGGCGACCGTCACGAGAAGCATCGTGCTACGCACGCAGCGGGTGTAGAGATAGACGAAGAACGCGGCAACGACGACTGACACCGCGAAGAACACCATCACCTCGCGCAGGCCCGTGATCAGATCACCGACGATCTTCGCGAAGCCGACGATGTGGATGCCGACCTTGTCACTCTCGTAGGTGCGGATCTTCGCTTCGAGAGCGTCCGCAAACTCACCGTAATTCAGCGCTTCACCGGTCTTCGGATGAATATCCAGCAGCGGCGCCACGATCATGCTCGACTTCATGTCATTCGCGACGAGGCTGCCGACGATGCCCGCCTTGCCGATGTTCTCGCGCAGTTTCGCGACTTCGTTCGCGCTGCCGTCGAAGCTCGCGGGCATCACCGCGCCGCCGGTAATGCCGTCTTCGGTCACCTCGCGCCAGCGGACAATCGGCATCCAGATCGACTTCATCCACGAACGATCGACGCCGGGAATCAGGTAAAGGTCGTCATTGACTTTCTTGAGCACGTCGAGGTACCCGGGGTCGAAGACGTCCCCCGACTTGTTCTCGACGACGATCCGGATCGTGTTGCCCAGGCCCGGTAACTCGCTTTTGTTATCGAGGTAATTCTTGATGTACGGGCTGCCGAGCGGAATCATCCGCTCGAAATTCGCATTAACCTGGATGCGCGTCGCGGCGAAGCCGAGTACGAGAGTCGCCACAAGGCATGCCAGGAGCACGACGATGCGATTATTGAAGATGATGCGCTCGAGCACGCTGCCGGAACCGAAATCGAAATCCTTCAGGTCCCGAATCACCGGCATCACTCTTTGTTCGCTGTGGCCTGCCATGCTGTGTCTCGCAAATTTCAGTATTAGGAGAGGCCGTTACCGGAGGGGCAAACGGATCAGATCAACGCCATTGACTCGGGCGAGCAGGAGCTCTTCCGGACCGGCCATCGCAGCGGCGAATACCTCCCCGCCGCGTGGCGCCTCGAGCGCTGCCACGCTCGCCCCATCGTCATTACTCAGCAGGACCTGACCAGATTGGGTCACGAACACCAGCCGTCCCGCGCCGCGTTCGAGTGCGGCGACAACGCTCGCATCGCTGCCCATGGCGAGAGACGACCAGCTCGTTGCCCCATCGCGGCTGATAAACGCATTGCCGCGCAACCCATAGGCGATCAGCTTCGAGTGCCCTGCCGTGATGCCGAAATACGTACCCTTATAGGGCGTTTCGATGGTCTCGAACCGGGCCGCGTCCCGATCGAGGCGACGTACCAGACCTTGCTCTCCGGCAAGAAACACCCCACCGTCGGGCGTCGGCTCGATCGCATACAGGTGCATGCGACGCCCGTTGTCCGCGCGCTCGATCCACGGCTCCCATGTGGTGCCACCGTCAGTGGTATGCAGCAGGAGACCGAAAGCGCCGGCCAGAAAACCTTCGCCGCGCTCGTTTACGTGGATATCGAGAAACGGATAGGCCAGCACGCCCGGCGTCGCAGACTGCTCGGCCGCCATCTCGACGTCCCGCAACACGCGTTCCGCCTCTTCATTGCCCGCATTGGCCAGAGCGCCGTAGTGTTTGGAGAGCAGCTCGAAGAGAGCATGACCGTCCATCACCCGGGACCAGGTTTCCCCGCCGTTATCCGAACGCAGGACGACTGCATCGTGTCCGAGTGCCCATGCGGTGCTCCCCACCCCGAAGCGCACCGTCGTGAAGTCTGCGCTCACCGGCGCGACGATCTGGGACCAGTTCCGACCGGCGTCGCGTGACAACAGAATGATCCCGCGCGGCCCGACGGCCAGGGCGCGCCCATCCTTGCTGGCGAT
>NZ_JAVEYL010000040.1:0-18074 GCF_034003485.1 Thauera sp.
GCTCTGTGCTTCCTTCCTTCGTCTGAAAGGAAGGATTTTTCTTCAGCTTGTAGCGTTTGGTTACGACGTCGGCGCCGATCCGATGATCACAGATACGCACAGTTTGCAACTGGTTCCTGCGAGTATGGGGTAGATCAAGCAGTCGTGTCACCAGCCGCCATTTCGATCACGGCAATGGCAGCCGGGCGTTCACGTTCAAATTGTTCCGGTCTGGATGAGGCCGACTGACGTCTCGGATGGCGCGTGACATACGAGCGCTGTGACTCCTGCAGGGGCGACTCAACAGCCTGACCGGACGGCGAGCATCGGCCCTTCTCACGTATTCGTCATGTCAGCTTTGACACTGCGCACGCGACGGCACCCGACCCAGAAGAGACGTCCAGCACCTGAATGGCCCGAAGACAGTTTTCCGAGTCAAGCTGTCACCCCGAAAGGCAGCGTTGCGGAGCTGTGAACCTAAATCCGGCAGTTACCCCACTTCGTTTGCTGCCTGATCATGCAAACGGGGTGGGGTAACTGCCGGATTTAGGCTGATTGGACAGCGGCGGAACGCCCATCGCGTGCGTGGGTGGCACGTTCGGCTTGTCGTGGCTGTGATCAGCCGGGTTGTGACCGTGTTGGTGTGGGCTGCCCTCGTCCTCGAAGTCATCATGGCTATGACCATGATCGTTTTGATCCGTGGCCGCCCCAGTATGCGCGTGTGTAGTCGCACGCAAGGGTGCGTGCGACAGGGATGTTGCGCTCGAGAACGCGAACAGGGCATGCGAGAGCATCAGCAGCCCAACCAACACTCTCGCCAGCGCGCGGGCGATCCTTTTCGAGAAGATAGAGGTGGCCAGAAGAAAGGTCATGTCGGGTCGGGTTCGGGCAGGCGGGGAGCCTTTCGCGATCCGTGGCCGGTTTATACGGGAGTCGGATTCAATACGGCAATTCGGCAACACTCGGAAACGAGCGCGGGCAAAAGGGAGTTCCGGCACCTAGCGCCAGGTGGATGGATCGCCTGGTTCGGATGCCCCTCAGTGCAGCTTCACCTGCGGCTCGGTGCGCCGCGTCAGCGTGCGCGCCAGGGTGTCCAGGATGACCTTGGCCCAGCCGTGTAGCGCCAACTCGTGCATCTTGTAGAGCGAGGTGTACATCAGCTTGGCGTACCAGCCCTCGATGAACAGGTCGCCGCGCACCAGGCCGCCCATCATGTTGCCGACGGTGCTGAACTTGCCGAGCGAGACGAGCGAGCCGAGGTCGCGGTAGTGGTAGTCCTGCAGCGGCTTGCCGTCGAGGCGGCTGCGGATCTGCTTGAACAGGTGCGAGGCCTGCTGGTGCGCGGCCTGGGCGCGCGGCGGGACGAAGCCGTTCTTCTCCGGCCACGGGCAGGCGGCGCAGTCGCCCATGGCGAAGATGTCGGCATCGAGCGTGGTCTGCAGGGTCTGGCGTACCAGCAACTGGTTGAGGCGATTGGTTTCCAGGCCGTCGAGGCGGGTGAGGAATTCGGCGGCCTTGACGCCGGCTGCCCACACGGTCAGCTCTGCCGGCAGCATCGAGCCGTCGGCCAGGCGCACGCCGTCGGCGAGCACCTCCGCGACCTTGGCGCCGGTATGCACGTCGACGCCGAGCTTGCGCAGCAGGCGCCCGGTGGCGCGCGACAGGCGCTCGGGCAGGGCGGGCAGCACGCGCGGCCCGGCTTCGATCAGCACCACCTTGATGTCACGCTTCGCGTCGACCCGGTCGAGTCCGTAGGCCATGACCTGGCGCATGGTGTGGTGCAGCTCGGCCGACAGCTCGACGCCGGTCGCGCCGGCGCCGATGATCGCGACCTTGAGCTGTTCCGGGCGCAGCGGCGCCTGCTGCGCCTGTGCGCGCGCACAGGCATGCACCATGCGCGTGTGGAAGCGGCGCGCGTCGGCCGCGGTCTCGAGCTTGAGCGCATATTCGCGCACCCCGGGGGTGCCGAAGTCGTTGCTCTGGCTGCCCACCGCGATGACCAGGGTGTCGTATGGGAACGAGCGTGCCGGGGTGACTTCGCGCCCCTTGCGGTCGGCGAACGGCGCTACCTGGACCTCGCGCCGGATGCGGTCGATGCCGGTCATCTCGCCGATGCGGAAGCGGAAACCGTGCCGATGAGCATGGGCGAGATAGCCGACCTCGTGGTCGCCGATATCCATGCTGCCGGCTGCGATCTCGTGCAGCTTGGGCTTCCAGACGTAGCTTTGCTTGCGCTCGATCAGCGTGATCTCGGCCTTGCCCTGGCGCCCGAGCGTATCGCCCAGGCGGGTGGCAAGCTCGAGACCGCCGGCGCCACCGCCGACGATGACGATGCGGTGAGGGGCGCTGGTCTTGCTCTGATTCATCGGTTCATCATCCTGTGGTCGGGAGCAGGCGCAGTGAGGGGGCGCTGGCTGTGCGGTGCCCCGGCGCTCACATGCCCTGATAGATCGGCCCCTCGCCGCCCTGCGGCACCACCCAGTTGATGTTCTGGGTCGGATCCTTGATGTCGCAGGTCTTGCAGTGCACGCAGTTCTGGGCGTTGATCTGCAGGCGCGGTCCGGCCGCCTCTTGCACGATCTCGTACACCCCGGCCGGGCAGTAGCGCTGCTCGGGGGCGTCGTATTTCGCCAGGTTGATCGCGATCGGCACCGAAGCGTCTTTGAGCTGCAGATGGCAGGGCTGCTCTTCCTCGTGGTTGGTGTTGGACAGGAACACCGAGGACAGGCGATCGAAGGTGAGCACGCCATCGGGCTTGGGATAGGCAATCTTGGCGCACTCGGCCGCGGGCTTGAGCTGGTCGTGGTCGGACGTGTTGTGCAGCGTCCACGGCACCTTGCCCTTGAACAGCACCTGGTCGATGCCGAACAGCAGCGAACCCAGATACAGCCCCTTCTTCATGTAGGGCTTGAAGTTGCGCGTCTTGTGCAGCTCGGCATGCAGCCAGGAAGCCTGGAAGGCGGCCGGATAGGCCTCGAGCGCATCGCGCTCACGCGCCGCAGCCAGCGCCTCGAACGCCGCCTCGGCGGCGAGCATGCCGGACTTGATCGCGGCGTGGCTGCCCTTGATGCGCGCGGCGTTCAGGAAGCCCGCGTCGTCGCCGATCAGGCCGCCGCCCGGGAAGATCAGCCGCGGCAGGCTCTGCAGGCCGCCGGCGGCGATCGCGCGCGCGCCGTACTGCAGGCGCTTGCCGCCTTCGAGATATTTGCGGATCTCGGGGTGGGTCTTCCAGCGCTGCATCTCCTCGAACGGCGACAGGTGCGGGTTCTCGTAGTTGAGACCGACCACGAAGCCGACCGCGACCAGGTTGTCCTCGAGGTGATAGACGAAGCCGCCGCCGTAGGTGGCGCTGTCCATCGGCCAGCCGGCGGTGTGCACCACGAGGCCCGGGCGATGGTTCTCGGGCTTGACCTCCCACAGCTCCTTGATGCCGATGCCGTAGGTCTGGGGGTCGGCGCCTTCGCGCAGATTGAACCGTGCCTCGAGCTGCTTGCCGAGGTGGCCGCGACAGCCTTCGGCGAACAGGGTGTACTTGGCGTGCAGCTCCATGCCGGGCTGGTGGTGCGGACCCGGCGTGCCATCACGATTGAGCCCCATGTCGCCGGTGGCGACGCCCTTCACCGCGCCCGCCTCGTCGAACAGGATCTCGGCGCCGGCAAAGCCCGGGTAAACCTCCACACCGAGCGCCTCGGCCTGTTCGCCGAGCCACTTCACCAGATTGCCCAGGCGCACGATGTAATTGCCGTGGTTCACAAAGCAGTCGGGCAGCAGGCGGTTGGGGGCCTGGCGGGCGCCGGTCTCGGAGAGGAACAGCACCTTGTCCTCGGTGACCGCGGTGTTGAGCGGGGCGCCCTGTTCCTTCCAGTCGGGGAAGAGCTCGGTGAGCGCCTCCGGGTCCATCACCGCGCCCGAGAGGATGTGGGCGCCGATCTCGGCGGCCTTCTCGATCAGGCACACCGAGATCTCCTGACCCTTTGCCGCCGCCAGTTGCTTGAGCTTGATCGCAGCCGACAGCCCGGCCGGGCCGCCGCCGACGATCAGCACGTCGAACTCCATTGATTCGCGCATGGTTCGATACTCCTTTGGCGGGATCCTGACCTGGGCGATCATGACCCCTGATGCGAAGTCAAAAAAACGGCTCGGAAAGCACTGCTTTGCCGAGCCGGAACGGTTCGAGAGTCTCAGAGGGGAGGGAGATGAGATCTAACGAACCCGATGGAAACGAGAACGCGAGCTCCGATCAGGCAAGGATGGAAGTCAGTTCCGGCACCGCCTGGAACAGATCGCCCACGAGGCCGTAGTCGGCGACCTGGAAGATCGGGGCTTCCGGATCCTTGTTGATCGCCACGATCACCTTGGAATCCTTCATACCCGCCAGATGCTGGATCGCGCCCGAGATGCCGACCGCGATGTAGAGCTGCGGGGCGACGATCTTGCCGGTCTGGCCGACCTGGTAGTCGTTGGGGCAGTAGCCCGCATCGACCGCGGCGCGGCTGGCACCGAGCGCAGCGCCGAGCTTGTCGGCGAGCGGCTCGAGCAACTGGTGGTAGGCGTCGCCGCTGCCCAGGCCGCGACCGCCGGCGACGATGACCTTGGCGGCACCGAGCTCGGGGCGCGCGCTCTTGACGATCTCGCGGCCGGTCAGCGCGGTGACACCGAGATCGGCGCCCGCAGCGACGGCTTCCACCGGGGCGGCGTTGCCCTCGGCAGCAGCGGCGTCGAACGCCGTGGTGCGCACGGTGATGACCTTGATCGCATCGGCGCTCTTGACCGTGGCCAGCGCGTTGCCGGCGTAGATCGGGCGCACGAAGGTGTCGGGGCTTTCGATCGCGACGATCTCGCTGATCTGCGCCACGTCGAGCAGCGCGGCCACGCGCGGCAGCATGTTCTTGCCGGCCGGGGTCGCCGGGGCGAGCACATGGCTGTAACCGGCGGCCAGGCCCTTCACCAGTTCGGCAACGTTCTCGGCGGTCTGGGCTTCGTAGTGGGCAGCATCGCACACCAGCACCTTGGCCACACCGGCCACCTTGGCGGCCGCTTCGGCCACGCCAGCGCAGCCGGCACCGGCCACCAGCACGTGGACGTCGCCACCGAGCTTGCCAGCGGCGGCCACGGTGTTGAGCGTCGAGGCCTTGAGCGATTGGTTGTCGTGTTCAGCAATAACGAGAATGGCCATGTTCAGATCACCTTCGCAACGTTCTTGAGTTTGTCGACCAGTTGGGCCACGTCGGCCACGCGCTCACCGGCGCTGCGCTTGGGCGGCTCGGACACTTTCAGCGTGGTCAGGCGGGGCGTGACATCGACGCCGAGGTCGGCCGGCTTGACGGTGTCGAGCGGCTTCTTCTTGGCCTTCATGATGTTGGGCAGCGTGGCGTAGCGCGGCTCGTTCAGGCGCAGGTCGGTGGTGACCACCGCCGGCAGCTTGATCGACACGGTCTCGACGCCACCGTCGATTTCACGCGCCACCGCGGCCTTGCCATCGGCAAGGGTGATCTTCGAAGCAAAGGTCGCCTGCGCCCAGCCCGCCAGCGCAGCCAGCATCTGGCCGGTCTGGTTGGCATCGTCGTCGATGGCCTGCTTGCCGCAGATCACCAGATTCGGCTGTTCCTTGTCGCACACGGCCTTGAGCAGCTTGGCCACGGCCAGCGGCTGCAGCTCGACGTCGGTCTCGACCAGGACGGCGCGGTCGGCACCGATCGCCAGCGCCGCACGCAGCGTCTCCTGGCAGGCACCCACGCCGCAGCTCACCGCCACGACTTCGGTCACCACCCCGGCTTCCTTCAGACGCACCGCTTCTTCCACCGCGATCTCGTCGAAGGGGTTCATGCTCATCTTGACGTTGGCCAGATCCACGCCGCTGCCATCGGCCTTGACGCGAACCTTCACGTTGTAATCGACAACGCGTTTGACGGGTACGAGAATCTTCATGAGTCATCCTCCTTGTTATTGGCGCCGACTGGCGCGTCTATGGCGTGTTGTTTCGCCATGCATGCGATGCCCACTGAGTCGAGTTGCTCGATCCGGGGCCCGCGTTTGTCATTTCCAGATCTGCCGGCACCGGCTGTATCGGACCCGGCAGCCGCCCCCTTCCCAAGCTGTGCGGCTTGCAATCGGAAGGGGTTGAGCGAGCTGCCGGCTGTCCCTGTCTTCAGAAGGTCGCGCCGACGGCGAGGGCGAAGAAATCCCGGTCCTTCGCGAAGTTGTATCGACCGCCCCAGATCGGCGTCCAGGAGGCCTCGACGAAGAACCGTTTCTTCACGTCCGCCTGCAACGCAACGATCGCCAGACGCCGTCCCTCGATGAAGAGCGAGTCGTAGGACCAGCCCTTCACGTCATGGCCAAAGGTGATGGACGGCTTGAGATCCACGCCATCGAAGACATTGCCATATACGGAAGACGCCCTCAGGCGGTAGCCCCAGGACAGCGCCGAGGCGTAGCCGTCGTTGCTGCACTGCGCAGCCGACGCTCCAGGCAAGCACACGCCGTTGACCGGACCTTGCCCGTAGAGATCGGAGCGAACGTAGCGCCGCTCGCTCACGTCCGGCAGGTCGTGGATGTACTTCACGCCGACTTCGCCCGCCAGGGTGAAGTCGCCGCCCAGCACCTTGCCGAACGGCCTGGACGCACCGGCGCTGAATTGGCTCATCTTGAGGCGGTCGTAGCCGTGGTAGACACCGCCCGCCGGCGTCGCCGTCGCATCGGCCCGGAGCAGGCTCGGGGCGGTGTTCGACACGAATGCCGAGAGCAAATCTGCGGTCGCCAACTGGATGGTCTGGTTGGGGCGGTAGGTATATTCAGCGAAGACCCGGGTCTGGTCAGGCAGGCGCGTCTTGAAGTTCAGCCCCCAGACCTTCACGTCTTCCGGATATTCAACGAAGTACTGCACATTCTCGCCGTTGGGGTCGCCCGGAATGAGCGGGGCGGTCCCTGACGACTTGAGCACGCTGACCGCGAGCCGGCGGCTGTGATAGTTGGCGAAATAGGCGCCGAACTGCCCCAGGTTCTCGGCAAGATAAGTCACGCCGACGCCATATTGGCCGCCGTCCGAAGGATCCCCGTCCGCCCCGCGCTTGACGACCAGCCCAAGCTCCTCGGCTTGTGCATCGCTGACCGTCACAGGCGCGACGAAGACCTGGTTGCAGCCCGCAGTCGCGTAGTCGACGAATGCACCGAAGGTGCCGCAGCCCGCCAGTTCGCTGGGGCGGAAGCCGAACTGGTAGAACGCCTCGACATTGGTGTTCTTGTTCAGGCCCAGCCTGGCGAAGACCGCCGGAATCGGAATCCGGGTCTCCTCGGGAACCGCGCCGGCGCGCAGGCGCGCGGGATTGTCGATCGGGTTGATCTGCTCCAGACCGCCCAGAATCGTACCTGGGGAGCCCCAGTCGATGGTCTGATAGCCGATGCGGGTGAGCAGGGATTTGCCGTCCAGGTCGAAGTTGCCGTAGACGTTGGCCCTCAGGTCGGCCCCCGAGAAACGTCCGAGGCGACTAAAGCCCTTGTCGCTAAGGTTCTTGTCGGGCGCGTAGCCGTTGGCCGCATTGCCGTGCGGGACGCTGTCATCTTCAAGGTCGAAGTCGTGCCAGGCCTTGACGCGCACGAACATCCCCAGGTTCCGGTACTTCAGGTCGGCATCGAGCACGGCCTTGAGCACGGTCGAGGTATGGTCGCCACGCCCGTAATTCAGTTCGCCGTCGTCATTGTTGGTGCCGCCCCTCGCCGTACCGTTGACGCCCACTGCTACGCCGTTGCCGTACGGAACCAGCTCGGGATTACGGTCATCCGCGCGGATGATGGTGCCGTAGGTCATCGTCCCCTTGGTGCGGACCGTCACCTCGCCGAACTGGAATTCCTTCGGCTTCGCGACGCCGGGCCCTCCGGCGGTCAGCTCAGCCGCCTGTACCGCGCCCATGAGGCACGTATGTGCAAGCACGGCAGTCCCCAGGATGCGAATCGACGACGCGCGCCACTGGCCGCGAACGCCGCTTGCAGTCGTCGTGCTCGCCCGCGCCGCCCCTTGCGCAACGGCACGGATTGCCTGCGCTGCAGGGTCTCGATCAGCAGGGGTACAGCCATGGCACCTGGCTCGATCGGGGGCCTTGTCGATGAACGTTTCCTTCACGTCTTGCTCCTTTGGTCGATATCGCCTGAATGGGCGGTGTTGTTTTGAGGTTTTCTTGCAATGCGAGCGTCGATTCGACCGCTCGAGCGCCCCCGTGCAGGGGCATGGGAATGGGAATAGGGATGGGGATGGGTTTTCCGGGATCAGCCGCGCAGGAAAAGACCCCATCCGGCACATGTGCCGGATGGGCAAATCGCCAACAGAGGGAGAGAGGGAGCTCCGCTGGTCGAAACCGGCCTGTTACCTCGCGGACGGGCTCTGTCTCATTCGAACAGCACGTCGCCAAAGCCCCGGATCGCCGCGTCGCCGGCCATCGCCACCTTGCTCCAGGCCTCGGCCTGCGCCAGCAGTTGGTCAGCGTAGAAGCCGGCGGTGGCGATCTTGCTGCGATAGAACCGCTGGTCGCCGGCTTCGCTGTCCAGGTAGCCGGCGGCGGCCAAGGCCGCCCTGCCCATCATCCAGCCGCCGCAGACGAGGACGGCTAGGTTGAGGTACGGCAGGGCCGCGGTCAGCACGGCCGCAACGTCCGACCTGACAGTGCCCAGTACCCACTCCGTGGCGTCGGACCAGGCCTGTTTCGCGCCCAGCAGTTGCGCGCCGATGGCACGCAGTTCGGGCCGGTCGGAAGCCAGCAGCGCGTCGGCCGTGCCCTGCACCTCGGAGAGGACGGCCTGGGCGGTGGCGCCCTGGTCGCGCATCAGCTTGCGGAAGATCAGGTCGTTGGCCTGGATGCCGGTGGTGCCTTCGTAGATCGTCGTGATGCGCGAATCGCGCCAGTGCTGCGCGGCGCCGGTCTCCTCGATGAAGCCCATGCCGCCGTGCACCTGGATGCCGAGCGAAGTCACCTCGACCGCCATCTCCGTGCCGCCACCCTTGACCACGGGAATCAGCAGTTCGGCCAGGAACAGGTCGCGCTTCTTCTGCTCGGGATCGGTGCCGGCGTGCGCACGGTCGAGCAGCCCGGCGGTGAAGTAGGTGACCGCGCGGCAGGCTTCGACGCGCGACTTCATCAGCATCAGCATGCGGCGCACGTCCGGATGCTTGTCGATCGTGACCAGCGCTTCGCCGGTCACGGCGTCCCGCCCCTGCTTGCGTTCGCGGGCATAGCCGAGCGCCTGCTGGTAGGCGCGCTCGCCGAGGGCGACCCCCTGCAGACCGACGCCCATGCGCGCCTCGTTCATCATGATGAACATGTACTCGAGGCCGCGATTCGCCTCACCCAGCAGATAGCCGACGGCGCCGCCTTTGTCACCGAAGGCCATGACGCAGGTCGGGCTGGCGTGGATGCCGAGCTTGTGCTCGATCGACACGCAGTAGGCGTCGTTGCGCTCGCCGAGCGAACCATCGGCATTGACCAGGAACTTCGGCACCAGGAAGAGCGAGATGCCCCTCACGCCCGCCGGGGCGTCCGGCAGGCGGGCGAGGACGAGATGGACGATGTTGTCCGTCATGTCGTGGTCGCCATAGGTGATGAAGATCTTCTGGCCGAAGACGCGGTAGCTGCCGTCTGCCTGCGGCTCGGCGCGGCTGCGGATCAGGGCCAGGTCGGAACCCGCATTCGGCTCCGTCAGGTTCATCGTGCCGGTCCATTCGCCGGAGATCATCTTCTCCAGGTAGATGGCCTTGAGTTCGTCGCTGGCGCAGGTCAGCAGCGCAGCCACGGCGCCGGCGGTCAGCAGCGGCCCGAGCGAGAAGGACAGGTTGGCGGCCGAGGCCATCTCCTTGACCGCGATGCCGATGGTTTCCGGCAGGCCCTGCCCGCCGTGCGCCGTCGGCGAGGCGAGGCCGTTCCAGCCGGCGTCGCAGAAGGCCTTGTAGGCCTCCTTCCAGCCGTCGGCGGTGACGACGCCGTCAGGCCCGAGCTTGCAGCCCTGCGTGTCGCCGATCCAGTTGAGCGGGGCCAGCACGCCGCTGGCGAACTTGGCCGCCTCCTCGAGGATGGCGTCCGCCATGTCGGGCGTGGCTTCTTCGTAGCCGGGAAGCGCGGCGATGGCGTCAAGACCGACGATCTCGTCCATCACGAAGCGCATGTCCTTCACGGGGGCGATGTAATCACTCATGGTGTTCTCTCTTTCGATCTGTTCGTTCAGATGCTTTCGAAGATGCCGGCGGCACCCATGCCCGTGCCGATGCACATGCTGACCATCCCGTACTTGCCGCCGGTGCGGCGCATGCCGTGCAGCAGCGTCGCCGTGCGGATGGCGCCGGTGGCACCGAGCGGGTGGCCGAGCGCGATCGCGCCGCCCAGCGGGTTGATCTTCGACGGGTCGAGGTCGAGTTCCTTGATCACGGCCAGCGCCTGCGCTGCGAAGGCTTCGTTCAGCTCGATCCAGTCCAGGTCTTCCTTGCGGATGCCGGCTTGCTGCAGCACCTTGGGGATCGCGACGATCGGACCGACGCCCATGATCTCCGGCGCCACCCCGCCGACGGCAAAGCCGGCAAAGCGGGCGAGCGGGGTCAGGTTGTGTTCCTTCAGGACCTTCTCCGAGACCAGCATCACAGCGCCGGCGCCATCGGACATCTGCGAGGCGTTGCCCGCGGTGACCGAGCCCTTGGCATGGAAGACCGGGCGCAGCCTGGCGAGCTTCTCGACGGAGATGTCCGGGCGTGCGCCCTCGTCGTCGGTCGGCGTGCGCTCGCGCTGGCGGATTTCGCCGCTTGCCAGATCGGGCTTGTAGTCGCGCACGGTGAAGGGCGAGGTCTCGGCCCTGAAATGGCCGGCAGCGATCGCGGCGCAGGCCTTGCGGTGGGATGCTTCGGCAAAGACATCCTGCGCCTCGCGGCCGATGCCCCACTGCTGCGCCACCTTCTCGGCGGTCAGGCCCATGCCATAGGCAATGCCGATGTTTTCATCGGAGAACCAGGCGGGGTTGGCCGCCACCTTGTTGCCCATGATGTTGGACATCGCGGTCATCGACTCCGTACCGGCGGCGATCATCACATCGGCCAGGCCCAGACGGATCTGATTGGCGGCGTCGGCCACGGCCTGCAGGCCGGAGGAGCAGAAGCGGTTGATGGTGATGCCCGGGACGGTGTTCGGCAGACCGGCGAGCAGCGCGCCGATGCGGGCCACGTTCATGCCCTGCTCGGCTTCGGGGATGGCGCAGCCGACGATGACGTCGCCGATGCGGGCCGGGTCGACGCCCGGTGCCTGCGCGACCACGGCGCGGATGGCGTGGGCCAGCATGTCGTCCGGCCGCGCATTCCTGAACATGCCGTTGCGCTTGCCCACCGGCAGGCGGGTCGCGGCGACGATGTAGGCTTCCTGAATCTGTTTGCTCATTATGGTGTTCTCCTGGGCCGGATCAGTTGCGGAGCGGCTTGCCGGTCTCGAGCATGTGCTGGATCCGGGCCTGGGTTTGGGGGTTCTTCAGCAGCTCGACGAACAGGCGGCGCTCGACCGTGAGCAGCCAGGCCTCATCGACCAGACTGCCGCTGTCGACTTCACCACCGCACAGCGCAACCGCCGCGGCACGGGCAACCTGGTAGTCGTACGCGGAGATCATGCCGCCGTCACGCATGTTGACCAGCGTCATCTCCAGGGTCGCGATGCCGCCGCGCCCGGCCACCGGCACGGCACGCGCCGTGGCGGGGGGCGCATAGCCGGATTCGGCCAGCGCACGAGCTTCGCGGATCGCCACGTAGAGCAGCTCGTCGGGATGGAACAGCACGGTATCGGTCGCGCGGGCGAAGCCGTAGCCCACCGCCTCCGCGGCGCTCTTCGAGACCTTGGCCGTGGCGATGTTCATGAACACCGGTTGCAGGAAGGCCATCAGCTCGGCCGGGGTCGAGGTCCGCCCCGCCCATTCCGCCGCCTGCAGCGCAAACTCCTTGCAGCCGCCGCCGGCCGGGATCAGGCCGACGCCCGCTTCGACCAGGCCCATGTAGCTCTCCAGCGCCAGCACGCGGCGCGTTGCCTGCATGGCGAACTCGCAGCCGCCGCCCAGCGCCATGCCCTGTACCGCCGCCACCACCGGCACCGCCGCATACTTCAGCGCCTGACCGGCCTGCTGGAAGGCGGCGACATAGCTGTCGAGCTTGGCAAAATCGCCGGCCGCACACCCCTCGGCCACCTGGGCCAGGTTGGCGCCGACGGCGAACGGCGGCTGGTGCCAGATGACCAGGCCGGACAGGCTCTGCTCGGCCTGGCGCACCGCTGCCACCACACCCTCCACCACTTCGCTGCCGATGGCGTGCATCTTGGACTTGAAGGAGAGGATGCCGATGCCGGCGTCGACCGCCGGCAGACGCCACAGACGGACACCGTCGTTCTCGAACAGCGTCTCGCCGGACTGCTCGGGCGACAGCGAACCGTCGCCGAGGACGGCTTCCTGGAAAAGCTGGCGCTGGTACACCGGCAGCGCGGAGCGCGGCATATAGGCCTTGCGGCGCGGCGACCACGAGCCCTGCGGCGTGTGCACACCCTCGCGATCTTCCAGCACCCAGGCCGGCAGCGGCGTATCGCTCATCGTCTCGCCGGCGGCGATGTCGGCGGCGATCGCCCGGGCGATGTCCGCCCAGCCGGCGGACTGCCAGATCTCGAACGGCCCCTGCGCCCAGCCAAAACCCCAGCGCATCGCGAGATCCACATCGCGGGCATTGTCGGCGATGGATTCGAGCTGCACGGCGGCATAGTGGAAGACGTCGCGGAAGATCGCCCACAGGAACTTCGCCTGCGGGTCCTTCGAGGCACGCAGTGCGGCGAAGCGGCTGGCCGGGTTCCTGTCCTTGAGGATGCCCGCCACCTCGGCGCTGAGTTCGCCGGTCGAGGGGCGGAAATCCTGCAGGCCGAGGTCCAGCACGTGGACTTCCTTGCCGACCCTGCGGAAGATGCCGCCCTTGGTCTTCTGGCCCAGGGCCCCCTGCGCGATCAACTGTTCCAGCCAGGCCGGCACATTGAAATGCGCATGCCATGGATCGTCGGGCAGCGTGCCGTGCATGTTGCGCACGACGTGGGCCAGCGTATCCAGGCCGACGACGTCCGCCGTGCGGTAGGTGGCGCTCTTCGGGCGGCCGATCTTCGGCCCGGTCAGGGCGTCGACCACATCGAAGCCAAGCTCGAAGCGCCGGGTGTGATGCATCACCGCCAGGATCGAGAGAACGCCGATACGGTTGGCGACGAAGTTGGGCGTGTCGAGGGCGCGGATCACACCCTTGCCGAGGCGCGAGGTCAGCCAGGTCTCGAGCCCGTCGAGCGTGCCCGCATCGGTCGTGCGGGTGGCGATGATCTCGACCAGGCGCATGTAGCGCGGCGGGTTGAAGAAGTGGATGCCGCAGAAGCGCGGACGCACATCGGCCGGGAGCGCCTGCGACAGCGCGTCGATCGACAGTCCGGAGGTGTTGGAAGCGATGATGGCATTGGCCGCAATGTGCGGCACGATCTTGCCGTACAGGTCGTTCTTCCAGTCCATGCGCTCGGCGATCGCCTCGATGATCAACTCGCAGCCGGCCAACTGGGCCAGATGTTCGTCGTAGTTGGCGGCCGAGATCAGCTTCAGCGCCGCCTTGTTCGCCAGCGGCGCCGGTTCGAGCTTCTTCAGGCCGTCGATGGCCTTCTTGACGATGCCGTTCTTGTCGCCTTCCTTCGCGGGCAGGTCGAAGAGGACGACCGGCACGCCGGCATTGGCGAGATGCGCCGCGATCTGCGCGCCCATGACCCCGGCGCCGAGTACGGCGGCTTTCTTGATTTGCAGTCTTTTCACGCGATTGACTCCTGGTTTGCGATGGCCGTCAGGCCAGATGTTCGCGAATGGCTTTCTTGTTGATCTTGCCGACGCTGGTGCGCGCCAGCTCCTCCACGAAACGGATCTCGTCGGGCACCGCGTAGCGCGAGATGTGGCCGGCTTCGGCGGATTTCGCGACGGTGGCCTTGATCTCGTCGGCCGTGGCCGTCTGCCCCGGCTTGAGGACAACCATCGCCAGCGGACGCTCGCCCCACTTGTCGTCCTTCACCCCGACCACGGCGACCTCGCTGACCGCCGGGTGCTGGGAGATGATGTTCTCGAGCTCGAGCGAGGACACCCACTCGCCGCCGGTCTTGATCACGTCCTTCAGGCGGTCGGTCACCTGCAGGCAGCCGGCCGGGTCGATGACTCCGATGTCGCCGGTATGGAGGTAGCCACCCGCCCACAGCTCGTCCGATGCGGACGGGTTGTGCAGGTAGCCCATGGTCAGCCACGGCGCGCGGACGACGATCTCGCCGGAGCTCTTGCCGTCACGGGGCGTGTCGAGGAGGTCGCCGTCGACGGTGTGGAGATCGACCAGCGGCACCGGATAGCCGGTGCGGATGCGCTGGTCGGCCTGGCCGTCCAGATCCTCGGCCGGGAGGTCGCCGGGCACGCGGGCGACGGTCAGGATCGGGCAGGTTTCCGACATGCCGTATCCGCAGAAAACGTCGATACCGCGCTCCAGCGCCGCGGTGGCGAGCCCTTTGGGAAACGCCGAACCGCCGATGATCACCTTCCAGCCCTTGAGATCGACCGCCTTCGCCTCGGCGTTGGTCAGCAGCATCTGCAGGATGGTCGGCACGCAGTGCGAGAAGGTCACCTTCTCGTCGTGGATGTAGCGGGCCAGCGTCTCGGGCGCATAGCGGCCGGGATAGACCTGCTTGAGGCCGAGCAGCGTCGCGATGTAGGGCACGCCCCACGCGTGGACGTGGAACATCGGGGTGATTGGCATGTACACGTCGCCACGGTGCAGACGGCCGTGGCCCTCTGCGGTGCCCAGATGCGTGGCGACCGCCAGCGTGTGCAGCACCAGTTGGCGGTGGCTGAAATAGACGCCCTTCGGCAGCCCGGTCGTACCGGTCGTGTAGAAGGTCGTCGCCCGCGTGTTCTCGTCGAAGTCGGGGAAGTCGTACTCGCTCGACGCCTTCGCCAGCAAGGCCTCGTACTCGCCGACAAAGGGAATCTGCCACATGGCCATGTCGTTGCCGGTATCGGAGATCAGCACGAAGCGCTTCACCGTCTCCAGCTGGCCCTTGATGCCCGCCAGCACCGGCATGAAATCGGCGTTGACCAGGACGATGTCGGCACCGGCGTGATTCAGCGTGTACAGGATCTGCTCTGGCGACAGGCGCACATTCACCGTCTGCAGCACCGCACCCATCATCGGCACGGCGAAGAAGCATTCGAGATAGCGGTGGCTGTCCCAATCCATCACCGCGACGGTATCGCCCGGGCCGATCCCGGCATCGCGCAGTGCATTGGCCAGGCGACGGATCCGGGCGGCCAGGTCGCGGTAGGTCTGGCGGTGACTGTCGCGGTAGACGATCTCCTGATCGGCGGCGGTCGCCAGCGGTGTATGCAGAAGTTGCTTGATCAGCAGCGGGTAGGCGTAAGCCGAAGCTGCGGCTTGGATGGATTCGGTGGGCACGAGCGAGGTCTCCGGAAAATTTTCTCTCTTCTTGCGCGCCGGCTTGGGCCAACCAACACCTTCCGCCATGCGCCTTTCGCCTGAACCCGGCTTCCCCCATCGACACAAGACTGCAGGGGCTGCCGGACGATCTGGCAATCCAATCCACTTATGCGTGGATTTCAGGAGCGATTCTAAGAACGAGCGCTTCCGATGTCGATTGCGACTTGCGCCGAAACACTTGCATAATCGGCCATTATTGCGATGCAAAGCGCCGCACCATGGCCCCGACCGAAATCACTGCCGGCACGATCCCGATGTCCTTCGTGCTGAATCTGTTGAACGGCACGCCGCTCGATCCGGCGGGGCAAGCGGAAGCGCTGGCGAAGGCGGGTATCGCTCCGGTCCTCCTTGACGCGGAAACGGCCAGGGTGACCACCGAACAGTTCGCCACGCTCTACCGGCAACTGGCCAACCAACTGGATGACGAACTGCCGGGAATGTTTTCGCGGCCCGTGCATTCGGGCTCGTTGAAGTTTCTCTGCCTCAGCCTGCTGGACTCGGCGACGCTGCAGACCGCCCTGTTCCGACTCAGTCGCTTCTTTCATCTGCTACTGGATGACTTCCGCATCGAACTTTCCCGCGAAGGCAGTCTCGTCCGGATGGCCCTGATTCCGCGGATGCCGCAGGCCGCGGCGAATACCTTCGGACAGGAGATCTTGCTCAAGCTGATCCACGGCGTGGCCTCCTGGCTCACCGGGCACCGCATGACCCTGGCGCGCGTCGATTGCAGTTATCGGCGCCCGAGCCACGCGTCGGAATATGGTTTTCTCTATCCCGGCCCGGTGTTTTTCGAGCAAGCGGTTTCAGCCCTCTACTTCGAGGCCGCCCAGTTGGCCACGCCGATCCGCCAGGATCGGCGCTCGCTCGCCCGTTTCCTCGCCCGAGCCCCCGGCGACTGGCTGTTCGTCGCCTTCGAGCAGCACCCGACCAGGCAGAAGGTCCGCGAGCATTTGCGTCCGCGCCTCAGCCTCCCGACCACCGCCGGGCAGACCGCGAGCGCGCTGCACCTGTCCGTGCGCACGCTGACCCGCCGGCTGGCTGCGGAAGGCACCACCTTCCAGGCGATCAAGGATGAACTCCGCAGGGACGCGACGATTCAGTTGTTGACGAAAACCAAGACCCCGATCGCCGTCATTGGCCAGGAAATGGGCTTCGAGGACCCCAACGCCTTTCATCGCGCGTTCCGGAAATGGACCGGCAGCACGCCAGGCGCCTATCGCCCCAAGTGAGGTTCGCCAGCAGGTCACCAAGGGGCCGATCCATGCCTTGCAGGTGGCCGGTCGCGTTAGAACTCGCCATCGTTCGCCCGCAGCACCCGCTGGGCACGGCGCCGATGGAAGCGTTGCGGGTGCTTTGGCGCGGATCGGGAGAGGGTCATTGCACTCAATTGTGATTGCGCGCACGACCCGTGAGCGCGGCGCGCATTACGTGCTGTGCGTGAAGGAGAACCGTTCGGACCTGCATGACTCGATCCTGTTTGCCGCCATCGACCCTTGAGGCCCGCCGACGCCGAGCGCACTGCCCGGGCCGCGCGCGGTCTGAACTCGATGCCGCCACCCTTACTGATTTGACTACGGTTCACCCAAGTGCTTCCGTGCGTGGATTCTGAGTTGATCGCGTCGATCGGATGGCCGGTTTCTGGGCAGAGCGGCCACCCGAACGGCCGTTCTGCCTGCGAGCTGAACGGCGGGTCGTGGCCGCCTGCCGCCGACCGCGGTCTGGCTCGAAAGCAGTCTGTCAACGCGCCGTTTCATTGTTGCCATGATCATCTCTTAATCGCGCACAGGCGGCCACAGGCGGGCAGTATGAACCAGCGTCAGTATCCACACCGTTTCGCCGTCGATCTGATACACCAGGCGATAGCTTTCGTGCGGGATCAACTCGCGGGTCCCGGGAATCTTTCCCGGCTTGCCCAGCATGGGGTGCTGGATCAAGCGGGCGGCCGCGTCGCTGAAAATCTCATCCATCCGGGCCGCCGCGCGCGGATTGTCGGCTGCGATGTAGTCCCACACATCGGCACGGTCTTGCTGCGCTTCGGGCGTCCAGACAACTCTCACGACTGCCTCGCCACACTGGCACGCCGTGCGGCGAATTCGGCCTCAACTTCATCGTTCGACCGCCCCAATCCAGCGCGCATCGAAGCCCGGCCGGCTTCGACCTTGCGGCGCAGGAACTCGTCGTACTCGCGCGACTCGCGCTGGCGCTGAACGAACTCGCGCATCAGCTCGCGCAGCACTTGTGACGCCGGGCGATGGGCCGCCTCGGCTTCGGCCATAAACTCGGCGCGCAACTCAGGCTCCAGCTTCATCGTGAAAACGGCTTGTTTTGACATGATCGGGGCCTCCTGCCACTTGATACTAACAAAGTATATACGCCGTCATTACTAAGCGCTATTCACAGAACGCTGCAAGGCGGGCGTGCGCTAGGCCAAGGCCTGTCGGAAAACATTTGATTGTCGACAGATCTTCAACAGCCCTCTGCACCAAGCTCCGAGTGGCCGCAAAATTGTGCGGAAAACTGTGTCGCCAGACGCTACCATGCGGAAACCGCGTCTTGATGG
>NZ_JAVEYL010000020.1:0-74217 GCF_034003485.1 Thauera sp.
GAGGTCCGCCCTCGTGAAAGTAGGTCATCGTCAGACTAAACACAATACAAACGCCCTCGATCTCAAAAAGATCAAGGGCGTTTGGCCGTCTACAAATACAAAACAAAAAACAACGTAAGCCCCCGGCGAACCCGTCTTGCCAGTTTGCTCAGGCGCAGACAGTGGGCACCGGGCCTTACTTCGCGCGGCCCCCACCTCCCGCTTGCCCCGCCGCGAGTGCATACACATACGCCTCCACCACCTCGCCATTGGCCAGCGTCGCCTTGGTCAGCACGCGCACGTAGTCTGCGCCCTCGAATTCGTCCAGCGTCGCCCAGTGCTCGGCAAGTCGCGCCGACCGGAAGACGTAGCCTTCGATGTCCTGGCCGTCTTCGCTCGGCACCATGGCCGGAAAGCCGGATTGCGCGAAGCCCCAGCCAGCTTTGTAAAGGCGACGCCGTGGCTGCGGCCTTTCGCCATGCCCATGGCGAGCACCATGAGGTTGTCCGGGCCGGGCGAGACGGTGATGACGATGGCGGCGAGCTGATCGGGTGCGAGCATGGTGGTCGTCGGGCGGCGATCAATGCGCGAGCGCGGCGCGGTTGTGGCGGATCGAACTCCACAGCGACGCGGCGATCAGCACCGCGCCGATCAGCCCGGTGACTGTCTCCGGGATGTGCACATGTACGCCGATGAACATGATCGCCGCCAGCGCGCCGATCGCCCAGAAGGCGCCGTGCTCCAGGTAGCGGTAGGCCTCGAGCGTGCCGCGATAGACCAGCATCAGCGTGAACGAGCGCACGAACATGGCGCCGACGCCGAGGCCGATGGCGATGATCGGCAGGCTGTTGGTGAGCGCGAAGGCGCCGATGACGCCGTCGAAGCTGAACGACGCGTCGAGCAGTTCCAGGTACATGAAGCCGGCGAAACCGGTCTTGGCGACCACCTGGCCACCTTCGCCTTCCTCGCCGCCCATGATGGCGCCGATGCCGTCGGCGAGGATGTAGACGATCAGCCCCCACACGCCGGCAACGATGAATTCCATGCGCTGTTCGGCGCCGTCGAGCCAGGCCGAACTGGAGAGGATGGCGAGCAGCGTGAACATGATCTGCGCCGCTTCGAGCCGGCCGAGCTGGGTGAGCGGGGCCTCGATCGGCGCCAGCCAATGGGTGTCCTTGTTCACGTCAATGAAGAACTTGAGGAACACCATCATCAGGAAGGCGCCGCCGAAGGCCGCGATCTCGTGGTGCGCCGAGGTGAGGATGCGCGCGTAGTCGTCCGGCTTGAACAGCGCGAGGTCGATCACCGCCATCGGCCCCATGTTGGCGACCACGCCGACGATGGCGAGCGGGAACACGATGCGCATGCCGAACACCGCGATCAGGATGCCCCACAGCAGGAAGCGCTGGCGCCACTTCTCGTCCATGTGGCGCAGCACGGTGGCGTTGACCACCGCGTTGTCGAAGGACAGCGAGGTTTCCAGCACGGCCAGCACGGCGACGATGAAGACGGCTGGCCAGCCGCCCACCAGATAACCGCCGATGAGGCCGAAGACGGTGAAGCCGATGGACCAGGAGAAGTACTTGAGGTTGTGCATTGAGCGGGCGGGGAGGGATGCACGAAAAAGGTGCGCAATGTTAGCGCTTTCCCTGCCCGCTGCGGTGCGCGACCGCAGGCCGGATTCCGCCCCGACGGCTTACGCTTCCTCGCCCAGGTAGGCTGCGCGCACCTTCGGATTTGCTAGCAGGTCACTGCCGGTGCCGGTGAGCGTGATCAGTCCCGACTCCATCACATAGCCGCGCTGTGCGAACTCGAGCGCGAGGTTGGCGTTCTGCTCGACGAGCAGGATGGTTACGCCCTCGCGCGCCACCGACTGCACGACCTCGAAAATCTTCTCCACCACCAGCGGCGCCAGGCCCATCGAGGGCTCGTCGAGCAGCAGCAGGCGCGGGCGCGACAGCAGCGCGCGGCCGATCGCCACCATCTGCTGTTCGCCGCCCGACAGCGTGCCGGCCACCTGCGGCAGGCGCTCCTTGATGCGCGGCAGCATGGTGTAGACGCGCTCGAGGTCGGCCTCGATGGCCGCCTTGTCGCTGCGGCTGTAGGCGCCCATGCGCAGGTTTTCTTCCACCGTCAGGCGGGTGAAGATGCCGCGCCCCTCGGGCACCAGGGCGATGCCGGCGCGCAGGCGACGATGCGCCGGCACGGCGTTGATGCGCGCGCCCTTGTAGTGGATGTCGCCGCCGGCGATCGGCAGCACGCCGGCGATGGCGTTCAAGGTGGTGGTCTTGCCGGCGCCGTTGGCGCCGATCAGGCACACCGTCTCGCCAGCGTAAAGCTCGAGGTCGATGCCCTTGACCGCCTGGATGCCGCCATAGGCGATCTTGAGGTCGTGCACGCGCAGCAGCGGCGCAGTCGAATCCGCGTGGGAAACAGTGTGGGGATCAGTGTGCATGCTTGCCTCCGCCCAGGTAGGCGGCGATCACCGCGTCGTCCTTCTGCACCACCGCGGGCACGTCCTCGGCGATCTTCTTGCCGAAGTCGAGCACCGCGACGCGGTCGCACAGGCCCATCACCAGCTTCACGTCGTGCTCGATCAGCATCACGGTGATGCCGTCATGGCGGATCTGCTGGATCAGTTGCTTGAGCTGACCGGTCTCGGTGGCGTTCATGCCGGCAGCGGGTTCGTCCAGTGCCAGCAATTGCGGTTCGGTGGCGAGCGCGCGCGCGATCTCGAGCCGGCGCTGGTCGCCGTAGGAGAGGTTCTTCGACACCACGTCGGCAAAGCGCTGGATGCCCACGTAGCGCAGCAACTCGAAGGCGCGCTCGGTGGTCAGGCGCTCTTCCTCGCGGGTGAAGCGGTTCTGCGTGAGCACGCCCCACACCCCGGCCTTGGTGCGGATGTGATGGCCGGCCATGACGTTCTCGAGCGCGGTGAGGTCGCGGAACAGGCGGATGTTCTGGAAGGTGCGGGCGATGCCGCGGCCGACGACCTTGTGCGGCTTGCCGGTGGGCAGCAGGCTGCCGTTGAAGACGAACTCGCCGCCGTCGGGGGTGTAGGCGCCGGTGAGCACGTTGAAGAAGGTGGTCTTGCCGGCGCCGTTGGGGCCGATGAGGCCATAGACCTCGCCCTTGCGGATGGTCAGCGAGACGTCGGAGAGCGCCTGCAGGCCGCCGAAGCGCTTGCCGATGTTGCGGGCCTCGAGCAGGGTGATCACTTCGCGCCCTCCTGCTTCAGCGTGTTGTTCAGGTGCTGGCTCAGGTGTTTGTCGTGGCAGTAGCGCGCGCGCGCCGGGATCATGCCGGACGGGCGCAGCAGCATCATCAGGATCATCGCCAGCGACAGCAGCAGCATGCGCAGCACCTCGGGGTCGAGCAGCACGTGGCCGAACAGCGTCTGCTGCAGCGGCACGGCGACGTCGCGCAGGATCTCGGGCAGCAGCGCGAGCACGAAGGCGCCGACCACCGCGCCGGCGATGTTGCCCATGCCGCCGAACACCACCATGGTCAGCACCGCGATCGACTCCATCAGGCTGAAGCTCTCCGGGCTGACGAAGCCCTGGAAGGCGCCGAACAAGGCCCCCGCCACGCCACCGAAGGTGGCGCCGAGCGCGAAGGCGAGCAGCTTCATGTTGCGCGTGTTGATGCCGATCGCCTTGGCGGCGAGCTCGTCGTCGCGCATCGCCGCCCACGCGCGACCGATGCGCGAGATCTGCAGGCGCTGGATGAAGAGGATGGAGCCGGCCACCGCGATCAGGAAGAAGTAGTAGTAGAGGAACAGCGAGTTGATGGTGAAGTCCTCGCTGATGCGGATGTTGCGCGACAGGTCCCAGCCGAACAGGTTGATCGGGTCGATCATGTTGATGCCCTGCGGGCCGTTGGTGATGTTGACCGGGTAGTTCAGGTTGAGCATGAAGATGCGCACGATCTCGCCAAAGCCGAGCGTGACGATGGCGAGGTAATCCCCGCGTAATCGCAGCACCGGAAAGCCGAGCATGATGCCGGCGAGCGCGGCGAACGCGGCGCCCAGCGGGAGGATCAGCCAGAACGGCAGGTGGATGCCGAAGTGCGGTGAGGCGAGCAGCGCGAAAGTGTAGGCGCCCACCGCATAAAAGGCGATGTAGCCGAGGTCGAGCAGGCCGGCAAAGCCCACCACCAGGTTCAGCCCGAGCGCCAGCATCATGTACAGCAGCGCAAAGTCGAGGATGCGCACCCAGCTGCGGCCGAACTGCCAGGCGATGAAGGGCGCGGCGATGGCGATGAGGATGATCAGCCAGCGCGCCGCGGTGGGGTTGCGCTTGCCCAGCCAGGGGACGGCGGCGACGAGTTCGTTCATGGTGCGTGCTCGCTCAGGCCCGGTCCGAAACGCGTTCGCCGAGCAGTCCGGTGGGGCGGAAGATCAGCACCAGGCCGAGGATGAGGAAGGCGAAGATGTCCTGGTAGGACGAGTTGAGGAAGCCGAAGGTGAAGTGCTCGATGTAGCCCGCGCCGAAGGATTCGACCAGGCCGAGCACGACGCCGCCGAGCATGGCACCGCCCAGGTTGCCGATGCCGCCCAGCACCGCGGCGGTGAAGGCCTTGAGCCCGGGCATGAAGCCCATGCCGTAGTGCGCGATGCCGTAGTTGCTGGCGAACATTACGCCGGCCACCGCGGCCAGCGCCGCACCGATGACGAAGGTCATCGCGATCACCGCGTTGGTGTCCACACCCATCAGGCTGGCGACGCGGTGGTTCTCGGCGGTGGCGCGCATGGCGCGTCCGATCCGGGTGCGATTGACGAGCAGCAGCAGGCCGATCATCAGCAGCGCCGACACCACCACGATGGCGATCTGCACCGGCGTGACGAACACGCCGGGAATCGGCTGCAGCGGGGTGGTCGAGATGAGCTGCGGGAAGGTGTGGTAGTTGCGGCCCCAGATGATCATGGCCACGGTCTGCAGCAGGAAGGACACGCCGATCGCGGTGATCAGCGGCGCCAGGCGCGGCGCGTTGCGCAGCCGGCGGTAGGCCAGGCGCTCCATCGTGAAGCCGAGCAGCATGCAGATCATCATCGCCACCGCGAGCGCGATCGCCAGCATCACCAGCGGCGACATGCCGGGCGCCATGCCCATCAGGAACAGCATGGTCTGCAGCGCGACCAGCGCGCCCACCATCAGCACGTCGCCGTGGGCGAAATTGATCAGGCCCAGGATGCCGTACACCATGGTGTAGCCGAGCGCGATCAGCGCGTAGACGCTGCCGATCACCAGCCCGTTGATGAATTGCTGGATCAGGGTTTCCATGCTGCCTTCTTGAAATCTGCGGGGTCGCACGCCACGACCCGGCGAACGCGCGCGCGGGTTCGCCGGTGTGCTTGCTGCGGGAGGGGGCAAATGGAGGGCGCTGCCCGCGCGCCGTGGGTCCGGGGCGCGGGCAGCGGTTCAGGCGCTTACAGCGGCACCCAGGCGCCGTCCTTGAAGTTGTAGATCGTCACCGCGCCTTCCTTGATGTCGCCGTTGGTGTCGAAGGAGACGTTGCCGATCACGCCCGGGAAGTTGCTGTTCTTGAGCTCGGGCAGGTACTTGGACGGCTCGACCGAGTCGGCCTTCTGCATCGCGGTGATGATCGCCATCGCAGCGTCGTAGGCGTAGGGCGAATACACCTGCACGTCGGCGTTGAAGCGCTTCTTGTAACGCTCGCGGAAGTCGGCGCCGCCCGGCATCTTCTCCAGCGGCAGGCCCGGCATCGAGCAGTAGGCGCTGGACGACATGCCATCGCCGGCGAGCTTGATCATCTCCGGGCTGCAGCCGCCGTCGCCGGTGAGGAACTTGGCGGTGATCCCGAGCTGCTTCATCTGGCGCACCATCGGCCCGGCCTGGGCGTCCATGCCGCCGTAGAAGATCACCTCGGGGTTGGTGGCGCGGATCTTGGTGAGGATGGCGTTGAAGTCGGTGGCCTTGTCGGTGGTGAACTCGCGCGCCACGACCTCGCCGCCGGATTCCTTCACCGCCTTCGCGGTCTCGTCGGCCAGGCCCTGGCCGTAGGCGGTGCGGTCGTCGATGATCGCCACGCGCTTGGCACCGAGCGCGCCGGTGGCGTACTTGCCCAGGCCGGTGCCCTGCTGCACGTCGTTGGCGATGGTGCGGAACACGCCGGTGAAGTTCTGCAGCGTCAGCTTCGGGTTGGTCGAGGCCGGCGACACCTGCGGAATGCCCGCCTGGTCGTAGATGCGCGAGGCCGGAATCGAAGTGCCCGAGTTCAGATGCCCGATCACGCCCTTCACCCCGGCATCGACCAGGCGCTGCGCCACCGTGGTGCCGGTGCGCGGGTCGGCCTGGTCGTCCTCGCCGACGAGCTCGAACTTGATCTTCTTGCCGCCGATGGTGACGCCCTTGGCGTTGGCTTCCTCGATGGCCAGCCGGGTGCCGTTCTCGAGATCCTTGCCAAGGTGCGACTGGTTGCCGGTGAGCGGCGCGGCCCCGCCCAGCTTGACGACCATTTCCTGCGCGTGGGCGGCGGTGAGGCCGATGCTCATCAGGGCGACTGCGACGACGGTTCTCTTCATGCTCTGGATCTCCGGGGTGATCAGGGATGGTGTTTGGGTGAAGCCGTAACGCGTTCGTATTGTGCCGAAAAAAGCGTTGTGAATGGCTGAATCAACTGCGCGAATGAAATGTCCTGCTCCAAGGAAAAAGCAAACGGCGTGCCAGCGAAGTGGGTGGAGGGGTGGGTGCTGATGAAAGCGCCCACCCGCCTGCGAGATATGCATCCTGTCGCGGCCTGCGCGTCACCTCGGCGCGTGTTCGACAACGAGCATCTGCACGAGCTTGGGAGCTTCATGCTCGTCGATGGTGCAGAGCCGGTGGTCGCGGAGTGCAAGACTTGCGCTAGGCGCTGCCGGCCGTGCAGCCGGCGATCCATCCTTCCAGCGGGTCCATCGCGGCGGGCAGGCCGAAGCGCGGCGGGCCATGGCGTGCGGCGGCGGCGGCTTGCAGAAGTGCGAGCGCGGCGTCGAGCAGGTCGCCGCTGGCATCGTCGACCAGGGCCTGGCGCTGTGCTGGCGTGGCGACAAGCACCGGTGGGGCCAGGGTGCGTTCCGCCGCGGGCCGCTCGGCGGTGAGCGCGCTAACGATACCGATGCGCGCCGCACGGCGCTCCATGGTCTGCTTGCGGCGCTCGTCGCTCTTGTACGACGCGGTGGTGATGCGGCGGGCGAGCAGCCCGGGGTAGGCCTCGATGGCGATGCGGTTCGGGTCGCCGTCGTGCGTCCCGGGCACATCCACGCCCGCGGCGAGCAGCCGCGGCGCGCCCTCCAGGAACATCAGGCCGACCGGCGGATTCACGAGCTTGAGCGGACTGTGCGAGCGCGCCGGCAGGTCGGTGGCGCGGTGGGCGTAGCGCCGGCCGGCGGGGCGGGATTCGCGGTAGGCGTCGAGTGCGGCGCGAAAGGCGGGTTTGCCAAGCGCGGCGCAGTGGCGCACGAGCGCGGGCCAGGTTTGCGGCCAGCCAAGGTCGATAGTCGCCTCGCGCGGCAGGCCGAAAGGAAAGTCGAAAGCGCCCAGCCATGGCCCGGGGCGGGCGAGCCGAGCTTCGAAGCTCGGCCAGTCCGCGCAGCGCTCGAAATTGTCGAGCACAACGCGCGCACCATCCAGATGGCCGCAAGCCACGGTGATCGGCTTGGCGCGACGCGGGGCGGAGGTGAAGTCGATACCGAGCAGTTGGCGCGTCATCGCCGTTCGTCCTGTTGCATGACCCGCGCCGCCGTGCAGATGGTGTTGATGTGAATCGTCACCGTGTCGTCGATCGGCTGCGCGTAGCCGCCGGCCATGGCCACGGCGACCGGGACGTTGGTGGCGCTGCACATGCCGAGCACGCGTTCGTCGCGCAGGCGCAGGCCGTCGATGCTGAGCGCGAGGCGGCCGAGGCGGTCGCCGGCGTAGGGGTCGGCGCCGGCGAGGTAGATGACCAGTTCGGGCCGGGCGCGGGTGAAGACGGTGTCGAGCGCTTGATCGAGCGCGGCGAGGTAGGCCTCGTCGCCGGTGTCGTCGGGCAACTCGATGTCGAGATCGCTCGCCTGCTTGCGGAAGGGGAAGTTCCTGGCGCCGTGCACGCTGCAGGTGAAGACCTCGGGCGTATCGGCGAGGATGGTGGCGGTGCCGTCGCCCTGGTGCACGTCGCAATCGACGATCGCGATGCGACCGGCGCGGCCCTCGGCCTGCATCGCCAGCGCGGCGATGGCGGCGTCGTTGAACACGCAGAAGCCCGAACCGAAGTCACGGTGCGCGTGGTGTGTGCCGCCGGCGAGGTTGGCGGCGCAGACCGTGCCGCCCTCGCGATCGAGCGCGCTGCGGCAGGCGGCCAGCGTGGCGCCGGCCGAGCGGCGGGAGCGTTCGACCATCGCTGCGCTCCACGGAAAGCCGATGCGGCGCACCTCGGCCGCGTCCAGGGTGCCGCTGGCGACGCGGTGCAGGTAGCCGGCGTCGTGGGCGCGCAGGATCTCTGCGTCGCTGGCGGCAGCGGGGACGCGCAAGTCGTCATCGGCGAACAGGCCGCTGTCGAGCAGGCGCTTGCGCAGGCGCGCGTACTTTTCCATCGGAAAGCGGTGGCCCTCGGGCAGGGGCAGGACGAAATGGTCGGCGTAGTAGAGCTTCAAGGTGAAGGGCTTCCGGTTGATCTCGGGCAACGCGGGGTCGGCGGCGCGTCGTTCCCGTGCGGTTTCAGACCCCGCGAGCGGTCTTGAGTGCGCCAAGGATAAGCCGCCGTTTGCAGCGCCCGAACGAACAACTGTTGTCATGACTTTATGGTGCGGTGCAATATGGCGAATGTCGATTCCATCACTACACCAAACCGAGGCCGAAATTGGGTTTCCGCCTGTCCCTGGCAAGGATCCGTGCCACCATCGCTCGCTTCTTCTTCGGCGGCAAGACCGCCACCGTGGCCGTCGCCCCGCCGCGGGTCGCGCCCGTGCCGGTGGTGCCCGATGTGCCGCCCGAGATGACGCCCGAAGTGTCGGCCGAAGTGTCGGCCGAAGTACCGGCCGGCGTGAGGGAGGTCCTTCCGGTGCCTGAACGTCACGACACGCCCCGCTTCGAGGACGACCCTGGCGCGCCTGCCGCAATCGTCGCGGCGCCCGATCCGGACGCCGAACGCTTGCTCGCGCGCTGCGTCCGCTTGCAGGGTCAGATGCTCGACTTCACCGGCCGTCTCGCCGACATGGAGCAACAGGTGCGCAGCTACGAGCAGCACCAGTTCCTCGCTCTTGGTGACGTGGTGGACGAGTGCCTGCGCCTGCGCCAGGAATATCTCAGCCTCAAGGCTGCGCGCTCGGGCGCGGCGGCCGACCGCGAACAGGCGCGTCAGGCCGACGAGGACTTCGACGCCTACCGCCGCAGCACGGAGCACACGTCCACGCCGCTGCCCGAACTCGACGACGACGAGCAGGACGAACTGCGCGGGCTGTATCGCGCCGCGGCCATGCGTTGCCACCCGGACCGTGCGGAGGAGGCCGAACGCGCCGAGGCGCACGACGTTTTCCTGCGCGTGCAGGCGGCCTACCAGGCGCGCGACCTCGAGGGGCTGCGCAGCATCACCGCCGAACTGGCGGGGTGGGCGCGGGAGAACGAGGAGGCGAGCACTGCGCAGGCGGGCACGGCGCCCGCGGGCAGCGCCCTGAGGCGTCGGGTCGCCGAGCTGCAGACCCAGGTCGCCGACCTGATGCTTGCCGTGCAGACCTTGCAACTGGATCCCGCTTACCGCCAGGCCGTTCAGGTCGAGCGCTGGGAAGCGGACTTTGCCGCTGCGCGCGCGGGCTTCGAGGCCGAATGCGAGGCCTTGCGCGCGCAGATCGCGAGGCTGGCGTAGCGCCAAACCCGAGGCTGGGGGCGTGGCGCCCCCGACTCAGAGCCTGAGCCTCGCACCCCGAGCCTCACGCCCGCTTCAGGCTTCGAGCGCGCGCACCTTCACCTTCTTGCCCTTGAGCGTGCCCGCCGACAGGCGACGCACCGCATCGCGCGCAATCGCGCGCTCGACCGCGACGTAGGTGGTCTGGTCGGTGACGGTGATCTTGCCGACCTGTTCGCGGGTGAACCCGGCCTCGCCGGTGAGCGCGCCGAGCACGTCCGCCGGGCGGATCTTGTCCTTGCGTCCGCCCAGGATCAGCAGGCTCACCATCGGCGCCTGCAGCGGCTCGCTTGCGTCTTCCACCAGCTCGTCGAGCGCGTGCCACTCCGGCTCGAAGCCCATCATCTGCGCGATGCTCGCGACGCGGCGCTTGTCGGCGCTGCTGCACAGGTTCAGCGCCCAGCCCTCCTCGTCGCCGCGGCCGGTGCGGCCGATGCGGTGGATGTGGATCTCCGGGTCGGGGGTGACGTCGACGTTGATCACCGCTTCGAGCCGGGCGATGTCCAGCCCGCGCGCGGCGACGTCGGTGGCGACCAGCACCGAGCAACTGCGGTTGGCGAACTGGATCAGCACCTGGTCGCGCTCGCGCTGCTCCATCTCGCCGTTGAGGGCAAGCGCCGCAAAGCCTTGCGCGCGCAGCAGCTCGACCAGATCGCGGCATTGCTGGCGGGTGTTGCAGAAGGCCAGCGTGCTGACCGGGCGGTAGTGGCGCAGCAGCTTGGCGACCGCCTCCAGCCGGGCCGGGTGGGCGACCTCGTAGAAGCGCTGGCGGATCTTGCTGCCCGCGTGCTGCTCGAGCAGCTTGACCTCCTGCGGCTTGCGCAGGAAGCGCGCGGCCAGGCGGGCGATGCCTTCGGGGTAGGTGGCGGAGAACAGCAGGGTCTGGCGCTCGGAGGGGCAGCGGCCGGCGACGAAGGCGATGTCGTCATGGAAGCCCATGTCCAGCATGCGGTCGGCTTCGTCCAGCACCAGCGTGTTGAGCGCGTCGAGCTTGAGGCTGCCACGCTCGAGGTGGTCCATGATGCGCCCCGGCGTGCCGACCACGACGTGAGCGCCATGCTCCAGGCTGTCGCGCTGCGGCCGCATCGGGGTGCCGCCGCACAGCGCCAGCACCTTGATGTTGGCCTCGAAGCGTGCCAAGCGGCGGATCTCCTGGGTGACCTGGTCGGCCAATTCCCGGGTCGGGCACAGCACCATGGCCTGGACGGCGAAGTTGCGCACATCGAGCCGGGCGAGCAGCGGCAGCGCGAAGGCCGCGGTCTTGCCGCTGCCGGTCTTGGCCTGGGCGATGAGGTCGTGCCCGGCGAGCGCCAGCGGCAGGCTGGCGGCCTGGATCGGGGTCATGGTCCGGTAGTCGAGCTGGCGCAGCGTGTCCAGCATGCCCGCGGGCAGGGGCAGGGCGTCGAAGGGCAGGCCCGGGTCCGCGGCAGCGGGCGGCGCCACGGGATCGGTCGGCGGGCTTGCGGGGGACGCGGAGGAGGTATCGGTAATGTCAGTCATGCGCAATTATCGGGCCTGATTCGACACTTTCAGCAGAAAACTTGGCGGCAGCGCGTTTCGCGCGGTGCGGGAGCACTTGCCGGGCGCGGCTTCGCGTGGAATGGGAACGGCGCCGGCGGGAACTTCGTCCCCGCGCCGGCTTCAGACCCCGCGAGCAGACAAAGCGCGCGAACCATGAACCGCCGCCGCGCCCGCCTGTAATACACTCGTTCCCCCTGCTACAAACCACAACAACATGGTGCAGCCATGAGCCTCATCGAAAGCGTCCGCCCCCTCAAGGACAAGCTGACCGCCATCCGCCGCGACATCCACGCCCACCCCGAGCTCGCCTTCGAGGAGCATCGCACTGCCGAGCTGGTCGCGCGCCATCTCGAAGCGCTCGGCATCGAGACCCATCGCGGCATCGGTGGCACCGGCGTGGTCGGCGTGGTGCGGGGGCGCCGCGGCCTGCGCGCGATCGGGCTGCGCGCCGACATGGATGCACTGCCGATCACCGAGCGCAACGAATTCGCGCACAAGTCCACCATCCAGGGCTGCATGCACGCCTGCGGCCACGACGGCCACACCACGATGCTGCTCGGCGCGGCCGAGGCGCTCGCTTCGCGGCGCGATTTCGACGGCACGGTGTACCTGATCTTCCAGCCCGCCGAGGAAGGCGAGGGCGGCGCGCCGGCGATGATCGCCGACGGCCTGTTCGAGCGCTTCCCGATGGAGGCGGTGTTCGGCATGCATAACTGGCCGGGCATGGAGGCGGGGACCTTCGCCATCCACGCCGGGCCGGTGATGGCGAGCGCCGACCGCTTCGACATCCGCTTCACCGGCGTCGGCGCGCACGCGGCGATGCCGCACCTGGGCGTGGACCCGGTGGTGGCGGGCGCGGCCTTCGTGCAGGCGGCGCAGACGCTGGTCAGCCGCGTGCTCGACCCGATCGACGCCGGCGTGGTGTCGGTGACCCAGTTCCACGCCGGCGAGGCCTACAACGTGATCCCCGACCGCGCCGAGCTGTGCGGCACGGTGCGCACCTTCTCGGCCGAAGTGCGCGACCGCCTCGAGCGCGGCCTGCGCCAGGTGGCCGAGGGCATCGCGCAGAGCCATGGCGTGGAGGTGCTGTTCGAGTTCCGCCGCGGCTATCCGCCGACCGTCAACACGGTGGCCGAGGCCGCGCTGTGCGCCGAGGCCGCGCGCGCGGTGGCGGGGCCGGAGCGCGTGTTCACCGACCGTCGCCCGAGCATGGGCGCGGAGGATTTCGCCTACTTCCTGCAGGAAAAACCCGGCGCCTACATCTGGATCGGCAACGGCCCGGGCGAGGGCGGCTGCATGCTGCACAACCCCAACTACGACTTCAACGACGAGGTGATGCCGGCCGGGGTCGCCTACTGGTGCGCGCTGGTGCAGCGCCTGCTCGGCGGCGTGAAGTGAGCGCCGCCCGATGATTCGAACCTTGCGCCTGGCCTTCCGCATGATGCTGCGCGATCTGCGCGCGGGCGAACTCCACCTGCTCGGGCTGGCGATCGTCATCGCGGTGGCGAGCCTGACCAGCGTGGGCTTCCTGGCCGATCGCGTCGGGCGCGCGCTCGACCGCGAGGCCAACCAGTTGCTCGGCGGCGACCTGCTGCTGCGTGCGGATCGCCCGTGGTCGGAGTCCTTCATCGAGGAGGCGCGCGGGCGTGGCCTGCAGACGGCGAAGACGGTGCTGTTCACCAGCATGGCCAGCACCGCAGAAACCGCGGCCCTGGGCGGGGTCAAGGTGGTGGAGGACGGCTACCCGCTGCGCGGCGCCGTCCGCATCGCGCCGGGGCCCAATCAGCCCGATGCTGCTGCGGGCCGCGCGCCCGAGCCAGGCGAAGTGTGGCTCGACGAGCGCCTGTTCGCTGACCTGAGCGTGAAGGTCGGCGACACCGTGGGGCTGGGCGAAGTGGCGTTTCGCGTCGGCGCCATGGTCAGCTTCGAGTCCGATCGCGGTGCCAACTTCTTCAGCTTGCTGCCGCGGGCGATCTTCAACCTCAAGGACCTCGACGCCACCGGCCTGATCGCGGTCGGCAGCCGCGCCACCTGGCGCCTGCACGTGGCGGGCACGCCGCAGGCCGTCGAATCCTACGAAAAGTGGGCGCGCGCCAACCTGGGCCGCGGCCAGCGCGTGGAGACGGTGGAAAACGCCCGCCCCGAGGTGCGCGCCGCGCTCGACCAGGCGCAGCGCTTCCTGCGCCTGGCTGCCTTGCTGGCGGTAATCCTCGCCGCGGTGGCGGTGGGGCTGTCGGCGCGCCGCTTCATGGCGCGCCATCTCGACGGCTGTGCGGTGATGCGCGTGCTCGGCGCACGCCAGGCGCAGGTGCTCGGCGTCGTGGTCGGCGAGTTCCTGATCTTCGGCCTGGCCGCAGCGGTGGCAGGCACCGCGCTCGGCTGGAGCGTGCAATGGGGGCTGGCGGGCGGGCTGCGCGAAATCCTCGCCACCGAACTGCCCGCGCCGTCACTGCTGCCGCTGGCGCATGGCGTGGTGGTAGGGATGGCGCTGCTCGCGGGCTTCGTGCTGCCGCAACTGCTGCGCCTGGGCCGGGTGAGCACGCTGCGCGTGCTGCGCCGCGAGTTCGAGTTTGCCGAGCCGGTGTCGGGCAGCGCGTGGGCGCTCGGGCTGGCGGCGCTGCTCGGGCTCATCTTCTGGATCGCGGCCGACGCCCGCCTGGGGGCGATGGTGGCGGCGGGCTTTGCGGTGGCGCTGGGCGTGTTCGCACTCGCCGCGTGGGGTGTGTTGAAACTCGCCGGTAGGCTCAAGGGCCAGGGCAGCCTGCGCGGTGGCGGCTGGCGCTACGGCATCGCCGCGCTCGGCCGGCGCATGGGCAGCAGCGTCATCCAGGCTGCCGCGCTCGGGCTGGGCATGACCGCGCTGCTGCTGCTCACCCTGGTGCGCGCCGACCTGCTCGACAACTGGCGCAACATGGCGCCGCCCGATGCGCCTAACCGCTTCATCATCAACATCCAGCCCGACCAGCGCGAAGGCGTGGCCGCCGCCTTCGTGGCCGGGGGCCTCGCCGCACCGGCGATCCAGCCCATGATCCGCGGCCGCATGGTGGCGATCAACGGCGAAGCGGTCGACCCCGCGGTGTTCGAGGACGAGCGCACGCGCAGGCTGGCCGAGCGCGAATTCAACCTGTCCTACGGCGCGGCGCTACCCTCGGGCAACGTGGTCCAGTCCGGGCGCTGGCATGGGGCGGCGGCCGAGCCGCAGTTTTCGGTGGAAGCCGGGCTGGCGCAGACCTTCGGCCTGAAGGTGGGCGACCGCGTCGCCTTCGAGATCGCCGGGCAGCGCGTCGAGGCGCCGATCACCAGCGTGCGCAAGCTCGACTGGGACTCGATGCGGGTCAATTTCTTCTTCATCGCGTCCGATGGCGTGCTGGAAAACTACCCGGCGAGCCTGATCACCAGCTTCCACCTGCCGCCGGGCAATCACGACTTCACCACCCGACTGGTCGGCGCCTTCCCCAACCTGACGGTGATCGACATCGCCGCGGTGATCGCCCAGGTGCAGGCGATGACCGACAAGCTGATCGTGATCGTGCAGTTCGTGTTCGGCTTTGCGGTGCTGGCAGGGCTGGTCGTGCTCTATGCGGCGCTGCAGGCCACCCACGACGAGCGCGACTACGAGCTCGCCATGCTGCGCACGCTTGGTGCGCGCAATCGCCAGGTGCGCCAGGCGCTGTTTGCGGAGTTCCTGGTCCTCGGTGGCGTGGCCGGCGTGCTCGCCGGCATCGGCGCGAGCGCGATCGGCTGGGTGCTGGCCGAGCAGGTTTTCCGCATGCCGTATGTTCCGGCGCTCGTTCCCGTGCTGGTGGCGGTGGTGCTGGGCGCGGCCGGCGTGGTGGCGGGCGGCTGGCTGGGCACGCGTGCGCTGTTGAACCGGCCGCCGCTGGCGAGCCTGCGTGCGCTGGGCTGACGGGTGCAGATGCCACAACTGACCCAGGCCGACACGCTGCTCGCCGGCCTGCTGGCCGCGGTGCTGGTGCTGCTGGTGTGGCTGCTGGTGCGCAGCTACACCGGTGGCCGCAAGCTCACCGCGCAGCTCGGCGACGAGCTGTCCGAACTGATGGAGCAGCAGCTCGGCGCCCAGCATCGCGAGCTGCTGCGCGATCTGCATGAAGGCCTCGCGCGCCAGACCGACCGCATTGGCGAGCACGCCCGCGCCGACCGCGAGCTGCTGCAGCGCGGCCTCACCGGCGCATCGCTGCAACTCTCGCGTGGCATGAAGGTGCTGGTGCAAAGCGTCGACGGCCGCCTCGACACCTTGTCGGGCCAGGTCAACCAGCGCCTGGACGAAGGCTTTCGCAAGACCAACGAGACCTTCGCCAGCGTGATGGCGCGCCTGGCCACGATCGACGAGGCGCAGAAGAAGATCGACGGCCTCACCACCAATGTGGTGAGCCTGCAGGAGCTGCTCGGCGACAAGCGCGCGCGCGGCGCCTTCGGCGAGGTGCAACTCGAGGCCTTGGTGCAGAATATGCTACCGCCCGACGCCTACGCCTTCCAGGCCGTGCTGCCCAATAACACCCGCGTCGACTGCCTGCTCACGCTGCCCGCGCCCACCGGCAAGGTGGCGGTGGATGCAAAGTTTCCGCTCGAGAACTACCACCGCATGTTCGACAGCGATGCGGCCGAGCTCGACCGCCGCGCCGCGCAGCAGGCCTTTCGCACCGACGTCAAGCGCCATGTCGACGCCATTGCCTCGAAGTACATCCTGCCCGGCATCACGTCCGATGGCGCGGTGATGTTCCTGCCCGCCGAGGCGGTGTTTGCCGAACTGCACGCCTATCACCCCGAGGTCGTCGCCTATGCGCAGGCCAAGCGCGTGTGGATCGTGTCGCCAACCACGCTGATGGCGGTGCTCAACACCGCACGCGCGGTGCTCAAGGACGTCGAGACGCGCAAGCAGGTGCATGTGATCCAGGACGCGCTCGGCAAGCTGGCGAAGGATTTCCGCCGCTTCGACGAACGCATGGCGGCGCTCGCGCGTCATATCGAGCAGGCCAGCCGCGACGTGCAGGAGGTGCAGACCTCCAGCCGCAAGATCACGGCCCATTTCCATAAGATCGAGTCGGTGCAGCTCGAGGACGATGAGCTTGAGGACCTGGCCAGTGAAGGCAGCGCAGGTCCGGCGCTGCCCCTGCCGCCGACCGATGCGCGGATTTGACCGAGAACAGGGACGTGGCCGCCCGACGTCCGTATGGTCCTGAAACTTCTTATTTTTTCACGAGGCGCCCGATCCGATGTCTACCGTTCCCTTACCGATCCTCTTCATCATGGGGGTCTTCCTCGTTTTCTGGCTGATCCTGCGCAAGTTCCATCGCCTGGAGCAGAAGAAGCGAGCGCTCCCCGAGCTCAGCGCTTACCTGTACGCCAACAACCAGAGTGAGAGTGCGCCACGCTGCAGTGCCTGCGACTCGACCGAGCTCAAGGACGAGGGGCTCACGCACGGCAAGGACGAGCGCCGCATCATCTCCTGCGCGCGCTGCAATACCATGCTGTACCGCTTCAATCCGCCGGAGCAATCGGCCTGACTGAACCCACATCAAGGAAAGGAGACATTCGATGAATCTCGGAACCCCGCTGTCGCCTGCGGCGCTACGCGTGATGCTGCTGGGCGCCGGCGAGCTCGGCAAGGAAGTGATCATCGCGCTGCAGCGCCTGGGCGTGGAGGTGATCGCGGTCGATCGCTACCCGAACGCGCCCGGCCACCAGGTGGCGCATCGTGCCCACGTGATCGCGATGACCGACGGCGCCGCGCTGCGCGCGCTGGTCGAGCAGGAACGCCCGCACCTGATCGTGCCCGAGATCGAGGCGATCGCCACCGACATGCTGGCCGAGATCGAGACCGCCGGGCTGGCCGAGGTCATCCCGACCGCGCGCGCCACCCAGCTCACGATGAACCGCGAAGGCATCCGCCGGCTGGCCGCCGAGGAGCTCGGCCTGCCCACTTCGCCCTACCGCTTCGCCGATTCGCTCGAGGAACTGCAGGCTGCGGTAGACGGCGGCATCGGCTACCCGTGCATCGTCAAGCCGGTGATGTCCTCGTCGGGCAAGGGGCAGTCGATGCTGCGTGGCCCCGAGGACGTGAAGAAGGCGTGGGATTACGCCATGCAGGGCGGGCGTGTGGCGCAGAGCCGGATCATCGTCGAGGGCTTCGTCGATTTCGAATACGAGATCACGCTGCTCACCGTGCGTGCGCGGGACGCCAGTGGGGAGGTGCAGACTTATTTCTGCGAGCCGATCGGCCATGTGCAGGTGGCGGGCGACTACGTCGAATCCTGGCAGCCGCAGGCGATGCGCCCGGCGGCGCTGGCGCGCGCTCGAGAGATCGCGGCAGCGGTGACCGGCAACCTCGGCGGACGCGGGGTGTTCGGCGTCGAGCTGTTCGTGAAGGGCGATGAGGTGTGGTTCTCGGAGGTCAGTCCGCGCCCGCACGACACCGGGCTGGTGACGCTGTGCTCGCAGCGCTTGTCCGAGTTCGAGCTGCACGCGCGCGCCATCCTCGGCCTGCCGGTGGACACCGCGCTGCGCGAGCCGGGCGCGTCGGCGGTGATCTACGGTGGCGTCGATGCGCAGGCGATGCGCTTCGAGGGCGTGGCCGAGGCGCTGGCGGTGCCGCGCAGCGACCTGCGCCTGTTCGGCAAGCCGGAATCCTTCGTCAAGCGCCGCATGGGCGTGGCGGTGGCCAATGGCAGTGATGTGGCCGAGGCACGCGAGCGCGCGAAGCTGGCAGCGAGCCGGGTGAAACCGGTCGCGGGCTGATTGCAGCGCGGCGGCCGGGTAGGAGGTTCAACCGGGGGGTTCAGCCCGGGGGCTCACTCGGTCCGGCCGAAGACGTCGATCAGGATCGGCGTCAGTGCATGCGTCGGGCCGAGCGGGGTTGCTGGCGGCACAAGGCCGGTCACGAATCCGGCGGCTTCGAGGCGTTCAAGAAGGGCTGGAATGCTGGCGATGACATGCACCGGCACGTCCCAGGGCTGGTCGGGGCCGCTCACGCTGCCGATCGGCTGATGGTCGCCGATCACGATCGTCACCAGGTTCGCCGGGGCGTAGCGCGCGAGATAGTCCGTCAGCCAGTCGAACTGATAGCGCATCGACGCGATGTAGGCGGGCAGGGGGTTCGACCAGCTCGTCGGCACGGCCTCGGCGGCATCGACCTCGTCCTCGGTGAAGGCCTCGGCGCCGAGCAGGCTCGACCAATCGTTGCGGTAAGGTGGCAGCGCGCGGAACGGGGCGTGCGTGGTCACGGTGGGAAAGACGATCAGCCGCGGCTGACGCACGGCGCCGCCGGCGATCGCGGTCCGTGGGCCGGGCGAGTTCGCTTTGCCGGTTCTGCCCGAGTCGCCTGCGTTGTCCGAAGCCGTGTCCGTACCCGGGGCGGCGTTCGCATCGTACGTGCTCCGGAAGTCCCCGCCCAACTCCTGCACATGGATTAGCGCCATCGAGGCCTGGTCCGGGATGCGCCAGAAGCCGAACGGGCGGCTGGCGTAGCCGATGCGCCCGGCGTCGGCGTAGCGCTCGAAGCCGTAGAAGGCGCCCTCCGGCCACGGCAACTGGATGCCCGGCAACCAGCCGACCGTGCGGTAGCCGTTGGCCGCGAAGTGGCGCACCAGGGTCGGGCGCTCGGTGGTGAGCAGCAACTGGTAATCGGTCGGGTCGCGCATGTCCAGGCCCGCGAGCAGGCTGGCATGGGCGAGCCACGAGGCCCCGCCGAAGGTGGGTGACACCAGCCGCGCGGACATCACCTGCCGCCCGCTGGCGGTGATCGCAGCGGTGAGCTTCTTGCGGTGGCTGTCCAGTGTGCGGGCGATCTCGGGGCGGTCGAGCGTTACCGCGCCGTAGGCTTCGGCGAACACGATCAGCACGTCTGCGCCGTCAAGTGCCGCGAGCGTCCCGGTGAACGCCGGTCCCGGGCCGAGGCGCTCGGCGCCCGCGGTGCGCGACAACGCGGTCGACAGCAGCCGGTACTGTTCGGCCAGCATGCCGGTCACGGTGGGGGCAAAGGTGTGCGCAGCCGGTCGTCCGATCAGATCTTGCGACAGCCAGAGCGCCAGCGTCGCCCCCGCAAACGTCAGCATCAGGATGCGTCCGGCCCCTTGCTCGGCGCCGCGGGAGAGCAGGGCGATGCAGCGGCGCACGATCACGTACAACAGGGCGAGCAGGAGCATGCCGCCGAGCACCGCCAGCAGCACCTGGGCCGACAGGCCCTCGCGCCCGCCCATCCTGACGACCGCGCCGAGGTGGGGTGCGTCCCAATAGACGTTGATGCGGCGGCCGAGCACGGCGGGCACGGTGACGTCGATGTAGTGCAGCACCACCCAGAGTGTGCCGAGCACGGCGAGCGCGACCTGCAGCCGGCGCGGTACACGCCCGTACAGCACGCCCCAGGCGGCGATCAGGGCCACCGCGGGCGCGAACTCCAGCGCCAGGCGCCATTCCAGCGCAGGCCAGAGCGTCGGCCAGGCGTTGCCGTGGGCGAGCAGGAGGTTCAGCACGCACAGCGCGAGCGCGATGCCGGCGATGGATCCGATGCGAGACGGCGGCGCGTGGCTCATGCGGAGCTCGCTGAATGCAGAGTCTCGCCGCGCCTCGGGCAGGCTATGATCGGTGGCGTTGAATGCCCTGCACGGAAACCGTATTCATGATTGCCCAGCCTGCGCTGCCCTGGTGGCAGGAACTCACGCCGCGCCAGATCGCCCGTCTTGCCGATGAGGACGGCGTCGCGATCCTGCCCCTGGCTGCCATCGAGCAACATGGCGAGCATCTGCCGCTGTCCACCGACCTCGACATTGCGCTCGGCCTGCTGCAGGCCGCGCTGCCGAAGCTGCGCCCCGGGCTGCCGGTGTGCGTGCTGCCGCCGCTGGCGGTGGGGCTGAGCCTTGAGCACGGTGCGTTTGCGGGGACGCTGAGCCTGAGCCCCGAGACTGCGCTGGCGACCATGGTGGAGCTGGGTGACAGCGTGGCACGCGCGGGTTTCCGCCGACTGATGCTGTTCAACAGCCACGGCGGCAACAAGGCCGTGCTCGATCTCGCCGCGCTGAAGCTGCGCGTCGCGCACCGGATGCTGGTGGTGCGGGCCAACTACTTCCGCTTTGCGCCCCCGCCCGATGCGCTGCCCGCCGCCGAGTTGCGTCACGGCCTGCATGGCGGCGCGCTGGAGACGGCGATGATGCTGCACCTGGCGCCGCACAAGGTGCGCAGAGAGGCGATTGCCGATTTCCCGTCCATCGGCCGCGACATGGCGGCACGTGGCCGCGTGCTCGGGCCCGAAGGCGAGGCGGGCTTTGCTTGGATGGCGCAGGACCTTAACCCTGGCGGTGCGACCGGCGATGCCCGGCTGGCCGATGCCGCGCTCGGCGAGCGTCTGGTCGAGCATTTCGCCACCGTTCTCGCACGTGTCATCGAAGATACCCACGATTTCGAACTTGCGTCCCTGGGCGCCCCTGACGAGCACGATCCGGCCCGAGGCTGAGTGCCGCAGCCGGAACCCTTCGCTCAGAGGCTGCTGGTTGCGCCTGGGGCGGGGAGGAGCTCGGGCTCGGCGGAGGCGGGTTCGTCCTGCTCCGTCAGCAGATCATGCAGCCAGTGGCCGTGGCGGTTGGCCTTGGTCTGCAGGTAGCGCTGGTTCTGGGTCGTGACCTCGCCGTAGATCGCCTGGCGGGCGACGACGTTGATGCCTGCGTGGTGCAGGGCTTCGACCTTGCTCGGGTTGTTGGTCAGCAGCAGAACCTTCTGGACGCCGAGTTGGTCGAGCATCTCGTGGGCGACGCGGAAATCGCGTTCGTCCTTGGAGAACCCGATGACCTGGTCGGCGTCGATGGTATCGAGGCCTTCGTCCTGCAGGCCGTAGGCGCGCAGCTTGTTGGCGAGCCCGATGCCGCGACCCTCCTGCGACAGGTAAAGCAGAACGCCGCCGCCTTGGGCGTTGATCGCGGCAACGCCGCGGCGTAGTTGCTCGCCGCAGTCGCAACGCAGGCTGCCGAAGAGGTCTCCGGTGAGGCAGGACGAATGCAGTCGCACCGGGACCGCCTCGGGCCACTGGGCGGCATCGCCGATCACGATCGCCACGTGTTCGTGCACACCGTCGCCCTCGCGAAACAGCACGAAACGGCTGTTCTCGGCCTCAGCGAGCGGCACACGGGCTTCGCTGATGCGAGTGAGCGCTCCGGGACCGCTTTCGCACAGTTGCTGCGCCTCTGCCGCGCTGACCGCGAGCAGGTTTCCGCTTGCCACTTCGGCAGCGACCGCTTCGTTCTGCGCGGGTGTTACGGTACAGGCAACGGCGGCGGGTACGAGTTGCGCGCGGCCGAGCAGGCGCAGAGCGGCGCGTTCGCCATCATTGCACCGCGTTTCAGTGGCGCCGGCAGGCAGGGCGGCGCCGTGCATCCATGCCAGTTCGCGCAGGACGCGGCTCGACGGCAGCGGCGCGAGGGCGAGTGAAACCGCGTCGCGTGCGCCGTCGTGTCCGAGCGCGACCATGCGGTGCTGGCTCAGTATGAGTCGGGCAGGGGAGCCGGACAGGGATTGGAGCGCGGCGAGCGCGTCGTCATCAAGCCCCTCGACCGCCTGGACCAGGCTGTCGCCGGCGGGTTGGCGCAGCAGGATCGGAAGTCCGCGTCGCAGGTCGAAGAGGGCACGCTCGGCTTGGCGCATTTGTTTTTCTCCGTGGGGATGTTCATGTTCGCCCGGGTGCGATGCGCGTCTGGTTCGAGCTTCGCGGGTGCAAACCGTATTTTAAGGAATGATGAATGTCGGACAGACTTCTACCAGATTGGGGCTGGGCCTGCATCCTGCAAGCCCGTCATGCTGATTGGGCCGCGCGCCGCACGACAAGTTTCATCGTCGACGAGGTCGCGATCGAAATAGATCCGGGGGGCGCCTGGCGTTGCGCAGCCGAGCCGTCTGCAGAGACCGCCGAGCTGCTCGATCTGTTCCTTCCGCTGGTGGCGCAAGCGGGGCCGTGGGTGATCGCCCAGCTCGGGCAAAGCCTGGACGGCCGCATCGCCACCGCGAGCGGTGCCTCGCACTACATCAACGCCATCGAGGCGCGCGCCCACCTGCATCGCCTGCGTGCGCTGGTCGATGCGGTGGTGGTGGGCGTGGGCACGGTGAACGCAGACGATCCGCAGCTCACCGTGCGCCATGTGTCCGGGGCCAATCCGCTGCGCGTGGTGCTCGATCCGAAGAGCCGGGCGGCGACGCAGGCGCGGGTGTTTCACGAAGCCGCTGCGCCCACGCTGCATCTGGTGTCCGATTCCCGGCCTCCCCTGCCGGACGATTCCACCCCCCTGGCTCCCGGCGAGCTCCGGCGTTGCGTCCTGCCCTGCGGCGCCGAGGGCTTCGAGCCCGCAGCAGTCCTGCGCTGGCTGCGCGAGGCCGGATACCGGCGGGTGCTGGTCGAAGGCGGCGGAGTGACCGTGTCGCGTTTCCTGCAGGCGGGCGTGCTCGATCGGTTGCACGTGATGGTGGCGCCGATGCTGATCGGCTCGGGGCGCCCCGGTCTGGTATTGCCACCGATCGATACGCTCAACGAGGCGATTCGTCCTGCAAGCCGGTGTTTCGCCTGTGGCGTGGATACGCTGTTCGATCTTGATCTTCGCGCTTCTGATCTGAGGGTGTAGGCGCGGGGTCTGCCGACCCGCGGTGAAACATCATCAGCGCGCCCGGCAGGCTCGACAGCAGGATGACGAGGCCGTAGCTGATCGAGATTGCGACACCTTGTGCGGGGTCGAGCCCGGCTGCCTGCCAGACCAGGGCCGCGGCCCCCTCGCGAACGCCCCAGCCTGCGATCGACAGCGGAATTGCCATCGCCAGCAGCACCCAGGGCACCAGTGGCGCGCTCGTCGCTACCGGCGTGCCGACGCCGATCATGCGCATGCAGCACAGGTAGACGCCGACGTAACTGGCCACGATCAGCAGCGAGGCGAGCAATTGGCGCAGGAAAACCTCGCGCGCGAGCAGTGCTTCCTGCACTGCTCCTCGAAAACGGACGACATGACCGCGGATCCACCACAGCGTCATGCCAACGAGCGCAAGGAGCAGGACAAGCGCGAGCAGCAGGGGTGAATTCGATCCGCTACCGGACGAGGCGAACAGCCGTGCGCTGGCCGCTTGCAGCTCGGGAGAGATGACCAGCGTCGCCAGCACGACGGCGAGCAGGGCAAGCTGGCCCGAGGCGCGCTCGATGAGGACCGCATGCCAGGCCGCCATGCCGACCGGCATCCCGCCCGCGGCTTGCGTTTGCGGGCGACGGGCGTGGCGCCAGGCGCGCGCTGCGTCGCCCATCACACCGCCGGGCAGGATCTGGTTGAGGAAGGTGGCGACGTAGTACTCGCGCAGCGCCTCGCCAAAGCCGAGCGGCGCGCCGAGGCGGTTCGCGGTGAGCCGCCAGCGCCAGGCCGACAGGGCCACCTGCGGGAAGCTCAGCGCCAGCGCTGCAGCCAGCCAGCTTGGTTGCGGTGCCGAAAAGGCGGCGGCGAGGGTTTTCGGCTCGAGCCAGAGCACGATCGCCGTCATCAGCCCGAGGCTTGCGGCCAGGCGCGGCAGGGGCTTCAGTCCGCGCACGGCGCGGCGCGGGGCGGTGTGGCGAACAAGTCGAGGTGGCCGACTTCGAGCGCGCCGCCGCCGGGCCCACCGTCGCGCCCGCGGTCGTGGTCACAGTCGGTGATGCGCCGTGCGTGCCATGCCGCGATGCGCGCGCACTCGTCAGGCTGCTGCGCGCTGGCGGCGTCGCGCCAGCCGTCGATGAGCGCAAGCGCCAGCGCCGCGTGTGCGGGTTGGTCAAGGCGCAGTCGCCAGGGACTGGGCATGAGGCGGACCTGGAAGCCGCGCTCCTCGAGGCGTGTGGCAAGGGTGGACGCGGCGTCGGGGCCGAGGGCGGCGCCCAGGCCCTTGTCGCGGCGCTGGTGGGCGTTGAAGGCCGTGCGCACAAAGTCGTCATCCGCAGCGGCGATCGCGAGCGCAGCCTTGGTCGCCGCGGCGTCGGGCAGGAAGCGCCAAGTGCCGTCCACGCTCAGGGTGACCAGCAGTGCGCTGCCGGTCGTGGCGCACGCGTCGGCGAGTTGGTCGAGCCAGGCGGTATCCACCAGGTCGAGCAGGGCCGAAGCGCAGACGAGATCCGTACCCGCAAGCGTTGACGCGTCGATGCGGCCAAGATCCAGGCAATGCGTGTCGACACTGGCCGATGCTCCCTCTGCGTCGCGCAATCCGGCGCACGCGGTCAGCGCCCGGGCAAGGAGCCCGGCATCGTGGTCGATCAGCGTCCAGTGCTGGGGACCGGGCAGGCGCGGGGCGAGGTGGCAGGGGTTGGCGCCGCTGCCGCTGCCAAGGTCGATCAGGCGCAGCGGCTGGCCAGGCGCAGCCGCCGACCGGCGCTGGCGCAGCCAGTCGGCAGCGCGCGCCTCGAGTTCGGGCGCGCGCGCTGCACTGTCTGCCACCTTGCGCAGGGCGAGCCAGCTCGCGTCGAAGCAGGCGTCAGGATGCGGCTGGGGGGCGGACTGAGCTTGGGTGTCGAGGGTGCTTTCGTCGTTGGAGGCCATTGGATGACTCGCGCGAGGTTGCAGGGCGTTCAAGGCCCGATCGGGGTGGAGGCCGGTGATCGTTCCATCCGGCTCAGCGCGGCGGCGAACTCGGCGCCGGCGCGCGGCCAGTCGCGCAGCACCGCGCGCGCCTTGCGGGCGCCGTCGCGCAGGGCGTGGCGCCGGCTGCGGTTCCCGATCAGCGTGCCCAGGGCTTCGGCGAGTGCATCGACGTTGTCGGGCGGGACGGCGATTCCGGCGCCGGCGGGCAGGGTCTCGGCCAGCGCACCGCCCGTGGTGGTGAGTACCGGCAGGCCGGCCGAGATGGCCTCGGACACCACCATGCCGTAGCCCTCGTAGTGCGAGGGCAGCACGAAGAGATCCGCGCCCGCATAGGCCGCGCGCAGCTGCGCGTCGTCGCATTCGCCGTGGAGCTGGATGCGTTCATCGAGACCGGCTTTCGCGATGAGCCCAGCAAGGGCATGGGCGAAGTGTGGGTCACGTGCGCTGCTGCCGATGCAGTCGCAATGCCAGGGTAGTTCGTGCAGGCGGTGCAGTGCGCGCACGAGCAGGTCCTGGCCCTTGCGTGGGCTCAGGGTGCCGACGCACAGCAGCCGCGGTGAGTCCCCGTCGGCGAGGGCCAGCGGCAGCGGCGTGACGCCCGGCTCGACCGTACCCACCCGGGACGGCTGAAGGCCGAAGTCCGCGATCCGGCGTGCGGTGTAGTTGCTGGTTGTGATCACGAGCCGGGCGGCCGCGAGTGCCGCGCGCTCGCTGGCGAGCAGGCAGTGCCGGCGTGCGACGCTCAGCCCGCGCTCGTCGGCGAGCGGGTGATGCACGAGCGCGACGAGCCTCAGGCGGTAACCATGCCGGATCGCGACCTCTGGCAGGCCGCCGAGCGCGAGTCCATCGACCACCACCTGGCGGCCGCTCGGCAAGGCGGAGAGCGTCTGCTCCAGCGCATCGCGCGCCGTCGCATCAGCCTCGGGGAATCGGCCGGGGAGACCATGCACATCGACCGTCCAGCCGAGCCGGCGCAACTCGGCGACGATGTGCGCGTCGTAGAGGTAGCCGCCCGTGCGCTGCGCGGGGTCGCCAGGCACGATGAAGTCGAGGCGTTGGGTCATGCGCCCGATTCTGCGGGCGTTGGCGGGCGTTGGCGAACGGTGCGGCGGGCTAGTGCCGAAGCGGGCCCGGCCGACGCGCGCAGGGCGGCGGGACGGGCCGCGGTCGGCCCAATCACAGCGCACCCTCGTAGCCCGCCCAGGCGATGTGCGACTCGTGCAGGGTCACCTTCAGGCGCTCCAGTCCCCGTGCGCCGGCGCCGAGCTTGCCGGCGCGGATCGCAGCCGCCATGCGATCGAAGATCACCCGGGCCATGAACTCGGTGGTGGTGTTGCGGCCGCGGAATTCCGGCTCGTCGTCCAGGTTGCGGAAGTTGAGGTCGGCGAGCAGGGTCTTGAGGGCCTCGCCGGCCAGGCCGATATCGACCACCAGGCCGTCGGCGTCGAGTTCGCTGCGCTGAAAGCACGCATCAACGAGGTAGGTCGCGCCGTGCATGCGTTGGGCAGGTCCGAAGATGGCGCCCTGGAAGCTGTGGGCGATCATGATGTGGTCGCGGACGGTCAGGCTGTACATGAAGGATCTCCGGAGTGGGGCGTGTGGGCGTCCAGGGTGCTGACGCCGGGGTAGCGAATGCGTTCGCACAGGGCACCGGCCGGCGTATACGCGAGGCGTTGCATCAGCGCCGGCAGGTCCTGGAATCCGGTTTCGCCGCTGATCAGCGCATCGAGCCGTGGATCGACGAGCTGGGACAGCGCAAGTTCCATGCGCCGACGATAATGCCAACGCGGGCTGCGTTGCGGGGGGATATGGCCGACCTGGCTGGATTTGATGTTGAGCCGGCGGGCGTGGAAGGCGCCGCCCAGCCCTACCGTCACCGCAGTACGGCCGTACCAGCTCATCTCGATCACGCTTGCTTCCTGCCCGGCAAGATCGAGTGCGGTGCTCAGCCCGGCCGGATGGCCGCTGGCATGGAAGACGAGGTCGCACTCTGCGCGTGCGTTCGCGGGCAAACGGTGGGTCAGACCGAGGGCACGCGCGATCTGCGCACGGCCGGGATCGATGTCGATGAGCTCCACCTCGGTGCCCGGAATGCGCGCGCACAGCCACGCGACCAGGCTGCCCACCACGCCCGCGCCGACGACTGCGATGCGATCGCCCATTCCCGGGGCGCCGTCCCAGCACGCGTTGAGCGCGGTTTCCATGTTGGCGGCCAGCACGGCGCGCGCCGGCGACAGGCCGGGCGGCAGCGGGATGACGGCGCTTGCCGGCACGAGGTAGCGGTCCTGGTGCGGGTGCAGGCAGAACACCGTGCGCCCGTGCAGTGCGGCGGCTTGCGGACCGGCGCCGTCCTCGACGACGCCGACGCTGATGTAGCCATATTTGACCGGTCCGGGAAAGTCGCCTTCCTGAAAGGGGGCACGCATGCGCTGGTATTCGCTCTCGGGCACCTCGCCGCGAAAGACCAGGCTCTCGGTGCCGCGGCTGACGGCGCTGTAGAGGCTGCGTACGAGCACCTCTCCCGTAGCGGGTGGGCGCAGCACAGCGGGGCGCAGTTCGCCCCGGCCGTAGCCTGTGCTCCAGAAGGCGAGGCTGGTGTCGGACATCGTTTGGTCCTTGGGTCGAATGTCATGCGCAGGGAGTGATCTGGCTTGGAGGGCCGCGTGCCTCCGCTGTGCTGTCCATGCAGCCCTTGTGCGAACCCTTTGCCGCGGCAGATGATCGAAGCGAGCATGGTAGCAGGGGCGCGGGATCCGGGTCTTCGGTCACTACGGGAAGGCGGTGTGAGGACAAAGCATTGATCAAGGAAGACGGGGTGGATTCGGGGCGCGGGTCAGTGCCGGTTGCAGCACTGGAAGTTCTGGCAGCGCTTACGATGCTGGCGGGTTTGTCAGCGCTCGCGATGACGGTTTTCGATCTACCTCCCCAGGCAATGTGGGCGGCGGTAGGCGTGCTGCTTGCATTGTGCGCGGCGGTCCTGCATCAATGGCCGGATCTGCGCACCACGCTGGGGCCGGCGAACCGGGTGACGCTGGGACGGGCGGTGCTGGTGGCGCTGGTTGCAGGTGCGCTCGCCGCGCCGGAATGGACGCAAGGGCATGCCGCCTGGGTGGCAGCGATTGCAGGGATTGCACTTGCGCTCGATGGCATCGACGGCTGGGTGGCGCGGCGCTGGCGCTGCGCCAGCGCCTTCGGGGCGCGCTTCGACATGGAACTCGACGCCTTGCTCATCCTGGTGCTGTGCGTGCATCTGCTGGTGATGGGCAAAGCGGGAAGCTGGGTGCTCGCCATCGGCGCGATGCGCTACGCATTCGTGGCCGCGATGCGGTTGTGGGCCTGGCTCGATGGTCCGCTGCCCGAGAGCACGCGGCGCAAGCTGGTGTGCGTGTGGCAGGTCGCCAGCTTGCTGCTGTGCCTGCTGCCGGTCGTGGATGCGGGATGGGCGGCGCCGCTGCTGGCGCTGGCACTTGGCCTGCTGGCGTGGTCCTTCGCGGTGGATGTGCGCTGGCGGTACGTGCACGGAAGCAGGTGAGCTGAAGCAGTTGAATGATGCAGTGCAATAAGTCGGGCGCAACCAATCAACGAAGTGCGATGGAGGAAGACACGATGACCAGAAGAGCCCCTGTTCCCACCTTGCGCCGCCTGCTTGCCGCGGGCGTGTTCCTCGCTGCGGCCAGTGCCGGCCAGGCCTGGGCCGAGCCGCGCACCTACACGATCGACCCCGATCATTTCGCGATCGGATTTCAGATCGATCACCTCGGTTACGCGGATGTGATTGGCATGTTCCTGAAGGGTAGCGGGAGTTTCGTGTATGACGAGACGACGCGCACGCTGTCGTCGGGGCGCGTGGTGGTGGCAGCGGACAGCGTGTTCAGCAACCACAAGGCGCGCGACCGGCATGTACGCGACAGCGACTTCCTCGATGCCGATCGTCATCCCGAGATCGTGTTCGAGGCCACCGCCTTCGAGACGGTGATGGAGAACGGCGGCCGGCTCGACGGCCGCCTGAGCGGCACACTGACGCTGCTCGGGCAGACCCACCCGGTAATACTGGAGGTATCGCTGAACAAGGCAGCAACTTACCCCTTCGGCCACCGCAAGCACACGCTGGGCATCTCGGCCCGCACGACCTTGCAGCGCAGCCAGTGGGGCATGAGCTACGGGGTGAACAACGGCATGGTCGGCGATGAGGTGCTGCTCAGCTTCGAGTTCGAGGCAATGCGCGACTGAGCACGCTTGCCGGGTTCAGCGCCGGGGCCGACTCAACCGCCGATGTAGGACATCTCGATCTTGCGCAACGCTGCCGTGTCGGCGGTGCGGATCTCGGAGTAACGGTCTTCGCGCTGCTGCCAGACGTGGGCGATGGCGGCGTCGATCCGGGCGTCGTCGGCGCCTTCGCGTAGCAGCGTGCGCAGGTCATGGCCATGCTGGGCGAACAGGCAGGTGTAGAGCTTGCCCTCGGTCGACAGCCGGATGCGGGTGCACGTGGCGCAGAAGGCCTGAGTGACCGACGAGATCACCCCGATCTCGCCGGCGCCGTCCCTGTAGCGCCAGCGCTCGGCGACCTCGCCTTCGTAGTTGGGGTCGATCGGCTCGACCGGGAACTGGCTGTCGATGCGGGCGATGACTTCGCGCGATGGCAGCACTTCGTCCATCTTCCAGCCGTTGGACGCGCCCACGTCCATGAACTCGATGAAGCGCAGGATGTGGCCGCTGTGGCGGAAGTGGGCAGCCATGGCCTCGATGTCGCCGTCGTTGGTACCGCGCTTGACCACCATGTTGACCTTGATCGGCCCCAGGCCGACCGACTTCGCCGCCTCGATGCCTTCGAGCACCCTGGCGACCGGGTAGTCGGCGTCGTTCATGCGCCGGAACAGCGCATCGTCGAGCGCGTCCAGGCTCACCGTGACGCGGTGCAGGCCGGCGTCCTTCAGGCGGCGCGCGAGCTTGGGCAGAAGCACGCCGTTGGTGGTGAGCGTGATCTCCACACCGGGCAGCCGCGCCAGCATCTCGATCAGGCGATCGACGTCCTTGCGCAGCAGCGGCTCGCCGCCGGTGATGCGGATCTTGCGCACGCCGCGAGCGACGAACAGGCTCGCCACGCGCACGATCTCCTCGAAGCTGAGCAGTTCGCGCCGGGGCATGAAGGTGTAGTCGTCGCCGAACACCTCGCGCGGCATGCAGTACACGCAGCGGAAGTTGCAGCGGTCGGTGACCGAGATGCGCAGGTCGCGCACGCCGCGCCCACGGCGATCGAGCAGCGAGGCGCCGGGAGGCGGGCTCAGCGCAGTGTCGGGGGTGACGATGGTGGACGCGGCCTGCTGGATCGGGATGACTTTCATGGTCGGCAGCGGATTCGGGTTGGGGGATTATCAGTACATGGACAGCGCGGTGCAAGGCGAGGTTCGCCCGCCGTGGGCCTGCGGCGAGCCTACTGCAGGCCTCGGGCCGTTGCAGCGCGAGGTGTATCATTGCGCTCCGTGCCACGCGGCACCAGGAGAATAATCAAATATGGCCGATCTCGTGCCGCTGCCGTCCACGGCATTGCGCAAGCGCTGCGACCCCGCCTGCTTCAGCTTCGAAACCACCGAATCCCTTGCCGACCATGCCGGCGACCTGGGCCAGGAGCGCGCCGTCGAGGCGATCCGCTTCGGGCTGGCCATGGGCCATTCCGGCTACCACGTCTTCGTGCTCGGCGATGCGGGCAGCGGCAAGCACGCTACGACCTTCCGCCTGCTGCGCGACCGCGCGGCGAGCGAGCCGGTGCCGCCCGACCTGTGCTACCTGCACAACTTCGACGAGGCGCTCAAGCCCCGCCTGCTGACCCTGCCCGCGGGGCGTGGTGGCGCACTGCGCGCGCTCATGCAGACCTTCATCCGCGACCTCGGGCCGGCGCTGTCGGCCGCGCTCGACAGCGATGCGCACGTCGAGCGCGTCGAGTCGCTGCAGAACGCCCACAAGGCCCGCGAAGAGGGCGCGCTGCGCGAACTCGGCCAGGCCTGTGCCACGGACGGGATCTCGCTGCTGCAGACCCCCGAGGGCTTCGTCTTTGCGCCGACACGGGGCGATGACGTGCTGTCGCCCGAGGCCTTCGAGGCCCTGCCGGAGGGCGAGCGCCACGACATCGAAGCGCGCATCACGGCCTGGAGCAACAAGCTCGAGGATCTGCTCAACGACTTTCCCGGCTGGCGTAAGGCGGTGCGCGAGTCGATCGAGCGTGCCGAGCACGAGGTTCTCGAGCCGGCCGTGTCCCACCTGCTGCGCGAGGTGCGCGAGGCGCATGCGGATCTGGCCGAGGTGCTGGTCTTCCTCGATGCGGTGCAGCACGACGTGCTCGACAGCGCGATCAAGGGCACGATGCTCGACGAGGACGACGAGGAAGCGCCCGAGCCCGAGGAAAACACCCGCTACCACCGCTACCAGGTCAAGCTCCTGGTGGATCATTCCGGCTCGCAGGGCGCGCCGGTGGTGTTCGAGAACAATCCGGGCTATGGCAACCTCATCGGCCGCATCGAGCACATCGTGCAGCAGGGCAACCAGGTCAGCCACTTCAACCTGATCCGTGCGGGCGCGTTGCACCGCGCCAATGGCGGCTATCTGGTGCTCGACGCCGAGCGCCTGCTGTCGCAGCCCTTCGCGTGGGAAGGCCTCAAGCGCTGCCTGCGTGCTGGCGAGATCCGCATCGAGCCGCCGGCGGAGGCGCAAGGCTGGAGTGGCGCGCTGACGCTCGAGCCCGAGGCCGTGTCGAGCGCCTTGAAGGTGGTGCTGATCGGCGATCGCGACGTCTATTACCTGCTCATGGAGCACGACCCCGAGTTCGCCGATCTGTTCAAGGTGGCCGCTGACTTCAACGACGACATCCTGCGCACGCCGGAAAACGAATGTGAATATGCCCGCCTGATGGCACTGCTCGCGCGCGGTGCCAAGCTGCTGCCGGTGGATCGCAGCGGTGTCGCCCGCCTGGTGGAAGAGGCTTCACGGCTTGCCGAGGATGCGGGTCGCCTGTCGCTGAACACGCGCGCGTTATCCGATCTGATGCGCGAGGCCGACTTCCACGCCCGCCAGAAGGGCCTCGTCACCACCGGTCGGGTCGAGGTCGAGGATGCGCTGGCCGCGCGCGAGCGCCGCTGCAACCGCTACCCGACGCGGGTGCGGGAGTCCATCCTCGACGGCACGACGCTGATTTCCACCGACGGTGAGCGTGCCGGTCAGATCAACGGCCTGGTGGTGATCGAGCTGGCCGGCGAGCGCTTCGGCCACCCCGTGCGCATCACCGCCACCGTGCGCATGGGCGAGGGCGACGTGGTCGACATCGAGCGCGAGACCGAGCTCGGCGGCGCCATCCACTCCAAGGGCGTGCTGATCCTGTCCGCCTTTCTCGCCGCACGCTACGCCCGCCACCAGCCCATGTCGCTGTCGGCGAGCCTGGTGTTCGAGCAGTCGTATGCGCCGGTCGAGGGCGACTCGGCCTCGCTCGCCGAGTTGTGCGCGCTGTTGTCGGCGCTGACGCAGATCCCGATCCAGCAGCGCTTTGCGATCACCGGCTCGGTGAACCAGTTCGGGGAGGTGCAGGTGATCGGTGGCGTGAACGAGAAGATCGAGGGCTTCTTCGACCTGTGCTCGGCGCGTGGGCTCGATGGCTCGCACGGCGTGGTGATTCCTGCCGCCAGCATGCGTCACCTGATGTTGCGTGAGGACGTGGTGCAGGCGGCTGCAGAGGGGCGTTTCCACATCCACTCGGTGAAGACGGTCGACGAGGCGATGACCGTACTGACCGGCGTCGAAGCCGGCGAGCCGGATGCCAAGGGCGTGATTCCGAAAGGCACGCTCAACCACAAGGTCGCCACCGTGCTGGCCGAGATGACGGCGGCGCGCCACGCGTATTCGGACGCCGAAGGCTCGGCGGGTTCGCGCCAGCACCGGCGGCGGCACGGGGTTTAGGCGGCCCCGCCCTCCGGGGCGGGGCCGCAGTCGGCAGTGGCCTCAGCGCCGGCCGACGATCATGCTCAGCAGCAGGGCGTGCACCATCATCAGCGCGCGCCATGCGACGAAGCCCGCTTGGCGGCGGATGACTCCGATCAGTGCAGGACCCGGTTCACGTCCTCGATGATCGGGCCGAGCGCACCGGCGATGCGCTGGAACTGCGCCGCATCGATCAGGCCCCCCAGTACCGCCTGGAAGCGCTCGCCCTGTACACCGGACACGATGTACTGCCAGCGGTAGGCGCGCAGCACGGTGGCATGCACTTGGGCCGCCTCGGCGGGGGTGAGGCTGCGTCCGCTGCTGGTGACGAAGTAGTCGGCGTCGGCCCTGGCCTGCGCCTGTAGGATGCCGTCGACCGCCGCCACCAGGCCGATCAGGTCATCGACCGCGCGGTCGCGCTCGGCCGGGCTCAGGCGCGAGTCCTCGCGCAGCCATTCGAGCTCGTCGAGGATGGCGTGCTGCGACTCCTCGCGGGCGTGGTGCAGGAAGACGTCCTTCCACAGTTCGGACAGGTTGTCATCGGGCTCGATGCTGCTGTGGTAGTGCAGCAGGACGAAGATCTCGATGTGGCAGATCAGCCCGAGCACCGCCCACTTCGACGCCGACAGCACCGCACGCGCGACCTCGTCCGGATCGGGAACGAACACGTAGCCATCGGGCATGCCCGCGGCGGCCATGCGCTCCAGGCGGCGGAACATTTCCTGGTGCTTGATCTCCTCGTCGGTGAAGCGCACCAGCGCCTCGAGCGCGACTTGATCGCCGAACCAGTGGTCGCGGCTTACATCGAGCACCTGGGCGCTGATGAAGCGCTCCACCAGGCCGAAGATGTTGGCGTAGGAGCGGCCCTGGATCTGCGACAGGAAGCGGCGTTCCGCCGGCAGCAGGAAGGGCAGCGCATCGATGCGGGACAGGCCGTCGGGCAGGAACTTCTTGTTGAAGTCGAACTGGCGGCCACGGATGACGTCGTGATCGATGTCGAAACGCACGCGCTTCGAGACCTCGACGGCCTTGGCGTAACGCTGGGCGGATAGCGCGGTGTGGATGGTGGTTTGCATGATGATGCTCCTTGGGGTGGTGGGGTGAAACGCTCAATACAGGGGGGCGACGGAGTTCTTTGCGCTGTGCCGGCGGCTCGGTTCGGCCTGGCCTTCGAGCTCGGCGCACAGTGAGTCGAGTTCGGCGCGGTGAAGGCCGATGTCCTTCAGCGTGCGCTCGTCGAGATCGGCGAGCAGGCGGCGCTGGACGCGCAGCGCGCGTGCAGCACGGCGGCGCGTCCGTGCTTCGCGCAGCGCTGCCGCGACGTAGGCCGCGAGCTGGAGGATCTCGTCGAGGGCGCGGCGGATGCGGCGGGCGGGCTTGCCGGGCAGGGTGGTCGAGGCGTCCAGGCGGGGGTCGCTAAGGGCTTTCATGTTGCAGTCTCCTTCCAGGGGGTGGGGCCTCGCCGACCGCACTGCCCAATGGGCCGATTCCGGTCGTCGATGGCTGCATGCTAGGGAGGGCTGGTATCGCGCTTCTTTCGCTTCCGCGCGTCCTGGTATCGCTGTGTAATCGGGCTGTTTCCGGACCGGACTGGCGCGGGCGGTGGCGGGAAGTGCGCCTTGATCGGGGGCGGGACGGCGTCCACACTGGGATTGACGCTTCGGCATGAAGGAGGAGGAATCGGACATGGAAGCGATCGGCCGCGTCCTGGTGGTGGATGACGACCCCGATGTCAGGACGATGCTTTCGGAGTACCTGTCCACACACGGGCTGGAGGTGGCGACCGCGGACTGCGGCGCCGCGATGCTCGAGGCCTTGGCGCGCGCCGTGCCCGATGTCGTGTTGCTGGACCTGCGCCTGCCCGGGGAGGACGGGCTGACGCTGTTGCGCTACCTGCGCCAGCGCCACGCGGTCGGGGTGCTGATCGTGACCGGTGTCGGCGAGGTGGTGGACCGGGTGGTGGGGCTGGAGATGGGCGCGGACGATTACATTGCCAAGCCCTTCGAGCCGCGAGAACTGCTTGCGCGGATCAAGAGCGTGCTGCGCCGGATGGTGCCCCTGGCAGCGGGCGCAGCGGGCGCGGAGACGGCGACCCCGTCCTCCGCGGGATTTGCGCGCAATGAGGCCATGGTCGCGGTCGGCGAATGCCGGCTCGACCTGCGCGCCCACCGCCTGTTCGATGCCGCGGGCGAGGAGCTGATGCTCACCGCGATGGAGTTCGAGCTGCTGAAGGCCTTCGTCGAGCGCCCCAACCAGGTGCTGTCGCGCGACCAGTTGTTGACGCTCACCCGCAATCGCGAGTGGGAGCCCTTCGACCGCTCGATCGACATCCGCATCGCCCGCCTGCGGCGCAAGGTCGAACCCGATCCGGAACGCCCCCGCCTGATCCGCACGGTGCGGAGTGCCGGCTACATGTACGTGCCGGCGTGAGCAGCCGTGCGGTGCTGGTGCGTGTAACCGGCGTGTTTCCTTCGTAACCCTGCGGTAACCACAGGCGATGGATTGCGGCCGCCGGCTACATTGGAAGGAGCAATCCATCTGACGGGGCACGCCATGAAGCACAAGGACAGACGCGGCTCATCCTTCCGCACGCGACACAAGCGACAGGCACGGCTCATGCCGCGCGCCACGGATGCGATCGACAGCGCTGATGCGGCAGCCGGCCGCCTGCTGCAGGCCGAGCGCTCATTGCGGGCTTCCGAACTGCGCCTGCGCCAGGTCCTCGACGAAAGCAAGGCGGTCGTGTTCTGGAAGGATCTCGACGGTCGTTACCTGTTCGTGAATCGGGAGTTCTGCCGCCTGGTGGGGAAGCTGCCCGATCAGGTGATCGGCCGCTCCGACGTGGACGTGATGCCCGGCGAGGTGGCCGCCCGCCTGCGCGCCAACGACGGGCAGGTGGTGCAGTCGAAGCAGACCATCACCTTCGAGGAGCAGGTGGTGTTCGGCGGCCGGCTGCGTACCTACCTGGTGGACAAGTTTCCGCTGCTCGATGCATCCGGCTCACCCTATGCGGTGTGCGGCATCGCCACCGACATCACCATCCGCAAGCGCGTGGAGGAGGCGCTCCAGGGCGCCTCGCTCGCGGTCTCCGGTGCCGGCGGCGGCAGCATCTTTCAGGCCCTGGCGCGTTATCTGGCGACGATCATCGGCAGCGACTGGATCTTCATCGCGGTGCGTGACTCGGAGCGCTCGCACTGCATGCGCGTTCTCGCGCTGTGGCGTGATGGTGAGCTCGCCGAGAACTTCGACTACGACCTGCGCGGCACGCCCTGCGCGACGGTGATCGGTCAACAGTTCCGCATCTACCCGCAGGACCTGCGGCAGGTCTTCCCGCTCGACACGGATTTTGCCCGGCTGGGCATGGAGAGCTATGCCGGCTATCCGCTCGCCGATACCCGCGGCGAGCCGCTCGGCCTGATCGCCGCGGTGTCGCGACGGCCGATAGCCGACCCCGGCTTCGTCGAGTCGGTGATGAAGATCTTCGCCGTGCGCGCGGCCGCGGAGCTCGAGCGCGACCGCATGGACGGCGCGCTGCGCGCGTCGGAGGCTTGCTACCGCGCCACCGTGGAGGCGGCGCTGGACTGCATCATCACGATGGATGAGGACGGCCTGATCCGCGGTTTCAATCCTGCCGCCGAGGCTTGCTTCGGCCATCGCAGCGCGGCAGTGATCGGCCGCAGCCTGGCCGAAACCCTGATCCCGGCGCGTTTTCGTGATGCTCACCAGGCGGGCATGGGGCGTCTTCTCGCCACTGGCGAAGGGCACTTCATCGGTCGCCGGGTAGAGGTCGTGGCCGCGCGCGCCGACGGTAGCGAGTTCCCCGCCGAACTGGCGATCGCGGTCGCCGAAGGCAGCGAAGGGCGCCTGTTCGTGGGCTATCTGCGCGACATCACGGCGGCCAAGCGTGCCGCCGAGGAGAGCGCCCGACTCGAGGCGCAACTGCGCCAGGCGCAGAAGATGGAGGCGATCGGCCATCTGGCAGGCGGCATTGCCCACGACTTCAACAACATCCTGACCAGCATCAATGGTTACCTCGCGTTGGCCGAGGACCGACAGGCCGAACTCGGCGATGTCCGCCTCGGCCGCTATCTGGAGCAGGCCCGCCTGTCGGCTGGGCGTGCGCGCGACCTGATCCGCCAGTTGCTGACTTTCAGCCGCGGACAGCGCGGCATGCCGCGCCCGCTTGCGTTGCAGCCACTGGTCGAGGAGCTCGCGCATTTTCTCGCCCCGATGTTGCCGACGACCGTGGAATTCGGGGTGGCACGGCCCGCAATCGAGGCCTGCGTGATGGCGGACCCGGTGCAGCTCGAACAGGTGCTGATGAACCTGTGCATCAACTCGCGTGATGCGGTGGAGGGGCAGGGGCGTATCCGCATCGGCATCGAAGCGGCGCCGCCCGGTTTGGCCGTGTGCGCGTCCTGCCGCGACTCGGTGGACACCAAAGACCACGTGGCGCTGGTGGTCGCGGACGATGGGGCGGGGATTGCGCCGGATACGCTTGAGCGCATGTTCGAGCCCTTCTTCAGCACCAAGCCGGTGGGCAAGGGCAGTGGCATGGGCCTGGCCACGGTGCACGGCATCGTTCACGAACATGGAGGACACATCCTGATCGACACCGCGCCCGGATGCGGGACCTGCTTTCGCGTGCTGCTGCCGATACTTCCCTGGGCGGCGGCGCAGCTTGAGGGCCGCGAAACTGCGGCTCCAACACGCGCGCCGACGCGGCTCAAGGGGCGTGTGCTGCTCGCCGACGACGAGGACATGGTGCGCGCCTTCCTGCGTGAGCTGCTCGAGGGCTGGGGGCTTACGGTCGTGGCAGCGGCTGACGGCCGGGAAGGGTGGGCATTGTTCGCCGCTGATCCGGCCGGCTTCGATGTCGTGCTCACCGACCTGACCATGCCGCACCTGACCGGGCTGGAGCTGGCCGGCGAGATCCGGCGCCAGTCGCCGGCCACGCCGGTGCTGCTGTTCTCCGGCTATGCGGACGGCGTCGGGGAGGAGGTGCTACGCGCCGCCGGCGTGGGCGTCATGTTGCCCAAGCCGGTCGAGCCGTCAAGCCTGTACGCTGCGCTGACGCAGGCCCTCAGCCCGCGCCAGCCGGGCTGAGGGTGGCCTCGGGGGTGGACGGTGGAGTGGCCCGTGCCGCCGGCCGTTCGACCAGCGGCAGGTGGATCGCCACTGCGAGCAGCGCGAGGACGATATCGGCGTGCCACATCCAGTCGTAGCTGCCGGTGTGGATCAGAACGATGCCGCCCAGCCAAACCCCGAGGAAGGCGCCGATCTGATGCACGAGCATCACCACGCCGACCATTGTCGCCATGTGGCGCAGGCCGAACAGCTTGCCGATCAGGCCGACTGTTGGTGGCAGCGTGGCCATGTAGGTGAAGCCCATCCAGGCGGCGAAGCCGAGCATCACCCATTCGGTTTTCGGCAGCGCCACGAAGGCGGCGACACCGAGCGCCCGCAGCGCATACAGCAGCATCAGCGCGCGCCGCATCGATCCGCGACGGATGGCGGCGCCGGCGATCAGGCTGCCGATGATGTTGCACAACCCGACGACGGCGATCCACCACCCCGCCAGGCCCGCCGGCAGACCGCAGTCGGCGATCACGCCGGGCATGTGGGAGATCAGGAAGGAGACGTGGAAGCCGCAAACGAAGAAGCCGCCGGTGACGAGCCAGAACGCAGGGCTGGTCAGCGCATCGCGTACCGGGACCGAGGTGCGGTCCTCGGCGGCCGCGGCCGGACCGCGTGCCGGGGTCCTGAACATCAGCGCGAGCGGCAGTGCAAGCAGGGCGAGCGCGGCGAGGCCCAGCATCGCCGACTCCCAGCCGGCGGCCGTGATCATGCCCTGGCTCGTCGGTCCGAGCACCAACTGCCCGGCCGAGCCACCGGCGCTGACGATTCCCAGCGCGAGGCCGCGCCGTTCTGGATCCACCCGCCGGCTGACCTCGCCGAGAAGCAAGCCGTTGCTACCCGCAGCGGCGCCGGCGAAGGCAAGCAGCGCCAGGGCGAGCACCAACTCCGCGGCGCTGCCGACAAAGGGCAGCAGCGCACTGCCGGTGGCCAGGCCGAGTCCCCCCGTGGCGATGACGCGGGCGCTACCGTGACGGTCGGCGACGAGGCCGACGAAGGGCTGGGCAAGGCCCCACAGCAACTGGTTCAAGGCCACCGCGAAGCTGATGGTGACCAGACCCAGTCCGGTTGCGGCATTGAGCGGCGCGACGAAGAGGCCGAAGGACGAGCGCGAGCCCATCGTGATCGCCATCAGCACCGCCGCGGCAAGGGAGATGGCAAGGGTCGGAAGTTGACGGGGGGTGTTCATGGCTGGCTCCGTGGGGGCGGGATCACGGAGCCAATCCTGGGAGGGGCGGGTATTCGCCGAATTTCGCAATGGCACGCGAATGTTGCGGCTTTGTATCGCGGCCGTCCGCGCACACGGGCTTGCACGTTTCGGCGTGCCCTCCGTGCGCGAACGTTGCAGCGATGCGCCTGGATGCTTCAAGGAGACGCGGTGAGGCGCCCGCGCGGAACCATCCGGCGGCGCCCGCGCGGGCATCGGCGTTACGCGCTCAGGTTCCTGTCATTGGCCTTCGCATGTGGCAGACGCGCAAGCTGGCGGTCGTGCAGGCCGGCGAGCAGCCACTGCGCGAGGATCGCACCCATGAGCGCCATCAGCATGTCGGCCTGCGCGTCCCAGACATCGCCCTGCATGCCGACGAACTCCACTGCGCCCCCCGCCCACAGCTCGGCCGCCGCCCATTCGACGAGTTCATAGAGCGCGCTGATCCCCAGGCAGCTCAGCGTGACGAGGAAGAACAGCCACTTTCCCGGACGCAGCGGCGAGGTGCGCAGCAGCAGCTCGCGGCCGAGGAGGGCGGGCGTCACGCCCTGGAAGAAATGGCCGAAGCGGTCGTACGGGTTGCGCGCCAGATCGAACCAGTCCTGCACCACGAAGCCGATCGGCACGCGCGCATAGGTGTAGGCGCCGCCGAGGATCAGGATCAGCGAGAAGAAGGCGATGAGGCCATAGGCGAGCGGGGTGAGCGGAAAGCGCCGCGCGCTGGCGACCAGGATCGGCACCGCGATCAGCACCGGCATCACCTCGGCCCACCACACGCCGCGGTCGTAAGGCGCGACGCCCGAGGCAGCGAGCGCGGCGAAGACGATAAGCAGCAGGGCAATGCGCATGTTCATGATCACGAAGCTTCGGAGATTGTCAGGAAGATCTGGGTGGGGGACTGGCGTCTGTGGAAAGTGGATCGCGTGAGGGAGCGGGGGCTCGCTGCACGCGATTGGCGCGCGAGACAACTCAGCGGATCACGCCTGCCTTTCTCATCGCGTCGACGGTCACCCTGGTCAGCGCTGAAACCCGTGCGAGCGCGTCGCCGTCGACCTGTGTGCGCGCGCCGCCCGACCACACCACCGTGCCGCGACCGAGGTCGGTCAGCGTGGTGCTCGAGGCCATCTCCTGCCGCGGGCTGGCACCGCCGCCGATCGGCAGCGAGACGCCGATGCCGCCGAAGCTGAAACCCCCGCCGCCACTGCCGCCGCCGATGCCGAACCCCACCTGCGGCCCGGGCTGGAACACCGAATAGCTGCCCACAGCGAGCTTCATCCGGATCGTCGCGTTCGCACCGGTGGCGCGTGCCGCGCGCTCGATCCGTTCGGCGTTGCCGACGGCGTCGCCCGGCACGCCACCCGGCGCGTAGCTCCTGACCACCGTGATCCCTTCTGTGCGCATGCGCTCCGCCCAGGCGTCCTCGCACAGCCGGCGCAGGCTGTCGTCGCCGGTCTCGCACGAGACGAACACGCGGGTGCCGGCGGCGAGGCCGTCATGGAAGCTCCTGTCGATCCACTGGCTGTCCATTCGCGCCGTGGAACATCCGCCAAGCATGGCAAGGCAGGCCAGGAGCGGTAGGGAAGGACTCTTGATCCAGCTGGGTTTCATGGATGCCTCCCGCGGCGGTTGATTGTCGCTCATGACTGCCGATTCTAGCGGGCTACGCCGGCGCGGGTGCGCCATCTTGCGTTGGCGTCCTGATCGAGCCGCGCCGGGTGCCGGGTCGCGCACGGGCGAGACTTCGTGAAGAGGACTGACGAGCAAAGCAGACGGATTCCGGGTCAAGCGGCAACGCCCGGGGCGACGCAGAATCCGCTTCAGCGTGTCGCGGCGCGTGGTCCATTCACTGTAAGGAGGTCAAAATGCTGCACAGATTCCAAACCCGTCTTGCCGGCACTGCTGTGGCGGCAGCGCTGTTCGTGGGCATCACATTCGATGTCCGGGCCGACGTGATTTCGGACTGGAACGCCCGCGCCGGCGAATTCATTGTCGAGGCCAAGCTTGGAACGCCGCCAGCGATTCGTGTGATGGCCCTCGCGCACACTGCGATGTACGAGGCCGTGAACGCCGTCACCGTGCGCGACCCGGCCAGGCACGTGGCGCTGCAAGCTGCGCCGGGCGCTGCGCTCGATGCGGCGGTCGCAGCGGCAAACCGCGTCATCCTGAAAAAGCTGATGCCGTCGCAGGAGACCTTGATCGAGGCTGCCTATCAGGCCGCGTTGGAGAAGATTGCCGACGGCAAGGAGAAGGCGGCGGGGATCGCTGCCGGAGAGCACGCTGCCGCTGCAGTACTGGCGCGTCGCGAGAAGGACCTGACAATCGCGCCCGCGGTCTATCGCCCGCACACCCGCGCAGGCGCCTACGTTCCCACCTCGGCACCGGCCGCATTGCCGTGGAGGGCACGCACGCCATGGCGGATGACGAGCCCGGCGCAGTTTCGTCCTGGCCCACCTCCGGCGCTCGACAGCGAGGCATGGACGCGCGACTACAATGAGGTCAGGGCCTTCGGCGCAAAGGTGAGCACCAGCCGCAGCGCTGAGCAGACCGAGGTCGCGCGCTTCTGGGAGCACTCGCTGCCATCGATCTACTATGGACTCGTGAATTCCGTGGCGCAGGCGCCGAATCGCGACGTGGCGCGGAATGCACGCCTGTTCGCGGCCGTGTCGCAGGCCATGGACGACGCGATGATCAGCGTGTTCGATGCCAAATACCACTTCAATTTCTGGCGGCCAGTCACGGCAATCCGCAACGGCGACCTGGACGACAACGACGCAACCGAGCGCGATGCGGCGTGGACGTCCTTCATCGAGTCGCCGCTGCATCCCGAATACCCGAGTGCCCACACCATCCTTGCCGCTGCGGTGGGCGCGGTACTGAAGGCCGAGATGGGTACCGGCCCGGCGCCCGCACTTGCGACGGTCAGCTCAACCGCGAAGGGTGTGGTTCGGCGCTGGACGAGCGTGGATGAAGTCGTGCGCGAAGTTGCAGACGCGCGAATCTTCGAGGGGATTCACTACCGCACGTCGACCGAAGTCGGCGCCGAGATGGGACGCCTGATCGGCGCCCTGGCCGCAACGGAGCTTGCGCATCCGCATTAACAGGAAATAGGGAGAGTGACATGAGATCAACGACAGCGGTGCTGGACAATCACCTGAAGTGTTTTGGCGAGGGCGATCTCGATGGGATTCTGTCCGACTATTCGCCAGATGCCGTGCTATTTACGGCTGATGGGCCGCTCAGAGGGCTGGAGGCGATCCGGTCCCTGTTCGCGGCGATGCTTGCGGAGTTCGGCAAACCAGGCGCCACTTTCAGGATGACGCAGCGCTTCGTGGACGGTGACTACGCCTACATCCTGTGGACGGCCGAGACCGCCGATAACGTCTATGAACTCGGGACGGACACGTTCTTCGTTCGGGAAGGCAAGATCGCGGTGCAGTCGTTTGCTGGCAAGCTCACGCCCAAGGCATGAGGAAAACTGGCGTTGGAGCAGAAAGCGAAAAAGCCAATCCGAAAGGATTGGCTTTTTCGCTTGGTGATGCTGGCTCCCCGACCTGGGCTCGAACCAGGGACCTACGGATTAACAGTCCGGCGCTCTACCGACTGAGCTATCGAGGAATTACCTTTTTGCAGCGCATGCTGCGACTTGCTGTTCCTTGGAGAAACACCAAGTCCTGAAACTTGGCTCCCCGACCTGGGCTCGAACCAGGGACCTACGGATTAACAGTCCGGCGCTCTACCGACTGAGCTATCGAGGAACAGAGACGCGCATTCTAGTTGGCGTTCGCGCTTGCGTCAAGGCAGAGACGGCATTTTTTGATGAGCGCCGCCCCGCCGCGACGAAGCAGGGCTTCAGGCCTTGACCACCTGCGCAATCGCCTTGGCGACGTAGCCGATGTTCTTGGAGTTGAGTGCGGCCAGGCAGATGCGGCCGGTGGACACGGCGTAGATGCCGAAGTCCGCCTTCAGCTTCTCGACCTGGTCAACGGTGAGGCCGGTGTAGGAGAACATGCCGCGCTGCTTGATCACGAAGGAGAAGTCCTGCGCGACGCCCGCGGCCTCGAGCTGCTCGACCAGGCTGGTGCGCATGGCACGGATGCGCTCGCGCATGCCGCCGAGTTCGTCTTCCCACATCTGGCGCAACTCGGGCGAGGACAGCACCGCGGCGACGATGGCGCCGCCGTGGATCGGCGGGTTGGAGTAGTTGGTGCGGATCACGCGCTTGACCTGCGACAGCACGCGGCCGGCTTCTTCCTTGCTGGCGGTGACGATCGACAGCGCGCCGACGCGCTCGCCATAGAGCGAGAAGCTCTTGGAGAACGAGCTCGACACGAAGAACTGCAGGCCGCTGGTCGAGAAGGCGCGCACGGCGACGGCGTCCGGCTCGATGCCGTCGGCGAAGCCCTGGTAGGCCATGTCGAGGAAGGGGATCAGGCCGCGCTCACGGCACACGGCGACCACGTCGTCCCACTGCGTGTCGGACAGGTCGGCGCCGGTGGGGTTGTGGCAGCAGGCGTGCAGCACGATGATGGAGCCGGGCTGCAGGCTGTCGAGCTTGGCCTTCATGCCGGCGAAGTTAACGCCACGGGTGGCGGCGTCGTAGTAGGGGTAGTTCTCGACCGGGAAGCCGGCGGATTCGAACAGCGCGCGGTGGTTCTCCCAGCTCGGGTCGGAAATGTAGACGGTGGCGCCGGGCAGCAGGCGCTTGAGGTAGTCGGCGCCGACCTTGAGTGCGCCGGTGCCGCCGAGGGCCTGGATGGTGACCGTCTGGCCGCTGGTGGCGAGCTGCGAGTCCTTGCCGAACAGCAGCGCCTGGACCGCGTTGTTGTAGGCGGCGGCGCCTTCGATCGGCTGGTAGCCGCGCGGCGGCATGGCTTCGAGGCGGGCCTTTTCTGCGGTGCGCACGGCGCCGAGCAGCGGGATCTTGCCGTTGTCGTCGTAGTAAACGCCGACGCCGAGGTTGACCTTCTCGGCACGGGTGTCGGCAGCGAAGGCCTCGTTCAGGCCAAGGATCGGGTCACGGGGCGCCATCTCGACGGCGGCGAAGATCGAAGCGGACATGAGGACTCCAGTTGTTTCAGTAAGGCAGCAGTGAATGCGCGCGGCGGGAACGGCGATGCGCCGTGCCTTGTCACGCGATTTGGGAAATAATCGGCGTTTTCGTCCGGCGTCGCCGTATGGCGATGCACCGGAATGGAGCAGGAATTTTAGCATGACGAGTCAAGGCAATAGCGCTGCAGGTGATGCGCCGCAACAAGGGGCCGAGAGTCCGAAGGTGCTGAGCTTCGAGGGCAGCCCCTTTCGGCTGCACCAGCCCTTTCCGCCCGCCGGCGATCAGCCCGAGGCGATCCGCCTGCTGTGCGAAGGGGTGGAAGACGGTCTGATGTACCAGACGCTCCTCGGCGTGACCGGCTCGGGCAAGACCTACACCATGGCCAACGTGATCGCCCGCATGGGCCGCCCGGCGCTGGTGCTGGCACCGAACAAGACGCTGGCGGCGCAGCTCTATGCCGAGTTCAAGGAGTTCCTCCCGGAGAACGCGATCGAGTACTTCGTCAGCTACTACGACTACTACCAGCCCGAGGCCTACGTGCCCTCGCGCGACCTCTTCATCGAAAAGGACTCGTCGATCAACGAGCACATCGAGCAGATGCGGCTGTCGGCGACCAAGAGCCTGATGGAGCGCCGCGATGTGGTGATCGTGGCCACGGTGTCGTGCATCTACGGCATCGGCGACCCGGTCGATTACCACGCCATGATCCTGCACCTGCGCGAGGGCGAGCGCATCGCGCATCGCGACCTCATCCAGCGCCTGGTGGCGATGCAGTACACCCGCGCCGACATCGACTTTCGCCGCGGCACCTTCCGCGTGCGCGGCGACGTCATCGACGTGTTCCCGGCAGAAAACGCCGAACTGGCCGTGCGCATCGAGATGTTCGACGACGAGATCGAGCACCTGACGCTGTTCGACCCGCTCACCGGGCATCTGAAGCACAGGCTGGCGCGCTTCACGGTCTACCCGTCCAGCCACTACGTGACCCCGCGCGCCACTGTGCTGCAGGCGATCGAGGCGATCAAGGAAGAGTTGAAGGAGCGCATCGCCACGTTCCAGCGTGAGGGCAAGCTTGTGGAGGCGCAGCGCATCGAGCAGCGCACTCGCTTCGACCTCGAGATGTTGAACGAGATGGGCTTCTGCAAGGGCATCGAGAACTACTCGCGCCACATGTCGGGGCGCGGGCCGGGCGAGCCGCCGCCGACGCTGATCGATTACCTGCCCGCAGACGGCCTGATGTTCATCGACGAGTCGCACGTCGCCATCGGCCAGGTCGGCGGCATGTACAAGGGCGACCGCTCGCGCAAGGAAAATCTCGTCGGCTACGGCTTTCGCCTGCCCTCGGCGCTGGACAACCGGCCGCTCAAGTTCGACGAGTTCGAGCGCCTGATGCCGCAGACCATCTTCGTCTCCGCCACCCCGGCGAAGTACGAGGAAGAGCACCAGGGCCAGGTGGTGGAGCAGGTGGTGCGCCCGACCGGCCTGATCGACCCGATGGTCGAGGTGCGCCCGGCGATGACGCAGGTGGACGATCTGCTCGGCGAGATCAAGAAGCGCCTGGCGGTAAACGAGCGCGTGCTGGTCACCGTGCTCACCAAGCGCATGGCCGAGGACCTCACCGACTACCTGGCCGACAACGGCATCCGCGTGCGCTACCTGCACTCGGACATCGACACGGTGGAACGGGTGGAGATCATCCGCGACCTGCGCCTGGGCGAGTTCGACGTGCTGGTCGGCATCAACCTGCTGCGCGAGGGCCTGGACATCCCCGAGGTGTCGCTGGTGACGATCCTGGATGCGGACAAGGAGGGCTTCCTGCGCTCGGCGCGTTCGCTGATCCAGACCATCGGCCGCGCCGCGCGCCATATCCACGGCACCGCCATCCTCTACGCCGACCGCATCACCGATTCGATGAAGGCCGCGATCGGCGAGACCGAGCGCCGCCGCAACAAGCAGATCGCTTTCAATGAGGCCAACGGCATCGTGCCGAAGTCGGTGACGAAACGGATCAAGGACATCATCGACGGGGTCTATGATTCGGATGGGGCCAAGCGCGATGCCGCGCGCGTGGCCGACAAGGGTAGCGACTACGCGGTGATGGACGAGAAGGCGCTCGCGCGGGCGATCAAGCGCCTCGAAAAGGAGATGCAGGAGCACGCCCGCAACCTGGAGTTCGAGAAGGCCGCTGCAGCACGCGACGAGCTGTTCAAGCTTCGCCAGCGCGCGTTTGGCGCAGACCAGCACGGCAGCGTTTGAACAACAAGAGACGAGGAGGGGAAGACATGACCAGAATCCTGTTCGTGTGCACAGGCAACATCTGCCGTTCGCCCACTGCGGAGGGCGTGGCGCGACACTTCATCGAGACCGGCGGACTGGGCGGGCGGGTCGAGGTGGATTCGGCCGGCACGCAGGGCTATCACGCGGGCGAGGCGCCCGATCCCCGTACCCAGAAGATCGCCAGGCAGCGTGGCTATGACCTTTCCAGCTTGCGCGCGCGAAAGCTGGAGTTGCGGGATTTTCAGGAGTTCGATCTGGTGCTGGGGATGGATCGTGGGCACCTGGAGGCGATGCGACGCCTGTGTCCGCCGGTTTATCACCCCCGGCTCGGCCTGTTCATGCAGTTCGACGGCTCGGGTCAGTTCGACGATGAGGTGCCCGACCCTTACTACGGCGGGCCACGCGGGTTCGATCTGGTGCTCGACATGTGCGAGCACGGGGTGCGCGGGTTGCTGGAGACGGTGTCCGCCCGGGTGTAGGTCTCGCGCGGGTGCGCTCCGAAACCCTTATCGCTGCGTTATCGAGTTTTGTCGGGTGAGCACCGTCGTCGCCATCATGAATCAACAAAAAGGCCACCCGTTCAGAGGTGGCCTTTTTGTTCAGGAGATGCAGGCGCGAATTACCTTTGTGTTTCCACCTGCTGCAGCGGCTCTTCCACGATCACTGCCGCGGTGCGCGGCTTACGGCCGAGGCGTGCCGGTGGTTCGACGGCGCCACTACCGAACTGCGCGATCTTGGAGGGATCGGTTTCGATCTTGATCAATCCGCCATCACCCTCCTGCGTGCGCAGCGTTACCGGCGCGCTCGGCGCCGGCTCGGATTCTGCCGCGGCTTCCGCTTCGGTGGGCGCAGCTTCCTGAGCAGGCTCGATCACAGGGGTTGCTTCGGCTGCCTGCCCGGTCGTCTCCGTAACGCCCTCGACTGCGGCGAGCGGTTCAGTCGCGCTGGGCATCGCCTCGACTTCGGCCTCGGCCTCCGCCTCGGTTACGACCTGTGTCGCCGCGAGCTCGATCGACTCGACGGTCGCCGGCACGGTCGCCGTCGCCGAGGGTTCTGCAGGCTCGACTGTGTCGGGCAGGGGGGGCTGCACAATCTCGGCCGCGTCGGGTTCTCCAGTGGCGGAATCAGGAGCGGTCTCGAACGCGACCGGGACAGGGGCGAGCGCTTCCTCGACGCGCTCGGCAGCGGTAGCCTCCAGCGCTTGCGCCGCAGACGCGACGACCGGCAACTCGGCTGCGGTCACGCTGGCTTGCGGCGCTGCCTCGGTTTGCCGGCTTCCAGCCGCAGGCGTTTCGAGCACCGCAGTCACCGTTGTTTCCTGCAGCGCTTCGGTTTCGGCGACTGCAAGGGCTGGCGCGGCAGTTTCAGCGGGCGACTGGGTGTTGCCCTCATCGCGCATGTCCTCGCTGATCTCGCCGGCTTCTGTGTCGAGCGCGCCTGCAGTCTGCGCTTCGCTTGAGCGACGGCCACGGCCGCGGCCGCGGCGGCGGCGCTTCTCGGTCGGTGCGCCGTCCTCGCCTGTGGTTTCACCGGCGGTGGCGGGTCCTGCCTCGGCGGCTTCAGCGTCGTCTGCAGCGACAGCGACTGCAGCGATCACGCCGGCCTTCAGCAGGTCTTCGTCGGTGGCAGCGCGCTCCTCGACCAGCTTCTCGGTACGCTCGCTGCCCTCTTCACCTCGATTGCCGCGCTGGTTGCGACCTCGACCACGTCCGCCTTCGGGACGTTCGCCCCGTTCCGGACGTTCGGCGCGCTCCGGGCGTTCGGCGCGTTCGGGACGGTCGGCGCGCTCAGTGCGCTCGGAGGCCGCACGCTGGGGCTTGTCGCCGCCTTCCGCGCGCTCGCCACGTTCGGCGCGTGCGCCGCGACCAGTCGACTGCGGCGTGTCGCCGTCACGGTCGCCACGCTCGCCACGGCGGCCGCGGTTCCCATTGCCGCGACGGCCTTCGCCGCTGCGCTCGCCGCGGGCGCGAGGCTCGCGCTTCGGCGCTTCCTCGACAACCGCGACGGGTGCCGGCTCGGCTTGGGGTTTGCTCGCGCCGAACCAGCTCATGATGCGGGCGAACAGGCCTTGCGGTGCCTGTGCAGCCGGTGCCGGAGTGAGTGCGGGCTCGGGCGCAGCCATCGGCGCGGGCTGCGCCGGGGCGATGCCCTTGACCGCGGCTTCCGGACGCGCCGGGCGCTCGTTGGCCTTGGACGGCAGGCGGGCGTCCTCCTCGTCGGGCCTCTGCACCATCTGGTAGCTCGCCAGGGCGATATCCTCGCTGTTGAGCTGGTCGTGGCGCAGGCGGATGATCTCGTGCGCCGGTGTCTCCAGGTGACGATTCGGCACGATGATGAGCTGCACCTTGTGGCGCATCTCGATGCGGGCGATGTCCACGCGCTTCTCGTTGAGCAGGAAGGTGGCGACGTCCACCGGCACCTGCAGGTGCACCGCGCCGGTGTTGTCCTTCATCGCCTCTTCTTCGAGGATGCGCACGATGTGCAGCGCCGACGATTCGGTGCTGCGGATGTGGCCGGTGCCGTTGCAGCGCGGGCAGGTGATGTAGCTGGTTTCGGCGAGCGCCGGGCGCAGGCGCTGGCGCGACAGCTCGAGCAGGCCGAAGCGGCTGATCTTGCCGGTCTGTACGCGGGCGCGATCGTGGCGCAGCGCGTCGCGCAGGCGGTTTTCGACCTCGCGCTGGTTCTTCGCTGCTTCCATGTCGATGAAGTCGATGACGATCAGACCACCGAGGTCGCGCAGGCGCAGCTGGCGGGCGATCTCGTCGGCCGCCTCGCAGTTGGTGCGGAAGGCGGTCTCCTCGATGTCCGAGCCCTTGGTGGCGCGGCCCGAGTTGACGTCGATCGACACCAGCGCTTCGGTGTGGTCGATCACCACGGCGCCGCCCGAAGGCAGGGTCACCTGGCGCGAGTAGGCCGACTCGATCTGATGTTCGATCTGGAAGCGCGAGAACAACGGCACGTCATCGCTGTAGCGCTTCACGCGGGCGACGTTGCCGGGCATCACGTGGGCCATGAACTGGCACGCCTGCTCGAAGATGTCGTCGGTGTCGATCAGGATCTCGCCGATGTCGGGCTGGAAGTAGTCGCGGATCGCGCGGATCACCAGGCTACCTTCCTGATAGATCAGGAAGGCGCCGGACTGGCTCTGGGCCGCACCTTCGATCGCGGTCCACAGTTGCATCAGGTAGTTGAGGTCCCACTGCAGCTCTTCGGCGCTGCGGCCGATCGCTGCGGTGCGTGCGATCAGGCTCACGCCCTGCGGCACGTCGAGCTGGTCCATCGCGTCGCGCAGCTCGGCACGCTCGTCACCCTCGACGCGGCGCGATACGCCACCGCCGCGCGGGTTGTTGGGCATCAGCACCAGGTAGCGGCCGGCGAGCGAGATGTAGGTGGTGAGCGCCGCACCCTTGTTGCCGCGCTCGTCCTTCTCGACCTGAACGATGATTTCCTGGCCTTCCCTGAGCGCTTCCTTGATGGAGGCCTTGCCGGCGTCGACGCCAGGCTGGAAGTAGGAACGCGAGATCTCCTTGAACGGCAGGAAGCCGTGACGGTCGGCGCCATAGTCGACAAAAGCCGCTTCGAGACTGGGCTCGATGCGGGTGATGACCGCCTTGTAGATATTGCTCTTGCGTTCTTCCTTGGCGGCCGATTCGATATCGAGGTCGATCAGTTTCTGACCGTCCACGATCGCGACGCGCAGTTCTTCGGCCTGCGTCGCATTGAAAAGCATGCGCTTCATTGGATCGTTCTCCCGCGAGAAGTCACACGGGCAGGACGAACGGCGCGCACCATCGCGCTTTCCGGGATCAGGAGCGATTGGGTAAGGCTGCTGCTTTCATCCGGTGGGTTGATCGGGCTGTGATGGGTCGGCTGGTCGAAATTCTCTTGCTCCCGCCCGCCGTGCCTCAGTGGCTGCTGGCCGGAGCATTTGATCCTGCGTGTGTGGCTTGCGCGTCAAAATCCAACCCGAAGGCTGGATGGGTATGTCGAAGGTGGTGTGTTGCGTTACCATCGGCGCCTTTTCGGCCTTGGATGGCGGGCAACGGTAAAGCCGGGAGCACTCTTCAGGGCTCTTCGCCAGCAGTCTGCGCGCGTCTTCCGGAGCAGGTGTTTCGACCTGACGGATATGTCGACGTGCCGCACTTGGCTGGCCGCAACCGGTTAAACCGCCCGTAAGTATATTTCATGACGATCATTGAAGGCAAAGCCATTGCGGTTCGGCACGAGCACATCGACGAAGCCTCGGCCGGGCAACGCATCGACAACTACCTCATGCGCATCGCCAAGGGCGTGCCCAAGAGCCATGTCTATCGCATCCTGCGCAGCGGCGAGGTGCGGGTCAATGGCGGGCGCGTGCAGCAGACCTATCGCCTGCAGGAGGGCGACGAGGTGCGCATTCCGCCGATCCGCGTCGCCGAGCCGACGCGTACGGCGCCTGCGCCGGTGGGCAACGCCTTGCCGGTCGTGTTCGAGGATGACGCGATCCTGGTGATCGAAAAGCCTTCGGGCAAGGCGGTGCATGGCGGTAGCGGCGTGAGCTACGGTGTGATCGAGCAGCTCCGTGCGCAGCGACCCGAGGCGCGCATGCTCGAGCTGGCGCACCGCCTGGATCGCGAGACCTCCGGCCTGCTGATCGTCGCCAAGAAGCGCTCGGCGCTCACCGCACTGCACGACATGATGCGCGAAGGTCGAATCGAGAAGCGGTACCTGACCCTGGTGCCGGGGCGCTGGTCCAATCCGCTGCAGCATGTGAAGGCGGCGCTTTACAAATACCTGACCGCGGAAGGGGAGCGCCGGGTGCGGGTGAGCGAGGAGGGCAAGGCCGCGCACAGCATCGTCCGGCTTGTGAAGCGCTGGGGCGATTACAGCCTGCTCGAGGTGGAGCTGAAGACCGGGCGCACGCATCAGATTCGCGTACACCTGACCCACCTGGGCTTTCCACTGTGCGGCGACGACAAGTACGGCGACTTCGCGCTCAACAAGCGGCTCGAGGCAGAGGGGCTAAAGCGCATGTTCCTGCATGCGGCGCAGTTGCGCTTCGCGCATCCGCTGACGGGCGAGGCGCTCGCGTTCGACTCGGCGCTGCCGCAAGACCTGCAATCCTTCATTGACCGGCTCGACGCCGGGGAGAAAAGACATGGCTGAGCGTTTCGATCTGATCGTTTTCGACTGGGACGGCACGCTGATGGATTCGGCGGGGGCGATCGTACGTGCGATGCAGGCCGCGACCCGCGACCTGGGCTTGGCCGAGATTCCCGAAGAGCGGGCGCGTTACGTCATCGGGCTTGGCCTGGGTGATGCGCTGCGTCACGCGGTGCCGGATCTCGACGAGGCGTCCTATCCGCGCATGGTCGAGCGTTACCGCCATCACTATCTGTCTTCGGATCACGAGCTCACGCTGTTCGACGGCGTGGCCGGGATGATCGATGCACTCGCGGCGCGTGGGCACATGCTCGCGGTGGCGACCGGCAAGAGCCGCATCGGACTCGACCGCGCGCTCGGTCATTCGGGACTGGGAGCGTATTTTCACGCCACGCGCTGCGCGGACGAGTGCTTCTCCAAACCGCACCCGGCGATGCTCGAAGAGCTGATGGACGAGCTCGGCGCCGTGCCCGAGCGCACCTTGATGATCGGCGACACCACGCACGATCTGCAGATGGCGAAGAATGCTCGCACGGCCGCACTGGCGGTGAGCTTCGGGGCGCATCCGGTCTCTGCGCTCGAGGCCGAATCTCCGCTCGCCTGTGTGCACGCACCGGGCGATTTGGCGCGCTGGTTGCTGGAAAACGCCTGAGCTCGGCGTCAGGCCAGCAGCAGGAACAGTGCGGGGCGTCTGGCCAGGGCTGGGCGTGCAGCCTTGCGCCAGTCGCGCACCATGAGGGTGAGCAGGGTTTCGTTTGCGGTGTTCAGATCGCAGGCGATGCACAGCCGGGTATCGGGCTTGAGCAGTTTGAGCAGGGCGTCGAGCATGCGCTCGTTGCGATAGGGCGTCTCGATGAAGATCTGCGTGCGCCCGAGCTTGCGCGACTCGTCCTCCAGAGAGCGCAGCGCCATGTCCCGTTCGCCTTCACTTACTGGCAGATAGCCGTGGAAGGTGAAGCTCTGACCATTGAGTCCCGAACCCATCAGTCCGAGCAGGATCGACGATGGCCCGACCAGCGGCGCGACGCGAATCCCGAGCGCATGTGCGCGCGCCACCAGGCGGGCGCCGGGGTCGGCTACCGCGGGGCAGCCGGCGTCGGACATCAGTCCGATGTCCTTGCCCGTGAGCGCAGGCGCGAGCAGGGTGTCGAGTGCGGCGTCGGGGCCGTCAGCCGGCAGTTCCTGGATGTCGGTTTCGCGCAGCGGGCGAGGGTAGTCGAGCTGCTTCAGATGCGCGCGGGCAGCGCGCGCGCTCTCGACCACGAAACAGTTCAGTCCTGCTGCGATCGCCTGCGCCTGGGTGGGCAGGAACGCTGACCACGGCGTGTCTTCCCCGAGCGCGACCGGAAGCAGGTAGAGCGTGCCTTGGGTGGCGCGCGGCACAGCAGGGGGTGTTGCTTCGTTCACGGCAGTTCCAGCCCTTCGGCGCGCAACATGCGCGACAGGGCGATCAGGGGCAGTCCGATCAGCGCCGTCGGGTCTTCGCCCGGCATGGCGTCGAGGAGGGTGATGCCCAGGCCTTCCGACTTCGCGCTACCTGCACAATCGAGAGGTTGCTCCTTGGCAACGTAACGGCGGATCTCATCGTCACTCAGGTTGCGGAAGCGCACCTGGGTGGGAATGCCCTCGACCTGGAGGTGGCCGGTGCGTGTGTTGAGCAGCGCGAGTGCGGTATGAAACACCACGGTTTGTCCCCGCATACGCTGAAGTTGCGCGATCGCGCGCGCCTCGGTGCCGGGCTTGCCGAAGACTTCGCTGCCCAGGTAGGCCACCTGGTCGCTACCGATGATCAGCGCATCCGGCCAGCGCGCCGCGACGGCGCGTGCCTTTTCCGCTGCCAGGCGCTCTGCAGTCGCTGCGGGGGCTTCCCCGGGCAGGGGTGTCTCTTCGGTTTCGGGTCGGTCGGTGTCGAACGGCACATGGAAGCGTTCGAGCAGCATCTTGCGATATGCAGAGGTTGAAGCAAGAACGAGTTTCATGATGTGGCTTTACATGTAGGTGAAAAAAATAATATCATGTTGGGCTTATGTCGCAACATGGCGTTCCTTTCAGAGTCATCCCGGACCCATTCCGGTTTGCCGCAGAGTCCCGCTCAGTCGAAGGGACGTTCGCTGCGGCAGATCTGCTGCGCCTGTCCGACGCGCTTGCGTCGGCGGACAGCGTACTTGAATGGCAGTTCGAAGGGTCCATGGTCGAGGGCGCGCAAGGCTTGGAGCCGCGTCTTCGTCTCCGGGTCGAGGGCGAACTCGATTTGCGTTGCCAGCGGTGCCTGGGCGGGCTGAAGTGGCCGCTCAGGGTTGATACGCTGCTGCAGCCCGTGCGGTCCGGGCAGGCAATTCCGGAAGAAGAACTGGAAGACGACGAGGTCGATGCCATCGAGATCGATGGCGAACTCGATGTCCTGGCATTGCTGGAAGACGAAATTCTTCTTGCGTTGCCGATCGCTCCGCGACACCAGGTTTGTGAGGCGCCCCGGCCGGAAGGCGGGACGTCCAAAGAATCGCCTTTCGCTGCGCTTGCGTCGCTGCGAGGCAGTCCCAGCGCGGAATAGGCGCGATATTCGTTTTAGGAGCTTTACTCATGGCCGTTCAACAGAACAAGAAGTCCCCCTCCAAGCGTGGCATGCACCGTGCGCACGACTTCCTCACCGGTCCGGCGCTGGCGGTCGAGCCGACCACGGGTGAAGTGCACCTGCGTCACCACATCAGCCCGAACGGTTTCTACCGTGGCAAGAAAGTGCTGAAGACCAAGGGCGAGTAATTCTGCAGCCCGAGAAGATCAGGGCGGCGCAAGGCGCAATGTGCCTTCGCCGCCTTTTTTCCGACCCCAATAACTGAAAATCACGCAGGATGCCGATGGGTGTCACCATTGCGATCGATTGCATGGGTGGCGATCACGGCCCGGCCGTGACCGTGCCTGCAACGCTGTCCTTCTTGCGCACGCACGCCGATGCGAGCGCCGTGCTCGTGGGGCGCGAGGAGGCGATTCAGCCTTTTCTCGGCAGCGCCCTTGCCGAGTTCGGCCAGCGCTTGCGCCTGCGTCAGGCGAGCGAAGTCGTGGCCATGGACGATCCACCTGCGATCGCCATGCGCACGAAGAAGGATTCTTCGATGCGGGTCGCGATCGACCTGGTCAAGGCTGGCGAAGCCGCTGCGGCCGTGTCTGCCGGCAATACCGGCGCGCTGATGGCGATCTCGCGTTTCGTGCTCAAGACCTTGCCGGGTATCGAGCGTCCGGCGATTGCCTCTGTCCTGCCCTCGATGCACGGCCATACCTACGTGCTCGACCTCGGTGCCAATGTCGACTGTTCCGCCCAGCATCTGCTCCAGTTCGGCGTCATGGGGGCCATGCTGGTCGCGGCGATCGAGCACAAGGAGCGCCCGACCGTGGGCCTGCTCAATATCGGCGAGGAAGTCATCAAGGGCAACGACGTCGTCAAGGAAGCCGGCGAGTTGCTGCGCAACAGTGGCCTCAACTTCTACGGTAATGTCGAGGGCAACGACATCTACGAGGGCACGGTAGACGTCGTCGTGTGCGATGGTTTCGTGGGCAATGTGGCGCTCAAGACCTCCGAAGGGCTCGCGCAGATGATCGGCGCGTTCCTGAAGCAGGAGTTCAAGCGCTCCTTGCTGACCAAGCTGATGGCGGTTGTCGCGTTGCCGGTCCTCAAGCGCTTCAAGAAGCGGGTCGACCACCGGCTCTACAACGGTGCGCCGCTGCTCGGTCTGCGTGGTGTCGTCCTCAAGAGCCATGGCTCGGCGGACGCCCTGGCCTTCGAGAACGCGCTATCGCGTGCAGCGGAGGCTGCTTCCAACCGGCTGATCGAGCGCATTTCCGAACGCATGGCCAGCATGAGCGAGGTAAAGGCATGATCTACGCACGGATTGCGGGGACGGGCAGTTGTCTTCCGGGCAACCCCGTCAGCAACGACGAGTTGGTCGCCCGCGGGATCGATACTTCGGACGAGTGGATCGTCAGCCGTTCGGGGATTCGCAGTCGTCACCTCGCTGCAGCCGACGTGGGCGCCAGCGACCTGGCGCGCGTCGCCGCCGAACGTGCCATCGAGGCGGCGGGCTGTGAGGCTGACGATATCGACCTCATCATCGTCGCCACGTCCACACCCGACTACATCTTCCCCAGCACCGCAGCGCTCGTTCAGTCCAAGCTCGGCATTCGCAACGGTGGCCCCGCCTTCGACGTGCAGGCGGTGTGCAGTGGCTTCGTGTATGCGCTGACGGTCGCTGAGAAGTTCATTCTTTCGGGCAGTCACAAGCGTGCGTTGATCATCGGCGCCGAGGTGTTCTCGCGCATTCTCGACTGGTCGGATCGTGGTACCTGCGTTCTGTTCGGCGATGGCGCGGGTGCGGTCGTGCTCGAGGCCTCCGAGCGCCCGGGCATTCTCGCTTCGGCACTGCATGCGGACGGCAGTCATCATCCGATCCTTTGCGTGCCCGGTGGCGTGGCTTCGGGTCAGGTCATCGGCGATCCCTTCCTGCGCATGGATGGCCAGGCAGTGTTCAAGTTCGCGGTCAAGGTGCTCGGTGACGTCGCGCACGAGGTGCTTGCGCAGGCGGGAGCATCTGCCGACAGCGTGGACTGGCTGATCCCGCACCAGGCCAACATCCGCATCATCCAGGCGACGGCCAAGCGCCTCGGTCTGCCGATGGAGCGCGTGATCACCACGCTCGATCACCACGGCAACACGTCCGCAGCCTCGATTCCGCTCGCGCTCGATGAAGCCGTGCGCACCGGCAAGCTGCGCACGGGCCAGCGTATCGTCATCGAGGGCGTCGGCGGCGGTTTCACCTGGGGCGCGGCCCTGATCGATTTCTGAGCGTACAGCTCCCAATAACTGACAAGTGGAGAACAGCATGGCATTTGCGCTGGTTTTTCCTGGCCAGGGTTCGCAGTCGGTCGGCATGATGGCCGCCTATGGCGAGTCGGCCGTGATTCGCGACACCTTTGCCGAGGCCTCCGATGCCCTGGGTGAGGACCTGTGGGCAATGGTCTGCGACGGTCCAGCCGAGCGTCTGGCGCTCACCGTCAATACCCAGCCGCTGATGCTGACCGCGGGGGTCGCCGCCTGGCGCGCCTGGCTGGCCGCGGGTGGGGCGAAGCCGGCCATGGTGGCCGGGCACAGCCTGGGCGAGTATTCCGCCCTGGTTGCAGCGGGCGCGATGGCCTTCACGGACGCGGTGCCGCTGGTGCGTTTTCGCGCGCAGGCGATGCAGGAAGCCGTTCCCGCGGGCGAGGGTGCGATGGCCGCGGTGATGGGTCTCGAACCCGATGCGGTGCACGCCGCCTGTGCCGAGGCTGCACAGGGGCAGGTGGTAGAGGCCGCGAATCTCAACGCGCCCGGCCAGATCGTGATCGCCGGCGCCAGGGCTGCTGTCGAGCGCGCGAGCGAGATCGCCAAAGCCAAGGGTGCCAAGCGCGCCGTGTTGCTGCCGGTGTCGGCGCCCTTCCATTGCGCGCTGATGCGTCCGGCCGCGGAGCGGCTTGCCGAGCGCCTCGCCGGGGTCAGCATCGTCAAGCCGGAGATCGATGTCATCAACAACGTTGACGTCGCCGTCTATGATGAGCCGGAAAGGATCCGTGACGCGCTCGTACGCCAGGCGTATTCGCCAGTGCGATGGATCGAGCTGGTGCAGGCGATGGCTGGTCGCGGCATGAGCCACATCATCGAATGCGGCCCGGGCAAGGTGCTGGCCGGCATGACCAAGCGCATCGCCAAGGACGTCGAGGGCGGCTCGGCGCACGACGCCGCCAGTCTCGAGCAAGCCATTGCGGCAGTGAGGTAAGACATGAGTATTTCGCTTGAAGGGCAGGTCGCGCTGGTCACCGGTGCTTCGCGCGGCATTGGCCGTGCAGTGGCGCTCGAACTCGGCCGCCTGGGTGCAACCGTCGTCGGCACCGCGACGTCGGAATCCGGCGCTACCGACATCGACAAGGCGCTCGCCGACGCTGGTGCCAAGGGTGCCGGCATGGCGCTGAACGTGACCGACGCGGCTGCGTGCGAGGCGCTGGTCGCCGAGATCGAGAAGCGCTTCGGCGCCATCGGCATCCTGGTCAATAACGCGGGCATCACCCGCGACAACCTCGCCATGCGCATGAAGGACGAGGAGTGGGATGCGGTCATCGACACCAACCTGCGCGCAGTCTTTCGCATGAGCAAGCTGGTCATGCGCGGCATGATGAAGGCGCGTAATGGCCGCATCATCAACGTCACCTCGGTGGTGGCCAGTTCGGGAAATCCCGGGCAGGCAAATTACGCTGCCGCCAAGGCTGGCGTCGCCGGCATGACGCGCGCGTTGGCGCGCGAGTTGGGTAGCCGCAACATCACCGTCAACTGCGTTGCCCCTGGTTTCATCGACACCGACATGACGCGTGCGCTGCCCGAAGCAGCGCGCGACGCCCTGCTTGGTAACATCGCGCTGGGCCGACTCGGCCGTCCGGAAGAAATTGCCGGCGCCGTGGCGTTCCTCGCATCCCCTGCTGCCGCTTACGTGACGGGGACCACCCTGCACGTCAACGGCGGCATGTACATGTCCTGATTTGCGTCGGGATAGCGGTTCCGCGGCGTTTTGGTAGAATACGCCGGCTTTTTTACATTCACCTGTTACCCTCAGGAAGGAGTTGGTTCATGGAGAACATCGAACAGCGCGTCAAGAAGATCGTCGCTGAGCAACTTGGCGTGAACGAATCGGAGATCAAGACCGAGTCTTCGTTCGTCGATGATCTGGGCGCGGATTCGCTGGACACCGTGGAACTGGTCATGGCGCTGGAAGAAGAGTTCGAGTGCGAGATCCCGGACGAAGAGGCCGAGAAGATCACCACCGTCCAGCAGGCGATTGACTACGTCAGCGCCCACCTCAAGAAGTAAGCATTCCCTACGCTTTTCCGGCGTACCCTGTCCGGCGCCCGCAGTTTCCTGCGGCTTCCGGGCAGGTATTATTTTTCAATGATTTAGACGGAGTTGCCCGTGTCGCGTCGTAGAGTCGTCGTCACCGGTCTCGGCGTGATTTCGCCGGTCGGCAATACTGTTCCCGAGGCTTGGGAAAACCTGATCGCCGGCAAGAGTGGCATTGGTCCGATCACCCGTTTCGATGCGAGTAGCTTCGCCTCGCGCATTGCCGGCGAGGTCAAGGGATTCGACGTCTCCGCCTATCTGTCGGCCAAGGAAGCGCGCCGCATGGATGTGTTCATCCATTACGGCATGGCGGCGGGCATACAGGCGATCCGCGATTCCGGTATCGAAGTCACCGAGGCCAATGCCGATCGCATCGGCGTCAATATCGGCTCCGGTATCGGTGGTCTGCCAATGATCGAGGAAACGCACGATGATTTCCTCGGCGGTGGTCCCCGCAAGATTTCGCCCTTCTTCATTCCCGGCACGATCATCAACATGATCTCCGGCAACCTGTCGATCATGTTCGGCATGAAGGGGCCCAACCTGTCGATCGTGACCGCCTGTACCACTGGCCTGCACACGATCGGCATGAGTGCGCGCATGATCGAGTACGGCGATGCCGACGTGATGGTGTGCGGTGGCGCCGAGTCGACCGTCACCAATCTCGCCATCGGCGGTTTTGCCTCCGCGAAGGCGCTGTCCACCCGCAATGATGACCCGGCGACGGCGAGTCGTCCGTGGGACAAGGACCGCGACGGCTTCGTGCTCGGCGAGGGTGCCGGGGTGATGGTGGTCGAGGAGTACGAGCACGCGGTGAGGCGCGGCGCAAGGATCTATGCCGAGCTTTCCGGCTTCGGCATGAGCGGCGATGCCTATCACATGACCGCGCCCGACACCGACGGCCCGCGTCGCAGCATGCTCAACGCGTTGAAGAACGCCGGCCTGAATCCGGACGAGGTGCAGTACCTGAACGCGCACGGCACCTCGACCCCGCTGGGGGACAGGAACGAAACCGACGCGATCAAGCTCGCTTTCGGAGAGGACAACGCCCGCAAGTTGGTGGTCAATTCCACCAAGTCCATGACCGGACACCTGCTCGGTGGCGCAGGTGGTGTGGAATCGGTGTTCAGCGTGCTCGCCGTGTATCACCAGATTTCGCCGCCCACGATCAACATCTTCGAGCAGGATCCGGAGTGCGATCTGGATTACTGCGCGAACGTGGCGCGCGAGATGAAGATCGACGTGGCGATGAAGAACAACTTCGGCTTCGGCGGCACCAACGGCACGCTGGTCTTCCGTCGGTTCTGAGCACGCCTTGCCCGGGTGGGGGGTGGCATGGAGTTCCCGCTGGAACTGAAGTTGCAGCCGTCCCGAATCATGATGGCGTCAGTGCTGGTCGTGCATGTAGCGGCCGCACTGGCGCTTTTTCATGTTCCGGGGTTGGGTGTCCTCTCTCCGGCGGACGACGCTTCGCTTATGCAGCTCCTTGCCGGCACGCTGGCGTGGGTCGTGTTGTGCTCATCTTTTTTGTACGCCCTGCGCGCCGAACGTTCCAAGCGCGGTTGCAGCCTCTGGCTGGAGGACGACGGACTCGTGGAGGTTCTCGCGGAGGGTGCGGAGCAGGGGGTGCTCTGCCGGGTTCGTCCGCACTCTGCGGTCACGCTGGATTGGGCGGTGTGGTTCAGGCTGCTTGCCGTGGAGCCGGGGTCTAGGCTGCCTGTGGGGACGTTCACTGCGTTGATGCTGGTAGCGTCCAATGTGCAGGGCGATGGCTGGCGCCTGCTGCGGATCTGGTTGCGCCACCGGGCAGACCGGCCGGGGCTCGCAGCGGATTCGCCAGGCTGAGCAGCTAGTGGCTGGCGTGGCCGCAAGGCGGCGACGCCAGCGCCACCGGTCAGCCTCCCTTTCGGGCCTTGGTTGGCGGCCGCAGGAGGGTGTCGCGCGCACGGGCGAGCGTGTCGGGAAAGTCGCGCGAGTGATGCAGGCCGCGACTTTCCTTGCGCTTGAGCGCGCAACCGACGATGAGGTCGGCCGTCACCACGAGGTTGCGCAGCTCGATCAGGTCGTTGCTGACGCGGAAATTCGAGTAAAACTCGTGGATCTCTCGCGACAGCAGGCGGATCCGGTGCTGCGCACGGCGCAGGCGCTTCGTCGTGCGCACAATACCGACGTAGTCCCACATTGCGCGCCGCAGCTCGGCCCAGTTGTGCGAGATCACCACTTCCTCGTCAGCGTCGGTGACGCGGCTCTCGTCCCAGTCCGGCAACAAGGGTGCCGGCTGACGTGGTTTGGCGAGAATGTCCTCGGCGGCGGCCTCGCCGAATACCAGGCATTCAAGCAGCGAGTTGCTCGCCAGGCGGTTGGCGCCGTGAAGGCCAGTGAAGGCGGATTCGCCCACGGCGTACAATCCGGGCACATCGGTGCGCGCGCCCAGGTCGGTCACGATGCCGCCGCAGGAATAGTGCGCCGCGGGCACGACTGGAATCGGTTCCTTGGTGATATCGATGCCGAGTTCGAGGCAGCGCGCGTAGATGTTCGGAAAGTGGCCGCGCAGCCAGTCTGCCGGCTTATGGCTGATGTCGAGGTAGACGCAATCGATGCCGCGCTTCTTCATCTCGAAGTCGATCGCGCGGGCGACCACGTCGCGCGGCGCCAGCTCTTCCCGTGGATCGTGCTCCGGCATGAAGCGGGTGCCGTCGGGCAGTTTCAGCAACCCGCCTTCGCCCCGGACGGCCTCGGAAATCAGGAAGGATTTGGCCTGCGGGTGGTACAGGCAGGTCGGGTGGAACTGGATGAACTCCATGTTCCCGACGCGGCAGCCTGCGCGCCACGCCATGGCCACGCCGTCGCCGGTGGCGACGTCGGGGTTGGTCGTGTAGAGATACACCTTCCCGGTACCACCGGTGGCAAGCACCGTGTTGTGTGCGGCGAAGGTGACGACCTTGTCCGCCTTGATGTCGAGCACGTAGGCGCCGAGGCAGCCGGCACCGGGCTGGCCGACCTTGTCGCCGACCACCAGGTCGACTGCAATGTGGTGCTCGTAAATGTCGATGTTCGGGTGGTTGCGGACATGCTCGCCAAGCGTGGTCTGCACCGCAGCGCCAGTGGCGTCGGCAGCATGAATGATGCGGCGGTGCGAGTGTCCACCCTCACGCGTCAGGTGATAGCCGAGTTGCGAATCGGCCTCACGCGTGAAGGGTACGCCGCGGTCGATCAGCCATTCGATTGCGCGCTTGCCGTTCTCGACCACGAAGCGGGTCGACTCCGGGTTGCACAGGCCAGCGCCTGCAATGAAGGTGTCCTGGATGTGGGCTTCGACGCTGTCGGTCGTGTCGAGCACCGCAGCGATGCCGCCTTGTGCCCAGTTGCTCGCGCTGTCGGCAAGCTCGCGTTTGGTCACGATGGCTACGCGCAGGTGGTCGGCAAGGCGCAGGGCTATTGATTGGCCGGCCGTGCCACTGCCCAGAATGAGTACGTCGTACTGTTTCAGCAAGATGTCGCCCTGACAGGTCGAAAGGAACGCGAGGAATATAGCACGCGGCGAGAGGGTGTCCGCGAGCCCTGGTGCGGCAGGGTCGCGACGCCGTGGTTGCGGGCAAGGGAAGCCTTGCGCACAGGCGCCGCGGACCGCCTGAACTATTTCAACGTGCCCGTGTCTTCAGGATGTCTTCAATTTCAGTTGTGTGCGCGGCCGGTCGCTTATAATCCGGGTATGTCTATTTTCGAATATCCGGAAGAACTAAGATCCCATGAGCGATCGTGAAATCGATCAGCAACTCGTCGAGCGTGTGCAGCGCGGCGACAAACAGGCGTTCGGCCTGCTGGTATCCAAATACCAGCGCAAGCTGAACCGCTTGCTTTCAAGGCTGATCCGCGACTCTGCCGAAGTCGAGGACGTTGCGCAGGAGACCTTCATCAAGGCCTACCGCGCACTTGGTTCTTTTCGCGGAGACAGCGCGTTCTACACCTGGTTGTACCGTATCGGTATCAATACGGCGAAGAACTACCTTGTATCGCAGGGGCGCAGGGCGCCGACCTCGACCAGTTTCGATTCGGAAGAGGCGGAGACTTTTGAAGACGGCGATCAGTTGCGTGACATCAATACGCCCGAGCGGCTGATGATGACGCGACAGATCGGAGAAACCATCGAAGAAGCGATGGCTGCGCTGCCAGAGGAACTGAGAACCGCCATCATGTTGCGCGAGATCGAGGGGCTGAGCTACGAGGAGATCGCCAACATCATGGAATGCCCGATTGGGACGGTGCGTTCGCGGATTTTCCGTGCGCGCGAAGCGATTGCAGAACGTCTGCGGCCTTTGCTGGATACGGCCCCGGACAAACGTTGGTAGGTGGCAAACATGAAGGATAAAGTGTCGGCGCTGCTCGACGGTGATCTTGACGAACAGGTAAGTCGCGCGGTCTTCGACGGACTGAGGCGCGATCCGGGCTTGAGGCGGGATTGGGAAGCCTACTGCCTGATCGGTGATGTGTTGCGCGGTGATCGTGATGGTTCGGACGATTTTGTAGCGCGAGTGATGGCCAACGTGGATGCGGAGCCCACTGTCCTCGCACCGCGTGTGGCGCCCGAATCGATTGCGCGACAGCGGATGTGGCAGTCGCTCATGCCGATTGCCGCTTCGGTCATGGGGGTCGCTGCGGTCGGGTTGGTTGCGGCTACGTTGTACCAGCAGGAGGCGCCGGCACCGCAGTTGGCTGCCGCTGCGCCCACCGTCAAGGTCGTGAGTGCGAGCGCATCGATTCGCCCGGTGGCTCAGCCCGGCAGTGACGATGCAATGCGCGAGTATGTGTTCGCTCATCAGGGGCTATCGCGTGGCGGGCCCTTGCCGGCCGGGGTCCAGTACGTGCGCACGGTTGCGGACCAGCGCCAGGGTAACGACCGATGAGGTTTTTTTCTGCAGTGCTGGGGCTTTGCGCCTTGTTGGCGCAAGGCCCAGCCCATGCTGAACTGCCTACCGATCCCCTGTCCTGGCTTGGCCGGATCTCCTCCGCGGGGCAACGGCTGAACTATGTGGGCACCTTCGTCTATCAGTCGGGCGGTCATGTCGAGACGTCCCGGATTGCGCACCGCGTGGATGTCAACGGTGAGCATGAGCGCCTCGAGGTGCTCGACGGCAGCCCGCGTGAAATCATCCGACGTGGCAACGAGGTGCATTGCGTACTACCCGACGAACGCACGGTGATCATCGACGAGGCCGGTGGGCGTCGGGCGTTTCCCGCGCGGCTCCCTGCATCGCTGAGCGGACTGGCAGAAAGCTATCGCATCCGCAAGGGCGAGGTCAGCCGGGTCGCAGGTTATGAGGCGCAAGCGCTGGTGCTCGAACCCAAGGACGATCTCCGCTATGGCCATACGCTGTGGGCGGAAATGCAGAGTGGCCTGCTGCTCAAGTCGCGAATGATCGACGAGAACGGGGGGTTGATCGAGCAGTTCAGCTTCAGCGATGTGCGGATCGGCGGCGAAGTCGATGAGGAGTTGCTGGCGTCGCGCTTCGAGCCTGGTGAAGGCTGGCGCGTGGTCAATGCACGCGGCAGTGGCATGGCGGCGGACGACGCGGGCTGGGTGTTGGCCGAAGCGCTGCCCGGCTACAGTCTCACGTCCGTGATGCAGCGGCCCCTCGGGCGGGAGCGTGGGCAAGCGGTTCACATGGTGTTCAGCGACGGGCTCGCGGCGATATCGGTGTTCATCGAGCCGGTGGGCGATGGCTCGGCGATCGGCCTCGGGCCGGTTTCGAATGGTGCGATCAACATTTACAAGCGCACGGTCGATGGTCATCTGGTCACGACGCTGGGTGAAGCACCTGAGCGTGCAGTGCGACGCATAGGCGACAACATCCGGTCGGTGGCGCAGTGATGCAGGCGCGTGCTCGCGTGCTGCGGGTGGAGAAGGATCTTGCCTGGCTCGAGTTGTCCGATACCGCCGGTGGTTGCGGGCGCTGTGACGAGCCGGGCGGATGCCGCTCGGTGCAGGTGACCCAGGTGTTCGGTGGCCCCGAGAAGGTATTTGCCTTGCCGATGAGCTTCCCGGTGAAGCCGGGTGACAAGGTTGTGATCAGCATTCCGGATGGCGCGCCGCTCAGTGCGGCGCTCGTCGCTTATGGGTTGGCGACACTGCTGCTGCTCGTGGGTGCAGCGATCGGTAGTGTTGTGGGTGGGGATGGACGGGCCGACCTGTTCGGTCTCGTCGGAGGTGCGGCGGGGCTTGCGCTCGCCTGGTGGATCAACAAGGCCCTTCCGCGCAGCCGCAATTGGCGACACCACCTGCGGATGGAACTCGCACCGGAGGCCGGCTGCATGCAATCACAACACAGCTTGCCATGACTCTTTCCCGGACGATCCGGCGTGCACCTTCGAGCGCCTCCATGGTTGCCATTGTGGGGCTGCTGTGGGCGCTCTTGCTGGCGTCGGCCGTGCACGCGGCCGCCGTGACACTCCCCGATTTCACTGAACTGGTTGAGCAGCAGGGAAGGGCGGTAGTCAACATAAGCACCACCCAGGCCCGCCGCGCGCCCTCGAAGCTGCCGTTCCAGATCCCGGAGCTCGAGGAGTCGGACCCGATGTTCGACTTCTTCCGCAAATATATCCCGCGCGTGCCCGAGTATCCGGGACCGGATCCCGACAATCAGTCGCTCGGCTCCGGTTTCATCATCAGCGCCGACGGCTACATCCTCACCAACGCTCATGTGGTCGAGGAGGCCGAGGAGATCAAGGTTCGCCTTGCGGACAAGCGCGAGTTCGATGCAGTGGTGATCGGTGCCGATGCGCGCAGTGACGTCGCCCTGATCCGCATCGAGGCCGCCGGGCTGCCCCATGTGGTGCTGGGTGATCCGGAGACGCTCAAGGTGGGCGAGTGGGTCCTGGCGATTGGCTCGCCCTTCGGTTTCGAGCAGTCGGTGACGGCCGGAATCGTCAGCGCAAAAGGACGCAGCCTGCCCGATGAGAATTTCGTGCCTTTCATCCAGACCGACGTCGCGATCAATCCGGGTAATTCCGGCGGCCCGCTGTTCAACCTGCGCGGCGAGGTCATCGGCATCAACTCGCAGATCTACAGCCGTACCGGCGGCTTCATGGGGCTGTCGTTCGCAATTCCGATCGATGTCGCGATGGACGTGCAGCAGCAGTTGCGGACCAATGGCCGGGTGGAGCGGGGTCGGATCGGGGTGTCGATCCAGGAGGTCACGCGCGACCTCGCCGACAGCTTCGGGCTGCCACGGGCGGCAGGAGCGCTGGTCAGTGCGGTCGAACCGGACGGTCCCGCCGCGCAGGCCGGCATCGAGCAGGGCGACGTGATCGTGCGCTTCAATGAGCGTGGCGTAGAGAACTCCGCCGATCTGCCGCGCATCGTCGCGGCTGCACGGCCTGGGGCGCAGGCTGGCGTCGATATCTATCGCAATGGTGCTGCGCTCAGCCTGAGTGTGGTCGTGGGCGAGTGGCAGGATCCGGAAGCCGAGCCGCAAGCCAGCGCGGCCGTGGGTGGCGCTGCGGCGGCCAACCGGCTGGGCCTGGAACTGGTTCTGCCCACGCCGGCGCAACGGCGGGAGCGTGCGATCGAGCGCGGGCTGGTGGTGCAGCGCGCGGACGGTGCCGCTGCGCGCGCCGAGATCATGGCGGGCGATGTGGTGCTGGCGATGGTGGTGGGCGGGCGCCAGGTGACGCTCGACAAGCGCGAGGATTTCGATCGCCTGGCTGGCGAACTCAAGCCCGGGCAGCAGGTGACCTTGCTGATCCGTCGTGCAGATGCCACCTCCTACGTCACCCTGCGCGCGGCCAGATGAGTGCGGGCAAACGATTCACGGTGATGAGCCGCGAGTGGTGTCACCTGTGCCACGAACTGGTCGACGCGCTGCAGCCGATCGCCGCCGAGTACGGCTGGGAGATCGAAGTCATCGATGTGGACCAGCATCCTGAACTCGAGGCGCGCTGGGACGAACTCGTGCCGGTGCTGTTGCACGGCGAGCATGAGTTGTGCCACTACCACCTCGACGAAGCCGCGGTGCGCGCTTATTGCAACGGTTTTCCGTTAGAATCACGGGCTTGACGCAATTGAGGCGGACTGTCCGCCCGATGCTCCGAACCCCCGAACTCTTTTCGAAACGGGTGCTGCAAGGCACCCTTTTCGTTTCGCTGAACCATATTCGCAACCGAGTCAAGCACTCCCAGTGCTGGCGCGACTTGCAGCCCGATCGGGCTCGTTGCGCTTCACGACATACCCGCTTTTCTACCCGCACTTTCAGGCGCTACCCGCACACGGGGCGCCCCGCACCAACGAAAACCCCCCTTGCGGGGGCTTCGTTCGGGGGCTGTGCTTCGGGTCAGGCGAGCGCGGTTTCCGCGATCACATCGACCATATCCGCTAGGGCGGACTCACGCACTGTGAGGCGGTCGCGTTCGAGCAAGTCGGGGTACTCGTCCATCCAGCGTTCGGCGGCGTCAGTGTCCCCGTGCATGATCGCGTGCGCCGTGCGCACCATGCCGCACTCCGGGGCGGTCATGTCCTTGCCCACAAAGGCTAGGCTCAGGTCGGTCGCATCTGCGCGCAGCAGGGTGGCGGCGAAACGTTCGGCGGCGTCGGCGGGGAACTTCGAGAGGGTAAGATACAGGTCAGCCATGATCGACTCCTAACTAGTCGGTAGTGGTCAGGCGGTCGGGGAGTTGCCGCTCCCCGATTCGCCGCTTATCCCGTGTGGGACAGTTCCACTATAGGCAATGTCTCGCGCGCAGTCAAGAAATATAGTTAAATATCAACTGCTTACGCGTAAGCACGTTGTCCGCTGCGGTCCTGTCGGGGTGCTCGTGCTCGGTCTGTCCGTCGCGCACTCGCAGCGTCAAGGGGGAGGGGGGTACCCCCTGCCGGGTGGACCATCGACCCGGCCACCCCCGCCCACGTCCGATCTGTCGCTCTCAGCGCCCCGGCTCGAAAAATACCCTGTTAACTTCTTAACAGCATACGCAAGCGGTATAGTCGAAGTGTCGCACCCGATGATGATAGGTGCCCCCGCCCACGCTGCCTGTTTACATAACTCGTTCGTCAAGCCCCTTGCAGTATGCCGTGCCCGAGAATAGGCGCCATGACACAGGGAGAGGTCATGCAGGACAACGAACCGACACGTGCGCAGCGCATGGCTGCGCATCTCAAGGCCGATCAGGCACGTTTGATCGAACAGGGCGTACTGCCCCCCTACATCGTGCGGCGCACGGTCAACGCGTCGGAGAAGGAAACCCCGGAGCAGTGCGAGAGACGACGTGCTGCACTGGAAAAACTGCGGTCATTCTTGGACTAGGGGGCGATATGGGCAGCAAGAGCAAGATGGGTAGGATCACCGGGCGAGTTCGACCTCTTACTCCCTCGAAAACGGTAGTCCTTACACAGTTCCCTGAAACGGCGCGTCGGCTGGAAAAGTGTCTTTGCCTGTCGGACGACGAGCGCGCAGCGCTCAAGATCATTGAAGCCAGGTGTCGGCTAGAGTTGGAGAAGATCAAGGAGGCCGACGAGCAGAACCGCGAGCAGGTGACGTTGTGGGGCGCGAGTTATGCACGTAAGCGCGAAGAACGGATCGAGCTTGCACACCGAAAATCGGGTTTCACTGGCTGGACTCCCCGCGCACCGGGTAGTGCGTTCAAGCCTAAGTGAGTCTCCGTCACGTAACGACGTCGTTCTTGAATCGGGGGTCGGTATGAATGTGGTGAGGATTCTTGCGTCACTGGCGCTGTGTGTATCGTCGTCGGTCGCTATGGGCTGGGATGGGTATGACTTGGAGACCGGCACGTTCGTGGAAATTGAACGGGGCAACCTCGTCCGTGAAGGGCGAGAGATCGAGGTGCATGAATACGGCGAGGGCTACAGGCAGTTCCAGGTGGAGGCGATCAACGACACCGGCTCATCGGTCGAGCTAGAGGTGATGGACCTTGAGACTGGCGAGCTACGCACGTTTGAGATGGATCAGGACTGAGGCAGGTTATGAATGTGCGAGTGTTGTGCGCTGCGGCTGTAATCGCGTTTGGAGCCGTTGGTGACGCGTTTGCAGCATATAGGATCATCGCCGAGGACATGGGTGCGGGGTCCTCCGGGAGCGGTCTCAGTGGGATAGTCGGGTTGGCGTTGATCGCGCTAGGGTTGCTACTTGGCGATCGCAAAGTGCGGATTTGGCTGCTGCTCGCGTTCGGCACTCCTTGTGTGCTCGCGGCGTTGTTCGGAAAGTTGTGGTTGTTGACTATGCTGTTCTCGTGGGTTCCGGCAGTGTGGGCGGTTGATCTGTTCGATAAAGACTCGAAGTCGATCGACGAGGGAGATTGACGGGGCGGACGCGGTTACGTAGCGGGCTGAGTTCTCCCCCCAGGCCGGTGCGTTTCAACTCACCGTCGAGCCATTTGCATAAGGCGTCTGTCTTATCCGCACTCAGAATGCCGTCCCCCTTGCGAGCTTTGGAGACCACGTGTGCTGCTGTCTCCTCGATCAGCCGCCACACGTCGCGCCATCCGTACATCGTGACCAAGTCGCGGATGATTTTTCCGGCAATGATGCCGGGGCGCTCGACGTCCCACAGTTGCATGCACCACCGTTCCGCGTCGTCGAAGTCACCGATTGTTTCAGGCGGAACCCTCGAATAGTCACCCGAAAGGCGGTATTCCATAGCGATCCCGGCGATGCTGATCAGGATTTCGCGCTCGTCGTGTGAATGAACATGAATCCATCCGGCGCCGGAGCGCTGGATTCTGAGTTTGTAGGGGCGGGCATCGACGATGCGGGCCACAAACAGGTGGGCGGTTTCATGCAGTGCGCTGCGGCACAGGCGGTCCCGGGTTCGCTCGTTGGCGTTGGGGTAGCGGGTGGCGACGGCTGCGGCGAGGTTGGGGTAGTTCATTGTTGTCGTTCTCATGCTTGATTGTTGGGGGGATACCAGACGGCGGGGTAGCCTTCGTCACCGTTTGACCAGTCGCGTTTTCGACGCCATCCGAGTCTGCGCAGCGCCTTGCCGACGTCGCCCGCTGAAGGGTGTTGTCGTGTGCGCCCGATCAGTTGATGAACCAGCGGCGGCAGTCTGATGCCTTCGGCCTTGATGCTGTCCGGGATGTCGTCGAGGACCTTGCGCAGGCGGTCATCCAAGGGGGTGAGGCGGTCACGCCATCGACGTTCCCTTTCGGCTGCTTGACGCTGCTGGGCTGCGGTGTGCTGTTGGGCGATCTGCTCCGGTTGCGGGATGTCTGCGAGCATGGCCGTGACGAAAGCGCGTTGTCTCATGCGGGTAGCCTCAAGATGTGGTGGTCGGCGTTTTGCCTCGGCAGCGCCTCAGTAACTGCCTCAGATTCCGAAAATGCTGAGGCATGATGAATCCCAGTGCTGGCGCGGGTTCTAGGGGTTTGCCTCAGATGCCTCAGTTCTTTCTCTACTTGAGAGAAAAAAATAGAGAAGAGAGCACGCACAGCGCTGCGCGTGTGCGTGCGTGCGTCGGGCGGACGTTTTCTCAAAACTCGTGAGGCAGGTGAGGCATCCAGTATTGGCGCGGGTTCTAGCTGAGGCAGTTGCTGAGGCACTGCTGAGGCGGTCCGTGGATGTGAGGCAGAGAATGTGGTTCTCACAGTCGCTTCTCCAACTCAGCCCGCCACGCCGATTCCGGCTGTTCCTTCCACGCGTCAGTACGAAGAAGGGCGAGGGCGCGAACCTTGCGACCGCTGGTCAGGCGAACTTGGTTCTCACGGCGATAGGCTCCCATCCGAACAAGGACCTTTGCGACGACGGCAACTGACGGCGGTGTACGGACGTGTGGATACTCCAGCATGAAGCGGGCGGTCAGTTCTTCCGCTGTGGCGAGCTCGCGCCCCATAGGAATGGCGCCGTTGATGATGTCGTGTGCCCAACGATCCAGATCCGACCTGCTTGCCTCTATCATGGCGCGTTTTGCCTCCGTAATAGGCGCTCGCCCCTTCGGGTCGAAGCCCGCGAGCTCATACCGCTGCAAGAAGTCCAGCAAGCACCGACACCCCCCGTTGTCGCGCCACGTCAGGAACTCGTGTTTGAGTGCTTCGGGGAGCGGTCCAGAGTTCACCTCATAGACGGCGAATCGCCGGTCATGGTCGTTCAGGAACATCCCGTCCGCGTGGTTCGACAGAAACGCGAGGTTCATGAGGTTATCGACAACGCGCTTCGGCTGTCCTTTGTCATGCGTGCGCAGTGTGGTCGCGGTAACCCACAGCTTCAGCCGGTCCGCAGCCTTATCGCTTTTGGATGCGCGGACCTCGTCGGCGATGACGAACACTGTTCCGGGAATCCAGCCCGTAAAGTCATCATCCACCTCGGACTGTCCGATGAGCGCGAAATGATGCGGGCTGAAGAGGTTGCCGACAGTCTCGAACAGCAGGTTCTTGCCGACACCCTGCTGGTTCGACCATACAACCAGACTGACGAACATCTTCACGCCCGGATGCTGGATCAGGTGTGCAAACCACTGAAGCGGGAATTGCTCGTCACCGAACATGTAGCGGTAGAGCTTCATGAAGGGGGCGACGTCGCCCGGCATCGGCTCGATGGTGAAACCAGTCCAGTCGTTCAGGCAGTTGTCCGCCGTCACCCCGGGTTCTCCCGGTCGGGTAACAACCAATCGATGTTGTCGGCGCCCCTTGCTTGCGAGGTACAGCGCCGCTACTGAGACCTCCTTGGTCCTGTCCTTGCCGTATTGGACCCGCCGCGTGTCGTTCGCATGCGCGAGCCTGAATTTCTCGGGCGAAATGAAGTCCCGGTATTGGATGCGATAGATGCCCGCTTCCGCCTCGATCCATGCGTAGGCGGTATTCATGCTGGCGAGCCAGGGTTCTTCCTCTTCATTCACGCTGTGGCGAGGATCTACCCAGCCGTTCTGTTCAGCGAGCTTGAATACCGACCCCACCCCGATTCGCTCGGTCCGCTTGGCGTCGTAGGATCGCCAGTCCTTGGCGAAATCGTCCTCGTCGAAGTCCTCAGGGCTGGTCATACACCACTCGCGCGCGAGTTCTTCGGCACAGCTCCAGCCCGTTGCTGCGATTGCCCAAGTCACGGTCCGGTAAATGTCGCGGGTGCAACCCTTCGCTTTCGAGGAAGGAATGGCCGCAGCGGCGGACCGAAGCCGTTCAATGTTCTCCGGGGTTTCCGGCTCAGGAAACGCGGACCGTCCTGTTGACCACTCGTCGCTGATTGCCACGCTCGCGAGGTGCGCAGGCGCCCCCGTCGGTGTCGAAGGTGCAAGAATCTCGCGCCCCCGTTCAATGAAGGGCTGCGGGTCAAGGAACGCGCCCTCCAGGCGCATCGACCGGCGATGCTCGGCCATCTCGGGCGGACAACTGGGGAAGTAATACAGGCGCGCGGCGTCCTTTGTCGCCGGGTCGAAGATGTCGGTGCCGAAGTGCGCTTTCGCTCCCTCCAAGAAGGCGCGCCAGTCCTTCACGGGTACCGGCCTCAACAGAGGCGCTACGACCCGCGCTTTCGTCTTGTCCGGGCTGTGGCTGTGCGTCGTGTAGATCGCCGCTTGAAGGCCCGCAAAACGCGCAGCAAGCTCACCAAACGAAACGCCGTCATCCGAGTCCGTGACCAGCATCGAAAGCGCTTCCACGTCAGAATTTCGGCGGGTTCCGCCGTGGATGAGCGAGTAGGGGCCGAAGGCCAGCCCGGATTTCTCGGTTCGGATGTCGTGGTTCAAAAGGCGCGGTTCGAAGCGCTCCCAGCCGACCAAGCCGTGACGCTTCGGTGAAGGCTGCTTTTCGTTCGCGTAAATGGCAACCGCAACGCGGGGGGCGGGGTGTTCTTCGGGGTGGGGTAAAATAGCGGGCATGTGGAGTCCTTCCGCCTGCTCGGGTGATCCCGACAGGCGTTTTTGTTTTTGGGATGCGAATTAGATGCCGGTCGGGACCGGGATCGAGGGGCGGTAGCGGTGGCCCAGCCGCAGCAGTGCCTGATGGTGCATCGGGTGAATGTTCGGGTGCTCGAACAGGGCTTCATATGCATTCACGCTGGCGTTCGTGCTGCCAAGGGGCACGGCCTCATCCACCCAGAACCACACCTGCCGGTCGTCGTTGCGATAGACGAGCACGGCGAGCTTGTAGCCGGTCGGCGCATAGCGCCCCGTAATGGGCAGTTCGTCGCCCTGCATGGGTGCGCGGAGGTGCATCGATATTGCCCCGTACTGCTCGAAGAATTCGGCACTGGTGGTCATGCTGCACCCCCTTCGGCGTTGCGCGACTCGACCCAGGCTTCCAGGTCGGCACGCTTGAACACGGTGACGCGGTCGGAAACCTTCTTCGGCTGGGGAAAGCCGGTCTTGTCGTGGTTGGCGAGATAGCGCCAGAGGGTGGAAAGCCCGATGCCGATGAAGCGCGCGGCTTCGGCGGGGCGCAGGTAGGCTGCTTCGTTCATGTTTAACTCCAAGTAGTTGTGTGCCGTCTTTCGGCGTACCTGAAGTTTTCGTCATAAACGCAAGGGCTCAGCTTGGCTTGTCGTCTTTTCGTGTCTCGCGGAAATACCGGCGCACCGTCTCAATCGAAAGCCCTTCGGCCTGCGCGATCCTCTTCGCACCGTGGCGAACGTTCCAGAACTCGCGGTACTTCTGTTCAAGTGCCCGGATAGCATCGGCCTTGTCTGCTGCTCGCCGGTCGTTACCGCCCACACCGTGCTTTGGGTGCATCCAGACTTCACCGGTTTCATCGTCATCGTCGATAGTCAGGCCGACGTTCCGATAGGCGGGACATCCCCACTCATCCGGGTCGAAGCCTGCGGCCTGCGCTTCCAGCCGTTCGCGGCGCTCGGGGGGCAGTGCGGCCAGCACCGCGTCAAACTCAGCCCACGCGCGCTCATCCTCTTCGCGCTTCTGGCGACTGCGTGCGGCCTGTTCTCTGCGTTCCTTCGTTGGCATTACGCTGCCACCTTCCGCAGTTGGATCACCTGCGCCCCTTGCCGCTTCTCGTCGAGCAGGTCGGCGTAGTCCTGCATCATCTTCGCCCGGTCTCCCAGGTGCTGCGTATGGTTGTAGCTGCGGCGCACGGCGTCGCTGTCATCGTGAGCAAGCTGCTTTTCGATCCAGTCGGCGTTATAGCCGCGCGAGTTCATCAGCGTGGAGAACGTGCCCCGTGCGCCGTGGGGACTGAACCGTTCCGCATACCCGAGTTTGCGCACCGCGTTGCGCAGCGTCGCCGGGGGGATGGTCTGGGACTTCGTGCCTTGCGTGGGGAACAGATATACCCCGTCACCCGTGACTTTCTCCAGTTCGCGCAGCAGTTCGGCCGCTTGGCGCGACAGGGGCACGATATGAACGCGGCGCATCTTCATGCGCTTGGCCGGGATGGTCCAGGTAGCCGCCTCCAGGTCGAATTCAGCCCACGCAGCCCCGCACATTTCCCCCGGTCGAACGGCGGTCAGCATCAGCAGGTGCAGCGCGGTGCGGGTCGTGATGTGCCCGGTGTAGTCCTCCAGCTTGCGCAGGAAGTCCCCGATGTCGCGCTCTTCAAGGTGCCGATGGTGCTCGACCGTGCGCCGTGCGATCTGGCGCTTCAGGGGCGTGGTGGGGTTGGTCTCGGCGCGACCGTGCAGGATGGCGTAATCGAA